>JACRAZ010000060.1 GCA_016213205.1 Burkholderiales bacterium
GTCGGGGAGCGCAGCGACCTGGGCGGACTTGTCTGAGCGGGCGTACCCGCCCGCGAGTTGTCCGACCATCCCGCGTCCGCGAGCAGCGCAGGGCAGTCGGCTCGCCAGAGCCGACCGCGATGTCGCCCTGGCCGCGCAGCACGCACCCGGCTTTGCCGCTCCAACCTGCGCAAACAAGCACGCGCCGACGACAGCGACGGGCCGACATCAGCCACCTGCACACACGCCGTGCATCGACACACCAAGACCCGTGCCAAAGCACTGAGGAGCCCCGGACATGATCGTCGTACTCGGCATCGGCAACGTGCTGTGGGCGGATGAAGGATTCGGCGTGCGCTGCGTCGAAGCGCTGCAGCAGCGCTGGTCCTTCGGCCCCGAGGTGAGCCTGGTCGACGGCGGCACGCAGGGCCTGTACCTGATCCAGCATGTGCAGGCCGCCGAGCAGTTGCTGATCTTCGACGCCATCGACTACGGCCTGCCACCCGGCACCTTGAAAGTCATTGAAGACGACGAGGTGCCGCGCTTCCTGGGCGCCAAGAAGATGAGCCTGCACCAGACCGGCTTCCAGGAAGTGCTGATGCTCGCGCAACTCACCGAGCAGTACCCGAAGCAGGTGCTGCTGATCGGCTGCCAGCCCGAGGAACTGGAAGACTACGGTGGCAGCCTGCGGCCGCGCGTGAAGCTGGCGCTGGAAGACGCGGTGGCGCTGGGCGTGGATGCGCTGCGTGCCTGGGGCGCCCGCCCCGAGCCGCGCGACTGCCCGCCAGACGAACCCGAGGCCTTGACCGTGCCCACGCTGGCGCTGGCCGCCTACGAGCAGGGCCGCCCGCCCGAGGCGCTGGCCTGCCGCGTGGGCGACGAGCGCTTCCTGCCGCCGCGTTGAGGCCACGCCCATGTGCATCGGCATTCCCCTGCAGGTGATCGAGGTGCGCGGCGAGCGCGCGCTCGCGCTGGGCCGCGGTGGCGCCACGGCCGCGGCGCAAGCCCAGCTGGTCGACACCCGTCTCCTCGGCCCCGTGCAACCGGGCGACTGGCTGCTGGTGTTCCTGGGCAGCGCGCGCGAGCGGCTCAGCGCCGAGCGCGCCGCCGAGATCAACGCCACGCTGGACCTGCTGGCCACGGCCCTGGCCGGCGGGCATGACGACCAAGCCCCCCACGCCGCCGCCTTTGCGCTGCCCTCGGCGCTGAGCGCCGAGCAACTCGCCGCGCTGACCGGCGGCGCCCCCTTGCCCTGAACGAGAAGACCCCATGCCCCTGCCCCCGCTTGTCGAACGCCTGATCCAGCAGCACCAGGCCACCCGCATCACGCCGGCCACGCTGGACGCCTGGCTGGCCGAACCCGGCGATCGCGTGCTGTTCTTCAGCGGCGATCCGGTGCGCTTCCCCGAAGCGCTGGACGTGGCCGTGGTGCTGCCCGAACTGCAACGCTGCGCCGGGCGGCGCTTCGCCATCGGCGTGGTCGAGCGCGAGGACGAGGATGCGATCGCCCGCCGGTTCGCCTGCCAGCGCTGGCCGGCGCTGGTGTTCCTGCGCGATGGCGGTTATGTCGCCACGATCAGCGGCATGCTGGACTGGACCGACTACCTCGAACGCGTGCAGCAGGCCCTGGCCCTGCCCGCGGGGCGCGTGCCCGGCATCGGCATCCCGCTGGTCGCCACAACAGCGCCCAGCTGCCACTGAAGGCCGGAGGCCCGTGATGCACAAGCCCTTCCCGATCCCCGTGGTGGCCGCGCTCGGCCCCGGCAGCCAGGACGAGGACCAGACGCTCGACTACCTGAGCATGCCGCAGGGCATGGACACCTACCGCCCGCCGGTGCTGCCCGAGCCCGAGGAACTGGCCGCGCACGGCGGCGCCCGGCAACTGCTGCAGCACGCCTTGGCCAGCCTGCAGGCCTTGCTGCGCGGTGAGCCCGTGGCGCCGCTCTCGCTGGCGGGCCTGGCCGATGAAGACCGCCTGCTGGTGAACCAGGTGCTGGGCGAAGGCGAGGTCAGCGCGCAGGTGCTGCCGGCCGCCGGCCACGCCACGCTGCGGGCCCAGGAGTCGGTGTTCGCCGGCGTCTGGCGCGTGTTCACGCAGCAGCCCGATGGCACGCTGCACGACCACATCGAACTCGGCGCGGTGCCACAGGCCTTGCGCGAGGCCGCCCGCTCGGATGGCGCGGCGCCGCCGCCGCTGCCCACCACCTGGGCACCGCAGGTGATGAACGCGCCCGCCCTGGTCAGTGAGCTGGCCGACCACAGCCAGCGCTGGCGGCCGGGGGATGTGCCGCATGTCGTCAACCTCAGCCTGCTGCCGCTGGCCCCGGCGGACATCGCGGCGCTGGACCAGTGGCTGGGCACCGGCCGGGTGCTGGTGCTGTCGCGCGGCTACGGCAATTGCCGCATCACCAGCACCTGCGTCAAGAACACCTGGCGGGTGGTCTATTACAACTCGCAGGACGCGGTGATCCTCAACGCCGTGGAGGTGACCGACATGCCCGATGTCGCCTGCGCGGCGGTGCAGGACCTGCACGACTCGGCCGAGCGCCTGGGCGAGGTGCTGGCCTGGATGGTGAGCCCGTGAACACGCCGGGCTTCGAGGGCAGCTACCTCGGCGACCGGGCCCGCCTCGAGGCCCGGACCCGCCTCGAGTGCAAGATCTGCTGGTGGGTGTACGACCCCGCCGTGGGCGACCCCGTCTGGCAGGTGCCGCCGGGCACGCCCTTCGGCGCATTGCCCGTGCACTGGCGCTGCCCGCAGTGCGATGGCGATGCCGAGCAGTTCATGGTGCTGGCCGCCCCGGCCTGAGGCCCGGTCACCGTGCCCGGCACCGCCCTCCACCTTCGCGTGCAGGCCCTGGAAGCGGCCTTCGCGCACATCGGCCACACCCGCATGCAGGGCCTGCCGCTGCTGAACCCGGCGCTGCGGGTGCAGGCGGTGGGCTTCGCGCCGCTGGACGGGGCGGACGAAGGCCTCGCGCTCGGCGTGCTGGTCACGCCCTGGTTCATGAACCTGCTGCGCCTGCCCCTCGCGCAGGCACCTGCAGGGGTGCTGCGCCCGGGTGAACAGGGCTCGCGCCCGGCCGGCACGCAGGCGCTGTGGTTCACCGGCGCCGAGGAAGCCGTGATCGGCCGCTTCGAGATGTGCTCGTTGTGTTCGCCGATGCAGGGCCTGGCCGACCAGCAGGCCGCGGTGGCCTTGGCCACCGAAGCCCTGGCGATGCTGCGCGCCACGCCGCCCACCGCAGGCCCGTTGCCGGCGGCGGTGCCGCCTGACCATGCGCCCGTCGCGCCAGCGCCTGCGCCGGCCCCGTCACAAGCGCTGCCGGCCCGGCGCGGCTTCCTGTTCGGCCGTTCGGCGGCGGGCCTGCGATGACCGGCCCGAGCCCGCTCGCCGGCCGCGTCGTGCTGATGCCGGGCCGCCCGCTGCCCACCGTCCGCAACACCCGGCCGGACCTGGCGGCCCGCCTGGCCCCGGGGCGCCAGGCAGACGAACTGCCCGGCCTGCTGGCCGCGGTGTTCACGCTCTGCGCCCACGCGCACCGGCTCACCGCACAGCGGGCCGTGGCCGCAGCACTGGGCCGGCCGGGCCTGGACGATGCCACGGCAGCCCAGGCGGCCCAGGCCTTGCGCCTGGGCACGGCACGCGACCAGTTGCTGCGCATCACGCACGACTGGGCCCGCCTGCTGCCCCACGCCAGCGGGGCCGACGAAGGCCTGCTGGTGCTGCGCGCCTGCCCGCTGTGGCGCCATGACTGGCCGGCCGCCGACCGCCTGGCCGCCCTGCCCGCCTGGCTGGAACACAAATGGCTGGGCATGCACCCGCAGCAGTGGCTGCGCCGCTTCGAGGCCGACCCTCTGGCCTGGCCGCAGCAGTGGTGCGAAACCTCGGCCAGCCCGGTGGCCCGGCTGCTGCGCCCGCAGCGCGCGGCCGCGCTGGCGCTGGCCACCGCGCACCGCCCGCTCGATGTGCTGCGTGCGCCCCACACCCACCTGCCGCGCCTGGCGCGGGCCATGGCCCAGGTGCCCGGCTTCTGCGCCCAGCCACGCTGGCAGGGCGAGGTGCCGGACACCGGCCCGTGGACGCGGGTGCATGACAGCCTGGCCCTGCCGTCCCACAATGCCTGGATGCGATGCCTCAGCCGTGTGGTCGACCTGCTGCGCCTGGCGGCGCCCGGTGGCGACGCCTGGCTGGCGCACGGCGCCATGCCGCTGGGCCCGAACGAAGGCCTGGCCTGGACCGAAATGGCGCGCGGCCTGCTGCTGCACCGCGTGCAGCTCGAACCCGGTGCCGACGGCCCGCGGGTGGCCGCCTGCCAGGTGCTGGCGCCCACCGAATGGAACTTCCACCCCGCCGGCGTGCTGGCCCAGGCGCTGAGCGGGCTGCAGGGCCCCACGATGCACGACGATGCGCTGCGCCTGGCGCTGGCCTTCGACCCCTGCGTCGAGATCGACATCCTGCTGCCCGAAGCGCGCACCGCGGAGGCCAGCCATGCATGAGCTCAGCCTGGCTGGCGGCATCCTGCGTGTGGTGGAAGAGGCCGCGCAGCGTGAAGGCTTCGCACGCGTCTCGCAACTGCGGCTGGAAGCCGGCAGCCTGTGCGGCGTGGACGTGCCCTCGCTGCGCTTTGCGCTCGAGGCCATCGCCCCCGGCACCTGCCTGGCCGCGGCCGAGATCCTGATCGACGAACCCCCGGGCACCGCCTGGTGCCTGCCCTGCGGCACCAGCGTGCCCATCCGCCACCGGCTGGACGATTGCCCGCGCTGCGGCGGCCACCAGCTGCAGCCCACCGGTGGCACCGAGCTGCGGGTGATCGACCTGCTGGTGCACGACGAAACCCGGCCTGTGGGCGAAGCCGCCTCGGCCTGAAGGAGAAGCCATCATGTGTGTCGTCTGTGGATGCAGCACCGGCGCGGCCGCGCCGACCGAGGGCGTGGCGCCGGACGCCGCACCGGCCGTGAACCCCGCCACCGGCGACCTGCACTTCGGCGCCGGCACGGCCCGCGTCTCGGTGCCCGGCATGAGCCAGGCCCGGGCCATCACGCTCGAGACCAACGTGCTGGGCGAGAACAACCGCATTGCCGGGCAGAACCGCGCCCACTTCGCCGCCCACGGCATCGAGGCCTTCAACCTGGTGTCCAGCCCCGGCTCGGGCAAGACCACGCTGCTGTGCGCCACCATCTTCGCGCTGCGCCACCGGGCGCCCACGCTGCCGGTGGCGGTGATCGAAGGCGACCAGCAGACCAGCAACGACGCCGACCGCATCCGCGCCACCGGCGCGCCGGCGATCCAGGTCAACACCGGCAAGGGCTGCCACCTCGATGCGCCGATGGTCGCGGCCGCCTTCGCGCGGCTGCCGCTGCATCACCATGCGCATCACCATGCGCCTGGCCACGAGCACGGCCACGAGCACGGCCACGAGCATTCGCACGAACACGGCCACACTGGCGCGCACCCGCGCGCCCCCGGCGCGCTGCTGTTCATCGAGAACGTGGGCAACCTCGTCTGCCCCGCGATGTGGGACCTGGGTGAACGTGCCAAGGTGGCGATCCTCTCGGTGACCGAAGGCGACGACAAGCCGCTGAAGTACCCCGACATGTTTGCCGCCGCCTCGCTGATGGTGATCAACAAGACCGACCTGCTGCCCTACGTGGATTTCGATGTGCCGCGCTGCATCGACAACGCCCGGCGCGTGAACCCGGCCATCGAGGTGCTGCTGGTCTCGGCCCGCACCGGCCAGGGCCTGGACGCCTGGGTGGACTGGCTGCTCGAGCACGAGGCGGTGGCGCCGCCGCCCGCGCACGGCCACGCGCATGATCACGATCACGATCACGATCACGATCACGACCACGACCACGATCACGATCACGCCGCGGCCGCACCCGACGCCTGAGCGCCGCGTCCCGCCCGATCGCCATGCCACTGCTCGGCACCCGTCCCCTGCCCCGCAGCGCGCCCGCGCGTGTGCTGGCCTGCGGCGCCTGGCTGAAGAACACGGCCTGCCTGATCGAGCGCGACGAGGTGCACTGGTCGCCGCTGCACGACGATCTGGCCGACCCCGCGCACTGCGCGATGCTGGACGCCTCGGTCGCCGCGCTGCTGGCCCGCGCCGGCGGCCCGCTGCAGGCCGTGGCGCACGACCTGCACCCCGATTTCCACAGCACCCATGTCGCCCAGCGCGTGGCCGCCGAGCACGGTGTGCCGGCCATCGGCGTGCAGCATCACCATGCCCACATTGCCGTGGTGCAGGCCGAGCAAGGCCTGCAAGGCCCGGTGATCGGACTGGCGCTCGATGGCGTGGGCCTGGGCCTGGACGGCACCGCCTGGGGTGGCGAGCTGCTGCTGGTCGAAGGCGCGCGCTGGCAGCGGCTGGACCACCTGCCCGCGCTGCACCTGCCCGGGGGCGACGTGGCCGCGCGCGAGCCCTGGCGCATGGCCGCCTCGGTGCTGCAGTGGCTGGGCCGGGCCGACGAGATCACCCCGCGCCTCGCACCCGCCGTGGGCGTGCAGGCCGCCCGCACGGTGCAGGCCATGCTGGCGCGCAAGCTCAACAGCCCGCTCAGCACCGGCGCGGGCCGCTGGTTCGACGCGGTGGCCGGCCTGCTGGGCCTGAGCGTGCGCCAGGCCTTCGAGGCCGAGGCCGCCATCACACTGGAGAACGCGGCCACCGCCTGGCTCGACGCCCACCCCGGCTTCGACGCGCCTTGCGACAGCCTGGACCTGCGTGCCCCGATGACCCAGATCGCCGCACTGGCCAGCCACGGCGCCGAGGCGCAGGGCCGAGGCGCCGCGCTGTTCCACCTGGCCCTGGCCAACGGCCTGGTGACCGTGGCCGCGCAGGCCGCGCGGCGCCACGGCACCGACACGGTGGTGCTGGGCGGTGGGTGCTTCCTGAACAAGCTGCTCACCACCCGCATCACGCAAGCGCTGCAGCAACAAGGCCTGCGGGTGTTGCAGCCGGTCACCGTGAGCTGCGGCGACGCCGGCCTCGCACTGGGCCAGGCCTGGGTGGCCGCCTGCACGGTTGGCGACGTCGCCTTCCGTCCCACCCATCCGATGCCACTGGAACCCTAGGATGCGCGGTCTCCGCCCGGCCAGCGCACCGGCCACCGGCTTTGCCGCTCCAACCCACACAAGCCAACAGCCGTCGAGCGGCTGCACAGGGCCGGTAACGGTCCCATCTGCCGCTCAGCACCAGGCTTCGTCACATCAACGAATCAGCGCCCCACGTGCAAGAAGGACCCTGACCCATGTGCCTCGCCATCCCCGCCCGCATCGTTGAACTGCGCGGCACCGACACCGCGGTGGTCGACCTCGCCGGCGTGCGCAAGGAAATCTCGATCGCGCTGGTGCCCGAAGCCCGCGTCGACGACTACGTGATCGTGCACGTGGGCCACGCCATCGGCCTGCTCGACCCCGAGGAGGCCGCGCGCACGCTGGCCTTGTTCGCCGAACTGTCGGCCGCGGAGGCTTCGGAAGCCGTGCAGCCGAGCCCGGTGCGCGCGGCATGAAGTACGTCGACGAATTCCGCGACGGCACGCTGGCGCGCCAGATCGCCACCCGCATCGCCGCCGAGCTGCAGCCCGGCCGGCGCTACCACTTCATGGAGTTCTGCGGCGGCCACACGCATGCCATCTCGCGCTACGGCATCGGTGAATTGCTACCGCCCGAAGTACGCATGATCCACGGCCCCGGCTGCCCCGTGTGCGTGCTGCCCATCGGCCGCATCGACCAGGCCATTGCGCTGGCGATGGAGCACCACGCGATCGTCTGCACCTACGGCGACACGATGCGCGTGCCCGCCTCCAACAGCTTGTCGATGATGAAGGCCAAGGCACGCGGGGCCGACATCCGCATGGTGTATTCGGCCGCCGACGCATTGAAGATCGCCCGCGCGCACCCGGATCGGCAGGTGGTGTTCTTCGCCATCGGCTTCGAAACCACCACGCCGCCCACGGCACTGGTCATCCGCCAGGCCGCCGCGGAAGACCTGGCCAATTTCAGCGTGCTCAGCTGCCATGTGCTCACGCCCAGCGCCATCACCCACATCCTGCAAAGCCCCGAGGTGCGGCAGTACGGCACCGTGCCGCTGGATGGGTTCATCGGCCCGGCGCACGTCAGCATCATCATCGGCTCGTTGCCCTACGAGCACTTTGCCGAGGAATACCGCAAGCCGGTGGTCATCGCCGGCTTCGAGCCGCTGGACGTGATGCAGGCCGTCCTGATGCTGGTGCGCCAGGTGAACGAAGGCCGCTGCGAGGTGGAGAACGAATTCACCCGCGCCGTCACCCGCGAAGGCAACCTCGCCGCGCAGCGCCTGGTGAGCGAGGTATTCGAGCTTCGCACCCGCTTCGAATGGCGCGGCCTGGGCGAGGTGCCGTACAGCGCGTTGAAGATCCGCCCCGCCTTCGCGCGCTTCGATGCCGAGCAGCGCTTTGGCCTCACCTACACGCCCGTGCCCGACCACAAGCAGTGCGAATGCGGCGCCATCCTGCGCGGCGTGAAGCGGCCGGTGGACTGCAAGCTCTTCGGCACCGTGTGCACGCCCGAGAACCCGATGGGCTCGTGCATGGTGTCGTCCGAAGGCGCCTGCGCGGCGCACTACGCCTACGGCCGTTTCAAGGACATCCCGGTGGTGGCAGCAACATGAAGAAGGACTACATCCGGCCGCTGGACATCAAACACGGCCGCATCGACATGAACCACGGCGCCGGCGGCCGCGCCAGCGCGCAGCTGATCGAAGAGCTGTTCCTGCCGGCCTTCGACAACCCCCTGCTGCGCCAGGGCAACGACGGCGCCACGCTGCCGGCCGCCAATGGCCGGCTGGTGATGAGCACCGATGGCCACGTGATCTCGCCGCTGTTCTTCCCCGGTGGCGACATCGGCTGCCTGGCGGTGCACGGCACGGTGAACGACGTGGCGGTGATGGGCGCGACACCGCTGTACCTGGCCGCGAGCTTCATCCTCGAGGAAGGCTTTGCGCTGGCCGAGCTGCAACGCATCGTGCAATCGATGGGCGCGGCCGCGCGCGACGCGGGCGTGGCCATCGTCACCGGCGACACCAAGGTTGTCGAGCAGGGCAAGGGCGACGGCGTGTTCATCACCACCACCGGCGTCGGCGTGCTGCCCGCGGGCGTGGTGCTCGGCGGCGATCGCGCCCGGCCGGGCGACGTGGTGCTGCTGTCGGGCACGATCGGCGACCACGGCGTGGCGGTGCTCTCCCAACGCGAATCGTTGGAGTTCGAGACCACGATCGAATCCGACACCGCCGCCTTGCACACCCTGGTGGCCACGATGCTGCAGGCCGCCGGGCGCGACAGCGGCGCACTGCGCGTGCTGCGCGACCCCACGCGTGGGGGCCTGGCCACCACGTTGAACGAGATCACCCGCCAATCGGGCGTGGGCATGCTGCTGGACGAAGCCGCCATTCCCGTGCGCGCCCAGGTCGAGGCCGCCTGCGAGCTGCTGGGGCTGGACCCGCTGTACATCGCCAACGAGGGCAAGCTGGTCGCCGTCTGCGCGCCCGAGGCGGCCGATGCGGTGCTGGCCGCGATGCGGGCCCATCCGCTGGGCCAGCAGGCGCAGCGCATCGGCAGCGTCACCGACGATCCCCAGCGCTTCGTGCAGATGGCCACCCGCTTCGGCGGCCGCCGCGTGGTGGATTGGCTCAGCGGCGAGCAGTTGCCACGCATCTGCTGAACGTGCGCATCCTCCTGCTGTCGCACAGCTTCAACAGCCTGACCCAGCGGCTGTGGGTCGAGCTGCGCGGGCGCGGCCACACGGTGTCGCTGGAGCTGGACATCGCCGATGCCGTCACTGAAGAAGCCGTGGCGCTGTTCAGGCCCGACGTGGTGCTGGCCCCCTTCCTGAAGCGCCGCATCCCCGAATCGGTGTGGAGCCGGCACCTGTGCCTGGTGGTGCACCCGGGCATCGTGGGCGACCGGGGCCCGGCGGCGCTGGACCGCGCGATCCTGCGCGACGAGGCGGCTTGGGGGCTCACCGTGCTGCAGGCGATTGCCGATTTCGACGCCGGCCCGGTGTGGGCCAGCGTGGGCTTTCCGATGCGCGGGGCCACCAAGAGCAGCCTGTACCGCGGCGAGGTCACCCAGGCCGCGCTGGCCGCGGTGCTGCAGGCCCTGGCTCGGCTGCCCGCCGATGCGCCCGCCCCGGCACCGCAGGCCGGCCAGTGGTGGCCCGCGCTGCCGCAGGCCGAGCGGGCCATCGACTGGGCCACGATGCCCACCGCCGAGGTGCTGCGCCGCATTCGCTGCGGCGACGGCCACCCCGGCACCGCCGACCGGCTGTTCGAAGCGCCCTGCCACCTGTTCGATGCCCACGACGGTGCGGCCGCCGCGACGCGGGTGCCCGGCGGCACCCCCGGCGAACTGATCGCGCGCCGCGGCCCGGCCCTGCTGCGCCGCACCGTGGATGGCGCGGTGTGGATCGGCCATGTGCGCCTGGCCGCGCTCGATGCCGAAGGCCTGCCCTCGCTGAAGCTGCCGGCCACGCTGGCCTTCGCCGAGGCGGCATCCACATTGCCCGAATTGCCCACCCCGCTGGACCGCGCCGACGCCGCCGACTGGGACGAACTGCACTACCGCGAAGCCGGCACCGCCGGTGCCCGCGTCGGCCTGCTGGCCTTCGATTTCCACAACGGCGCGATGAGCACCCGCCAGTGCGAACGCCTGCGCGACGCGCTGCGCTTCGCCAAGGCACGCGACACGCAGGTGCTGGTGCTGCTGGGCGGTGAAGACTTCTTCTCCAACGGCATCCACCTGAACCTGATCGAGGCCGCCGCGCAGCGCCCGGGCGACAGCGCGGCCGACGAATCGATGCGCAACATCCAGGCCATGGACGACCTGGTGCTGGAACTGCTCACCACCACCGACCGCCTCACCGTGGCCGCGCTGCGTGGCAATGCCGGCGCCGGCGGCGTGTTCCTGGCGCTCGCGGCCGATGCGGTGTGGGCCCACGAAGGCGTGGTGCTGAACCCGCACTACAAGAACATGGGCAACCTCTACGGTTCGGAGTACTGGAGCTACGTGCTGCCGCGCCGCGTGGGCGCCGAGCGTGCGCGCCAGATCACGCAGGGGCGCCAACCGCTCTCGGCCCCGCAGGCCCAGGCGCTGGGCCTGGTGGACGAGGTGCTCGCACGCGATGCCCGAGGCTTCGAGGCCGCGCTGCTGCAGCAGGCGCTGGCGCTGGCAGCGCACAATGCACGGCCGGCGCGCGTGGCGGCCAAGGCGGCCCGGCGCGCCGCCGACGAAGCCGAGCGCCCGCTGCAGGCCTACCGCGACGCCGAACTCGCCCAGATGCACCGCAACTTCTACGGCTTCGACCCCAGCTACCACGTGGCGCGCTACCACTTCGTGCGCAAGCTGCCGCACGCCTGGACACCGCGCCACCTGGCACTGCACCGAGAGGGCCGCACCCCGTGAACGCCCGCGAAGGCAGCGTCGAAGACCCGCTGGCCACCGGCGAGCCCGAGCTGCCGTGGGTGCTGGTGGTGGACGACGAGCAGCGCTCGCAGGACGCCATCCGCCGCACGCTGGACGAAGACTTCCGCGTCATCACCGCCAGCAGCGCCGACGAAGCGCGTGAACGCCTGCTGCAGCAGCCGGTGTCGGTGATCCTGTGCGACCAGCGCATGCCCGGCGTCACCGGCGTCGAGTTCCTGGCCGAGGTGCGCGAGCGCTGGCCCGACGTGGTGCGCATCGTCGTCTCCGGCTACACCGATGCCGACGACATCATCGACGGCATCAACTCCGCCGGCATCTACCGCTTCGTGCTCAAGCCCTGGGCGCCGGACCACCTGATCGGCGTGGTGCGCGACGCGGTGGACACCCAAGGCGCGCACCAGGACCTGCAGCGCCTGGACCGCGAGCTGCGCGCCGGCGCCCCGGTGCTGCGGCGCAAGAACGCCGAGCGCCTGCGCCAGGCCCAAAGCGCCTTCGGCTTCGACCGCATCGAGCGCGCGCCCGGCGGCCCGCTGGATGCCGTGTGCGAGATGGCCGCCCGCTTTGCACGTTACGACCTGTCGGTGCTGGTGCAGGGTGAATCGGGCACCGGCAAGGAACTGCTGGCACGCGCCATCCACTTCGCCAGCCCGCGCGCCGGCGGGCCCTTCGTGGTGGAGAACTGCGCGGCGATTCCGGACACGCTGCTCGAATCCGAGCTGTTCGGCCACAAGCGCGGCGCCTTCACCGGCGCCTTCGAAGACCACGTGGGCGTGTTCCAGCGCGCCCATGGCGGCACCGTGTTCCTGGATGAAGTGGGCGAAACCTCCCCCGCCTTCCAGGTGCGCCTGCTGCGCGTGCTGCAGGAAGGCGAGCTGCGTCCCGTGGGCTCCACCCGCGCGGTGCCGGTGGATGTGCGGGTGATCGCCGCCACCCACCGCACGCTGGAAGACGAGGTGCGCGCCGGCCGCTTCCGCGAAGACCTGTACTACCGGCTGGCCGGCGTCACGCTGACGATGCCGCCGCTGCGCGAACGCATCGCCGATGTGCTGCCGATCGCCCGCCGCCTGCTCACCGAGGTGTGCACGCAGTTCGGCCTGCCCCCGCAGCGCCTGGCCGACGATGCCTTGAAGGCACTGATGGGCCACGCCTGGCCCGGCAACATCCGCGAGCTGCGTAACGAGCTGGCGCGCGCGGTGGCGCTCTCCGCCGGTGAACCTGGCGTGGCCGTGGTGCGCGCGGCCGCCTTCTCGCGCCAGGTGCTTCACGGGGCCGGATCACCCATGCGGGCGGTTGAGTCCGGCGCCGGCCTGCCCGCCGCGTTGCCCGCCGTGGGCACGCTGGCACAACGGCTGGACGCGATGGAGGCCGCGATCCTGCGCGAGGCCCTGCTGCGGGCCCAATGGAACAAATCTCAGGTGGCGCGCGAGCTGGGGCTCTCGCGCGGCGGCCTGGCCGCCAAGCTGGTGCGCCATGGCCTGCGCGAGGGGCGGTCGTGAGCGCGCAACAGCCCACCACCGTGCTCTGGCTGCAATCCGGTGGCTGCGGCGGCTGCAGCATGTCGCTGCTGTGTGCCGACACGCCGGATTTCCAGCGCCAGCTGCGCACGGCCGGCATCGATCTGCTGTGGCATCCCTCGCTCTCGTTGGACAGCGGCAGCGAACTCATCGACCTGCTTGAGCGCTGCCTGGATGGCCGCCAGCGCCTGGACGTGCTGTGCGTGGAAGGCGCGGTGCTGCGCGGCCCGCACGGCAGCGGCCGCTTCCATGTGCTGGCCGGCACCGGGCAGCCGATGATGCGCTGGCTCGAACGCCTGGCCGCGGTGGCGCGCTACGTGGTGGCGGTGGGCAGCTGCGCGGCGTGGGGCGGCCTCAGCGCCACCGGCGCCAACCCCACCGAGGCCTGCGGCCTGCAGCATGAAGACGAGCGCCCGGGCGGCCTGCTCGGTGCCGCCTATCGCGCCGGCGGCGGCCTGCCGGTGGTGAACGTGGCCGGCTGCCCCACCCACCCGGGCTGGGTGCTGGACACGCTGATGGCACTGGCCGGCGATGCGCTGCACGCGGCCGACCTGGACGCCCTGCACCGCCCCCGCTTCTACGCCGACAAGCTGGTGCACCACGGCTGCACCCGCAACGAGTTCTACGAGTTCAAGGCCAGCGCCGAAAAGCCCTCCGACCTGGGCTGCATGATGGAGCACATGGGCTGCAAGGGCACCCAGGCCCATGCCGACTGCAACACCCGGCTGTGGAACGGCGAAGGCTCCTGCACCCGCGGTGGTTATGCCTGCGTCAGCTGCACCGAGCCCGGCTTCCAGAACCCCGGCCATGCCTTCGACCGCACGCCCAAGCTCGCCGGCATCCCCATCGGCCTGCCCACCGACATGCCCAAGGCCTGGTTCGTGGCACTGGCCTCCCTGTCCAAATCCGCCACGCCACGCCGCGTGAAGGACAACGCCACGGCCGACCATGTGGTGGTGGCGCCGGCGATAAAACGCACACGGCTGAAGTGAGCCCCTCGCGCATGCGTGTTGTGATGACTGGTGTCGGCCCGTTGCGGGCCTTCGAAAACAACAGCCACGCATGCATTGACGGAGCATGCCAAGGCCACCGGGTGGCCGACTGCGCTCATGTCCCCCGAGTCGGGCTGCGCCCGCCTCTCCTCCTTGACTTCGCTCCGCCGGCCACCCGCCGTCCTTGGCCAGAGCCTGTGATGGCGTGCGCCGACCTGCCAGTGTGGTGCCGGATCAGGACGGTGGGGCGCTTCGCGGAGCGAAGTAAAGGAGGAGGCGGCGGCCGCAGGCCGACGACGGGGGACATGAGCGGAGTGAAGCGCCCCGGCGGCCTGATCTCGCTCACGAGATTGCACGCGAGCGATCGGCAGCAACGGGGCGAGAGCCGTCACTGTCAAGGTCCAGCAGTGGTAATCCCCCAATGACCCGCCTGATCGTCGGCCCCTTCAACCGCGTCGAAGGCGACCTCGAGGTGCAGCTCGACATCGCCGATGGCCAGGTGCGCACGGCCCACGTGGTGGCGCCGATGTACCGCGGCTTCGAGCCCATGCTGCAGGGCCGCGACCCGATGGATGCGCTGGTGATCGTGCCGCGCATCTGCGGCATCTGCTCGGTCTCGCAATCGGTGGCGGCCGCGCGTGCGCTGGCCGATGCCATGGGCCTGGCGCCGCCGCCCAACGGCCGGCTGGCCACGCACCTGATGCTGGCCTGCGAGAACCTGGCCGACCACCTGAGCCACTTCTACCTGTTCTTCATGCCCGATTTCACCCGTGCCGTGTATGCCGACCGGCCCTGGCACGCCGAAGCCAGGCGCCGCTTCGACCCGCAAGAGGGCGCCCACCACCGCGAGGCCCTGGCCGCGCGCCAGCGCTGGTTCACGCTGATCGGCACGCTGGGCGGTCGCTGGCCGCACACCCATGCGCTGCAGCCCGGCGGCAGCACCCGCGCGGTTGAAGCCGCCGAGCGCCTGCGCCTGCTGGCCAAGCTGCGCGAGATGCGTGATTTCGTCGAGACCACGCTGCTGGGCGCACCGATCGAATCGCTGCTGGGCCTGCAGACGGCGAATGACCTGCAAGCCTGGGTGGACGCGGCACCGCAGCGCGGCGACCTGCGCTTCTTCCTCGCCATCGCCAACGACCTGGGGCTGCACGCACTGGGCCGCGGGGCCGCCCGCCTGATGAGTTATGGCGCCTACCCCAGCGAAGACGGCCAGCATGCCTTCGCCCGCGGCGTGTGGCACCAGGCCAGCGGCCAGGTGGACAGGCTGGACACCACGCAAATCCGCGAAGACCTGCACCACACGCGCCTGGCCGAGCAAGGCGCGCCACGCCACCCGCGCGAGGGCCACACGCAGCCCGAGCCCGACAAGCCCGGCGCCTACACCTGGAACAAGGCGCCGCGCCTGGCCGGCCATGTGGTGGAAACCGGCGCCATTGCGCGCCAGGTGGTGGACGGCCAGCCGCTGGTGCGGGCCCTCGTGCAGCAGCACGGCAGCACGGTGGCCACCCGGGTGCTGGCCCGCGTGCTGGAAGTGGCCCGCCTGCTGGAGCTGATGACGCAGTGGCTGCGCGCGCTGCAGGACGATGCACCCTACTGCCACACCGCCGCGCTGTCGCCTGTCGCACAAGGCGAAGGCCTCACCGAAGCCGCGCGCGGCGCCCTGGGCCACTGGGTGAGCCTGCGCGACGGCCGCATCGCGAACTACCAGATCATCGCGCCGACGAGCTGGAACTTCTCGCCGCGCGACGCCGCCGGCACCCCCGGCGCGCTGGAAGCCGCGCTGGTGGGCGCGCCGCTGCGCCCCGGCGAAACCACGCCGGTGGCGGTGCAGCACATCGTGCGCTCGTTCGACCCTTGCATGGTGTGCACGGTGCATTGACTGAGATGAAACCCCCACGCTCACTGCGTTCGCTGCCCCCCGAGGGGGCGCTCAGTACCTTCGGAACGGCCGGGCGGTACTGAGATGACCGAAGCCCAGCCGCCCCGCCGCCCGAACCTGCCCAGCCTGCCGCCGGAAGACCTGGAAGGCATCCCCGAATCGACCTGGCTGGACGTGATCCACAAGATGGACGAGGTCTACACCCAGCTCGTGGCCGACGAGGTGGCGCTGGAGGAGAAGAACGCGCTGCTGGAACAGTCGCAGCAGTTCATCTATGGCCTGCTGTCGGCGATGAGCGACGTGCTGCTGGCCTGCAGCGAGGCAGGCCTGATCGAGCAGACCAACGACGCGTTGTGCCGCATGGTGGGCCGCAGCGATGCGCAGCTGCGTGGCACGCCGCTGCTGGCGCTGTTTGCCGATGCCCCCGGCACCGAACGCCTGCGCCAGGTGCTGCACACGCCCGCATTGGTGCGCAGCGGCACCGACCTGGAGCTCACGCTGCTGGACGCGGCCGGCCAGCCGCAGCCGGTGGACTTCAACCTCTCGCCGCGCCACGACAGCGCCAATCGCCTGGCCGGCCTGGTGCTGGTGGGCCGGCCGATGGGCGAGATCAAGCGCGCCTACCACCAGCTGCGCGAGGCGCACGAGGAACTCAAACGCACCCAGCAGCAACTGCTGCACTCCGAGAAGATGGCCTCGCTGGGCCGCCTGGTGGCTGGCGTGGCGCATGAGCTGAACAACCCCATCAGCTTCGTGCTCGGCAACGTGCATGCGCTGCAGCGCTACAGCGAACGGCTCACGCGCTACGTGGCCGAACTGGAGGCCCAGCTGCCGCCGGGCACCGGCGCGCCGCTGCGCGCCAAGCTGCGCATCGACGCACTGCTGGCCGACCTGCCCTCGCTGATGGAAGGCACGCTCGAAGGCGCGCAGCGCACGGCCGACATCGTGAGCGGCCTCAAGCGCTTCTCGGCGGTGGACCGGGAAGAGACCACGCTGCTGGACCTGAACGACGTGATCGAGCGCGCGATCGAATGGATCCGCCGCGGTGCCGCGCGCGATTTCGACGTGCGCTGGCAGCGCGGCGAAGCACTGAACGTGCGCGGCAACGCCGGCCGCCTGCTGCAGGTGGCGATGAACCTGGTGCAGAACGCCTACGACGCAGCCGCCCTGCCCGGCCAGACACCACGGCTCGACATCGGCTGCACGGTGGAGCCGCAGCGCATCGTGGTGCGCTTCCGCGACAACGGCCCCGGCATCCGGGCCGAGCACTTCGAGCGCTTGTTCGAGCCCTTCTTCACCACCAAGCCGGTGGGCAAGGGCACGGGCCTGGGCCTGTCGATCAGCTTCGGCATCGTCGAAAAGCTCGGTGGCACGCTGCAGGCTGATAACGCCGCAGGGGGTGGGGCCGTGTTCACGCTGACGCTGCCGCGGGCCTGACCACGATGCGCGCCCGCGCAGCGCCGGGCAGCCTGTGCTGGCGCACCACATTGGGTTCTCGCGTCGATTGCATCACGGCCATCGCGTGTTTGTACGCAAAAGTCTCGGTTTGACGTCAATCAAAGTTTTGCCAGCCCGATATGTGGAGCAGAGCACAGCACAGCGCTCTTTTTTCCGATGGCCACACCGCAGCCGGCAGAACCGACCCAGGCGCCCCATCGGCCGAGCAACCACTGGAAAGAGGAAATCCAGCATGCGCGCCAACCTGCCCGTCTCGCAACGCGAGTACCCCATCGACGATGGCATGACCCTGATGTCCACCACCGACATCCACAGCCACATCACCTACTGCAACGCTGCCTTCATCCAGGTCAGCGGCTTCGAGCGGGACGAGCTGATGGCCCAGCCCCACAACCTGGTGCGCCACCCCGACATGCCACCCGAGGCGTTTGCCGACATGTGGCGCACCTTGAAGGGCGGCCAGAGCTGGACCGCGCTGGTGAAGAACCGCCGCAAGAACGGCGACCACTACTGGGTGCGGGCCAACGCCACGCCGGTGCGGCGCAACGGCCAGCTCGTGGGCTACATGTCGGTGCGCACCAAGCCCGCCCGCCACGAGGTGGAGGCCACCGAGGCGCTGTACCGCCGGTTCACCCAGGGCCAGGCGGGTTCGCGCGCGTTCCACATGGGCATCCTGGTGCGCACGGGCTGGATGCGCTGGGCCTCGCTGCTGCAGTTGATGCCCACACGCTGGCGCCTGCGCTGCGCCGGCATGGGGGTGGCATCGGCTGGCGTGGCGGCCGCCGCCGCGCTGGGCCTGGGCGGCGCAGCACTGGCCGGCTTTGGGGCGCTGATGCTGCTGGCCTGCATCGGGCAGTGCACGTGGCTCGAGGTGCAGATCGCACGGCCCCTGCAGCAGGTGCTCACGCAGGCCCAGGCCGTGGCCAGCGGCCAGCCGGCCGAGAACATCCACCTCGACCGCGTGGACGAGATCGGGCTGATCCTGCGTGCGGTGAACCAGGCCGGCCTGAACCTGCGCTCCCTGATCGACGATGTGAGCGAGCAGGTCGCAGGCCTGCAGACGGCCAGCGGCGAGATCGCACAGGGCAATGCCGACCTGAGCGCACGCACTGAAGAAGCCGCGGCCAGCCTGCAGCAGACCGCCTCCTCGATGGAGCAGATGACCTCCACCGTGACGCAGAACGCCGAGTCGGCGCGCCAGGCCACCCAACTGGCCGGCCATGCCAGCGGTGCGGCCGAGCGCGGCGGCCAGGTCGTGGGCCGGGTGGTGGACACGATGCAGCAGATCGCCGGGGCCAGCAAACGCATTGCCGACATCATCGGCGTCATCGACGGCATCGCGTTCCAGACCAACATCCTCGCGCTCAATGCCGCGGTGGAAGCGGCACGCGCCGGCGAGCAGGGCCGTGGCTTCGCGGTGGTGGCTGGCGAGGTGCGCAACCTGGCCCAGCGCAGCGCCAGCGCGGCCAAGGAGATCAAGCAACTCATCGGCGATTCGGTCGAGAAGGTGGACGCCGGCAGCAAGCTGGCCGATGCGGCGGGCAGCACCATGCAGGACATCGTGGCCCAGGTGCGGCGCGTCAACGACCTGATCCAGGAGATCAGCCTGTCCACCAGCGAACAGAGCGGCGGCATCGCCCAGGTGGGCGTGGCCGTTTCTCAGCTCGACCAGATGACGCAGCAGAACGCCGCGCTGGTGGAGCAGAGCACCGCCGCCTCCGAGAGCATGAAGACCCAGGCCCGGCGCCTGTTCGAGGCGGTGGGCGCGTTCAAGGTGATGGCCTGAGCTTGAGCGGCCGGCCCGCCCTACCAGCGCTCCATGTAGGGCCGCAGGTCCAGCTCGAAGGTCCAGGCGTCACGCGGCTGCTGGTGCAGCAGCCAGTAGTTCTCTGCAATGTGCTCGGGGTTCAGGATGCCGTCCTGGCCCTTCAAGGCGTAGCGCTCGGGGAAGTTGCTGCGGATGAACTCGGTGTCGATCGCACCATCCACCACCACGTGGCCGACATGGATGCCCTGGGGGCCCAACTCGCGCGCCATGCTCTGCGCCAGCGCCCGCAGCGCATGCTTGGCGCCGGCAAAGGCCGCGAAGTTCGCCGAGCCGCGCAGCGAGGCGGTGGCGCCGGTAAACAAGATGGTGCCGCGGCCACGCGTCACCATGCGTTTGGCCACCTCGCGCCCGTTCAGGAAGCCGCCGAAGCAGGCCATCTCCCAGATCTTGAAGTACTTGCGCGCCGTCTCGTCCAGGATGCTGCAGGGCACGTTGGCGCCGATGTTGAACACCAGCACCTCGATCGGCCCCACCTCGCGTTCGATGCGGTCGATGAGCGCCACCACCTCTTCCTCCTGCCGCGCATCGCTGCCGAAGCCGTGCGCCCGGCCACCGCGCTGGCGGATGGCGTCCAGCAGCGGCGCCAGCTTGGCGGCGTCGCGCCGCGTCACGCAGGCGGTGTAGCCGCCGGCAGCGAAGCGCCGCGCGATGGCGCCGCCGGTCGAATCGCCCGCACCGACCACCAGGGCCACGCCCGGTCCCGTGTCACTCGTCGTCATCCCGGATTCTCCTGAGCAAGGGGGTCGGCGCATCATGGCGCCATTCGAGAAAGCGAGTCGTGCATGGGCGCAAGCGTGGAGTTCTTCTTCGATGTGGGCAGCCCCGCGTCCTACCTGGCCTGGACGCAGCTGCCCGGCCTGTGCGCCCAGGCCGGCGCCACGCTGGTGCTGCGGCCCATGCTGCTGGGCGGGGTGTTCCAGGCCACCGGCAATGCCTCGCCGGCCGCGGTGCCGGCCAAGGGCGCCTACATGCAGCGCGATCTGCAGCGCTTCGCGCAGCGCTACGGGGTGCCGCTGCTGCACAACCCCCACTTCCCGATCAACACGCTGGTGCTGATGCGCGCCATCACCGGCATGCAGCTGCGCGAGCCGCAGCGCGCCGAAGCCTTCCTGGCCGCCGTGTTCGGCGCGATGTGGGTCGAGGGCCGCAACCTCAACGATCCGGCCGTGGTTGGCGCCACGCTGGCCGCCGCCGGCTTCGACCCCGCGCAGTTGATGGCACTGGCCAACGATGCCGAGGTCAAGGCCGCCCTGCGCGCCACCACCGACGAGGCGGTGGCGCGCGGCGTGTTCGGCGCGCCGACGATGTTTGTGGGCGGCGAGATGTACTTCGGCCAGGACCGGCTGGAGTGGGTGCGCGAGGCGCTGTTGCACACTGCGCGCTGACGACAACTCACACCGAGGAGGCCCGGCATGGGCGAAGCAGCGAAAGCCGACCGCAAGGTCTGCGTGGTCACGGGCTCGTCTTCCGGCATCGGCGCGGCCACCGCGCGGCGCTATGCCCAGGAAGGCTGGAACGTGGTGGTCAACTACTCGCGCGACCCGGTGCCCGCCGAGGCCGTGGCCGAGCAATGCCGTGCGCGGGGCGCCGAGGTGCTGGTGGTCAAGGCCGACATCTCGTCCGACGACGATTGCCGCCGCCTGGCCGCCGAGGTGCAGGCCCGCTTCGGCCGCGCCGATGCGCTGGTGAACAACGCCGGCACCACCAAGTTCGTGGCCATGCGCAACCTGGATGGCCTGGACGCGCAGGACTTCCACGACATCTACGCCGTCAACGTGGTGGGCACCTTCCAGATGATCCGCGCGCTGGTGCCGCTGCTGAAGCTGCACCCGGTCACCGGCATCGTCAACATCTCGTCGGTGGCCTCGTTGATGGGCCGCGGCTCCTCGATCGCCTACATGGCCAGCAAGGGCGGGCTGAACGCGATGACCGTGGGCCTGGCCCGCGCGCTGGGCCCGGAGATCCGCGTCAACGCCATCGCCCCCGGGCTGGTGGAAACGCCCTGGCTGCAGCAGGGCCTGGGTGCCGAGCGCTACGCCGCCTCGGTGCAGGGCTACAAGGCCGTGTCGGCGCTGGCCGACGTGATCCAGCCCGAGGACGTGGCCGACGCCGCCTGGTGGCTGGGTGCCGGTGCGGCCAAGACCACCGGCGAAATCCTGCTGCTGGACGCCGGGCTGCGCATCACGCGCGGCGAGTAGCGCGCCCGCACCGCGCCGGTGCAGGCGCTGGCGCGGGCCTTGCAAGCACACTGCAAGCCCGCGGGCGTAAGCTGCCGCGCTGCTGCACCTGCAGCCCCCGAGTTCAGCCCCACGAGGGCGCCCTTCCCTCCCAAACGCACCATGGCCCACTCCATCCCTGCCACCTTGATTCCCGGCGACGGCATCGGTCCCGAAATCGTCGAAGCCACCCTTGCCGCGCTGGACGCGCTGGGCGCCCCCTTCGCCTGGGACCGCCAGATCGCCGGCCTCGAAGGCGTGAAGACCGCCAACGACCCCCTGCCCCCGGCCACGCTGGACAGCATCCGCCGCACCCGGCTGGCGCTGAAGGGCCCGCTGGAAACGCCCTCGGGCGGCGGCTACCGCAGCTCCAACGTGCGCCTGCGCGAGGAGTTCAAGTTGTTTGCCAACCTGCGGCCGGCGCGCACCATCGTGCCCGGTGGTCGGTTCGACAACATCGACCTGGTGGTCGTGCGCGAGAACCTCGAGGGCCTGTACATCGGCCACGAGCACTACGTGCAGATCGACGACGACCCGCACGCCGTGGCCATGGCCACCGGCATCAACACCCGCGCGGGCTGCCGCCACATCCTGGAATACGCCTTCGAGCACGCCATCGCCACCGGCCGCAAGAAGGTGACCATCGTGCACAAGGCCAACATCATGAAGGCGCTCACCGGCATCTTCAAGGAAACCGCCGAGCAGATGTACGAGGCCCGCTACAAGGGCCGCATCCAGATGGAGACGGTGATCGTCGACGCCTGCGCGATGAAGCTGGTGCTCAACCCCTGGCAGTTCGACGTGATCGTCACCACCAACCTGTTCGGCGACATCCTGTCCGACCTGGTGGCCGGCCTGGTGGGCGGGCTGGGCATGGCCCCGGGCGCCAACATCGGCGCCGACGCGGCCATCTTCGAGGCGGTGCACGGCTCGGCGCCCGACATCGCCGGCCAAGGCAAGGCCAACCCGATCGCGCTGATGCTCGCCGCCGCGATGATGCTCGACCACTGCAAGCTCACCGACATGGCCACCCGCCTGCGCCAGGCCATCGACGCCACGCTGAACATCGACCAGGTGCGCACCGGCGACCTGGGCGGCAAGGCCAGCACCAGCGAGTTCACGCGCGCGCTGGTGGCGCGCATCCGCAACGCGTAGGGCGACCGCCCGGCCGCGGCCGGTTCAGCCGGGCCTGCCCACGGTCTGGGCCAGCAGCAGCTGCTGGTCGTTGCCCAGGCCCATGGCCTTGGCCAGCGCGGCGCGGTCGAACCAGGCCCGCACCACCGTGGACAAGCCGGCCGAGGCGCAGAACAGGTACACGTTCTGCGCCATCGCGCCTGCGGCGGCCGCGGCATAGGCCTCGCGCTGCGGTGCCGGAATCAGGCCCATGCGGCCATGGTCGGCCACGTACACCAGGTCCAGCGGCGCGTTGTCCACGAAGTCCTGGTAGCCGGTGACACCGCGCACATCGCTGGCCAGCACCTGCTGCAGCACATGCCCCTTGGGGTCGTAGCCGTACAGGCCTTGCGGCATGGCGACGTAGAGCTGCACCTCCTGCGCGTTCATCGCACTCGGCGCGGTGCGGCCGCCCAGCGCCGGGCGGTTGATGCCGGCGGCCGCCCACAGCAGGTCGGACAACACCGGCCGCGCCAGCGCCTGGGGCTGGAATTCGCGCCCCGACTGGCGCTGCCACAAGGCCTGCATCAACGGCATCCCGCCCCGCCGGTGCGGCGGCGGCAGCTTGATCGCCCGGGCCGGGTCGCCCTGCGGCGCCTGCGGCGTGAGCTGGCCCATCAGGCCCAGCGCCAGCTTGGTCAGCGTGTTCATGCACCGCCCCTCTCATGGTGTTGCGGTGCTTCAAGCCTAGGCGCCGCCAAGGGGCCCGCGTTGATGCACCGCAATCGCGGCGCTCAGCCGTCCACCGGCTGCGCGGGCGTGGCCAGCACCCGCTGGTAGAAGGCCAGGTCCAGCCAGCGGCCGAACTTGAAGCCGGCCTGCCGGATCACGCCCGCGGGCTCGAAGCCCAGGCTGCGGTGCAGCGCGATGCTGCCCGCGTTGTCCCGGTCGATGCCCCCCACCATGGTGTGCAGGCCCTGGCGCTGGGCCTCGTCCACCAGCGCGGCCAGCAGCCGGCGCCCCAGGCCCTGGCCGCGGTGGGCGTGGTGCACGTAGATCGAGTGCTCCACCGTGTACTTGTAGGCCGGCCAGGCGCGGAAGCTGCCGTAGCTGGCAAAGCTGGCCAGCGTGCCATCGGCCGCCTCGAGCCCGAGCACCGGCCAGCCCTGGCTGCGCTTGGTGGCGAACCAGGGCGCCATCGCCGAGGGCGGGCGCGGCGCGTAGTCGTACACCGCGGTGGAGTTGACGATGGCCTCGTTGAGGATGTCGAGGATGGCGCCGGCGTGGCGCGCCTCGGTGCAGTGGATCAGGTTCATGCGGCGTCCTGGCGATGGGAGGTGGGAGGTGGGAGGTGGGAGGTGACAGATCGTCTATTATCGTAGACGCTTCGTCCATCTTGTTAAACCAGACCGGGAGCCCCGATGTCCGTCGACACCCTGATCGCCGAGCGCCTGCTGGCCTTGCGTCAATCACAGGGCCTGAGCCTGGCCGCGCTGGCCGAGCGCTCCGGCGTGAGCAAGGCCATGATCTCGCGCATCGAGCGGGCGCAGGCCAGCGCCACCGCGGCGCTGCTGGGCCGCCTGGCCGCCGGGCTGGGTGTGCCGCTGGTGCACCTGCTGGCCGATGCCCCCGCCGCGCCGCAGCGGCTGCGCCGGCGGGCCGAGCAGCCGGTGTGGCGCGACCCGGCGCTGGGCTACCGCCGGCGCCAGGTGAGCGAGCCGGACGCCACCACCGGCCTGCAGCTGGTGGAGCTGCAGCTGCCGCGCGCGGCAGAAGTGCACTACCCGCCCTGGCAGGGCCGGCCTTACCGGCAGCGGCTGTGGCTGCTGGCCGGTGCGCTGCGCATCGACTATGGCGAAGAGCACTTCGAGCTCGCCGAGGGCGATTGCCTGGACTTCGGCGTCGACCGCCCGCTGTGCTTCCGCGCCCTGGGCCGCACGGGCTGCCGCTACCTGCTGGTGATCTCGAACGACTGAGACGCAAATCGGGGCGCCGAGCGTGATGTCCTTCACGCCTCCGCCGCAGGGGGTGGCCACGTAGGTGTGACCGTGACGATGCAGAACCTCCCGCCCGTCACAGCCCCCAACCCCACCCGGAGATCACCATGAACCGCAAGCCCCTGATCCAACGTGTCGCCCAAGCCCTGATGCTCGCCGCCGCGCTGAGCATGGCCGCCCCGCCCACCTTTGCCCGCGACGTCTCGTCCGGCCAGACCGGGGGTGGCAACTGCTCGATCTGGCAGCTGATCCGCAGCACCCAGACGGGCGTGTACTGCGGCTACCTGTGATCGGCACGCGGCCCACCGGCCGCTGGCCCCTCCCGGCATGCCACTCGCCCCGGCCAGGCCTTGCCGCCTGGCCGCCGGCCGTGGGCACGGTGACAATCCCGGCGCCCTGCGCTTCCCCCACGATGGCCGCCACGATCGCCCCACCCGCTCCGAACGCCGCCCCGGCCGACACCGCTGCGCCACCCCAGGCGGCGCGCCCGGGCTTCCTGGTCGCCTGGGCGGTGTTCTGGGCCCTGCTGCTCACGGTGGAGCTGCAGGATCACTGGCGAAGCGGCGGCCGCGGCCTCTGGGGCCCGCTGCTCTGGTGGGGCAGCTCGCTGCTGGTGGCCAGCCCCGTGGCGCTGTGGCAATGGCGGCGCGCGGCGCGCTTCGATGCCCAGCTGGCCCGGCCCTGGCCATGGTTCGCCGCCAACGTGGCGCCGCTGGTGGTGGTGGCGCCGGCGTTCGTGGGGGCGGTGTACGCGCTGCGCCACGCGGTGTATGCAATGGCCGGGCAGGTGTACCAGCACCAGCCCTGGCCGGAGGTGCTGCGCTACGAGGTGCTGAAGTTCGCGATGTTCAACGTGCTGTTCGTCGCGGTGGTGTTCGGCATCCGATCGCATGCCGCACTGCACCAGGCCCGGCTGGGCCTGGAGCGTGAGCGCCGGCTGGCCCAGCAGGCACAGCTGCTGCAACTGGCGCAGCAGTTGGAGCCGCACTTCCTGTTCAACGCGCTGAACACCATCGCCTCCACGATCCACGACGACCCCGACCTCGCCGACCACCTGCTCACCCGCCTGGCCGCGCTGCTGCGCGCCGCCACCGATCTGACGCGCCAGCCCGAGAACCCGCTGGACGAGGAGCTGCGGCTGCTGCAGGCCTATGCCGACATCATGGTCCGACGCTTTGCCGGCCGGGTGCAGGTGCGTGTCGAGCTCGACCCCGCGGCGCAGGCCTGCCGGGTGCCCACGCTGGCACTGCAGCCGCTGCTGGAAAACGCCTTCCGCCATGGCGTGGAACGGCGGCCGGGGCCCTGCACGATCATCGTGCGGGTGCAACGCCATGCGCAGCGGCTGCTGCTGCAGGTGGAGGACGACGCGGGCCTGCTGCCGGCCGAGCCCGCCTGGGGCGTGGGCCTGGGCACGCTGCGTCAGCGGCTGCAGGCGCGCCACGGTGGCGACGCCCGGCTCACGCTGGCGGCACGCCCTGGCGGCGGCGTGATCGCCAGCATCGAGCTGCCATGCGGGTGCTGATCGTCGACGACGAGGCCCCCGCCCGCAGCCGCCTCGCGCGCCTGCTGGCCGTGCATGCCGATGTGCAGATCGTGGGCCATGCCGTCGACGGCCCTGACGCACTGGCGCAGGTGGCGGCACTCGCACCCGACGCGGTGTTTCTCGATGTGCAGATGCCCGGCCCCAGTGGCCTGGACGTGGCCGCCTCGCTGCCCGAGCCGGCGCCGGCGCTGGTGTTCGTCACCGCGCACGAGCGTCATGCGCTCGAGGCCTTCGACCACGCGGCGATCGACTACCTGCTCAAGCCGGTCGATCCGGAGCGCCTGGCGCGCGCCGTGCAGCGCCTGGCGGTGGCGCAGCAGCACCGTGAGGGGCCACGCGCCGCCGCCCACCCGCCCCCTGCGCAGCTGCTGATCCCCGACCGCGGCCGCCTGCACGTGGTGCCGGTGGCCGAGGTGCTGTGGCTCGAGGCGGCCGACAACTACGTGGTGGTGCACACCGCCGACCGCGCGCCGCTGCTGCGGCGCCCGCTGGCCGCGCTGCTGGCCGACCTGGAACCCGGCTTCATGCGCACCCACCGCGGCGCCGCGGTGGCGCTGGCGCACGTGCAGCAGTGGCGGGCCACCCAAGGCGGCGACGGCGAGCTGCTGCTGCGCGGGGGTGCCACCGCACCTTGCAGCCGGCGCCTGCGCGCGGCCGTGTTCGCGCGCCTGGGCCTCGCGCCCAGCTGAACCGGCGCCGCGGGCGCGCCGCCGGCCCCGGCCGCCGGGCCGCTCGCCCCGGATCGCTGGCCACGCTGCCGCGCCGGGCCTAGCCTCGCGTGCCTTACCACGGCCCGCACGCCACCATGTCGCCCCAATCTCCGGCCGCTGCCCCACCCCCCCTTGCGCTCCGGCACCCGGCCACGGCCAGCGCCGCCGATGACACGCGGAAGTTCGACCTGGACTGGTTGCGCATCATCGCCATCGGCCTGCTGATCGCCTACCACGTGGGCATGTACTACGTGCACTGGGACTGGCACCTCAAGAGCCCCCAGGCCGGCCCCGCCGCCGAGCCCTGGATGCGCATGCTGTCGCCCTGGCGCATGGACCTGCTGTTCCTCGTGTCGGGCGCGGCCACCGCGTTCATGTGGCGGGGCACGGCCGCACCCGCCGCGCGGCTGGGCGAACGCGCGCGCCGCCTGCTGCTGCCGCTGCTGTTCGGCATGGCCGTGATCGTGCCACCCCAATCCTGGCTGGAAGCGCGCCAGGCACACGGCTACGGCGGCGACTACCTCGCCTTCCTGCGCCTGTACTTCAGCGGCCACCCGGGGTTCTGCCGCGCCAACGGCGCCTGCCTGGTGCTGCCGACCTGGAACCACCTCTGGTACCTGCCCTACCTGCTGGCCTACACCGCGGCACTGTGGCTGGCGCTGCGGGCCTGGCCACGCCTGCTCGAACGCCTGGCCGCGCTCGGCAGCCGGGCCCTCGGTGGCGCGGGGCTGCTGCTGTGGCCGGTGCTGTGGCTCGCGCTTGCCCGCCAGTGGCTGGCGCCCCGCTTTCCGGTGACCCATGCGCTGGTGGACGACTGGCTGATGCATGCCCAGTACGGCACGATGTTCCTCTTCGGCGCCGTGCTGGCCCGCGCCCCCGCGCTGGCGCGGCGGGCCGAAGCCTGGCGCCACGCGGCGCTGGCGCTCGCGCTGGCCAGCGGCGTCACGCTGCTGCTGGTGGACGAAGGCACGGCCCTGCTGCTGCGCCGGCTGCTGTTCTGCACGATCAAGTGGTGCGCGGTGCTCGCGGCGCTGGGTTACGCCCGCAGGCACCTGAACCTCGACCACCCGGCGCGCCGCTACCTGGGCGAGGCGGTGTTCCCCGTCTACCTGCTGCACCAGAGCGTGATCATCGTGCTGGCGGCCGCGCTGGCCCCGCTGGGCCTGGCCGCCGTGGTGGAGGCGCCATTGCTGATGGTGGCCACGCTGGCGCTGAGCCTGGCCGCGCATGAAGGCCTGCGCCGCGTGCGCTGGCTGCGCCCCCTGTTCGGACTGAAGCCGCTGGCCACCACCGCCGCCACGCCCAATGCGCGTTACGCCGGCTGAGCACGGCACCAGCCGGCGGCCCGGGCCGCCGGTGGCGCAATCTTGCGCTGGCGCAGTTGCCGCTCTTGCGCCGCCCCCCCTGCCCGGCGCATGCTTGAGGCCAGCCTGGCGCGTTGGCGTGTGCCGATGCCCCGGGGCTGCGCCGCAGCATCCGTGCGCGCGGCGTGGCCCCTTGCCTGCCCCAGCCCCACCATGAGCCCCCGATTCACCGACCGCAGCGAAGCCGCCCACCTGCTGGCCGAGCGGCTGCGCCTGCTGTTGTTGCCGCCCCCGCTGGTGGTGCTGGCGCTGCCACGCGGCGGCGTGCCCATCGGTGCCATCGTGGCCCGTGCGCTGGGCGCGCCGCTGGACCTGCTGATGGTGCGAAAGATCGGCATGCCCTGGCAGCCCGAGCTGGCGCTGGCCGCGGTGGTGGATGGCGACCCGCCCGAACTGGTGGTGGACGAGGCCCTGCGCCGCGGCGCCGGCGTGCACCCCGACTACATCGCCTTCCAGCAAACGAAGGAACTGCATGAACTGGCCCGCCGGCGCGCCGCCTACCTGCATGGGCGGCAGCCGGTGCCGCTGGCCGGCTGCAGCGTGATCGTGGTGGACGACGGCATCGCCACCGGCACCACGATGCGGGCCGCACTGCAGGCCGTGCGCCGCCGCGCGCCGCAGCGGCTGGTGCTGGCCGTGCCGGTGGCCCCCAGCGACACGCTCGCCGCGCTGCACGCCGAGGTGGACCAGATCGTCTGCCTGGCGCAGCCCACGCCCTTCGAGGCCGTGGGCCTGCACTACCGCGATTTCCACCAGGTCAGCGATGAAGAGGTGGTCGCGGCCCTGGACAGCGTGGCCGTGCCTGCGCCGCACGAGAATGGCACCCGCCGCCCCTGAACCCTGGCCCCCTGCCGCACCGCGCGGCCAGAAAGGCACACCATGATGAAGATCCTGATCGCAGTCGACGGCTCGGCGCATGCCGAGCGCGCCATCGGCGCCGTGGCGCGGCTGGCCCGCGAGGGCCTGGCCCTGCAGGTGCTGCTGCTCAACGTGCGCGAGGTGCCGGTGTTCTACGGCGAAGTGCCGGTGCCCAACCTGGCCGAGATCGAGGAAGCGCTGGTGCAGGCGCAGGACAAGATCCTGGCCGACGCACGCGACCTGGCGGAACAGAGCGGCCTCAAGGTCGAATCGGTGCAGCGCCGGGTTGGCCTGGCGGCGCAGGAACTGGTGAGCGTGGCCGCCGAACACGCGGTCGACCAGATCGCCATGGGCACGCATGGCCGCGGGGCCATCGGCAGCCTGTTCCTCGGCTCGGTGGCGCAGCGCGTGCTGCATGTGGCCACCGTGCCGGTGCTGCTGGTGCGCTGACGGCGCACACACACACACCGGCGTCAGACCGGGCAGCGCCTCCCGCGTTCAGCGCCCGGGGTGGCGCGGCCTGCGCTCAGCCCGCGGCTGCAGCACCTGGGCCGGGCCGCTGCAACGTGGCCGGCAAGGGCAGGCCGGCACCCGGGGCGGGCCGCAGGCCGGCCGGGGCGGGCAGGCCCACCAGGTCGTCCACCAGCACCGCCAACGTGGGCGTCAGGGTCGGTGCGGGTTCGGGCACCGCCAGCACCACGCGGGCCGCACCCAACTGGTGAGCCGCGGTGAGTGCCGCGTGCATCGCCGTGTCGTCGGCCCCGCCGTGCACCAGCACCACCGAGCGCTCGCGCAGGGGCGAGACGCTCAGGCCCGCCGGGGCCGCCACGGTGGCACGCCCCGGCCCCACCAGCAGCAGGTCCAGCGGCGCGTGCAGCAGGCGGGCGAGTTCGGCGGCCAAGGCCATGCCGCCAGGCGGCAAGGCCACCACGAGCGGCCGCTCCAGGTTCAGCGCCAGCACGGCATCGGCCAAGGCATGCGCTGTCGAAACCTGCGTGCGTTGGGCGTCAAGTTGTGTCGCGTTCATCTTCGTCTCCTCCAGGATCGGTGCCCGCGGGCACCGGCTCGGCACGCCGCCTGGCGCGCACGAAGGCCTCCAGCGCCGGCAGGTCCGGAATCAGGATCACACGGCGGCCCACCGGGCCGAACCCGATCAGCCCGCGGCGTGACAGCTGCGACATCGCGCGGCTCACCGATTCGAGCGTCATGTCCAGGTAGTCGCCCAGCTCAGCGCGGCTCAGGCGCAGGCGCAGCTCGTCGGGGCGCATGCCGCGCTCGGCCAGGTCCTGCACGTGGCGGCACAGGAAGGCGGCCACCTTGGCCTCCACCGGCAGCGCGTTCAACGCCAGCCGGGCATCCCGCTCGCGCCGCGCGGCACGGCCGATCTCGGCATGCAGCAGCTTCAGCAGCGCCGGCTCGCGTGCCGCGGCCAGCAGCAGCGCATCGTGCTGCAGCAACCAGACCTCGCCGGTGTCGGTGGCCACGGCGTCGCTGTCGTGCCGGCCATCGGCCAGGCCGTCGAAACCGAACCAGTCGCCGCTGAGGTGCAGGGCCACCACATGCTGCCGACCACCGGGCGCGGCCGCGAGCATCTTGACCGAGCCTGCATGCAGCACGTACGGGCCTTCGAAGCGCTCGCCGGCACGGAACAGGTGGTCGCCGCAGCGCACCAGCCGCCGCACCACGGGCATCTGCCGCAGCAACGCCTGCAGGGCCGGCTGCGCATGGCGGGCCAGCAGCGGGCGCGCGGCCGTGTCGGCACCGGCGCCCCGCCCCCACACCACGGCATGGCCGGCATCATGCTGGTGCAGCACGCAGGCATCGGGTCCCTGGCGCGCAGCGCGCTCGAGCGCCTCTTCGGCCTGGCCCAGCCACTGGTTCAGCTCGCCCTCGCCACCATCACACAGGCTGGCGCCCAGGGTGAGCGTCCAGCGTCGCTGCGGCGGTTGTGCGGTCAGTGAGGGGTCCAGGGCATCACGCAGCTTGCGCAAGGTGCGATGGGCTTGCGCCGCGTCGGCCACGCCGGGCAGCACCAGGCCAAATTCGCAGGGCCCCAGCCGCGCCACGGTGTCCGTCTGGCGCAGGCAGGCCCGCAGGCGCTGCGTGGCGCCGCACAGCGCGGCGTCGGCCGTCGCCGGGGCCGGCCGGTCGGCATGTGCGCCCGCAGGTGCCAGCGAGAGCAGCGCCACGACCAGGTTTTCGCGGTGGCGCCGCGCATGGCGCGCTGCCTGGCCCAGGCGGTCGAGGAACAACGCGCGGCTGGGCAACCCGGTCAGCGCATCGTGCAAGGAGGCAGCGCGGAACTCGCCGATCGACCCGGCACGTTCGGCCGCGTCCGGCGGCAACCACCGGTCCGCACCCGGCCGCGACAGTGGCGCCTCGGCAGGTAGCCGCCAGGGCTCCGGGGCGCTGCGGGCCGGCGCGCTCAACCTGCGTTCGACAATACCATCTGGGGTTTGCATGGTGATCAATTTAACGAGCCAGCCGCTCGGCTCCTATCCCTTGCCGCCTCACACACGACTACCTGCAAACCGGTATGCCGCGGGCGCGCGGGGCTGGCAGCACCCGCATCACAGCACCACCAGCCCTTCGCGGATCGCGTGCTTGGTGAGCTCGGCCACCGTGTTGACGCCCAGCTTGCGCATGATGTTGCGGCGATGCACCTCGACGGTGGCCACCGCGATGTTCAGCCGTTGCGCAATGGCCGCCGAACGCAGGCCCTCGGCCACCATGCGCAGCACCTCGCGCTCGCGCCGCGCCAACCGCGACGAGGCGTCCGGTTCGCTGCGCTGGCGCAGCTCGGACACCAGGGCGTTGGCCACCTCGGGGCAGAGGTAGCTCTGGCCGCTGGCCACCGCGCGGATCGCCCGCTCGAGCTCCGTGCCGGCTGAGGACTTGGTGACATAGGCCATGGCGCCCGCGCAGAGCATCTCGGTGACAAATCGCTTGTCGCAATGCGCCGACAGCGCCACCACCTGCGGCGCGGGCTCGCAGCGCCGCAACCGGTTGGCAACCTCGATGCCGCTGATGTCCGGCAGGCCGATGTCCAGTACCACCACGTCGGGCCGCAAGGCGCGTGTCAGGGCCAGCGCGGTCTGACCGTCACCGGCTTCGCCGGCCACCTCGATGCCCGACAGTTGCGCCAGCGTGCCGCGCAATGCCTCCCGCACCAGTCTGTGGTCCTCGGCCAAGAGCACACGGATCATGGATCACCCTTCGTTCGGATCGCTTGGTTCGTCGTCGCCCAGCGGCGCGCTCAGCAGCGCCACGGTGCCGTCGCCCGGCATGGCGCGCAGTTTCATCGTGCCGCCGATGAATGACAGCCGTTCGCGCACGCTCAACAACCCCAGGCCGCGCCGCGGCCGCGCCGACACCGCCTCGGGGTCGAAGCCCACGCCGGCATCGGACACGCGCATCAACAGCCGCCCCGCGCGCCGCCGCAAATGCACCACGGCGGCATCGGTGCCGGCATGCTTGGCCACGTTGATCAGCAGTTCGCGAACCGCCCGGTACAGCACCGAGCGCGCCTCGTGCGTCAGCGGCTTGGGCTGGCCGTCGTCCAGCACGGTGACATGCAGCCCGAAGCTCGCCTGCAGCTCCTCGCCCAGCCACTCGAGTGCGGGCAGCAGCCCCAGCTCGAACAAGATGGCGGGCGCCAGCTGTGCGGCCAGCGAACGCGTGGACGCGCTGGCGTTGTCGATCAGCGCCGCAACCTCCGCAGCCGCCGCGCTGACCTCCGGCCGCTCGTGCCGGCACAACGCCGTCAGGCGAATGCGGGCCGCCGCGAGGGTCTGGCCCAGGTCGTCGTGCAGGTCGTGGGCGATCTGGCGGCGCTCGCGGTTCTCTGCCGCTTCCAGCTCGGCCGCCAGCTTGCGCAGCTGCCGGGTGTGGCGTTCGACGCGCCGGCGCAGCTCCGTCGCCATGTCCGGGTGCGCGCCCTCCGGGTGCAATGACAGCTGGGACGTGGCGAGCTCGCCATCCATGCAGTGCACGATGCAGGCCACGCTGCCGTCCTCGGCCAGCACGGGCTGGTTCAGGCAGCGCGCGGCGCTTGGTGGCGCGGCCATCGTGTCGGCGCGGCCGCTGCGCAGCACCTTCTGCAAGGAGCGGCGCAGCGCGCTGGCGTGCAGGGCCTGCGCATCACCGCGGAACAGCGCGGCCACCGGCTGCCCGAGCACCGCCTCGAGGGGCTGGCCCAGCGCCGGTGCACACGCCTGGCTCGCCTCCACGACGGTGAAGCGCGGCGCATCCGGCAACAGCACCAGATAACGCCCAGGCAACACGGCCAGCAGCCGTTGATAGTCCGATGCACGCAAGCCCATCGTGCCGATTCCGGCGCGACGCTCGCTTGGCATGTTGGCGGCCGATTCGATGGCGATGCTCCATTGCCCCCTCATGGGCTGGGAGGCTGGATTCATCATCGCCCACGCCCGGCCGACCGGGTTGCTTCAAGTCAAGCGGCGTGACGCAACACCGTGTCGGTGGGCTGCCCTGTCACTGCGGCGCCGCAGGCCGGCTCGCCACGGCCCCCTCCGGTGGCGCATCGACCGCCGGGCCCGCTGCGCCCAGGTGGCGCAGCATGAAGCCGGTGATCTGCCGGTTCACCTGTGGCACCACGCGGGCACGGTCGAAGCCCGGTGGGTCATCGAGCATGTCCGACAGCAGGCCGGTCAGGCCCGGCGGCAGGGGCGAGAGCATCGCGCCATGGCCACCGTCCGGCAGCTCGGCCAGGCGCTCGCAGGGTGAGCAGGCCGCCAGGATCGGGTCTGAATGCCAGCGTGGCACCAGCCAGCGGTCCTGCCCCGAGGTCACCAGCGCCAGCGGCACCCGCGGCCGGGCCAGCGAGGCCGGGTCGAAGCTGGAGGCCGATGGCACCTGCGACACCACGGCCGCCACCCGCGGGTCGTGGTGGCTGTGCGGTGTGTCGTCGGTGAAGCGCCAGCCAATCACGGTCAGCGCGAGCCACTTCTTCAGGCCATCGGCCCAGCCCCCGGTCAGGCGCGTGATCAGGCCCACGCAGGACTGGAAGTCTTCCACCAGGTGCGCCTCGCAGTGGCGCGCAAAGGCGGCCGGCGACCAGCGCCCGCCGGCCAGCGTCAGGGCCGTGTGGCCACCCGCCGAGCCGCCGTACACGCCCACCCGGTCCAGCCGGAGCCGCGGCGCGAAGCGCGGGTCGCGGGCGACCGCGTCGATCGCACGGGACACCTCGGCCGGGCGCTGGGCCCAGCTGGCCGGGCCGGGGTTGCTGTCGTCGCGGTAGTTGTCCTGCCGGTGCTCCGGCATGGCCACCACGAAGCCGGCCTCGGTGAGGCTGCGCGCCAGGTCGGCATGCACCCAGGGCGAGCCGCCGGAGCCATGCGAGATCACCACCAGCCGCCCGTTGCCGGCGGCCGGTGCAGCGTCCGGCGCGAGCTTGAGCACCAGGCGCCCGCGGTGCACCGGCTGGTCTTCGGCCTGGGTGGGGTAGTAGACGGTCACTGGCCCGTCGAGCCCCTGGCCGGGGATCTCGGCCTGGCCCAGGCCGGCCTGGCTGGCACCGGAAGCGGCCGCCAGGAGCAGGCCCCAGGCCAGGCGGGCTCGCCTGCGGCGTGGGGTGGGAGGGTGTTCGCTGTTCATCGGTCTTGCTCCACATCGAAGGCCCCTGCCCTCGGTGGCGGCACGATGCCTGCCGGCGCTGGCCCTGTCTGGCCGAAAGCGGCGCGCTGCGGCTTTCGGCTGGCCGATTTCAGGAATCGGCCAGCCGCAGCCGCCGAAACTCGGTGGGCGTGAGGCCGGTGGCAGCCTTGAAGGCCCGGTTGAACGGCCCGATCGACTGGAAGCCCGCGTCCAGCGCGATCGTCAGCACCGGCACCTCGCGCTGCGCGGGGTCGGCCAGCGCATTGCGGGCCTCCTCGAGCCTGAACCCATTGACGAAGGCCGTGAAGTTGCGATGCCCGAGCCGGCCGTTGATGAGCCGCCGCAGCCGGTATTCCGGCACCCGCAGCTGCGCGGCCAGGCTGGCCACGCTGAGGTCCTCGCTGCGGTAGGCCCGTTCCTGCGACATCAGGCGCAGCAAGGCCTCGGCCAGCCGGTCTTCGGCGGGATCGGGCGCCGCGGCAGGCTCGGGTGGCTCGGTCGGCGCCGCTGGCGGGGTGTCCGGCGGGGCGGCCATGGCGGGCGGGGTGGGCGTGGCGGGCGTGCCGGACGGCGCGGGTGCGCGGGCGCCGGCCGGCCCGGGCGCCACCAGTGGAAAGAGATCCGACCGTGCCAGTTGCAGCATGTGGGTTGCGGCCGCCACCACCACCACCAGCAGCAGGCTCACGTCCAGCAAGGCGGAGCCCGGTGCCAGCCGGCCATCCGCCGACTGGATCCGCAGCGCGGCCTGCACCACCGAGTAGACGATGCCGCCCACCAGGATCACCGCGCGCAGGCGGCGGCGGCCCTCCACCAGGTCGGCATGCCAGTTCGCCACGGCCGCCTGTGCGCTGAGCAGCGCAAACACCAGCGGTATTGCACGCTGGGCGCCACGCAGCACCGGTGCCAGCACCGATGCACTGTGCGGCAGCACCAGGCAGTTCCAGCCCGCGAGGCCCGCCACCGCCAGCCACAGCAGCGCGTGCACCGGGCGGGGCGCGAAGCCATCGTCGAACAGGCAGCGCACGAACAACCAGAACAGCACCGCATTGCCCACCGACACCGCCACCAACGGCACCTGCCACGGGCCCGGCATGCCGGATTCGACCAGCGGCATCGCGCCGAACACCTGCACGCACAGGCCCAGCATCAGCAGGGCTCCGGTGCGCACCGAGGGCAGGCCCGGGCGGTCGCGCCAGGACACCAGCGCCAGCAGGGACAGCAGCGCCACCAGCGTGCCACGCAGGGCGGCGTCGACGAGGGTGGGAACCAGGGATTCGGGCATGCGCCGGCACGGTGGGAAAGCGGGGCCGAAGCTTAGCCGCAAGCGCCCCTGCTGACACGACGGGGTCAGCAGGGGCGGCGCCCACTGCCGGCTGGGGCGGCGCACCGCCCCAGGACCAACCAGGAACCAGACCATGGATGACGATGCATATTTCTGGCAGGTGATGGCCGGCCGGCGCCCACCGCCTCCGGCCGCGGCCACCTTGGGCCTTCGTGTGCGGGAGGTGGACGCTGAGGCCGGCCGCATCACGCTGGATTTCGAGGCTAGCCCGTCCTTCACCAACCCGGTGGGCCACGTGCAGGGAGGATTCCTGGCCGCGATGCTGGACGACACCCTCGGCCCGGCGCTGGCCGCCCAGCTCGCCCGGGGCGAGTGGGCGCCGACGCTGAACCTCACCGTGTCCTTCCACCGGCCGGCCCGTCCAGGCCCCCTGCAGGGGGTGGGCCGGGTGCTGCGGCGCAGCAGCGAGGTGGCCTTTCTGGCCGGCGAGCTGTACCAGCAGGGTGAACTGGTGGCCTCGGCGACGGCCACCGCGCTGGTGCGTGCAAAAGCGTGACGGAAATCGCGCCGCGCCGGGTCAATCGCTCAAGTAGAGGGGTAAAGAGCCGTTAGTTCTGTTGTCACAGCCTTTGCCACGGCCCTGCCGGAGGCGGCACTCGGCATCCAACACACCGGCACGGAGTACCCCCATGACCACACGCCTCACCTTCGTTCGCGTCGCAGCCCTGTCCGCAGGCCTGGTGCTGGGGGCATCGAATGCCCTCGCGGCCGAGCCCGCTGACATTGCCCAGATGGTGCGCCACGGGATTTCCGAGCTCTCCGTCATTGACTGGGCCGCCGAGGCCGAAGGTGCCCGCGTGGTCGCCGACATGCACTACCGCAACCTGGACCAGCTGGTGCGCAGCGGCGCGAGCGAGCTCGCCCGTGTCGAGTGGACCGCCCACCCCGAAGGTGCGCGTGTCTTCGCCGAGCTGAAGTACGGCAACCTCGAGTCGATGGTGCGTCGCGGCATCTCCGAGCTTGCCCGCGCCCAGTGGAAGATGGAGTTCGTCAACACGCCCGTGATGGCCGACGCCGGCACGGTGGACCTGGCCGCCGTGGCCCGCTACGGCATCACCGAGTTCCTGCGCCCCGAGCCGCAGGAGCAGCAGCTGGCCAGCGTCGTCACGCCGACCGTCGCCCGCTGATCATCACGCGGGGCCGCGCTTGCGCAGCGGCCTCGCTCATTGCAGCAGCACTTCGCGCCAATAGGTCCAGCCCGCGTCGCAGGACGACTGGCAACGGGTGCTGAAGCGCAGCACCTCGCCCGCAGCGGCCTCCACCGGCACCAGGCGGTGCGCCTGCATTGCCGCCCCTTTGGCCTCCGCCGCGATGCACTCTTGCATCAGCGGCGTGTCGTCCTTCGCGCGCCGCACGTCGAAACACAGGCCGCGGTGCCTGCCTTCGGCCTCGGCCTTCACGCCGAAGGACACCGACAGCGCCTTCACTGCCCGGGGCAAGGTGAGGCTCACCGCGCTGGGCGCATGGGCGAAGAGCAGGTCGCCGTCCAGTGCCACCAGCGGTGCACCGACCGCTGACGAGCGGGCCATGCTCTGCAGCATGCCCACGCGGTCGCGGCCGATGCCGGCCAGCTCGGCGATGCGCGCATCGCTGACGCCCGGCTGCTTCTGAAGCAGTGCGTAGCCCGGCAGGGCAAAACCCGGCACCGGCGCATAAGCCTGGTTGCGCTCCAGGAAGCTCACCGCCGGTTCGTGCGGCCAGGGGGGCTCGTGGCGCAGGATGTAGTCGGGCTGGTAGTGCTTGAGCCAGCTGTAGACGTCGGCCCGGCCGATGTACCCGGCATTGTGCGGGTTCACCAGGCCCAGGATGTCGACGATGCGGCGCTCGGCATACCAGCCCAGCGTGCCGATCTCGACCGCACCGATCGTGGCCTGTGGCGGCGTGTTGGCCTTGATCCACAGACCCGCCTGTGCATAGGCCTCGTGACGGCCGCCGCCGCGCACCGGCGCGACCCGCGAAACCGCAAGCGCCAGGCCCAGCATCAGCACCAGGAACAGGTAGGCCCTGTCGTCCCGCCAGCCGCGCTGCAGCAGCAGGCTGCCCAGCCGACCGGCACCGCGGGCCGCAAACACCAGCATCAGGAACACAAAGGGGGCGTAGTACCAGTGGTAGCCCGGGATGTTCAGGCCGCCGTAGAACAGCGCCAGCAAGCCCACGAAGGCCAGCGCCACGCGAGCGACGCGGTGCTCCAGCAGCGTGAAGGCACCAAAGCTCGACAGCACCATCGCTGCCAGCGCGACGGCATCGTTGCCGGCGAAGGCGGCGCGCACGATCTCGGCGCGGTCGAAGAAGATCCAGCCGGTGCCCCACAGGCCCGAACGGCCCTGGCCGATCTTGGCCGAGCCGGTGGCGGGCAGCGGCGCGCCGTAGTACAGCGTGTTGATCAGCATCGGCGCCAGCGCGATGCCCGCCGCCACGGCCATCAGCCGCCAGCGCGGCAAGCGGCGTTCACGCAGCCACAGGTCAACCATCATCGGCAGGGCCAGGAACACACCTTCGCTGCGCGTGATGAGCAGCAGCGCGAGCGCGATCACGAAGCCATCGTTCCCGCGCTGGTACAGCAGCAGCGAAGCGGCGATCAGCAGCAGAAAGAGCGAGCTCTCCATGCCGTAGGTGCCGTAGAAGAACGCGAAGCACGCCACCGTGCACGACAGCAGCAGCGCCTCCCATTCGGTGCGCGCAAACAGGCGGCCCGCGAGCACGGCCGCGCCGGCCATGAACACGGCGCTGACCGTGATGGCGGCCGTCCGCACATCGCCAAGCAGGGTCGAGGCCGCGATCAGGATGTAGGCGAACAGCGGCGACGTCAGGCCGTTGAACTTCTCGCCCGGGTTGTAGACCAGGCCGTGGCCGAGCTGGACGTTGTGGATGTAGCGCAGGTAGATCAGCGCATCGTCGAGCTCATGGTGCCGCCAGACATACGAAAACACCGCGACGACCAGGCAGGGAAGAAGGATCGTCAGCCATCGCAGGCGAGATAGCGGTGGGTTCATGCGGGCTCCCCGTGCACATCGGTTCTGTGACCCCCGGAAACGACAACGGCACCCCGCGAGGTGCCGTTGTGATTGCTTTTCTTGGTGGGCGGTGCAGGGTTCGAACCTGCGACCCCTGCCGTGTGAAGGCAGTGCTCTACCGCTGAGCTAACCGCCCGGTATTCCGGGTCTGCTGCGCGACCCTTCGGCCCCGCAGCGAAGCGCGCATTATGCCATAACTGTTCGCCACACTGTCTTGCCGCCGCTGGCCTTGTCCAGTTCCTTCAGCACGAGCTCGTGCGCGGCCACTTCCTCGGGGCTGGCCGCCAGCACCGGCAGCACGAAGGCACCAAGGTCCTGCGCCAGGTTGGCCTGCGCGCTGCCGCCCTCTTCCTCGTGGTGGATGACCAGCGAGTCCTGCCCGCGGGTCAGGCGGATGTACACCTCGGCCAGCAGACCCGCATCCAGCAGTGCGCCGTGAAGCGTACGATGGGTGTTATCAACCTCCAGCCGCTTGCACAGCGCGTCCAGCGAGTTGGCCTTGCCGGGGAACATCTCGCGCGCCATCAGCAAGGTGTCGGTCACCTTCGCGGCCACGGTGTGGAAGGGCTCGCGGCCCAGGCGCTTCAGCTCGGCGTTGAGGAAGCCCACGTCGAAGGCCGCGTTGTGGATGATGACCTCGGCCCCTTGCAGGAAGCCCAGCAGGTCTTCGGCCACCTCGACGAACTTCGGCTTGTCGGCCAGGAACTCGTCGGTCAGGCCGTGGACCTTGATCGCCTCCTCGTTGCCCTTGCGTTCAGGGTTCAGGTAGAAGTGGCGATGCTCGCCGGTGAGGCGGCGGCTCACCATCTCGATGCAGCCGATCTCGACGATGCGGTCGCCGCTCTCGGGGTTCAGGCCGGTGGTTTCGGTGTCGAGGAAGATCTGGCGCATCAGGACCGCCCGGCCGTTGCGAAGGTCATGGGCGCTCCCAGGACCCCGAAGGGGGCCATGGCTGGTCCAGGGGGCGGCGAACGAAGTGGGCTGGAGGGCACCATGGTCGTCACTGTACCGGGCGGCGCGCGGCCCAGAGCCAGAGCCCGACACCGCCGATCACCATCGGCACGCACAACCACTGGCCCATGCTCATGCCCAGGGCCAGCAGGCCGAGGTGCGCATCGGGCTCGCGGAAATACTCGGCGATGAATCGGAACACCCCGTAGCCGAACAGGAAGGCGCCCGAGACCTGGCCGGTCTTGCGCGGATGGCGCGCGTACAGCCACAGCAGCACGAACAGCAGCAGGCCCTCCAGCGCGATCTGGTACAGCTGAGACGGATGGCGAGGCTGCCCGTCGCCCGCCTGCGGGAACACCATCGCCCAGGGCAGCGAGGGGTCGGCCACGCGGCCCCAGAGTTCGCCGTTGATGAAGTTGCCCACCCGCCCGGCGGCCAGCCCGGTGGGCACGCAGGGCGCCACGAGGTCGGTCACCTGCAGCCAGGGCCGGCCGCGCCGGCGCGCATACAGGGCCAGCGCGAGGATGACCCCCAGCATGCCGCCGTGGAAGGACATGCCGCCCTTCCACACCGCGAAGATCTCCAGCGGGTGCGCCATGTAGTGGCCGAACTTGTAGAACAGCGCATACCCGATGCGGCCGCCCAGCACCACGCCGAGCACACCCCAGAACAGCAGGTCTTCCACCTCGCGGCGGTTCCAGCCCGCGGTGGCAAACCAGGGCTGGCGGGAACGCAGCGTGGCCAGCCACAGGAACAGGCCGAACGCGGCCAGGTAGGTCAAGCCGTACCAGTGGATCTGCAGCGGCCCCAGTGACACGGCCACCGGGTTGAAGTTGGGATGCACCAGCATCGGTTCAGGTCCCTTTGCGACTGTTGCGCGTGTTGTCCGGTTGCCGGCCCGTGGCGGGCCGGCGGCGGATTGTCGCCGCAGCCCGCCCGCCCACGTGGGCCACGAAGCGCTGCACCACCGGCAGCACCGGTTCGCGCCACAGCAGGCTGGTCTCGCAGCGCAAGGCGGCGTCCCCCACCGGGCGGTACACCACCCCGGGGCGCTGCAGGTGCGTCACCGAGGCAGGCACCCAGGCCACGCCCATGCCGGCGGAGACCAGGTTGACGATGGTCTGCATCTGGATCGCCTCCTGCGCGATGCGCGGTGTCGCGCCCTGCGCCCGGTAGGCGGACAACACGGCGTCGTAGAGCGAAGGCGCGATCTGCCGCGGGAAGATCACCAGCGGCTCACCCGCCACGTCGGCAAAGCGCAGCGCGCGGCGCCTGGCGGCCGGATGCTGCTCGGGCAGGGCCATCACCAGCGGCTCGCCCAGGGCTGTCCAGGCCGCGAAGCCGGGCGGCGCGGCCGCCGGCGCATGCAGCACGAAGCCGGCGTCGATCTCGTCACTGTCGAAGGCGGCGAGCTGCACGTCCATCGTGGCCTCGCGCAGCTGCAACGCCACGTCCGGGTGCGCTTCGCGGAAACCACGCAGCCATTCGGGCAGTGGCCCGTAGGCAATGCTGGAGACGAAGGCCAGCCGCAGCTGGCCCGACAGCCCGGCGGCCGCCGCCTGCGCGATGCGTGGCAGCGCATCGGCCGCCGCGAGCAGGCGCTGGGCCTGTGGCAGCAGGGCCACGCCCGCCGGGGCCAATTGCACCGAGCGCCGGGTGCGCACGAACAACGGAGCGCCGAGTTCGCGCTCGAGCGCCTGGATGGCCAGCGTGAGCGGCGGCTGGGTCATGTGCAGGCGCGCGGCGGCGCGGCCGAAGTGCAGTTCCTCGGCCACGGCGACGAACTGGCGCAGCTGGCGAAGCTCGGTCATTGATACGCCAATCGAATCAAAAGCGGGTGACAAATATATTGGACTGCGAAAGACCAGAGTTCGATACTGCCCCTCCCCGATCTTGCCGAGGATGCACCGTCATGGGCTTCAACCGCCGCTCGAAGAACATCACCGAAGGCGTGGCACGCGCGCCGAACCGCTCCATGTACTACGGCATGGGTTACACCGAGGGCGACTTCGGCAAGCCGATGATCGGCGTGGCCAACGGCCACTCGACCATCACGCCCTGCAACTCCGGCCTGCAGCGGCTGGCCGATGCGGCGGTGGAAGGCCTGAAGGCCGCTGGCGCCAACCCGCAGATCTTCGGCACGCCCACCATCAGCGATGGCATGGCCATGGGCACCGAGGGCATGAAGTACAGCCTGGTCTCGCGCGAGGTGATCTCCGATTGCGTGGAAACCTGCGTCGGCGGCCAGTGGATGGACGGCGTGATGGTGATCGGCGGCTGCGACAAGAACATGCCCGGCGGCCTGATGGGCATGCTGCGCTCGAACGTGCCCTCGATCTACATCTACGGCGGCACCATCCTGCCGGGCAAGTACAAGGGCCAGGACCTGAACATCGTCAGCGTGTTCGAGGCGGTGGGCCAGTTCTCCGCCGGCAACATGAGCGAGGAAGACTTCTGCCAGATCGAGCGCCGCGCCATCCCCGGCACCGGCTCCTGCGGCGGCATGTACACCGCCAACACGATGAGCTCGGCCTTCGAGGCGCTGGGCGTGAGCCTGCCGTACGCATCCACGATGGCCAATGTCGAGAACGAGATCGTCGACATGGTCAAGCACGCCAGCGCGGTGCTGGTCGAGGCGGTGAAGGCCGACCTGAAGCCCCGTGACATCGTCACCAAGAAGAGCATCGAGAACGCGGTGGCGGTGATCATGGCCACCGGCGGCTCCACCAACGCGGTGCTGCACTTCCTGGCCATCGCCCACGCCGCCGGCGTGGAGTGGACGATCGACGACTTCGAGCGCATGCGCAAGAAGGTGCCGGTGCTGTGCGACCTGAAGCCCAGCGGCAAGTACCTGGCGATCGACCTGCACCACGCAGGCGGCATTCCGCAGGTGATGAAGGTGCTGCTGAAGGCCGGCCTGCTGCATGGCGACTGCATCACCATCACCGGCAAGACCGTGGCCGAGAACCTGGCCGACGTGCCCGACGCACCGCGCGCCGACCAGGACGTGATCCGCCCGATCGGCAACCCGATGTATGCCGAAGGCCACCTGGCCATCCTGCGCGGCAACCTGGCCACCGATGGCTGCGTGGCCAAGATCACCGGCCTGAAGAACCCGGTGATCACCGGCCCGGCGCGCGTGTTCGACGACGAGCAGTCGGCCCTGGCCGCGATCATGGCCAACCAGATCAAGGCCGGCGACGTGATGGTGCTGCGCTACCTGGGGCCCAAGGGCGGCCCGGGCATGCCCGAGATGCTGGCGCCCACCGGGGCCCTGATCGGCCAGGGGCTGGGCGAATCAGTGGGCCTGATCACCGACGGCCGCTTCTCCGGTGGCACCTGGGGCATGGTGGTGGGCCACGTGGCGCCCGAGGCCTACGAGGGCGGCACCATCGCGCTGGTGCAGGAAGGCGACTCGATCACGATCGATGCCCACACCCTGGTGCTGCAACTGAACGTCGACGACGCAGAGCTGGCGCGCCGCCGCGCTGCCTGGGTGAAGCCGGCGCCACGCTACACGCGGGGCGTGCTGGCCAAGTTTGCGCACAACGCCTCCAGCGCCAGCTTCGGTGCGGTGCTCGACCGTTTCGAGTAGGCCCACCGTTCGGGCCGAGTGGCAGGCCCCGCCGCCCCAACGGGGCGGCCCGCCCGGCGGCGGGATGGCTAGTGCTTGTCGGCAGGCGGACGCGCCGCCTTGCCGGTGGCCGAACCGTGGCGGCGCTTGAAGCTCAGGCCCATGTTCTCGAGGTGGCGTTCGCGCCGGTCGGCCACGCGGCGCGCCTCGCGCTCGGCTTCGCGTTGCTTGGTGAGCCCGGTCTGGTCGGCGATGAACCACCACACCGCGGCCAGCCCGAAGGGCAGCAGGATCCACAGCCAGGACCACTGGGCCACCATGGTCAGGTCTGCCAGCTTCAGGGCCACGAACAGGCAACCAATTGCGATGAACCACATACGCTGCAGCCCTCTTCGCGCCAAGGTCGCCGCCAGATTGGCGTCAACCGCGGCCACTAGAATCCGTTGAATCGCTGTCACTGTACTCCACCGACCCCCTCCCCTTGGTTCTGACCAGAAAGGTTCCCATGAAAAAAGCCTCCTTGATCGTCGCGTTGGCTGCCGTCGTTGCCGGTCCCGCGTTCGCCAACGCCGACCTGGCCCAGAAGAAGAATTGCCTGGCCTGCCACGCCACCGACAAGAAGCTGGTCGGCCCCTCCTACAAGGAGGTTGCCGCCAAGTACGCCGGCCAGAAGGATGCCGCGGCCAAGCTGGCCGACAAGATCCAGAAGGGCGGCGTGGGTGCCTGGGGCCAGGTGCCGATGCCGGCCAACCCGCAGGTCAACGCCGAAGAGGCCAAGCAACTGGCCGCCTGGGTGCTGACGATCAAGTAAGCCACCGGCGCACAGCGTCTGCATCGCCTCGAGGCCCCGCATTGCGGGGCCTTTGTCTTTGCCCCTGAACCGGCTCGCCGTGCGAGCCTCTCCGGAGAACCTCATGCCCTGCACCTCTCGACGTCTGGCCCTGTCGCTGGCCGGCGCGGCCCTGGCCGCCGCGCTTGCCGCACCGGGCGCGGCCCTTGCGCAACAACGCACCCTGAAGATCCTGGTCGGATTTCCCGCCGGCGGCGGCACCGACGCCATTGCCCGCACGCTGGCCGACAAGCTGAAGGACGAACTGGGCACCCCGGTCATCGTCGAGAACAAGCCCGGTGCCGGTGGCCAGCTGGCAGCGCAGGCGCTGAAGGCGGCCGCGCCCGACGGCACCACGCTGTTCATCTCGCACGACCACACGATCTCGGTGCTGCCGCTGGTCTCGAAGAACCCGGGCTACGACCCGCAGAAGGACTTCGCCCCGGTGGCCGGCTTTGCCAGCTTCGTCAACGCGTTCGCGGTGTCGTCCGGTACGCCTGCCAAGACCCTGGGCGAGTACACCGCCTGGATCAAGGCGCAGGGCCAGGGCAAGGGTGTCGTCGGCGTGCCGGCACCGGCCTCGACACCGGAATTCATGGTCAAGGTGCTGGGCGAGCGCTTCAAGCTGGACCTGACGCCCGCGCCCTACCGCGGCAGCGCGCCGATGATCGGCGACATGCTGGGCAACCAGATTGCCGCTGGCGTGGGCTCGGTGCCGGATTTCATCGACAACCACAAGGGGGGCCGCCTGCGCGTCCTGGCCGTGGGCGGCGAAAAGCGCCAGGCCATCTTGCCGGATGTGCCCACGCTGGCCGAAGCCGGGGTGGCCGGCTTCGAGGACCTGCCCTACTACGGCTTCTTCGCGCCGGCGGGCACGCCCAAGGCCGCGATCGACGAGTTCTCGGCCGCGCTGGCCAAGGTGATCGCCCGGCCCGAGGTGCGCGAGCGCCTCACGGCGCTGGGCCTGGCGGTGGAGTTCATGAACGCGCAGCAGCTCGCCACGCGTGAGCGGGCCTACGCCAAGACCTGGGCCGAGATCATCCGCAAGAGCGGCTTCCAGCCACAGTGAGCGCGGGGGTTCTGGTGAGCGCATCACGTCGCTGCGCGACATGAGCACTCCCCGAGCCCGCCGCTTGCCCTGACGGGCAAGCCCGCGCTGGCGCGCGGCCTGCCTCAGTTGTTCTCGGACAACTGAGACAGGATCGCCGGGTTCTCCAAGGTCGAAGTGTCCTGCGTGATCTGCTCGCCCTTGGCGATGGAGCGCAGCAGGCGCCGCATGATCTTGCCCGAGCGGGTCTTGGGCAGGTTGTCGCCGAAGCGGATGTCCTTGGGCTTGGCGATCGGGCCGATTTCCTTGCCCACCCAGTCGCGCAGTTCCTTGGCGATCTTCTTGGCCTCCTCGCCGGTCGGGCGCGGGCGCTTGAGCACCACGAAGGCGCAGATCGCCTCGCCGGTGGTTTCGTCCGGGCGGCCCACCACCGCGGCCTCGGCCACCAGCTCGGTGTGCGACACCAGCGCCGATTCGATCTCCATCGTGCCCATGCGGTGCCCCGAGACGTTGAGCACGTCGTCGATGCGGCCGGTGATCGTGAAGTAGCCGGTCTTCGCGTCGCGGATGGCGCCGTCGCCGGCCAGGTAGTAGCCCTTGAGCTCGCTCGGGTAGTAGCTCTTCTTGAAGCGCTCCGGGTCGCCCCAGATCGTGCGGATCATGCTGGGCCAGGGCTTGCGCACCACCAGGATGCCGCCCTGGCCATTGGGCACCTCGTTGCCGGTTTCGTCGACCACCGCGGCGTCGATGCCCGGGAAGGGCAAGGTGCACGAGCCCGGCACCAGCGGCGTGGCGCCCGGCAGCGGGGTGATCATGTGGCCGCCGGTCTCGGTTTGCCAGAACGTGTCCACGATCGGGCAGCGGCCGCCGCCCACGTGCTTGTGGTACCACTCCCAGGCCGCGGGGTTGATGGGCTCGCCCACCGAGCCCAGGATGCGCAGGCTCGACAGGTCGTAGCGGTCCGGATGCACCGCCTGGTTGCCCTCGGCGGCCTTGATCAGCGAGCGGATGGCCGTGGGCGCGGTGTAGAAGATGCTGACCTTGTGGTCCTGGATCATCTTCCAGAAGCGGCCGGCATCCGGGTAGGTGGGCACGCCCTCGAACACGATCTCGGTGCCGCCCAGGGCCAGCGGGCCGTAGGCGATGTAGGTGTGGCCGGTGACCCAGCCGATGTCGGCCGTGCACCAGAACACATCGTCCGGCTTCAGGTCGAAGGTCCATTTGGTGGTGAGCGCCGCATGCAGCAGGTAGCCCCCGGTGGCGTGCTGCACGCCCTTGGGCTTGCCGGTGGAGCCCGAGGTGTACAGCAGGAACAGCGGGTGCTCGGCCCCCACCCATTCAGGCTCGCAGGTCGTGCTCTGGCCGGCCAGCACATCGTGCAGCCACAGGTCGCGGCCTTCGGTCCAGGCAATCTGGCCCCCGGTGCGCTTGTAGACGATCACGTTCTTCAGCGTGTCGCAGCCGCCCAGCGCGATGGCCTCGTCGACGATGGCCTTCAGCGGCAGCTGCTTGCCGCCCCGCAACTGCTCGTCGGCGGTGATCACCATCACCGCGCCGGCGTCTTCCACCCGGTCGCGCAGGCTCTGGGCCGAGAAGCCGCCGAACACCACCGAGTGGGTGGCACCGATGCGCGCGCAGGCCTGCATGGCCACCACGCCCTCGATGCTCATCGACATGTAGATGACGACCCGGTCACCCTTCTTGACGCCACGCGCCTTCAGCGCATTGGCCATCTGGCTGGTGCGCGCGAGCAGGTCCTGGTAGGTGGCGCGGGTCACCTGGCCATCGTCGGCCTCGAAGATGATCGCCACCTTGTCGCCCAGGCCGCGCTCGACGTTGCGGTCCAGGCAGTTGTAGGAGACGTTGAGCGTGCCGTCCTCGAACCACTTGAAGAACGGCGCTTCGCTGTCGTTGAGCAGCTTGGCGAAGGGGGTCTTCCAGCTCACCAGATCGCGCGCCAGGCGGGCCCAGTAGGCCTGGTGGTCACGCGCCGCTTCGTCGACCAGCGCCTGGTAGGCGGCCATGCCCGACACATGCGCGTCCTTCATGGCGTTTTCGGACGGGGTGTAGATCTTCAGCTCGTGCGAGCCATCGGCAGCGCTCATGGGACGTCTCCTGAGGATATGAAACTAACGATAGCCGCGACCATAGGCAGGGGCTCTTACCCGCCCCTTACTCAGTGCACGCGCGCGGGCCGCCGGCGCGACGGGCCGCACCGGGCTAGCCTGTCACAGTGCCCACCTAGAATCCACGGGATTTCCCCATAGTCATCGACCGCACACCATCCCATGGCCCATCCCCCACCGCCGCCTGCCAACGCCAAACTGCCGCCACTGCCGAACCTGATCTTCGCCAGCCGCTGGCTGCAACTGCCGCTGTACCTGGGCCTGATCCTGGCGCAGGCGGTGTACGTGTTCCACTTCTGGGTGGAACTGGTGCACCTGATCGAAGCCGCCATGGGCAATGCCGGCGCACTGGAAAAGCTGGTCAGCAGCCTGGGCTACAAGGGCGCGGCCATCCTGGATGCCAGCGGCAAGACCATCGGCTACGAGCCGATCCGGCAACTGGGCGAAACCATCATCATGCTGGTGGTGCTGGGCCTGATCGACGTGGTGATGATCAGCAACCTGCTGATCATGGTGATCGTGGGCGGCTACGAGACCTTCGTCTCGCGCATGCGGCTCGAGGGCCACCCGGACCAGCCCGAGTGGCTGAGCCACGTGAACGCCTCGGTGCTGAAGGTGAAGCTGGCCACCGCGATCATCGGCATCAGCTCGATCCACCTGCTCAAGACCTTCATCAACGCCGCCAACTACGACGAGAAGGTGCTGATCTGGCAGACCCTGATCCATGTCGCGTTCCTGTTCTCGGCACTGGCCATCGCGATGGCCGACCGGCTGATGGCGCGCGCCCCCGGCGAACACTGAAGCACACCGCCACGCGCCGACGGGGCGCGCCGCGGCGGCCCGGCGTCCGGGGTCAGAGCTGCAGCACCACGTCGCGCGTGTCTTCCCCGGGCACGGGGGGCAGCAGCGTGAAACCCAGGTCGCGCGCGAGTTGCAGCATGCGCTCGTTCTCGATCAGCACGGTGCCCACGATGCGCTGGGTGCCGCGCTCGCGCAGGGTGCCGATGAGCTTGCGCATCAAGACCTCGCCCAGGCCCGCGCCCTTGAGTTCGGAGCGCACGATCACGCCGAACTCCGCGGCCTGGTTGTCCGGGTCGATCACCGCGCGCGCCACGCCCATGGTCTGCTCGACCCCGTCAGGGCCCGGCTCCACCGCGACGATGGCAATCTCGCGCGCGTAGTCCACCTGCGTCAGGCGCGCCAGCTCGGTGCGCTCGATGCTGCGCCGGCTGTAGAACACCCGCATGCGGATGTCCTCCGGGTCCAGGTGGCTCAGGAACACCAGGTGCTGGGCTTCGTCCTCCGGCCGGATGGCGCGCAGCGTGAGCACCTGGCCCTGCCACAGCACACGCTCGGTCCACTGTGCGGGGTACGGCAGGATCGCGAACTTCGCAGCGCCTGCCGGCGCGGCGGCGCTCAGCCGGATGCGGGCGTCCAGCGCCACGGCGCCGCTTTCGTCCACCAGCAAGGGGTTGATGTCCAGCTCGGCCAGCTGCGGCACATCGGCCAGCAGCTGCGATACCGCGACCAGCACGCCGTACAGCGCATCCAGGTCGGCGGCCGGGATGTCGCGGTAGGCCTGCAGCAGCTTGGCCACGCGGGTGCGGCTCACCAGCGCACGCGCCAGCGGCAGGTTCAGCGGCGGCAGCGCGATCGCCCGGTCGGCCAGCACCTCCACCGCCACGCCGCCCTGGCCGAACATCAGCACCGGGCCGAAGGTCGGGTCCACGCTGGCACCCACGATCAGCTCGCGCGCGTGCGCGCGCCGCACCATCGTCTGCACCGTGAAGCCGACGATCGTGGCATCGGGCCGGCGCTGGCGCACGCGCTCGAGCATGGCGTGGGCGGCGGCATGCACGGAGTCGTCGTCCTCCAGGTCCAGGGCCACACCGCCGACGTCGGACTTGTGGGAGATCTGGGGCGACAGGATCTTCAGGGCCACCGGGTAGCCCAGCCCCTGCGCGGCCCGCACCGCCGCCTGGGGATCGGCCGAGACACGCCGCGTGGGCACCACCGGCACGTGGTAAGCCGCGAGCACGGCCTTGGCCTCGAGTTCACTGAGCTGTTCACGCCCCTCGGCCAGCACCTGGCTGACCAGCGCCGCCACGGCCGCGGTATCGGCCGCCGGCCCGGGCGGCGCGGCGTCCGGGGCCTCGATCAACTGGGCCTGGTTGCGGCGGTAGTCCACCAGCATCGAGAACGCGCGCACCGCCTCTTCCGGCGTGGCATAGCTGGGCACGCCGGCCTCGACGAACACGCGCCGCGCCTCTTCCACCGCCGGGCCACCCAGCCAACTGCTCAGCAGGCGCGGCGGCCGGCGCTGCGCAAAAGGCACCAGCGCGCGCGCGATCTCGGCACTGGGCACGATGGCCGTGGGTGCATGGGCAAACAGGATGGCCTCGGCGCCGGGGTCGCCTTCCAGGGCCTGCAGGGTTTGCACATAACGTTCGACCGGCGCGTCCCCGATGATGTCCAGCGGGTTGCCGTGCGACCAGTTCGCGGGCAGCACCTCGTTCAGGCGCGCAACCGTGTCGGGCTGCAGCTCGGCCAGCTCGATGCCCACCAGCCCGGCGGCATCGGCGGCCATCACGCCGGCGCCACCGCCATTGGTGAGCACCAGCAGCCGCTCGGCCGTGTTGCCACGCCAGCGTGCCAGCGTCTCGGCGGCGAGGAACAGCTCCTGCAGCGTATCCACCCGCAGCATGCCGGCGCGGCGGATCGCCGCGTCGTACACCAGGTCGGAGCCGGCCAGCGCCCCGGTGTGCGAGCTGGCCGCCCGCTGGCCCTGGGCCGAGCGCCCGCTCTTGACCACGATGACCGGCTTGTTGCGCGCCGCGGCCCGCGCGGCCGACATGAACTTGTGCGCCGAAGTCACGGCCTCGATGTACAGCAGGATGGCGCGCGTCTTGGCATCGCTGGCCAGGAAGTCGAGCATGTCGCCGAAGTCGATGTCGGCATGCTCGCCCAGCGACACCACGCGCGAGAAGCCAATGCCGCGCCCGCGGGACCAATCGAGCATCGCGGTCACCAGCGCGCCCGATTGCGAGACGAAGGCCATCTCGCCCGCCAGCGCCTGGGTGTGCGAGAAGCTGGCATTGACGCCGCTGCCCGGCACCAGCAGGCCGATGCAGTTGGGGCCCAGCAGCCGCAACAGGTGCGGGCGTGCCGCATCCAGCATGGCCTGGCGCTGGGTGGCGTCCAGCCCGGCCGACAGCACCACCGCGGCGCGCGTGCCGGCGGCACCCAGCTCGGCGATCAGGCCCGGCACCGTGGCGGCGGGCGTGCAGATCACCGCCAGTTCAGGCACCTGTGGCAGGTCGGCCACACGGCCCCAGGCGATCTGGCCATCAAGCACCGGGCGCCGGTGGTTCACCGGCCACACCGGGCCCGAGAAGCCTGCGCTGTTGGCGTTGCGCCATACCGTGGCGCCCACGCTGCCGGCACGGTCGGACGCACCGATGACGGCGATGGAGGCCGGGTCGAACAGGGAATCGAGGTTGCGGATGCTCATGGTGGTGCGGCCCGGGGGCCACGATGCAAGATCCCGGCCAAGATAGCGCATGCCCGTGACAAGCGGGCTGCCCCACGTCAGCCTCGTTGCAGGACCGCTCGCTACACTTGACAACTTCAGTCCGAACCACTGCGGGCCGGCCACGCGCAAGGCCCTTCGAGCCATGACCACCCTCATCCGCCACGACGACCTCGTCGACAGCGTTGCCGCCGCGCTGCAGTACATCAGCTACTACCACCCGGCCGACTACATCGCCCACCTGGCCCGCGCCTACGAGCGCGAGCAAAGCCCGGCCGCAAAGGACGCGATCGCGCAGATCCTCACCAACTCGAAGATGTGTGCCGAGGGCCGCCGCCCGATCTGCCAGGACACCGGCATCGTCAACGTGTTCCTGAAGATCGGCATGGACGTGAAGTGGGAAGGCTTCTCGGGCTCGATCACCGATGCGGTGAACGCCGGCGTGCGCAAGGGTTACCTGAACCCGGACAACGTGCTGCGCGCCTCGGTGCTGGCCGACCCGATCTTCGAGCGCAAGAACACCAAGGACAACACGCCCGCCGTGGTGCACATGGAGGTGGTGCCCGGCAGCACGGTGGAAGTGACGGTCGCGGCCAAGGGCGGCGGCAGCGAGAACAAGAGCAAGATGTACATGCTCAACCCCAGCGACGACATCGTCGACTGGGTGCTCAAGACCGTGCCCACCATGGGCGCCGGCTGGTGCCCGCCGGGCATGCTGGGCATCGGCGTGGGTGGCACGGCGGAGAAGGCGGTGCTGCTGGCCAAGGAAGCGCTGATGGACGACATCGACATGTACGAGCTGCTGCAGCGCGGCCCGGCCAACAAGCTCGAGGAACTGCGCATCGAGCTGTACGAGAAGGTGAATGCGCTGGGCATCGGCGCGCAGGGCCTGGGCGGCCTGACCACCGTGCTGGACGTGAAGATCAAGACCTACCCGACCCACGCCGCGAGCAAGCCGATCGCGATGATCCCGAACTGCGCGGCCACGCGGCATGCGCACTTCGTGCTCGATGGCTCGGGGCCGGCCTACCTCGACCCGCCCAGCCTGGACCTGTGGCCCGACGTGCAGTGGGCGCCCGACTACAACAAGAGCAAGCGCGTGGACCTGAACACGCTCACCCCCGCCGAGGTGGCGAGCTGGAAGCCGGGCGACACGCTGCTGCTCAACGGCAAGCTGCTCACCGGCCGCGATGCCGCGCACAAGCGCATCCAGGACATGCTGGCCAAGGGCGAGAAGCTGCCGGTGGACTTCACCAACCGCGTCATCTACTACGTGGGCCCGGTGGACCCGGTGCGCGACGAAGTGGTGGGCCCCGCCGGCCCCACCACCGCCACCCGCATGGACAAGTTCACCGAAATGATGCTGGCCAAGACCGGCCTGATCTCGATGGTGGGCAAGGCCGAACGCGGCCCGGTGGCCATCGAGGCCATCAAGCAGCACAAGAGCGCCTACCTGATGGCCGTGGGCGGCGCCGCCTACCTGGTGGCCAAGGCGATCAAGGGCGCGCAGGTGGTGGGCTTCGCCGACCTGGGCATGGAAGCCATCTACGAGTTCGACGTGAAGGACATGCCGGTCACCGTGGCGGTGGACAGCCAGGGCACCAGCGTGCACAACACCGGCCCGAAGGAGTGGCAGGCCCGCATCGGCAAGATCCCGGTCAGCGTGGGCTGAGGCACGGCCCGCTACCTGCTAAAACCGGTAGCTGGCCTGCACCGACAGTGCTCTGCCAGGCAGCGGAAAGTCGAACGGCAGCGCGCCAGGGGCAAAGCTGGGCTCCCGTGCATTGGTGTTGAACAGGTTGCGCACCGTGGCCGAGAGATCCCACTGCCGACTGCCGCCCAGCTTCCGCAGTGTCAGATCCACCAGGGTGTAGTCGGCAATGGGGGGCCTGGGATCACCAGCCTCGCGCCGCCGGTCGGCCACCCAGTTGATCTGCGCGTCGGCCTCCCAGCCCGACGCAAATCGCCAATCGCCCCGCAAGTACAGGTGGTGGTGCGGTGCGATGCCCGCGTCCTGTCTATTGGTCTTGTCGGTCGAGCGTTGGTAGCCGTAGCTGGCGGAAAGGCGCAGGTCGCGCCGCGGGTTCCACTGCACATCCACTTCCAGCCCGCTGCCCACCTGGCGACCCGCATTTCGTGCTGTCGAACCGGTGGTGGGGTCGGCGTTGGGCACCTGGCGCAGGATGTCCCTCATGCGGTAGTGGAAGATGTTTGCACCCAGGCTCAGCGTGCCGGACGGCTGCCAAGCCAGGGCGGCCTCCCAGGTGCCAATGCGCTCGGGTTGCACGGCGGGATTGCCCAGCGTCACAGGGTTGTTGATGGCATACAACTCGACGAATGAGGGGGCACGAAATGCGGCGCCATACAGCAGCTTGGCGGTAACGTTGTAGGCCATGTCCCACACCAGTGCAAGCCGCGGATTGGTGGTGGCGCCGAAGTCCGAGTAGCGGTCGTGTCGCAAGCCAGCGGTCAGAGTCCAGTCGCGGGCCACTGACCACTCGTCCTGCAGGTACACGAAGCCCAGGTCGCGGCGGCGTGGGTCCAGGTAGGGCGTGCTGAGCGACACATCGACCAATGCGCCCGTTGGCGCCGGCACGTTGCCGATGCCAGGCACAAACACCAGCGTGAAGTTCTTGCTTTCGCCGATGCGGTACACATCCTCCTGCGCGACACCCAGGCCGATACGCAGGCGGTGCCCAGCCCACCCGGTGTAGACGGCAGCACCTGTCAAGCGGGCGTGGCGCTCCCACTTGGACGGCGCACCCACCATGCCCTCGGGAAACGGCCCCAGCAGCACGGTGCCTGGCGGCAGCAGCACCAGGTGCGATCGTGTGGCCATGTCGAAGTAGCTGGCCTGCGCCGAGAACTCCCAGTCTTCAACGAGATCGCGGGTCTCGTAGGTCAAGTCGGCCGTGAGTCGCCGGGTGGCGCTGCGTCCATCTCGATCCAGCGCGCCGGCCACACCGGAGCCGCTGCCCACGTCATCGCGGTGCTTGTAGCCGGCCCGAAAGCGCCACGCACCGTTGGCGATGTCCAAATGGCCGTCCACGGCCTTGCGGCCCAGGCTCACCGGTCCCGGGGCCAGGGAGGCCCGCGTGCCGAAGATGGCGTCGTTCGCGGTCTGGGCATCAGCCTCGACGACGCGCCGGTGCCCATCGGTGCGGCCCACGCCAAGGTAGGCCGCCACCTCGAAGCCGCCAGCCTTGCCGCCGTACTGGAGCCATGCATCGGCGGTCTTGAACGAACCCGCACGAACACCCGCCTCGGCCCCGGCCAGATCGCTCGCCGTCTTGGTGACGATGTTGATGACACCCGAAAACGCATCCGCACCGTACAGCGCCGAGCCTGGGCCGCGGATCACTTCGATGCGGGCAATGTTCTCCACCGGCATCCCGCCCCACACGTCACCGCGGTTGCCGAGGTAGACACTGGTGATCGGCACGCCGTTCACCAGCATCAGCACCTGCGGGTTGTATTGCGTGGCGATGCCGCGGACGATGTAGATGGGCTTGTTGTCGTACGGCAGCAGGTGCGCCACCGTCAGGCCGGGAACGGCCTGCAGAACCTCGTCCAGATCGGTGGCACCGGTGGCCCGAATGTCGGCCGCGGTGATGACGGTGGCCACCGCAGGTGCGCGCCGCACCGCCAGGCGCGAACCAGTGGCGATGCTGACAAAGGACTTGTCCCCGAATGCCTGTGCGAGGTCCTCCTCGTCGCCAGGCTTTGCGGCTGCTTGGCATGTGCCCAAAGCCACCTGGAGTACCACCAGGCCCGCCAGGCCCCCGAGACCCTTCTGACTGCGTCGACCAACCACCCAAGTCCCCTGTACTACGCGAGGTGCGGGCGATCCTCGCACGGTCATCCGGCGAGGTCAACGCGAGCGGCGGATTCAGCGCGGCCGATCTGCCCAGCGGCGCGGACCCTGTCCCTCATACGCCACATCTGCGCAGGGCGTCGGGAACAAGGTGCCCGCAGGCTTGTCACTGGCTTCGATGTAGCACGGCACCATGCCGGCCAGGAAGCAGGGAAACAGGAACAGCGTGTACTCTCGTTGCGACATGCCCAAGTCAGCCGCCAGGGCCGCGCTCATGCCGCCATAGTTCAGCTTGAGACGGTGCCGCTTCATCAGCGTCAGGTCCTGCACCTGCAATGCCAGCCGGATGTACGGCATCTGGTCGAAGCCCAGCTTGCGCAGCAGCCGCATCATCGGTGGCATGCGCTCATCCACCGAGGTCAGCGGTCGGCCGTAGCCGGGAACGCCCCGCATGTGCTCCAGTTCCTGCGCCACGCAGTCGGCCAACGCGTCGCCCGTATCGAGCCGTGCACGTGCGCGCAGGAAGAAGTCGATCGACTTGGTCAGCACGCCGCTGCCGTAGATGCCGGCCTCGGACACGGCCAGCGCCGCCGACAGCCCCAGCGCGCCGGTGCTGCGTGTGCTGCCAGCCAGGCCGGCCTCGCGGTTGTTCCAGAGGCGCGCATCTGGAAAGCTGGTGTAGGTCCAGATCGCATGCATCAGCTCGATCTGCGCCGGCGTGTAGCGCTTGCCGGTGATGCCGAAGACATACAACGCCATCCAGTCCATGTCCGCCAGGTCGGCATGCAGGTCGTGGCCGCGGAACACCGCCCGCACGCCCGGCACGAAGCCACCGACCCGGCTGCGAAGCCTTCCGGCGGCGGCCTGCAGCAGTTCAGGGCCGCTCATGCTGTGGCCTCCGCGCTTTGCGGCGCCCGCAGCCCGGGGTCGTTCTCGATCTCGATCGGGTAGAACGGGAAGCGCTTGTGGCCGTACTCGGCCTGTTCCAGCGCATGAGCGGCGGCACCGGGCAGGCGCAGCAGCAGGTAGAGCATCTCGCCCTGCGTCGGGCTGAAGCCCAGGTCGCACAGGGCCGCGGCAGCCACGCCACCCATGGCCAGCGGCGCGCCGGCCAGGTCCTCCAGTGCGAGGCGGTGCTCGCGCAGCCAGGGCAGCAGCGGCCCCGGGCTGCCCGGGGCCAGGTGCTCGAGCAGTTGCAGCACAGGGGTCGGCGTGCTCACGCCATGCGGATCGAAACCCGGTGCGTGGCCCGCCTTCGGCCACGTGGAGCCGGCTGTGTCGGCGCGGCGCTGCACCTCGAGCCAGGCCGACCAACGGTCGCCGCGAAGCTCACAAGCCAACCAGCCCTGCATGGCCAGGTACACCTCGCGCGCGCCGGTGTACTGGCCGGCGCCGACGCTCAAGGCCGCGATCAGGCTGGATGCAGCGGTTGAGCCGCACACGCCACCGCACATCGCCGCGTGCACCGAAGCGTCGCGTGGGCCCGGGTTGGCCAGAGCCACTGCCAGCGCTTCCAGCAGATCGGCCTGCACAGCCGACGGTGCATGGCCGCGCAGCATCAGGTACAGCATGTCCACCCAACGTGCCTGGCCGAGCATGTCGCCGAACACATCGTAGCCATGGCAGTAGGCCGCGCGGGTGGCGAACGGGTTGTTCGGCTCCGGTTCCTCGCGCCAGATGCGCGTGTGGATGGGCTCGGTCTTTGCCAGATCGCTCATCGAGGCACCCTCACTGCTGGCTCATGCCGCCGTCGACGATGATCTCTTCGCCCAGGATGTACGAGGCATCGTCCGAGGCCAGGAACAGCGCGGCCTTCGCCACTTCGTCCGCCCGGCCGAAACGCTGCATCGGCGACTTGGCGGTGATCTGCGCCTTCACGGCATCGGTCACTTCGGGCGGCAGGCCGAAGCGGCCGTGGATCGGTGTGCTGATCGGACCGGGGCTGATCGCATTCACGCGGATGCCGCGGCCCACGAGCTCCAGCGCCAGCGTCTGCACCATCGAGCGCAGGCCGGCCTTGGTGGCGCCGTACACGCTCATCATCGGCGTGCCCACGCGGTTGGCGATCGAGGTCGTGACGATGATCGAGGCGCCCTGCTGCATCAGCGGCAGCGCCTTCTGGATGGTGAAGAAGGCGCCCTTGAGGTTGACCGACACCATGGCGTCGAACATCGCTTCGCTGACATGGTCCACCGGCGCGGCCAGCGCGACGCCGGCGTTGACCACGAGCGTGTCGATCCGGCCACAGCGCTGGCCGACATCGGCCATCAGCGCCTCGATCGCCGGCACGCTGCCGGCGTCGCTTTGCAGCGTCAGCACCTGGTCGCCCAGGTCGGCGCGTGCCGCCTCCAGGCTGGCCGCATCGCGGCCGGTGATCACGAGGTGGGCGCCCTCGTCATGGAACAGTCGCGCGATCGCGAGGCCGATACCGCTGTTGCCGCCGGTGATCAGGGCGGTCTTGCCTGCCAGTCGTTGCATCGATTTCTCCGGTAGGGTGATGAGGCTTGAGATGTCTAGGGGGCGGCCCGCAGCGCCTTCATGCGCACGTTCAGCGGCGGCACCTCGTCGGGGTCGACCCGCACGTCGAGCAGGGTCGGCCCCTTGCGGCGCAGCACGGCGGCGAAGTCCAGTTGTTCGAAGTCCTCGGGGCTACGGATCACGAAGCCCGGAATGTCCATGGCGGCGGCCATCAGGCGGAAATCCACCGCCGGCAACTGGTGTCCGATGGATTCGGCGCCGGCCAGCCGCTGGCCGTGCCGCACCATGCCCAGCGCGCGGTCGTTCAGCACGACGAATACCACTGGCAGCTGTTCCTGTGCGGCCACGGTGATCTCCTGGCCGTTCATCAGGTAGCTGCCGTCGCCGGTGATGCACACCACCGGGCAGCGCGGGTTGGCCCGCGCGATGCCGATGGAGGCACCGATCGCCCAGCCCATCGGCGCAAAGTCCATCGTGACGCGCAACCAGCTGGCCGTGCCCGAACGGCGCTCGTTGGCCGCTTCGGACACCGGCTGGCCCACGCGCAGCAGCCGGCGGTCATGCGGTTGCAGGTAGTGCACCGCCCAGGCCGTGCTGTTGCCGGTGTCGGCCACGAAACGCGTGTTGGCCGGGCAGCGTTCGGACAGTTCGCGCATCAATCGTTGCGGCTTGATGGGCCCTGCGTCGGAATTGAACATCTCGGGTGCCTGGAGCATGGCCTGCGGATCCTGCTGCTCCGACTTGATCGGCACCGCCGGGCGGGCCGTTGCCGTTTCACGCACCACCTGCACCAGCCGTTCGCACACGGCCTTGAGCCGGCCGTGCAGGTGCATGCGCGCCATCGGCGACCGCATCAGGTTCTCGTCGCAACTGTCGATGTGCACCATACGGCTGTTGAGCACAGCCTCGCACCAGCCGCCGCTGTTCCATTCGCCCAGTCGGGTGCCGAACGCGAGCACCAGCTCGGGCTCGCTGCGCAGCACCGCCTCGGCGCTGGCGTGGCCGCCGAAGCCGAACACGCCGCGAAAGCGCCGATGTCGCGGGTTGATGAAGCCCTTGCCGTCTGGCGTGCACAGAAACTGCGCGTCGGTGAGTTCGACCAGCGCAAGCACCTCTTCGATGGCATCCCCACAGCCACCGCCGATCAGGAACACCGGCCGGCGCACCTGCCCGAGTTCGGCCGCCAGCCGGCGCACGGCGGCTTCGTCCACCAGGTCGGCCTTGCGCATGAGCAGCGAATTCAGATCGTAGGCCTGCGGCGCCCGATCGATTGGGCTGCGCAGCACGTCCAGGGGGATGGACAGGTGCGCCGGCCCCTGGGGCATTTGGTAGGCCTGCATCAGCGCGCTGACGAGCTTGTGCTCCAGTTGCTCCGGATGCGATACAAGCGAGTTGTACCGAGTGCAATGCCTGAACATGCCCACCGTGTTGATGCCCGTGCAGGCCGATTCCTGCAGTGCGCCTTTTCCGAACGAAGGCAAGGGCGGCTGGCCGGTGATCACCAGCATCGGCACGCCGTTGTCGTGCGCGCAGGCCACGCCCGTCAACAGATTGGTCGCGCCAGGGCCGGATGTCGCGACACAGACACCCAGGCGACCCGTCTCCCGAGCGTAACCATCGGCCATGAAAGCCGCGCCACTCTCATGGCGTGCCAAGACATGCCGCAGGCCTCCGCGACGCTCGCTCCGTGCCATGGCGTTGTACAGCGGCTCGACCGCCCCACCCGGGATGCCAAACACGTGCTCGACCCCGATGCTCTCAAGGTACGCCACGATCAGGTCCGAGGCATCCATCACGGGGGCATTCACGCGCGCATCGCGCAGCGCTCCGCCCGCCCCGCCAACCACTGCAGGCGCAAATCTCACCGCTTTCACAAGAAACTACTCCCAACGCCCACGGGCAAACTGAACAAAAGCGCGACTGGGTCAGTATCAAATGACCCCCGCTTCGAATATGACAAAAACATCCCGGGTATTCGACGAGTTTCTCTGCCTCGTATTCCGACTACCCGATTCGAGCTGATGCGCGGTATTTCACACACATCCACCCGTGTCACGATTCAGCATGCGAGAGCACTGCCGCCCCAGCTAGCTCGTTCTGGCCGCCTTCCCGTTGAGGTCGTGTCCCCAAGCAGGCCATATGTCGGTGATGTGCCGAATGCGGCCGTACCGGACATTCGAACTTATTTTCTAACCCGACTTACGAACGGACGCAGTATAGGGTCAGGAAAAATGCCGTGTGGTCAGTTGCCCCGCGTATCGGGGGGGCCAAATGTGACCCAATCCCCTTGACCAAGGGTCAAACGTGAACCACTACACGCCCACATCGCGCTGCGCTTTCTGCCCACCATCGGCCGCTCGCAGGACACGCTGCGGAAATGGGATCTCCACCCCGTCGGCCTGCAAGGCCTTCAGCACCGCCAGGTTCACGTCGCTGCGCACGTTGGTCACGCCGTTCTCGGTGTCACCGATCCAGAACGCCAAGGTCAACTCCAGTCCATCGGCCGCAAAGCTGCTGAGCTGCACGCTCGGCGCCGGGTCCGGCAGCACGCGGGCCACGGCGGCCATCACCGCCCGCAGGCGCGGGATCAGCCTGTCCAGGTCGGTGCCGTAGGCCACCTGAAGCACCGTGGTCACGGCCACACGCGGGTCGGCCAGGGTGCTGCTCTCCACCCGCTGCGTGATCAACAGCTCGTTGGGCACGATGGACTCGCGGCCGTTGGGCGCGCGGATCACGGTGTAGCGGGTGGTGATGTCGGTGATGCGGCCCTCGAAGTTGTCGACCTTCACCATGTCGCCGATGCGCACCGAGCGCTCGGCCAGGATCACGAAGCCGGAGACGTAGTTGGAGGCGAGCTTCTGCAGCCCGAAACCGATGCCCACGCCCACCGCCCCGCCGAGCACCGAGAGTGCACCCAGCGGAATGCCAGCCGCCGACAACGCCACCAGCAGCCCCACCAGCAGCAGGCCGGCACGGGTGGCGTTGGCGGCGATCTTGCGCACCGAAAGGTTCACGCCACTGGCAGCCATCAGCCGCGCCTCGATGCTCGCCGACAGCCAAAGCACCAGCACCAGCACCACCGCTGCGCTGAGCACCCCTTCGAGCAAGCCGCGCAGCGAGACCTCGCTGCCGGCGATGCGCCAGCGCACGCCTTCCAGCTCGGCCAGCACCAGCGGCAGCAGGTCGGTCAGCCACAGCACCAGTCCCAGCCACACCAGCCAGGACACCGTTCGCTCCAGCGCCCGCACCAGCCTGGAGCCCGGAAACGCAGCATGCAGCACCCGCACCACCACGCGGATGACGGCCAGGCTCGCCAGCACCGGCAACGCAAGGTTCAGCAGCGTCAAAGGCATCACGCCGCCGAGGAGTGCCCGCGCCAGAGCCACCAGTCCCAATGCGACCAACGGAAACAGCACGCCATCAAAGCCGCGGTCACCCATCAAGATGGGGCCGGTGACACTGGCTTCGCCCATGGTGGCGGACTTGGACGCCGAACGCAGGAACCACACCGTCGCCCATGCCAGCAACAGCATGGCGACGATGACACCCGCTTCCATCAGTGCCGTGGGGCGCAGCAGGGTCCCGACAACTCTCAACAATGAATCAAACATAGGCGCCAGGAGAAGTGGGGGCATTGCGCGCAGCGCCTGGCCACACGACAGACAGTCTTTGCATCCTAGTGCAACTCATGCGGGCAGGCACGAGTCGAGCGGGTTGGCGGAATTCTCGGCCCGAGAGTCTGGAGGCCATTGCAAGGCCGACATCGTGGTGCGCAAACGTCAAAGGTAGGCACTCTCGTTTTGCCGTTTACTTTGCGAGCTAGCAATTGTCGTGGATGGATCGATCGACACAGGTGCACCTGCAATGGCCGCAGGCCTTGACTCTGTGTACCTGGGTCCGGGCGTTGATGGCGAAGACCTCGGATCCACACGCCGAGGTTGTGCGAAGCCGGCGGTCGCCTTGATCTCAGCACAGCACGTCAGAATCGTGCGCGATCGCACGTGGCCCCAAGGACCGGATCACCCCTGTCGAGGCCGGCAGCCTAGTGCCGGTACACCGCCTGCAGCGACACCGCACGGCCGGCCTGCGGCAGGTCGTAGGGCAGGCTCTGCCCGGGGGCCAGGCTGGGTTCGCGCACATCGGCATCGAACAGGTTGCGCACGCTGGCCGACAGCGCCCATCCCCTGCCGGGTTGGGGCGTGTGCAAGGCCAGGTCCACCGTGGTGTTGTCGGCGATGCGGGGCCGTGGGTCGCCCACCGCACGGTGGCGGCCACCCACGTGGTTGAGCTGGGCACTGGCCTGCCAGCCACCGCCGGCGCGCCAATCGGCCCGGGCCCACAGGTGGCGGCGTGGCGCATAGGCGGCATCCTGGCCCGTGGCGTCGTCGATCGAGCGTTGCAGCGCCAGGTGGCCCGACAGCCGCAGCCCGCGCCGCGGCTGCCACACGGCCTCCAGCTCGAAGCCGCGGCCTTGCTGCGCGCCGGTGTTGCCGAACACCGCCGAGCCTTCGGCGATGCGGATCATGTCGCGCAGGCGGTGGTGGTACAGGCTCAGGTTCAGCATCAGGTCGCCACGCGCCTGCCAGGCGAACGCGGCCTCGATCGACTGGATCGTCTCGGGCCGCACCGCCGGGTTGCCACTGGCCACCGGGTTGACGCCGTACTGTTCGTTGAACGATGGCGCCCGGAACGCCCGGCCGACCAGCAGCTTGCTGGTGAGGTTCAGGCTCGTGTCCCACACCAGCGCCAGGCGCGGATTGGTCGTGCTGCCGGCATCGGTGTAGCGGTCGTGCCGCACGCCGGCGGTGAGGGTCCAGTCCCGGCGGAAGCTCCATTCATCCTGCAGCAGCAGGTAGTTCAGCCGGCGCCGGTGCGGCCCGATGAACGATTGCGCCACCGGCGCCTCCTGCACCTGCCCGCCGGGCAGGGGCACCGGCAGCCCGATCAACGGACCCGATGCCACGAGGCTGAAGTTCTTCAGCTCGCGGCTGGCGTACAGGTTAAGGTCGTCGTGGCCCAGGCCGATGCGCACCAGGTGCCCGGCCGCGGCGCTGTAGGTGGTGACGGCCGACAGCCGGCGCTGGCGTTCCCAGGTTTCCGGCGCACCGATCATGCCCTGAGGAAACGCGCCGCCGAACGCACCGGGCGGCAGCAGCTGGAACGGCACCGGAATGGTCTGCTCGAAGTGCAGCAGGCTGGCCGTGAGTGCAAGCGTCCAGCCCGGCCCCAACACGATGCCCTGGCGCGACAGGTCGCTCACGACGCGCCGCGAGCGCGCCCGCCCGAGCGGGTCGAGCGCGCCGGCCACGCCGGTGCCGCTGCGCACGTCGTCGCGCAGCTTGTAGTGGGTGCGCCAGCGCCAGGCCTCCAGGGCCAGGTCCAGCCCGGCATCCACCGCGTGCAGGCCGTTGTTCATCGGGCCCGGTGCCAGGCTGGCGCGGGTGGCGAACAGTGCGTCCAGCGCCGTCTGCGCATCGGCCTCGATGGTGCGGCGGTAGCCGTCGGTGCGGCCCAGGCGCAGGTAGGCCGCCAGCTGCAGCGGCCCCCAGGTGCCGCCGTGGTGCACCCAGCCCTCGCGTGATGCGAACGAGCCCGCACGCACGCCGATCTCGGTGCCCGGTGCATCCTGCGCGGTCTTGGTGACGATGTTGATCACGCCGGAATAGGCATCTGCGCCGTGCAGCGCCGAGCCCGGGCCGCGGATGACCTCGATGCGCGCGATGTTCTCGACCGGCAGCCCGCCCCACACGTTGCCGCGGTTGCCCACCAGCAGCGTGGTCACCGGCACGCCGTTGTGCAGCATCAGGGTCTGCGGGTTGAACTCGCTGTAGACGCCGCGGATCACGTACAGCGGGCTGTTGGCCTGGTTGCTGCGGCCCACGTGCAGGCCGGGCACCGATTCGAGCACCTGGTCCAGCTCGGTGGCGCCCATCGCGGCAATGTCCGCGGCCGTGATCACGGTGGCCACGGCCGGTGCCCGGCGCAGGGGCTGGCGGCTGCCGGTGGCCAGGCTGATGCCGGCCCTGTCGGCCAGCACGGCGGCGAGTTCGTCGTCCTCAAGGGCCGGTTGCGCATGGCTCTGGCCGCCGAGCAGCCCCACCAGGGCCATGCCGGCCAGCACCGCGGCGCGGCGTGGGTGGCCCTGTCGGCGGCTGGCCACGCCGGTTCCCGATCAGACGTCGGCCAGCACCCGCACGTGCGCCACCACGCTGCGCGCCAGCGCGCTCAGCGCATAGCCGCCTTCGAGGCACGAGACGATGCGGCCCTGGCACATGCGGTCGGCCAGGTCCTTCAGGCGGCGGGTGATCCACTCGTAGTCGGCCTCCACCAGGCCGAGCTGGCCGAGGTCGTCCTCGCGGTGCGCATCGAAGCCGGCCGAGATGAACAGCATCTGCGGCCTGAACTCCTCGAGCCGCGGCATCCACATCGCGTCGATGATCTCGCGCACCTCCATGCCGCGGGTGTAGGGCGGGATCGGCACGTTGATCATGTTGGTGCCCTTGGGCACCGCACCGCTGTTGGGGTACAGCGGGTGCTGGAAGAAGCTGGCCATCAGCACGCGGTCGTCGCCGGCGATGATGTCCTCGGTGCCGTTGCCGTGGTGAACGTCGAAATCGATGATGGCCACGCGCTTGAGGCCCAGCACATCGAGCGCATGGCGCGCCGCCACCGCCACGTTGTTGAAGAAGCAGAAGCCCATGGTCTCGTCGCGGGTGGCGTGGTGGCCGGGCGGGCGCACCGAGCAGAACGCGTTGGCCACCTCGCCCTTCACCACGGCCTCGGTGGCCGCCACCGCGGCGCCGGCCGAGCGCAGCGCGGCGCGCCAGGTGTGCGGGCAGGCCACGGTGTCGGGGTCGAGGTGGCGTGATTCGCCGTTGGCCTCCACCTGCTCGAGAAAATCCTTCAGCTGGGTGACGTAGGAGGCGGTGTGCGCACGCTCGAGTTGTTCCAGCGTGGCCAGCGGGGCGTCGCGGTGCTGCAGGGCCATGTCCAGGCCTGAGGCGATGAGCTGGTCGGAGATGGCATCCAGCCGTTGCGGGCACTCCGGGTGACCGGCCCCCATGTCGTGCAAACGGCACTCGGTGTGCGTGTAGAAGGCGGTGGACATCGAAGCGCGCTGTAGTTTTGGGCTATGGTGCCGCGCATGTCTGAACACACACTTGCGCAGCGTCTAACTCGTCTCACGGACCAGATTAGCACGATCATCGTTGGCAAACGTTCGCAGATCGAGGACTGCATCGCCTGCCTGCTGGCCGGGGGCCACCTGCTGATCGAGGACGTTCCGGGCGTGGGCAAGACCACGCTGGCGCATGCGCTGGCGGTGTCGCTGGGCCTGAAGTTCTCGCGCGTGCAGTTCACGGCCGACCTGATGCCCTCCGACCTGGTGGGCGTGAGCGTGTTCGAGCGCTCGAAGGAGACTTTCGTCTTCCACCCCGGGCCGGTGTTCGCCCAGGTGCTGCTGGCCGACGAGATCAACCGCGCCGGCCCCAAGACCCAGAGCGCGCTGCTGGAGGCGATGGAAGAACACCAGGTCAGCGTGGAAGGCGAGACGCGCCCGCTGCCCAAGCCCTTCTTCGTGATCGCGACGCAGAACCCCACAGACCAGCTCGGCACCTACCCGCTGCCCGAGAGCCAGCTCGACCGCTTCCTCATGTGCATCACGCTGGGCTACCCGGACCGCCAGAGCGAGCGCGCGCTGCTGGCCGGCGAAGACCGGCGCCACGTGATCGAGCGCCTGGGTGCGGTGATGAACCCGGCCGAACTGCTCGAAGCGCAGGCCGCGGTGCAGCAGGTGCATGCCTCCGACGCACTGCTGGACTACCTGCAGGCCCTGATCGCCGCCACCCGCACGGGCCAGTGGTTCGTGGAGGGCCTGAGCCCGCGCGCGGGCATCGGGATCCTGCGCGCCGCGCGGGCGCGGGCGCTGCTGGCGCAGCGCGACTACGTGGCCCCGGACGATCTTCAGGCCATCCTCCCGCAGACCGCCGCGCACCGCCTGGTGCCAGTGGCCAGCGCGGGCCGCGGCCGCGTGGAGCAGGTTCGCGCGATGGTGGAGGCCGTGGGTCTGCCGTGATCGGCGAGCGCGTCCGCCGCTACTTCGAGAACCGGCTGCCGCGCAGCGACAGCTGGACGCTCGGCCAGGGCAACATCTACATCCTGCCCACCCGTGCCGGCTGGGCCTTTGCCGCCACGCTGCTGGTGATGCTACTGGCCTCGATCAACTACCAGCTCAACCTGGGTTATGCCCTGACCTTCCTGCTGGCCGGCGCGGGCCTGATCGCCATGCAGCAGACCCATGCCAACCTGCGCCGCCTGACGCTGCGGGTGAAAAGCCCGCAGCCGGTGTTCGCCGGCGAGCGCGCGGTGCTCGAAGTGGTGCTGGACAACCCCACGCAGGCGCGGCCCGGGCTGGGGCTGGGCATCTACCGCGCCGGCCACCGGGCCATGGCCTGGGTGGACGCGCCCGCCCAAGGCAGCGGCAGCGCCCACCTGGCCTTCGTGCCGCCGCACCGCGGCCTGCACAGCCTGCCCACGCTGCTGGCCGAGACCCATTTCCCCTTGGGCCTGTTCCGCGCCTGGACCGTGTGGCGCCCGGCGACCCAGGTGCTGGTGTACCCGCGGCCCGAGCAACCCGCGGTCGCGTTGCCGGCCGCCCAGCCGGTGCCGGGCGGCACCTTGCCGGCGCTGGTGCGCTCGGGTGGCGAATTCGACGGCGTGCGCGCCTACCGGCGCGGCGATGCCCTGCGGCAGGTGGTGTGGAAGAAGTCCGTCAAGAGCGGCGAGATGGTCAGCCGCGACACCAGCTCCAGCGCCAGCCGCGAGCTGTGGCTGGACTACCAGGCGGCCGCGCTGCCCGAGCCGGAGGCCCGGCTCTCGCGCCTGGCCGCCTGGGTGCTGGCGGCCGAGCACCTGGGCGCGCGCTTCGGCATGCGCCTGCCCGGCGCCGAGCTGGCCAGCGGCAGCGGCGAGCCCCAGCGCCGGGCCGCGCTGGAGGCGCTGGCCCTGTGGCAGGCTGGGCCCACGGGCCCCGCCAGGCCTGGCGAGGCCGCCTCGCCCGCTGTTTCCCCCCGAGGCCGCCGATGAGCACCACCCCGGCGCACTGGCCCGGCTGGGGCAAGCTGCCGCGCGATGCGCGCGACACGCTGTTCCAGCTGGCCGTGATCGGCTGGACCGTGCTGCCCCACCTGGGCCACCTGGCCTGGTGGTGCGGCGCGATCACGATGCTGGTGCTGTTCTGGCGCGGCTGGCTGGCCGTGACCGGGGGTGCGCTGCCCGGGCGCTGGCCCGTGATCACGCTGCTGTTCATCGCCACCGGGCTCACGGTGTGGACCGAGCGAACGCTGCTGGGCAAGGACGCCGGCGTCACGATGCTGGTGGTGCTGATGTCGCTGAAGACGCTGGAGCTGCGCGCACGCCGGGATGCGCTGGTGGTGTTCTTCCTGGGCTTCTTCCTGGTGCTCACGCACTGCCTGTATTCGCAATCGCTGCTCACCGCGCTGTGGATGGGCCTGTGCACCTGGGGCCTGCTCAGTGCGCAGGTGCTGGCCAGCATGCCGGTGGGCCGCCCGCCCCTGCGGCGCGCCGGCGCGGTGGCGGCGCGCTCGGCGCTGCTGGGGCTGCCGCTGATGGTGCTGCTGTTCGTGCTGTTCCCGCGGCTGGGCCCGCTGTGGGGCCTGCCGCAGGACGGCCTGGGCCGCACCGGCCTGTCGGGCACGCTGCGCATGGGCGGGGTGGCCGAGATCGCCAACGACGACAGCATCGCGTTCCGCGTGCGCTTCAACGGCGCCCCGCCGCGGCCCGAGACGCTGTACTTCCGCGGCCCGGTGCTCACCCAGTTCGACGGGATCGAATGGCGCCAGCGCCGGCCGGCCGCCGAGGCCCGCCTGGCCGCCGAGTTGCGCACCTTCGGCCCCGGCTTCGGCTACGAACTCGCGCTGGAGCCCAACCGCCTGCCGCTGCTGCCGATGCTGGAGGCCACCCCCGACCTGCCGGGCGCCGCACCCCGCCTGCCCGGCTGGACGCTGGCGCTGAACGACGAGCTCCAGTGGAGCACCGACCGCCTGGTGACCGAACGCTTGCAGTGGCGGGCCACCGCCTGGACTGGCTTCGCGCTGGGCCCGTTTGCACAGCTGCCGCGCCCGGACGAACACCTGCACCTGCCGTCCGGCAGCAACCCGCGCGCGCAGGCCTGGGCCCGGGCGCTGCGCAACCAGCCGGCCCTGGCCCATGCCGAGCCCGCGGCCCTGGCCCAGGCAGTGCTGGCGCACATCCGCGAGGCCGGCTTCGGCTACACGCTGGCGCCCGGCACCTATGGGCGTGATGGGGTGGACGAATTCTGGTTCGAACGCCGCGAGGGCTTCTGCGAGCACTTCGCCGCCAGCTTCGTGGTGATGATGCGGGCGATGGGCGTGCCGGCGCGCATCGTCACCGGCTACCAGGGCGCCGAAGCGCCCGATGCCGATGGCTGGATGATCGTGCGCCAGAGCCATGCCCATGCCTGGGCCGAGTACTGGCAGGCCGGCAAGGGCTGGAGGCGCACCGACCCCACCGCCGCGGTGGCCCCCGAACGCGTGCAGCGCAGCCTGCCGCTGGCACCCCGCGCCGGCTTCGTGCGGGGTGCGCTCAACAGCATGAGCCCGGCGCTGGCCGAACAGCTGCGCCGGGCCTGGGAGCTGCTGGACAACCGCTGGAACCAGTGGGTGATGAACTACTCGCGCAGCCGCCAGTTCGACCTGCTGGAAGCACTGGGCTTCACCGCGCCATCGGTCGAGGACCTGGCCAAGACCCTGATCGGCGCCCTGAGCCTGCTGTCGCTGGCCGGTGCCGGCTGGGCCTGGTGGGACCGCCACCGGCAAGACCCCTGGCTGCGCCTGCGGCAACGCATCATCGTGGCCCTCACGGCGCTGGGCATCGACGCCCGGCCGCACCATCCCCCCCTGGGCCTGGCCGCGGCGGTGCGGCAGGCGCTGGGCCCTTCGGGTGAAACCCTGGCCCAGTGCCTGGAAGCCCTGGACCGCTGCCGCCATGGCCGCGGCGACCGCCGCCTGCCCGGCCCGGCCTGGCGGCGCGGCTTCGAACGCGAGGTGCGGCGCCTGCGGCGCCACGGTGGGGCGCATTCGGGATAATCCGCCGATGCCCTTGATTGCCCGCGCGCCGCGCCGCCGCCCCCTCACCGCCCACCGCGTGCCGAGCCTGCTGCTGGGCCATGCACTTTGTGCGCTAGCCCTCGTTGCGCTGGCACTGCCCGCCGATGCGGCCCGCAGCCAACCTCGCCGCCACAAGGCCAGCACCGTGCGCCACGACCGCGAGCCCGACAAGGTGACCTACGGCCGGCGCGAGGACGTGATGCGCTTCGCCGCCGAGCTGGCCGAACAGCAGGGCCTGCCACGCGAATGGCTCGAGGCCGCGCTGGCCCAGGCCCGCTACCTGCCCGCGGTGGCCCGGTTGATCATGCCCCCGCCAGCGGGCACGGCCAAGAGCTGGGCCGCCTACCGCGCGCGCTTCGTCGAGCGCGAGCGCGTGCAGGCCGGCGCCGCCTTCTGGGCCCAGCACCAGGCCTGGCTGGAGGCGGCCGAGCAGCGCTTCGGCGTGCCGCCGGAAATCATCATCGGCATCCTGGGTGTCGAGACCTACTACGGCCGGCTGACCGGCAGCTTCCGGGTGCTGGACGCGCTGGCCACCCTGTCGTTCGACTTTCCCAGCGGCCGCAAGGACCGCAGCGCCTTCTTCCGCAGCGAGCTGGCGGCCTACCTGCAACTGGCCCAGCGCGAGGGCTTCGCGCCCGAATCGGTGAAGGGCTCGTATGCCGGCGCCATCGGGCTGGGCCAGTTCATGCCGGGCAGCATCCTGAAGTACGCGCTGGACTTCGACGGCAACGGGCATGTCGACATGGCCGGCAGCCCGGCCGACGTGATCGGCAGCATCGCCCACTACCTGGCCGAGCACGGCTGGCGTGCCGGCCTGCCCACGCACTTCGACATCCAGCCCCCGGTGGACACCGCCGAGCGTGCGCAGCTGCTGGCGGCCGACATCCTGCCCAGCTTCACCGCCGGCCAGATGGCCGAGCGCGGCGCCCAGCTCGCCGAGGCCGCGCACCAGCACGAGGGCCTGCTGGCGCTGGTGGAGTTGCAGAACGGCGCGGCCGCGCCCAGCTACGTGGCGGGCACGCAGAACTTCTATGCGGTGACGCGCTACAACTGGTCGAGCTACTACGCGCTGGCCGTCATCGAGCTCGGGCAGGTGATCGGGGCCACGCGGGCTGCGGCGGCCGCGCGCTGATCACTCCGGCATCCCGGGGCCGTGTCACGCCGCCGTGCGGCGCGGCAGCAGCTTGCTGATCCCGGTCCAGGCCACCAGCGCCACGGCGCCAGCCACGATGCCGGCCAGCGCATCGGCCAGCAGGGCCACCGTGCCGCCCACCAGGCCGCCCAGGCCCTGCGTGAACCCTTCGACCGCGTGGTGCAGCCACGGCCAGCCGTGCACCAGGATGCCGCCGCCCACCAGGAACATCGCGGCGGTGCCCACCACCGCCAGCGCCTTCATCAACCAGGGCGCGGCCACCAGCAGCAGCTTGCCCACCTGCTGCTGCAGCACGCCGGCGCGGCGGCTCAGCCACAGGCCGATGTCGTCCAGCTTCACGATCGCGGCCACCAGGCCGTAGACGCCCACGGTCATCAGCAGCGCGATGCCGGCCAGCACGATCGACTTGATGACCAACGGCTTGTCGGCCACCGTGCCCAGCGTGATGACGATGATCTCGGCCGACAGGATGAAATCGGTGCGCACCGCGCCGCGGATCTTGTCGCGCTCGAAGGCCACCAGGTCCACCTGCGGATCGGCCAGCGCCTGCGCCACCGCCTGCTCGTGCGCCGCATCCTCGGCCGCGCTGTGCAGGAACTTGTGGGCCAGCTTCTCCACGCCTTCGAAGCACAGGTAGACCCCGCCCACCATCAGCAGCGGCAGCACCAGCCAGGGCGCGAACACACTGATCACCAGCGCCGAAGGCACCAGGATCAGCTTGTTCACGAACGAGCCCATCGCCACCTTGGCCACCACCGGCAGCTCGCGCTCGGCGCGGATGCCGGCCACCTGCTGCGCATTGAGCGCCAGGTCGTCGCCCAGCACGCCGGTGGTCTTCTTGGCGGCGACCTTGGTCATCACCGCCACGTCGTCGAGCACGAGGGCAATGTCGTCGAGCAGGGCAAGCAGGCTGGCAGCGGCCATGGGGGTGCGGCGGGGTTGGCTGAAGGGCCGCTATGGTAGCGGTTCGACGGTCACGGCCACGTGCGGCGGCGTGGTGCCGCCGCCGCGGATGACGCCGCGCAGCGGGGCCACGTCCGCGTAGTCGCGGCCATGGGCCAGCGTGACGTGGTCCTGCGCCACCGCGATGTTGTTGGTGGGGTCGAGCGCCACCCAGTCGTTCTGCGGGCACCACAGGGCCACCCAGGCGTGCGAGGCATCGGCGCCCACCAGCCGCGGCTGGCCGGCTGGCGGGTGGGTGAGCAGATAACCACTGACATACCGGGCCGCCAGCCCGTGCGACCGCAGGCAGCCGATCATCAGGTGCGCGAAGTCCTGGCACACGCCCCGGCCCTGGCGCAGCGCCTCCAGCGCATCGGTGGCCACGGTGGTGCTGTGCGGCCGGTAGGCCATGCGCTGGTGCACGCGGGCCATCAGCGCCCAGGCCAGTGCCAGCAGCGGCCGGCCGGGCGTGAACAGGTCGGCCCCGAACGCCGCCAGCGCCGGCGCCACCGGCGCGAAGGATGAGCCGAGCACGAACTCCACCGCATCGGGCTGCACCGCGCCGGCGCGGTATCGCAGCGCCTGCGCCACCTGCTCCCAGGGCGGGCTGGCGGCCATGTCCAGCGGCGGCGGCGGCAGCAGTTCAGCGCGGAAACGCGACACCACGGTGAGCCGCTCGTGCACCCGCGCATGGCTGAAGCCATGGCGCCAGTTGCCGAAGGCATCGCGGCTTTCCTGCACGGCGTCGCGGCCGCCATCGGGCTCGGGGTCGATTTCGAGCGTCCAGTCCTTCACCCGCTGCAGCGTGGTGTCGCGCGGGCGCAGGTGGGCGCTGTGGTGCGCCACCTCCACCGGCGTGTCGTAGTCGTAGTGGGTTTCGTGGCGCACCGCCAGCAGGCGCGGGCCACGGGGGGCGGTGTCGCTCATTGCCAGACGCTGCGTTCGGCCGAGACCACGTGCACGAAGAGGTGGCGGCCGATTTCGTCGGACAGCCCGCGGGCGGCCTGGCTGCAGCCTTCGAGCGCGCTGATCAGCTCGCCATGGCACTGCGCGGCGTCAGCCGTGGCCAGGCGCTCGAGCGACCATGATTCAGGCACCGGCAGGCCAGCGGTGACGCGCTCGGCCCAGTCGCTGTCGTGCCGCGCCAGCTTGCGCAGGCGGTCGCGCATGGTGCGGGCCACCCAGGCCAGCGAGCGCGGGTTGTCGGTGTCGAACACCAGCAGGTGCAGCAGCGGCAGCACCTCGCGCCGGGCCTGGAACTGCGCGCGGTAGGTGATCACGCTGTCGAACAGGCCCAGCAACACCGCAAAACCGTCGTCGGCCAGGTGCACCCCGTGCTCGAAGCCGGTGGCCAGCGCATGGGCCAGCATGTCCAGGCGCTCGATCTGGCGGCCCACCGACATCAGGCGCCAGCCGTCGTCGCGTGTCATGCGGTCGGTCTGGGCACCGGTGATCGCGGCCAGGTGCGTGGCCGCGCGTGACAACACGCCCAGCACATCGGGCGCCTGCACATGGCCTTCGCCCTCGGCCTGCACGGCGGCCAGGTGCTGCTCGAAATGGTCGCCCACCTCGTGGATCAGTTTCCAGTGCTCGGGCGACAGGCGCTCGCGCAGCGATTGGGCGCAGTCGCGCAGCGCACGCAGGTTGTAGCTCACGCTGGTGGTGTCGGCCGCGCGGCCGAGGCCGTGCACCAGCGCGCGCTCGAACAGGCGGGCCGATTGCAGCGGGGTGGGCACGCCCGGCCCCACCAGGCCATGGAAGCGCGCCATCGCGTCGAAGTAGCGCAGCACCGGCGGGCTGGCATCGGGCATCGCTTCGATCACCACGCGGGCCAGGCGGGTGGAGTTCTCGGCGCGCTCGGTGTAGCGGCCCAGCCAGAACAGGTTCTCGGCGGCCCGGCTGGACACGGTGCGGTGCCAGCCCTGCAGCTCGGCGGCCGACAGCGCCTTGGGCAACAGCGAGCTGCGATCCACCGCGCCGCTGGCGATGACCCAGGTGTCCACGCTGGCGCTGCCGCGCTGCATCGACAGCAGCGGGTCGTGCATGGCTTCGTCGCGCCCGGCCACGCGCGTCAGCGCGCCGGGCAGCACACGCCAGCCGCCGGTGCCGTCGGCCAGCGCGTAGACCCGCATCACCGCGGCACGGGGCCAGAGCTGGCCGTCCATCCAGACCGGTGTCTCGCTGGGCTGCTGCGGCTGCAGCAGCGTGTAGGCCGCGGGCTCGGCGTCGATGCGGGCCACCAGCCGGGCCCGCTCGGCCACGTCCAGGCGCGCCACCACCTGGGCCGCAATGCCGCTGGTGGGGAAGGTGGGCACCACGACGAACTGGTCCAGCCGCTCGCGCTGCGTGGCCCACACCGAGGCCTCGCCACACCACCAGGTGGTGGGCGCGGGCAGGTGCAGCGGCTCGCCCAGCAGGCGTTCGGCCACCGCCGGCCAGAAGGCCGACAGGCCCAGGCTTTCCAGGCAGCCGGCGCCGGGCACGTTGGCCATCACCAGCTCGCCGGCGCGCAGCACCTGCAGCAGCCCGGGCACGCCCAGCGCCGAATCGGCACGCAGCTCCAGCGGGTCCAGGAACTCGTCGTCCACGCGGCGCAGCATCACGTGCACGCGCTCCAGGCCATGCAGGGTCTTGAGGTACAGCCGCTTGCCACGTACGGTGAGGTCCGAGCCCTCGACCAGCGTGACCCCCAGGTAGCGCGCCAGGAACACCTGCTCGAAGTAGGTTTCGTTCAGCGGCCCCGGGGTGAGCAGCACGATGCGCGAGCGCTCGCCGGCGGGGCTGGCGCGCATCAGCCCGTCCAGCAGCGAGCGGAAGGTGGAGGCCAGGCGCTGCACCCGCAGCCCGGCGAACTGGTCGTAGAGCTGGGGCGCGATGATGAGCCGGTTCTCCAGCAGGTAGCCCAGGCCCGAGGGCGCCTGCAGTCGCTGCGCCAGCACGGTGAAGCCGCCCGCGGGCGTGCGCGCCAGGTCGAACGCGGCGATGTGCAGGTGCGTGTTGCCGCGCGGCCAGAGCCCGTGCACCGGCCGCAGGTACTGCGGGTGGGCGAACACCAGCGGCGGCGGCAGCAGCGCATCGTGCAGCAGGGTCTGCGGGCCGTAGATGTCGGCCAGCGTCAGCTCCAGCAGCTTGGCGCGCTGCTGCACGCCCTGCTCGATGAGGGCCCAGTCGTCGGCGCTGACGATGAAGGGCAGCAGCTCCAGCGGCCAGGGGCGGCTGGCCTCGCCCTGCTCGGCATAGACGTTGTAGGTGGCGCCATCCTCGCGCACCCGCTGCTGCACACGCAGCCGGCGCGCGCGCAGGTCGGCCCAGCCGTCGGGGCCGAGCCGGTCGAAGAACTGCCGCCAGTGGGGTGCGAGGTCGTCCACCACGCCGGGGCCGGACAGCTGCGCACGCAGCTCGTCGAACTGGCCCGCGGTGCCACGGTGGGCCACGGCCGCGGCCAGGGCGGCCGCACCGGCGGCCGCGGCATCGATCAACAGACTGCTTTGCATGCCGCGATCATGCCTGGGCCCGGGCGGCTGCTGCATCGGGCCCTCCCCCTTGAATCAGCGTGCGGTGCGCAGGTCGAGCGTGAACGGGAACTCCAGGCTGCGCTCGGGCGATGTCACCTGCATGCGGCCCGGCGTGTGGCCGATCGTGAAGAAGCGCGCCAGGCGGCGGCTCTCGGCCTCGTAGGCGTTGACCGGGAAGGTGGCGTAGTTGCGCCCGCCCGGATGGGCCACGTGGTACTGGCAGCCGCCGAGCGAGCGCTGCATCCAGCGGTCGACCAGGTCGATCGTGAGCGGCGCGTGCGAGGGGATCGTGGGGTGCAGCGACGACGGTGCGGTCCAGGCCCGGTAGCGCACGCCGCACACGTATTCACCCACCCGCCCAGTGGGCTGCAACGGCACGGCCACGCCGTTGACCGTGAGCACGTGCCGCGGGTCCACCAGGCCGGTGGCGCGCAGCTCCAGCCGCTCGAGCGAGGAGTCGACGTAGCGCACCGTGGTGCCCTGCGCGCCCTCCTCGCCCATCACATGCCAGGGCTCGAGCGCATTGCGCAGCACCAGGTGCACGCCGCGGGCGCTCATCTCGCCCACCTTCGGGAAGCGGAACTCGAAATGCGGCGCGAACCACTCGGCCTGGAAGGGGTAGCCGGCCAGGCCCATGTCCTCGATCACGTCCTCCAGGTCCATCCAGACGAAGCTGGGCAGCAGGAAGCGATCGTGCAGCTCGGTGCCCCAGCGCACCAGCTCGGCGCGGTAGGGCTCGTGCCAGAAGCGGGCCACCAGCGCGCGCAGCAGCAGCTGCTGCACCACGCTCATGCGGGCATGCGGCGGCATCTCGAAGGCGCGCAGCTCCAGCAGGCCCAGGCGGCCGGTGGCCGAGTCGGGCGAGTAGAGCTTGTCGATGCAGAACTCGCTGCGGTGGGTGTTGCCGGTGACGTCGATCAGGATGTTGCGCAGCGTGCGGTCCACGATCCACGGCGGCATCGCCTCGCCGTAGACGGCCTTGCTGCGCTCGATCTCGGCCAGCGCGATCTCCAGCTCGTAGAGCTGGTCGTTGCGCGCCTCGTCCACCCGCGGGGCCTGGCTGGTGGGGCCGATGAAGAGGCCCGAGAACAGGTAGCTCAGCGCCGGGTGGTTGTGCCAGTAGGCCAGCAGCGAGGCCAGCAGGTCGGGCCGGCGCAGGAAGGGCGAATCGGCCGGCGTGGCGCCGCCCAGCACGAAGTGGTTGCCGCCGCCGGTGCCGGTGTGGCGCCCGTCGAGCATGAACTTCTCGGTGGACAGGCGGGATTGCCAGGCGGCGTCGTACAGGAACTCGGTGTGCTCGACCAGTTCCTTCCAGTCGTGTGCGGGGTGGATGTTGACCTCGATGACGCCCGGATCGGGTGTCACCTGCAGCACCTTCAGGCGCGGGTCGCGCGGCGGCGGGTAGCCCTCGAGCACGATCTTCACGCCTTGCGCGGCCGCGGTGGCCTCCACCGCCGCCAGCAGGGCGAGGTAGTCCTCCAGCTGCTGCAGCGGCGGCATGAAGACATAGAGCACCCCGCTGGGTGAACCCTGCGCCTCGGCCTTGGGGCCGTTGGCGCGGCGCGGGTCGCGCACCTCCACCACCAGCGCGGTGCGGGTGATCCAGTGGGCGGATTCGGCACGCTGCGGGGCACGTTGCAGGTCGGTGCCCGGGGTGGGCCAGGGCTGCCCGGCACCCCCTTCGGTGCCACTGCCGCCGAGGCCGGCGCTGCCGTCTGCGCCGCCGCCCGGGGCCAGGGCGTCGGCGGGGCCGGTGCCCCCGCCCTCCCACAGCGGCTGCTGCACCGCCACCATGCCGCCCTCGGCAAAACCGCCGCCGATCACGTGCGCGGCGTACTGCGATCGCAGCGTCGCGGCCGCGGGCAGTTGGCCCCGCGGCGCAAACGGGTCGGCCTCGACGTGGTACGGGTAGTCGGTGCTCTTCACCCAGGGCAGTGAATCGAGCGGCAGGCGATAGCCCATCGGCGAATCACCCGGGAACAGGTACATGCGCTCGTCGCGGAAGAACCAGGGGCCACTCACCCAGCGCGGGCCGGCGAGGCCGGGGCCATGCTCGGGCCGGATCGGCAGCGCGTAACCCACCTCGGCCTGCAGGCCCTGGCTGAACACGCGGCGCAGGCGGATGCGCTCGATCTCGTCCTCGAGCTTAGCGTCGAAGGGGTCCACGTTCACCGGCAGCCGGCGTTCGCGCCACAGGTAGTACCAGGTGTCCTCGTAGCCGGTCTGCACATGGTCGGCGGTGACACCCAGGCGCTGCGTCAGGCCCAGCATGAAGGCCTTCGCATCGGCCGCGGTGTAGGCGTGGTGGTCGCGCTCGTCGGCAAACAGCGAGGGGTCGTGCCAGCAGGGCTGGCCATCGGCGCGCCAGCAGATGCTCAACGCCCAGCGGGGCAGTTGCTCGCCCGGGTACCACTTGCCCTGGCCGAAGTGCAGGAAGCCGCCGACACCGTAGTGCGCCCGCAGCCGCTGCACCAGGTCCTGCGCCACCATGCGCTTGGTGGGGCCCAGTGCATCGGTGTTCCATTCGGCGCCGTCGCGGTCGTCCACCGACACGAAGGTGGGCTCGCCGCCCATCGTGAGCCGCACGTCGCCGGCCACGAGCTGTTCGTCCACCGCATCGCCGAGTGCCAGCACCTCGCCCCACTGGGCGTCGGTGTAGGGCTGCGTGACGCGGGGCGATTCCCAGATGCGGGTGATCGCCATCGTGTGGCCGAAGCTCACCTCGCATTCGTCCACCGCGCCACTGACAGGCGCCGCGCTGGAAGGCTGCGGCGTGCAGGCCAGCGGGATGTGGCCCTCGCCGGCCAGCAGGCCCGAGGTGGGGTCGAAGCCGATCCAGCCCGCGCCGGGCAGGTACACCTCGCACCAGGCGTGCAGGTCGGTGAAATCGACCTCGGTGCCGCTGGGGCCGTCCAGTGCCTTCACGTCGGGCTTCAGCTGGATCAGGTAGCCCGAGACGAAGCGCGCGGCCAGCCCCAGGTGGCGCAGCGCCTGCACCATCAACCAGCCGGTGTCGCGGCAGGAGCCGCTGGCGTTGACCAGCGTCTCTTCGGGCGTCTGCACGCCCGGCTCCAGGCGGATCAGGTAGCGGATGTCGTGCTGCAGGCGCTGGTTCAGGCCAACCAGGAAATCGATCGTGCGCTTCGGGCTGCGGTCGATGCTGTCGATGAAGGCCTGGAAGGCAGGTGTGGCCGCGTCCTTCACCAGGTAGGGCGCCAGTTCCTTCTGCAGGGCCTCGTCGTAGGCGAACGGGAACTCCTCGGCCCCCGGCTCGAGGAAGAAGTCGAACGGGTTGTAGACCGACATCTCGGCCACCAGATCGACCGTGACGCGGAACTCGGTGGTGGGATCCGGGAACACCAGGCGTGCCAGGTAGTTCGCGAACGGGTCCTGCTGCCAGTTGATGAAGTGGCCCTCGGGCTCGATCTTCAGCGAGTAGCTCAGGATGTGGGTGCGGCAGTGCGGTGCCGGACGCAGGCGCACGATCTGCGGGGACAGGCCCACGCGGCGGTCGTACTTGTAGTGCGTGACGTGGTTCAGCGCGACGTGAATGCTCATGCTGGCACCAGGAAGTCGCGGCTGATGCCGGCGCCGATGTCGTTCACCCGGTCGAGGAACTGGGTCAGGAACGCATGCAGCCCGGTGGCCAGGATCTCGTCGATGCGGCCGAACTGCAGGTCGCTGCGCAGGCGCCCGGCCCGGCGCTGGGTTTCACTGCTCTCGTCGTTGGCCACGTGCTTGAGGTTCAGCACCACCTCGTTCATGCAGGCCGCCAGCGAGCGCGGCATGTCCGGCCGCAGGATCAGCAGTTCGGCCACCTTGTCCGGCCGGATCACGTTGCGGTAGACCTTGCGGTAGATCTCGAAGCCGGACACCGAGCGCAGGATCGCTGACCAGTGGTAGAAGTCCACCTCCGGTGCGTCGTCATCGCCCCAGGTGCCGAAATAGTCGCCCGCCAGCGCATGGAACTTCACGTCCAGCAGCCGCGCGGTGTTGTCGGCCCGCTCCAGGAAGGTGCCGATGCGGATGAAGTGCAGCGCCTCGTCCTGCAGCATGGTGCCCACGGACACCCCGCGCGAGAGGTGCGAGCGGAACTTCACCCACTCGAACAGCGCCGCGGGGTCGCGCTCGAACAAGCCGTCGCGCAGCATGCGGTTGAACTCGAGCCAGGTCTGGTTGGTGGTTTCCCACAACTCGGTGGTCAGCGTGCCCCGCACCGCGCGCGCGTTCTCGCGGGCCGCGCCGAGGCACGACAGGATGCTGGAGGGGTTGCTTGCGTCGCGCACCATGAAGTGCATGACGCTCTTGGCGTTCACCGTGTCGTGGCGGCGGTGGAAGGCCTCGGTGAGCTCCGAGATGCCCAGCATGCCCTCCCATCCCTGCTCGGAGCGGTCGGCCGATTGCGGCAGCAGCGAGGTCTGGTAGTTCACGTCCAGCATGCGCGCGGTGTTCTCCGCGCGCTCCATGTAGCGCGACATCCAGAACAGGTGGTCAGCGGTTCTTGACAGCATGTTGCCTTCCTTCAGCCTTCCAGGACCCAGGTGTCCTTGGTACCACCACCCTGCGACGAATTGACGACCAGCGAGCCCTCCTTCAGCGCCACCCGCGTGAGGCCGCCGGGCACCATCTGCACGCTGCGGCCCGACAGCACGAAGGGCCGCAGGTCGATGTGGCGCGGGGCGATGCCTTGCTCCACGAAGGTGGGGCAGGTGGACAGCGACAGCGTGGGCTGCGCGATGTAGTTGGTGGGGTTGTCGATCAGCTGGCCGCGGAACGCGGCGATCTCGGCCTGGGTGGCCGCCGGCCCCACCAGCATGCCGTAGCCGCCGGCGCCGTGCACCTCCTTCACCACCAGCTCGGGCAGGTGGTCCAGCACGTACTTCAGGTCGTCGGGCTCGCGGCACAGGTAGGTGGGCACGTTCTGCAGGATCGGTTTCTCGCCGAGGTAGAACTCGATCATCTTCGGCACGTAGGGGTAGATCGATTTGTCGTCCGCCACGCCGGTGCCGATGGCATTGCACAGCGTGATGTTGCCGCGCCGGTACACGTCCAGCAGGCCGGCGCAGCCCAGCGTGGAATCAGGCCGGAAGGCCTCGGGGTCGAGAAAGTCGTCGTCGACGCGGCGGTAGATCACGTCCACCCGCCGCGGGCCCTGGGTGGTGCGCATGTAGACGAACCCGTCCTTCACGAAGAGGTCCTGGCCCTCCACCAGCTCCACCCCCATCTGCTGCGCCAGGAAGGCGTGCTCGAAGTAGGCGCTGTTGTACATGCCGGGCGTGAGCACCACCACGGTGGGTTCGTTCACCGAGGCGGGCGCCACGTCACGCAGGGTTTCGAGCAGCAGGTCCGGGTAGTGGGCCACCGGGGCCACGCGGTGCTGCGCGAACAGCTCGGGGAACAGGCGCATCATCATCTTGCGGTTCTCGAGCATGTAGCTCACGCCCGAGGGCACGCGCAGGTTGTCCTCCAGCACGTAGTAGGTGCCGCTGCCATCGGGCTGCGCGGCGCGCACGATGTCGATGCCGGCAATGTGCGAGTAGATGCCGCCGGGCAGGTCCACGCCCATCATCTCGGGCCGGAACTGCGTGTTGTTCAGCACCTGTTCGGCCGGGATCACGCCGGCCTTCAGGATGGCCTGCTCGTGGTAGACATCGTGCAGGAAGCGGTTCAACGCGTTCACGCGCTGCTCCAGGCCGGCCTGCATGTGCTGCCATTCGTCGGCCGGGATGATGCGCGGGATCAGGTCGAAGGGGATCAGGCGCTCGGTGCCGGAGCCGTCCTCGTCCTTGGCGCCGTAGACCGCGAAGGTGATGCCCACGCGGCGGAAGATCATCTCGGCCTCTTCGCGCCGGGCCGCCATCAGCTCCGGCGGCTGGCGGTCCAGCCAGCGCTGGAAGCCTTGGTAGTGCGCCCGCACGGCGGTGGGGCCGGCCTGCATCTCATCGAATCTGGGGGTCATGGGTGCCTGCTCCTGCTTCGGGATTAGCAACATCCGCACCACCCTCGGGCGGGGTCCAGTGCCAGTAGCGTCGGCGCACGTGCCGGGTGCATTCGGCCGCACCATCGTGCCACACGTATGCACCGCATTGGTCCGTTCTCACCACTGGCACGCCACGTTCTGCGTACCGGGCCAGCACCTGGGGTGCCGGATGGCCGAAGCGGCTGCGGTAGCCGGCCTGCACCACGGCCACGCGCGGCTGCACCGCGTCGAGCCAGGCCGGGCTCGACGAGGTGCGGCTGCCGTGGTGCGGCACCAGCAGCAGGTCGCTGCGCAGCGCGGCGCCGTGGCGGGCCAGCAGCGCGGCTTCCTGGGGTGCCTCGATGTCGCCGGTGAGCAGCACGCTGCGGCCCAGGGTGTCGGCCACGCGCAGCACGCAGGACACGGCATTGGGCTTGTGCGGCCCGGCATGTTCGGCCGCGCCGGGGTGCAGCACCTCGAATCGCACGCCGTCCCACAGCCAGGACTGGCCGGCCTCGCAGGCCGCGTCGGCGGCCGGCCCCTGGCGCAAGGGATGGCCCGGCTCGAGCGAGCTGCTCAGCGCACGCACCGGCAGCGCCGCCATCACCGAGGCGGCGCCGCCCACGTGGTCGGTGTCGCGGTGGCTCAGCATCAGCACATCGATGGCGGTTTCGCCCCGGGCGCGCAGCAGGGGCACCAGCACCCGCTGCCCGGCATCGGCATCGCGGCCGTACTGCGGGCCGGTGTCGTACAGCAGCAAGTGCGAGCGGGTGCGCACCAGCACGGCCGTGCCCTGCCCCACATCCGCCACCACCAGCTCGAAGCGGCCCGGCGCCGGCCGCTGCACCGGGGGCAGCAGCAGCGGCAGGGCCAGCGGCAGGGCCAGCCAGCGCACGCGCCAGGGCGCCGGCACCAGGGCCACCACCGCGGCCGCCAGCCCGCAGGCCATGCCCCAGCCCGGCGCCACCGGCACCTGCCACACCGCTGCCGGCCAGGCCGCCAGAACCGCCAGCACAGCCACCAGCGCCTGCACCAGCAGCGCTGCCAGCGACCACAGCGGCGCCACCAGCACGCCCAGCATGGCCAAGGGGGTGACCAGCAGCGTCACCAGCGGGATGGCCAGCAGGTTGGCCACGAAACCCACCACCGAGAGCTGCTGGAAGAACACCAGCGACAAGGGCGCCAGGCCCAGCGTGGCGACCGCCTGCGAACGCAGCAGCCCCAGCAGCCGGTGGTGCCAGCCGCGCTGCGGGCGCGCGCTGTCGGCCGCCTCGGACAGCAGCAGCAGGCCGACAGCGGCAAACGACAACCAGAAGCCCGCCTGCAGCAGCGCCCACGGGTCCTGCAGCGTGACCACCACCGCGGCCACCAGCAGCACCAGCAACCAGGGCCAGCGCATGCCGGCGCTGCGCAGCAGCACCGCGACCGCCAGCATCAGCAGCGTGCGCACCGCGGGCACGCCCCAGCCGGCCAGCAGGGCATAACCGGTGGCCACCAGCAGGCCGCCCCAGCGCCCGGCCAGCGAGGCCGGCAGCCACAGCACCAGGCGCTCGCTGCGCCGCCAGGCACCCGCCACCACCAGGCCGGCCAGCCAGGCGAACATGGTCACGTGCAGGCCGCTGATCGACATCAGGTGCGCGATGCCGGTGTTGCGGAACAGGTCCCAGTCGGCCCGCTCGATCGCGGCCTGGTCGCCCACCACCAGCGCGGCCAGCACGCCGGCAGCGCGTGGGTCGCTCACTTCACGCACTATGGCGTCGCGCAGGGCTTGCCGCGCGCGCTCGACCGGGTGCCCGGTCGCATCGCCCAGCCGTTCGGCCGCCGGCCCCTGGGCCCGGACCCGCACATAGCCGGTGGCGCGCACGCCCTGCTCCCACAGCCAGAGCTCGCTGTCGAAGCCGGCCGGGTTCATGGCGCCGTGGGGCTGCTTCAGCCGCAGCGGCAGGCGCCAGCGCTGGCCGGCGCGCAGCTCGGCGCGGGGCTCGTCCAGCGGGTCTTCGTCGGCGAAGCCGCGGTACCAGCCCAGGGCCAGCTGGGACGGCAGGCTCACGCGCCGGCCATCCAGCCATGCCTGCTCCACCGTGAAGCGGAACCGCGTGCCCGAGGGCCCCAGCTGCGGCATGGCCGCCACGGTGCCGGTGACGAGCAGGTTGCGCCCTTCCAGGGCCGGGTCCAGCCGCTCGGCCAGCCGCGCCTGGGCGCGCCAGCCGGTGCTGCCGAAAGCCAGCAGGGCCAGCGCAACCGTGATCGCGCCCACGCCCCAGGGGCCCCGGCGCCAGCGCCAGGCGAGTGCCCCCAGCACCAGCGCGCCGCCGGCCAGCGCCAGGTAGGCCCCCCGCGGCCACAGCGCGGCCTGCTGCATCTGCAGCGCAACGCCCGCCAGCCACGCCATGCCTCCCCAGGCGATGCGCCATCCCGGGTTGAGCCCTGGTGTCGCCATCGGGCGAGTGTAGGAGCGGGCGTTCAGCCCGCGCGTGCCGCGGGCCGCAGCCTCCCCAGGTTCAACAGGTTGCCGGCCAGGATCAGCACCGTGCCCAGCACCGTGAAGGCGTCGATGCGCTCGGCATACACCAGCCAGCCGGCCAGCGCGGTGAGCGGCACGCGCAGGAAGTCCATCGGCACCACCACGGTGGCATCGGCGTGGCGCATCGCGCGGGTCATGCAGTAGTGCGAGAAGGTGCCGCAGAAGGCGATCAGCAGCACCCAGCCCCACACGCCGGCCGTGGGCCAGCGCCAGACCCACAGCGCCGGCAGCAGGCCGATCAGCGATTGCACGACCAGCATCCAGAAGATGATCACCACCGTGTCGTCGGTGCGGGTGAGCGATTTCACCATCGTGACCGAGACCGCGAAGCCCAGCGCCGCGGCCAGCGCGATGCCCTGGCCGGCACTGATGCCGGTGCCCGCCGGCCGCACGATGATGGCCACCCCCACCAGCCCGAGCAGCACCGCGGCGAGCTTCCAGCGCGTGGGCCGCTCGCCCAGCGCCAGCGCGGCCAGCAGCACCGTCCACAAGGGCATCGTGAACTCGATGGCCACCACCTGGGCCAGCGGGATCATCGTCAGCGCGGCGAACCAGCCGTACTGGGCGGCGTAATGCACCAGGTTGCGCCCGGTGTGCTGCCACGGCCGGGCGGTCTTCATCGTGGCCAGGCCGCCGTGCGCGTGCACCAGGGGGTACAGCATCAGCAGCCCGATCAGCGAGCGCAGCGCCATCACCTGGAACACCGCCAACTCGCGCGTGGCCTGGCGCCCGGCAACGGCGATCACCACCATCAGCACCAGCCAGCCGGCCATCCACAGCGCAGCCTTCGACAAGGATGCGGCGGGCGGCATCAAGCGGTGAGCGCTGCTGCGGGCATGGTGCAGGCGGCAAGGTGGTCGGGGCGGGGCCGCAGTGTATGCCGCTGCACCCGCGTGTAGCATGCGGGCCTCGTCACTTCCCCCTCGGGTCGTCGCCATGTCCGTCTACGACAAGCTCAGCCAGCTGGGCATCACGCTGCCGCCGGTGGCCGTGCCCGCGGCCGCCTACGTGCCCTTCGTGCGCACCGGCAACCTGGTGTTCCTGTCCGGCCACATCGCCAAGAAGGATGGCAAGCCCTGGGTGGGACAGCTCGGCCTGACGATGAGCACCGAGGAAGGCCAGGCCGCGGCGCGCAACGTCGCGATCGACCTGCTGGGCACGCTGCACGCGGCGGTGGGCGACCTGAACCAGGTCAGCCGCATCGTCAAGCTGATGAGCCTGGTGAACTCCACCGCCACCTTCATCGAGCATCACCTGGTCACCAACGGCGCCTCCGAGCTGATCGGCGAGGTGTTCGGCCCGCTGGGTGCCCATGCCCGCAGCGCGTTCGGCGTGGCGCAGATCCCGCTGGGGGCCTGTGTCGAGATCGAGCTGATCGCCGAAGTCCGGTGAGCGCGCATGGCCAGTCCAAAGCACTCACGCCGGCGCGCGAACAGCGCGGAGGCTCCCTTTTGAGCCGCGCCGCGGGAGCCGACCTGCGGCTGTCCGCCGTGGCCCTGGGTGCGGGCGCAGGCCTGGCCGCGGCGCTGGTGTCGCAGCATGTGTTCGGCACCCAGCCCTGCCCCTGGTGCGTGCTGCAGCGGCTGATCTTCGTGCTGCTGGGGCTGGCCGCGCTGCTGGGCCTGGCCTGGCGTTCGGGCCTCGGCGCGCGCGTGGGCGCGGCCCTGGCCGCCGCCATGGCGGTGTGGGGCGTGGGCACGGCCTTGTGGCACCACTTCGTCGCGGCCTCGTCGGCCTCGTGCAACCTGACCTTTGCCGACCGCTTCATCGGCGCCACCGGGCTCGACAGCCTGTGGCCGCAGGTGTTTGCCGCCTATGCCTCCTGTGCCGATGGCGCGGCGCACCTGCTGGGCCTGCCCTACGAGCTGTGGAGCCTGGGGCTCTATGCCGTGCTCGGGCTGATCGCGGCCTCGGCCTGGCGCCGCCGCGGCTGACGCGGCCCTGCCCCCCTTCAGGCGCCTGCATCACGCCGGCCCCACTGCTGGCACGCGCCGAGCACGCTGTCTTTGAGCAGCCACCACGCGATGCGCGGGTTCTCGCCCAGCTTGCGCAAGGCATACGGCCGCCAGGGCATGCCGTAGGGCAGGTACAGCCGCACCGGCACGCCCAGCGCATCGGCCACCTGCTGCGGCGCGCGGCGTGGCAGGCCGTGCAGCAATTCCAGCTCGCAGCGTGTGCCGGCCGCCTGCAGCCGCGCCAGCGCCTCGTGGGCCAGTGCCGGGTCGTGCGTGGCCACGGCCAGCTCGGGCACGCGGCCCGCCAGCCGCTCCACCAGCGCCAGAAAGCCGGCCCGCGCGTCGGCCCGCGGGTGGGCCGGGTCCGGCCACTCACCCTTCACGATGCGCGGCCGCACGCCCAGCGCGCAGGCCATCTCGGCATCGTCCAGGCTGCGTGGCCAGCGGCCCGGCAGCGTGAGGCCCAGCGAGCCGCCCTGCCCGGCCGCCTGCGCCAGGCAGTGCAGCGTGGGGCCGGCGCTGGCGATGTCGTGCGAATCGAAGTGCACGTGCACCCCGCGTGCCCGCGCATGGGCCAGCACCGGCGCCATCGCCTGCGCATCGAAGCCGAAGGCCGGCGCCTTGATCGACAAATAGCCCGCGGGCTGCAACCCGGCCACCGTGTCCACGATGGCCAGGCACTCTGCGGCCACCGCCGGCACCGCGCGGCCCGGCGGGTTGAAGTAGCCCAGCGTGCAGCCCGCGCCCGTGGCCGCCAGCGTGCCGGCCCGGCGGCGCACGGCGTCCAGTGTCCAGCCCGGCACGTAGGCGCGGCCGGCCAGTTGCAGCAGCAGGCGCAGGGGCAGCGTGGCGAGTTGTCGCATGCGCGGGCCCCCGCTCAGCGCCGCCGCAGCCAGCGGCGGGCCAGGTGGTGCGCGTGGCCCGCGGCGCCGCGCGCCAGCACCAGCGCCGTGGCCGCCCCCAGCGGCAGCGCCTGCACCTGCAGGTAGTGGCGGGTCTGCCGTGTCCACAGCCGCGTCCAATCGTCCATCCCGCCCATGAACTCGTAGGACAGCAGCTGCTGCCGGGCGGCATGGGCCAGCGTGTGGCGCATCAGCAGCTGGCCGGGCGAGCAATCGGCGCAGGCCTCGTCGTGGCTGATCTTCAGCAGCCAGAAGCGCTGGCGCCATTGCAGCGCGATCTGCATCGCCACCGCTTGCTCGCCCAGGCGCAGCAGTGCGATGCGCAGCGTGCCCGCCGCCGCCGCGGCCTGCACCACGCTGGCAATGAACCCGCCCTGGCGGGCATCGGCCGTCAGCGCGGTGCCGGTGTCCTGCTTCCAGCTGCGTGATTCCACCGCCAGCGCCTCGGCGAGCACGCGCTGCAAACCGCTGCCGGGCGTTGGCGCGTGCAGCTCGTAGTGCAGCGGCCCGCGCGCCGCGGCACGACGTTCATAACGCCTGAAATCCGCGTGTCGGCGGGGGCTGAGATCGCCCCCACCCTGCGCCCAGCGGGCACCGAGCTCGATCACCGGAGTGGGCATGGCCGGCCGCACCCGCAGCCAACCGCGCCCCGCGAAGGCCCGGCGCAGCGCGGGCAGCGTGGGCGATTCGGCCGGCAGGCGCTCCAGCCACAGCGGCAGGCGCAGCCGCGCCACGCCCTCGGCCAGCCGGTCCAGCGCCTCGGGCGAGTTCCACAGCCAGTCGCTGGGCTCGAACATGGCCGGCGGCTCGCGCAGCCAGTGGCCCACGCGCACCAATGGGGCCAGCGCGGCCAGGCCGCCGGCCTGCGGCACCGCCATGAAGTGCCAGGCCTTCGGCGAATGCACCAGCCCGGCACGCGCGCGCACCCAGGGCGGGCTCTGCATCGGGATGGCCGGGGCCTGCGCCGGCAGTTGCGGCCAGGCCTCGTCGGCCGGCAGCCGCGCAAGCAGGGTGGCGGAGGCGTTCATCGTTCACGGCCGCACGGCACACCGCAGCGCGCGGCAGGCCGCGCGCGCCGCGTCGGCTTCGTATAGTGCTCGGCTGCCATGGCGCGGCATTCTCCCCGATGGACCCGGCCGCGCGCACCCGCCACGCCGCCATGCATTACCGCTTTCGACGCTTCGACAGCTTCCCCGACCTGCCGCCGGCCTATGCCGGCCTGCAAGCCGAACTGGCGCGTGCCGGCTTCTTCGGCGACCCGGCCTGGTTTGCCCTGCTGATGCGCCACCTGTTCGATCCGGCCGACCGCCTGCAGCTCTACGCCGTGGAAGACGCCGCCAACGGCCGGCCGCTGCTGCTGGCCCCGCTGCGCAGCGGGCGGCGTGATCCGGCGGCCCCCGGTGCGCGTGCCATCGGCTCGGTGAGCCACCCGGAGAACCTGGCGCTGGCCGCGGTGGTGTTCGAGCCGTCGCTGGCGCAGCCGGAGGATGCGGCGTGCGCGCTGTTCAGCGCGTTCCGCCGCGGCGACCCGGCGCTGTGCGACGCACCGGTGGACCTGATCCGGCTGTGGCCGGTGGAAGTCGATTCCGACCTCGCCGACATCCTGCTGCTGGCGCTGCACGACGCCGGCTACCGGGTGCAGCCCTATGCCAACTCGACCAACCGCTTCGAGGCCACGGCCGGGCTGCGCTACGAACAGTACTTCGCGCAGCGCAGCGCCAACCTGCGCTACAGCGCCCGGCGCCGCCGGCGCGCGCTGGAACGCACCGGCACGCTGGCGCTCACGGTGGTGCGGGGCGGTGCCGAGCTGCCGGCGGCGATCGACGACTACCTGGCCGTGGCGCGCGCCAGCTGGAAAGAGCACCACACCATGGTCTCGGGCGACATGATCGCGATGATCTGGCTCGCCGCCGAGCGTGGCACGCTGCGCCTGGGCCTGCTGCACCTGGGCGGCGTGCCGGCGGCGGTGCAGTTCTGGATCGTCAGCGCCGGGGTGGCGCATTGCGTGCGGCTGGCCTACGCCGAGGCCTACAAGGCTTCGGCCGTGGGCGTGGTGCTCACCGACTTCATGATCGCGCAGGTGCTCGACGGCGACCAGGCCGAGCGCATCGACTTCGGCTACGGGCGGGAGGATTACAAGCGCGGCTGGATGCGGGCGGTGCGGGTGTACGCCGGCCTGATGGCCTTCAACCCCGGCACCTGGCGCGGGCGCTGGCACATGCTGCGCCACTTCGGCGGGCAGCGCCTCAAGCGCTGGTTGAAGGCCTGGCTGGTGCGATGGCGACTGCGCCGGGCCGACCGCACCGACCCCGCCGCCGCCCCGGACGCCGGAGGCGACTGACACGCGTCAAGCCCCGGCCCGGGCCCGGGGCCCATCATCGGCGCGATGAACTCCGACGCAGATGTCCTGATCGTCGGCGCGGGCCCCTCCGGCCTGTCGCTGGCTGCCGCGCTGGCCGATGCCGGCCTCGCACCCCTGGTGCTGGAACAACAGCCGCGTGCCGCGCTCGACGCGCCGGCACCGGACGGGCGCGAGATCGCCCTCACCCACCGCGCCCGCCGCGTGATGGAGGCGCTGGGCCTGTGGCAGCGTGTGCCCGAGGCCGAAGTGGCCCCCTTGCGCGAAGCGCGCGTGATCGATGGCGACGCGCCCACCACGCTGGCCTTCGGGCCGGGCGATCCCACGCTCGGCTGGCTGATCGGCAACCACGAGATCCGGCGCGCGGCACTGGCCGCCGCCCTGGCCCGCCCGGCGGTGCAGCTGCGCTGCGACGCACGGGTGACCGCCCTCGCGCTGGACGACGACATCGCCCGCCTCACGCTGGCCGATGGCAGCGTGCTGCGCGCGCCCCTGGTGGTGGCGGCCGACAGCCGCTTCTCGCAGACGCGGCGGCTGGCCGGCATCGGCGCCTCGATGCGCGACTTCGGCCGCAGCGTGGTGGTGGGCCGCGTGGCCCATGCGCAGCCGAACCACGGCATCGCCTGGGAGTGCTTCCGCTACGGCAACACCCTGGCGCTGCTGCCGATGAACGACAACCGCAGCTCGGCCGTGGTGACGGTGGCCAGCCACCGCGCCCCCGAGTGGCTGGCGCTGGACGATGCCGAGTTCGCGGCCCGCATCGAGGCGCAATCCCAGGGCCGGCTGGGCACCATGCGGGCCGACGGCCCGCGCCACCACTACCCGCTGGTGGGCGTGTACGCGCACCGTTTCGTCGCGCCGCGCTTTGCGCTGATCGGCGATGCCGCCGTCGGCATGCACCCGGTCACCGCGCACGGCTACAACTTCGGCCTCTACGGCGTGGAGGTGCTCGCGCGTGAGCTGCGGCAAGCGCGTGAGGCCGGCCACGACATCGGTGCGCTGCCCGCGCTGCAAGCCTTCGAGCGCGAACACCGCCGCAGCACGCTGCCGGTGTACCTGGGCACGAATGCGATCGTCACGCTGTTCACCGACGAAAGCGCGCCGGCCAAGTTCGCCCGCCAGGCGGTGCTGCGGGTGGCCGATGGCGCGCCGCTGCTCAACGGGCTGATCAAGGCCGCGATCACGCGGCAGCTCACGGGCGCGGAAGGCCGCGCCTGGCCCCGGCCGCCATGGCCGGTGTTCGACAAGGCCGCGAAGGCCGTGCAGTCGGTACTGGCACGCTGAACAGGAGGCCCACCATGGCAGGCATAGGCGACAGGATCGCGGCATTCAACGCGATGCAGCCCGAGATGTCCGACGACCTGCAGCGCTTTCTCGACCTGGTGTGGTCGCACCGGGTGGTGCACCCGACGAAGGACCATGCCGGCGGCATTGCCGCGCCGGGCGCGGACGACATCTACGCGCTGTATGCGCGCATCTCCCGCTTCCCGACCGGGCTGCACCTGATGGGCCCCTTCCTGCGCAACATCCTCGCGCTGCCGGTGCTGCCCGACATCCAGTGCTTTGACTGGCTGACCGACGTGCTGGTGAACGTGTATGGCGCAACCGAGGCGCCCGACCACTACCCGCGCCTGGCGCACGACGGCTTCAAGCGCCTGGTGGACGATGCCGAGCGCAGCCCGTCCCTGGTCGAGGGCCTGGCCGAGGCCTTCTTCCACTTCAGCCGAGGCGGCGGTGGCTGCACCGACCGCATCTACCTGCATGTGCGGCAGCCGTACCTGATGACGGTGATGCGCCACATCCTCGAGCACATGATGCGCACGCCGGACCAGAACCCGGGCCTGACCAACGCGAAGATGAGCACCCCCGGCGGCTCGGAGCGCGCCGACAGCATCGTGCTCTACCTCGCCAGCCCGGCGGCCGTGCAGGCCGCGCTCGACGACATCGCCAGCTACCAGCACCTGCCGGGCAAGCGTGAGCTGTTCGCACCCGGGCACACGCGCGCGACGCTGGACATCCCCCGGCACAAGGGCATCGAGCTGGATGGCGTGAGCACCGGCGCCGAGCCGCCATTTGCGGTGCAGCTGCGCCACAACGCCGACAACTTCGCGGCGGTGCCCGGCGGCTCCACCTTCGGGCTGTTCCGCTCGATGCTGATCCAGTGCGCGCTGGTCCGCACGCTGAACCGCCAGCAGGACAAGCCCGAGTTCGTGCGCCGCACGCTGGAGTACTTCCGCGAATGCGGCATCGATCCGCGCGCGCCGCACCAGCACGTGATCCCGCCGCCGCTGCGGCAGCGCATCCTGGGCTTCGTGCAGCAGGTGCAGGCCGGGCAGCACTAGGCCGCCGAGGCCCCGGCCGACGCCTCGTCAGCGCAGCGAGGCGTTGAGCTTGGCCAGCGCGGCCGTGCCGGGGCACAGCTCGGCCTCGGTCAGCGCGTTCAGCGGCTTGGCCACGGTGTTCAGGCCGTGGTGCATGTCCTGCGCCTGCGGGTCCACGTACAGCAGCCCGGTCACCACCTCGCCCTGGGCCTGCAGTGCCTGCACGTGGGCCATCGCGTTGACGCGGTTGGTGGGGTCGTAGTCGGCGTGCAGCTTGCGCAGGCGCATCAGCGTGCCGTCGGCCTGCGGCAGGGTGAACACCTCGCCGGGTTCGGGCGAGGCATGCGCCTCGGGTGCGAGCTCGATGAAGTCGATCCGGCTCACCGCGTCGTTGTGCTCGCGCACGTAGTCGTAGCTGCGGGTGCTGCCCGGGTGGTTGTTGAAGGCCACGCAGGGGCTGATCACGTCGATGAAGGCGGCGCCGCCGTGGGCGATGGCGCCCTGGATCAGCGGCACCAGCTGGGCCTTGTCGCCCGAGAAGCCGCGGCCCACGTAGGTGGCGCCCAGTTGCAGCGCCATGCCGATCAGGTCGACCGGCGCATCGGGGTTCACCACGCCTTTCTTGCTCTTGCTGCCGCGGTCGGCGGTGGCCGAGAACTGGCCCTTGGTCAGGCCGTAGACGCCGTTGTTCTCGACGATGTAGACCATGCGCACGCCGCGCCGCATGGCGTGGGCGAACTGGCCCAGGCCGATGGAGGCGGAGTCGCCGTCGCCCGAGACGCCCAGGTACAGCAGCTCGCGGTTGGCCAGGTTGGCGCCGGTCAGCACGCTGGGCATGCGGCCGTGCACGGTGTTGAAGCCATGGCTCGCGCCGAGAAAGTAGTCCGGCGTCTTCGAGCTGCAGCCGATGCCCGAGAGCTTGGCCACGCGGTGCGGTGCGATGTCCAGCGCCCAGCAGGCCTGGATGATGGCCGCCGAGATGCTGTCGTGCCCGCAGCCGGCGCACAGCGTGGAGATCTTGCCTTCGTAGTCGCGCCGCGTGTAGCCGACCTTGTTCTTCGTGAGCGTCGGGTGGTGCAGCGAGGGCTTGGTGATGTAGGTCATTGGATCTTTTCCCTGCGCGGGGCCACGGCCAGGGCATGCACGTGGGTGGTGATCGCCTGCGTGATGAAGCGGGCGGTGATCGGCGTGCCGTCGAAGTGCAGCACCGGGATCAGGCGCGCCGGGTCGAACTCGAGCTCGTTGACCAGCAGCGTGCGCATCTGCGCGTCGCGGTTCTGCTCGACCACGAAGACATGGTCGTGCGCCTCGATGAACTCGGTCACGCTGGCCGGGAACGGGAAGGCACGCAGGCGCATCGCATCCAGGTGGATCTGGCTCTCGGCCAGGGCCTCCAGCGCCTCGTCCATCGCCGGCGAGGTGCTGCCGAAGTACAGCACGCCCAGGCGCGTCTTCTTCGCGGCCGAGCGCACCAGCGGCTGCGGCACCAGGTTGGCCGCGGTGGCGAACTTCTTCAGCAGGCGCTGCACGTTGTACAGGTAGTCGGGCCCGGCCTCGGAGTAGCGGGCGTAGGCGTCCCGCGTGGTGCCGCGGGTGAAGTACGCGCCCTTGCTGGGGTGGGTGCCGGGCAGCGTGCGCCAGGGGATGCCGTCGCCATCCACGTCCTTGTAGCGGCCGAAGTCCTTGCCGGCTTCCAGTTCTTCGGCGGTCATCACCTTGCCGCGGTCGTAGCTGCGGCTGTCGTCCCAGGCAAAGGGCTCGCACAGGCGCTGGTTCATGCCGATGTCCAGATCGGTCATCACGAACACCGGGGTCTGCAGCCGGTCGGCCAGGTCCAGCGCGGTGGCCGACATCTCGAAGCACTCGTTCGGGTCCTGCGGCAGCAGCATCACGTGCTTGGTGTCGCCGTGCGAGGCATAGGCGCTGCTGATCAGGTCGGCCTGCTGGGTGCGCGTGGGCATGCCGGTGGAGGGGCCACCGCGCTGCACGTTGATGATGGTGATCGGGATCTCGGCAAAGTAGGCCAGGCCGATGAACTCGCTCATCAGCGAGACCCCAGGGCCCGAGGTGGCGGTGAACGCGCGCGCGCCGTTCCAGCCCGCGCCGGTGATCATGCCCACCGAGGCCAGCTCGTCCTCGGCCTGCACGATGGCGAAGCGGTGTTCGCCGGTCTCAGGGTCGATGCGGTACTTGCGGCAGTACTTGTCGAAGGCCTCGGCCACCGAGGACGAGGGCGTGATCGGGTACCACGCACACACCGAGGCGCCGCCGTACACGCAGCCCAGCGCGGCGGCGGCGTTGCCGTCGACAAAGATGCGCTCGCCCACCTTGTCGGATTTGCGCACGCGCAGCCCCACCTGGGGGCTGCCGGCGGCCTGCAGATGGTCTTTCGCGAAGCTGCGGCCGGCGTGCAGCGCCCGGACGTTCGATTCGAGCAGCCGCTCCTTGCCGCGGTACTGCTCGCTGAACAGCTGCTCGATCACCGCCGGGTCCACGTCCATCAGCACCGAGAGCGCGCCCAGCACCATGATGTTCTTGAACAGCGTGCGCTGGCGCGGGTCTTCGTAGGTGGCGTTGCAGATCGCCGTGACGGGCATGCCGATGACGTTGATGTCGTCGCGGAAGGCGCTGGGCGGCAGCGGTCGCGTGCTGTCGTAGAACAGGTAGCCGCCGGTCTCGACCTCGGCCACGTCCTGGGCCCAGGTCTGCGGGTTCATCGCCACCATCATGTCGATGCCGCCGCGCCGGCCGAGCCAGCCGCGCTCGCTCACCCGCACCTCGTACCAGGTGGGCAGGCCCTGGATGTTGCTGGGGAAGATGTTGCGCGGGCTCACCGGCACGCCCATGCGCAGGATGGCCTTGGCGAAAAGCTCGTTGGCCGAAGCCGAGCCCGAGCCGTTGACGTTGGCGAACTTGATGACGAAGTCGTTGACCGCCTCGATGCGCTTCATACGGTAGCCCCCTGCTTGCTGCTGTGCGACTTGCCGCCGTCCCGGCTGGCCGGACCGGCCTTGGGCGTGAGCAGCAGGAACTTCTGCATGTCCCAGGCCCCGGTGGGGCAGCGCTCGGCACACAGGCCGCAGTGCAGGCAGACGTCTTCGTCCTTCACCATCACGTGCGTCGTCTTCAGCGGCGCGCTGACGTACAGCGCCTGGTCGGCATGCAGCGTGGGGGCCTTCAGCCGGCCGCGCAGCTCGGCCTCCTCGCCGTTGGCGGTGAAGCTGATGCAGTCCATCGGGCAGATGTCCACGCAGGCATCGCACTCGATGCAGAGCTTGTCGCTGAACACCGTCTGCACATCGCAGTTCAGGCAGCGCTCGGCCTCCTTGAACGCGGTGGCCGCATCGAAGCCGAGTTCCACCTCCACCTTGATGCTGGCCAGCGCCTTCTCGGCCTTGGCCCACGGCACCTTGTGGCGCAGATCGTTGGACACCGCGTTGTCGTAACTCCACTCGTGGATGCCCATCTTCTGCGACATCAGGTTCACGTGCGGCGGTGGCCGCTGCGTCACGGCCTCGCCGTGCAGGAAGCGGTCGATCGACACCGCGGCCTCGTGGCCATGGGCCACCGCGGTGATGATGTTCTTGGGCCCGAAGGCCGCATCGCCGCCGAAGAACACATGGGGCAACGTGGACTGCAGCGATTTCTCGTCCAGCTTGGGCAGGCCCCAGTCGTCGAAGGTGATGCCGCAATCGCGCTCGATCCAGGGAAAGGCGTTCTCCTGGCCGACGGCGATCAGCACCTCGTCGCACTCGAAATCGACATCGGGCTGGCCGGTGGGCTTCAGGCTGCGGCGGCCCTTGTCGTCGTACACCGCGCGCACCACCTCGAAGCGCATGCCGGTGAGCTTGCCGCCCTCGTGCAGGAAGGCCTTGGGCACGTGGAAGTTGATGATCGGGATGCCCTCGTGCATGGCATCCTCCTTCTCCCAGGGCGAGGCCTTCATCTCCTCGAAGCCCGAGCGCACGATCACCTTCACGTCGTCGGCGCCCAGGCGGCGCGCCGAGCGGCAGCAGTCCATCGCGGTGTTGCCGCCGCCGAGCACGATGACGCGCTTCTTCACGCTGGTGACGTGGCCGAAGGACACCGACGCCAGCCAGTCGATGCCGATGTGGATGCTGGCCGCAGCTTCCTGCCGGCCCGGCACCTCGAGGTCGCGGCCGCGCGGCGCGCCGCAGCCCACGAACACCGCGTCCCAGCCTTCGCGCAGCAGCGCGCCCATCGACTCGATGCGCTGGCCCGAGCGGAACTCCACGCCCAGGTTCAGGATGTAGCCGCATTCCTCGTCGATCACGCTCTCGGGCAGGCGAAAGCGCGGGATCTGCGAGCGGATGAAGCCGCCGGCCTTCTTCTCGCCATCGAACACCGTGACCGCATAACCCTGGCTGGCGAGGTCACGCGCCAACGTCAGCGAGGCTGGCCCCGCGCCGACACAGGCCACGCGCTTGCCGTTCTTGGGCTGCGGGCGCGGGATCATCGCGCGCACCTCGTCGCCCTTGAGGTCGGCCGCCACGCGCTTGAGACGGCAGATGGCCACCGGCTCGGGCTTGGCCGCGTTGCGCTCTTCCACCCGGCCGCGTCGGCAGGCGGGTTCGCAGGGCCGGTCGCAGGTGCGGCCCAGCACGCCAGGGAAGACATTCGACACCCAGTTCACCATGTAGGCGTCGTCGTAGCGACCCTGGGCGATCAGGCGGATGTATTCGGGAACCGGGGTGTGGGCCGGACACGCCCACTGGCAATCGACAACCTTGTGGAAATAGGCCGGGTCGGCCACGTTGGTGGGCTGCACGCGTTTGTCTCCTGATCGGACGAGCCGACGGCCGCACCGGGTGTGGCGGGCCGTTCTGCAGGCTTCTCAAAACAGTCTACGCCGGTCAATGCGATTGACGGTAGACAGGAACACCCGCAAATCTGATCCAACGCAGGCAGGCCCCAGATCGCCCCGCGGGCACGCCGGCGGCGCGGCCGCCACGCCATCCCGGCGCGGCGGGCGGGGGTGTCAGGCCAGCACGCGCTGCGGCTTCAGGAAACCTTCGAGCTTGCGCCCCTTGCGGGCGCGTTTGCCGGCGTAGGCGGCCAGGCCCGCACCCTTGAGGTCTTCTTCCTTGGGCTTGCCACCGCGGCCGCTGCCCAGCACCTTCAGCGCCTCGGCGCAGGTGGCCACCGAGACCAGCGGCGCCTGGGCATCCACATCCATCAGCGTGAGGCCCTTGCCGCCGTTGGGCTGCAGCTTCAGTTCGTCCAGCGGGAACACCAGCAAGCGGCCATCCAGCGCCAGGCAGGCCACCTGCGCATGCGCGGGCGGCACGGCCACCGGCGGCAGCACGCGGTCGGTGTCGGCCAGGGTCAGGAAGCTCTTGCCGCCCTTCTGCCGGCCCTGCATGTCGCCGGCCTTGGCCAGCAGCCCGAAGCCGCCGGTGTTGGCCAGCAGCAGCGTGGTGTCGGCCGCGCCGGCAAAGTAGTGCACCGGCTGGGTGCCGGCTTCCAGGTCGATCAGGCTGGTGATCGGCACCCCGTCGCCACGCCCGCCGGGCAAGGCGCTCACGGCCACCGAGTACACGCGGCCGCTGCCCTTGGCGGCGGAGCCGAACACCAGCAGCGTGTCCACGCTGCGGCAGGGGAACACGCCGTACAGCGCATCACCGGCCTTGAAGGCCAGCGCCGTGGCATCGACCTCGTGGCCCTTGAGCGCCCGCACCCAGCCCTTCAGGCTGACCACCACGGTGACCGGCTCGTCCACCACCTTGATCTCGGCCACCGCGCGCTTGTCGGCCTGGATCAAGGTGCGCCGCTCGTCGCCATGGGCCTTGGCATCGGCCTCGATCTCGCGAATCAGCGTGCGCTTGAGCGCCGCCGGGCTGCCGAGGATTTCTTCCAGCTTCGCCTGTTCCTCGCGCAGGTTCTTCAGCTCCTGCTCGATCTTGATGGCCTCCAGCCGCGCCAGCTGGCGCAGCCGGATCTCGAGGATGTCCTCGGCCTGCCGGTCGCTGAGCCTGAAGCGCTCGATCAGCGCGGGCTTGGGCTCGTCGGCGTTGCGGATGATGCGGATCACCTCGTCGATGTTCAGCAGCACGAGCTGCCGGCCCTCGAGCACGTGGATGCGGTCGCGCACCTTGTCCAGCCGGTGCTGGGTGCGGCGCTGCACCGTCTGCTGGCGGAAGGCGACCCACTCCACCAGCATCTGGCGCAGGCTCTTCTGCATCGGCCGGCCGTCGCGGCCGACCATCGTCAGGTTCACCGGCACGCTGGATTCGAGGCTGGTGTGGGCCAGCAGCGTGGTGATCAGCTCCTGCTGCTCGATGCTGCGGCTCTTGGGCTCGAACACCAGCCGCACCGCGGCTTCCTTGCCCGACTCGTCACGCACCGCATCGAGCACCGCCAGCACCGAGGCCTTGAGCTGCACCTGCTCGCTGGTGAGCGCCTTCTTGCCTGTCTTCACCTTGGGGTTGGTGAGGTCCTCGATCTCCTCGAGCACCTTCTGAGCGCTGACGCCTGGTGGCAGCTCGGTCACCACCAGCTGCCACTGGCCGCGCGCCAGGTCCTCGATCTTCCAGCGTGCGCGCACCTTCAGGCTGCCGCGGCCGCCGGCATAGGCCTCGCGGATGTCGGCCTCGGGCGAGATGATCTGGCCGCCGCCGGGGAAGTCGGGGCCGGGGATCAGCGTGTACAGCGCGTCGTCGTCGAGCTTGTCGTCGCGGATCAGCGCCACCGCGGCGGCGGCCACCTCGCGCAGGTTGTGGCTCGGGATCTCGGTGGCCAGGCCCACCGCGATGCCCGAGGCCCCGTTGAGCAGCACGAAGGGCAGCCGCGCCGGCAGCAGGCGCGGCTCTTCGGTGGAGCCGTCGTAGTTGGGCACGAAGTCCACCGTGCCTTCGTCCAGCTCGTCGAGCAGCAGGCGGGCGATCGGCGACAGCCGCGCCTCGGTGTAGCGCATGGCGGCCGCGCCGTCGCCGTCGCGGCTGCCGAAGTTGCCCTGGCCATCGATCAGCGGGTAGCGCTGGCTGAAATCTTGCGCCATGCGCACCAGCGCGTCGTAGGCCGCCTGGTCGCTGTGGGGGTGGAACTTGCCGAGCACGTCGCCCACGACGCGCGCGCTCTTCACCGGCTTGGGCGCGCCGCCGGCGCCATGGCTCAGGCCCATGCGCTGCATCGCGTAGAGGATGCGGCGCTGCACCGGCTTGGCCCCGTCGCACACATCGGGCAGTGCGCGGCCCTTGACGACACTGAGCGCGTATTCCAGGTAGGCCCGCTCGGCGTAGTGGGCCAGCGTGATCGTGTCGCCGCCGGGCGGATCGGCCGGCGGCATCAGGGAGAGCTGTTCAGACATTCAGGCGCGGAAATGGGCAGCAAGGGGCGGTGCCGTCGGCCCATGCCGCGCGGCGAACGCATTGTGCCGTGGCCGCCTGGCCCAGGCAGGGTTCGGCGCTCAGCGCTCGGCCACGGTCACCGGTGCATGCAGCTTCAACTGCGTGGCGCGCTGGTTCTGGCTGCGCTGCAGCAGGCCCCAGTACAGCTCCAGCACCAGGTGCACGTGGGCACGGGTCTCGTCGATCGGCGGCACCTTGCCGCCGTGCCTGCGCACCGTGCCCTCACCGGCGTTCCAGGCGGCCAGCGCCACGTCGATGCGGCCGAAGCGCCGGATCAGGTCGGCCAGCATGCGCGCGCCGGTGTGGATGTTGGCGCGGGGGTCCAGCAGGCGCTCGTCGAGCGGAAGCTGTGCATGGCGGGCATCGGCATAACGCTCGGCGGTTTCGGGCGTGATCTGCATCAGCCCCCGCGCGCCGCGCGGCGACACGGCCTTGGCGTCGAAGCCCGATTCGACCGCGATCACCGCGGTGAGCAGCTCGCGGTCCACGCCATGCGCCAGCGCGGCCTCGTGCAGCCAGGGCTTGAGCACCCGCACCTCGGGGGCGATCTCCAGCCAGGTCAGCATCCCGGCGGACGAATCGGTCTTGCCAGGCACCCGGGCCTCACGGCGCGCGGCATCGCCCAGCACCAGCTGGTAGCGTGAATCGAGCCGCGTGTGCGCAAAGTGCGCCACGCCCTGGCCATCCACATAACCCCATAGCGCCGCGTGCACCGGTAGCGCCAGCGCGGCGAAGGCGACGAGAACACAGGCGCGCAGCAGGTGAAGCGTGGGGGGTGGGGACATGCAGGCAGGTGATGGACCGGGGCCGGACCACAGGGCCCCGGCCGCCGGCAAGGGCGCGATTCTGGCAGAGCTATCGGCAGCCCCGGCGGAAACTGGAGCCGCACGCCAGGCGGGGCCTGCGTGCCGGCCGGGGGTCAGAGCGTGGTTTCCTGCCCCAGTGCCACGCGGGCGTGGTACTCGCGGTCGAGCAGGCTCATCACGATGAGCGTGTCGTAGCCGTCGGCGCCGTCGATGCTGACGCGCACGCTCTCGCGCAGGCGCCCTTCCTCGATGAAGCCCTCGCTGGCGTACAGGGCCTGCGCCCGGACGTTGAGCGACTTCACGTCGAGCCAGAAGCGGTGGGCATGCAGGTCGCGGAAGGCCATGGCCTTGAGCAGGCGCACGCAGGCGCGGCCCAGGCCCTGGCCCTTGGGCTGCAGCACGATGCGCTTGAGCTCCACGCTGCGATGCGGGTTGCGGCAGCCCTGCAGGATGATGAAGCCGGCACGCTCGTACGAGGGCCCGGCTTCGACGATGAAGTGCCGGAAGTCCGGGAAGCGCAGCGCGCCTTCGTGCTGCGTGCGCTCCCAGGGCGAGATGAACGGCAGGTTGCGAGCGTCGGTCTCCACCGAGCCGACGAAGTCAAGGTCGCTCAGCATCGTCGGCCGCAGGCGCAGCCGCGTGTCGCCGGGTGGGCTTGGCTCAGACGTCGACATCGATGGCATCCCCGTGCAGTTCCATCAGCTCCCGGCGCGCGGCGGCTTCGCCCTTGCCCATCAGCCGTGTCATGGCCTGCACCGTCTCGTCGAAGCCCACCGCGCCGTAGGCCACCGGCAGCAGGCGGCGTGTCTCGGGGTTGAGGGTGGTTTCCCACAGCTGCTCGGCGCTCATTTCGCCCAGGCCCTTGAAGCGGCTGATGCTCCACGAGCCTTCACGCGCGCCTTCCTTGCGCAGCTTGTCCAGCGTGGCCTCGAGTTCGCCCTCGTCCAGCGCATACAGCTTGGCGGCCGGCTTCTTGCCCCGCGCCGGCGCATCGACACGGAACAGCGGCGGCCGGGCCACGTACACGTGCCCGGCCTCCACCAGCTTCGGGAAGTGGCGGAAGAACAGCGTCAGCAACAGCACCTGGATGTGCGAGCCGTCCACGTCCGCGTCGCTGAGGATGCAGACCTTGCCGTAGCGCAGGCCGGAGAGGTCCGGCGCATCGGCGGGCCCGTGCGGATCGACGCCGATGGCCACCGCGATGTCGTGGATCTCGTTGTTCTTGAACAGCAGGTCGCGCTCCACCTCCCAGGCATTGAGCACCTTGCCGCGCAGCGGCAGGATGGCCTGGGTTTCCTTGTCGCGGCCCATCTTGGCCGAGCCGCCGGCCGAATCGCCCTCGACCAGGAAGACCTCGTTGAACAGCAGGTCGCGGCTTTCGCAATCGGTCAGCTTGCCGGGCAGCACCGCCACGCCGGAGCCCTTGCGCTTTTCGACCTTCTGGCTCGCGCGCTGGCGGGTCTGGGCCTGCTTGATCACCAGCTCGGCGAGCTTCTTGCCGAACTCCACGTGCTGGTTCAGCCACAGTTCCAGCGGCGGGCGCACGAAGGCCGACACCAGGCGCAGCGCGTCGCGGCTGTTCAGCCGCTCTTTCGTCTGGCCCTGGAACTGCGGGTCCAGCACCTTGGCCGAGAGCACGAAGCTGGCACGCGAGAACACGTCCTCCGGCATCAGCTTCACGCCCTTGGGCAGCAGCGAGTGCAGTTCGATGAAGGCCTTGATGGCGCCGAACAGCCCGTCCTTCAGGCCAGACTCGTGGGTGCCGCCGGCCACCGTGGGAATCAGGTTCACGTAGCTCTCGCGCAGCACGTTGCCTTCTTCGGTGAACGCCAGCACCCAGGCCACGCCCTCGCCTTCGGCGAAGTTCTCGGTCTCGTTGCCCGAGGCGTAATGTTCGCCCTCGAACAACGGCACCAGCGGGTCGGCGCTCAGGCCTTGCATCAGGTAATCGCGCAGGCCACCCTTGTAGAGCCAGGTGAGCGTCTCGCCCGATTTCTCGAACGTGAGCGTCACCGTGACGCCGGGCATCAGCACCGCCTTGCTGCGCAGCAGGTGGATCAGCTCCTGTTTCGGCAGCTCGGTGCTCTCGAAGTACTTGGCGTCGGGCCAGGCACGCACGCTGGTGCCCTGCTTGCGTTCGCTGGCCGCGGCCTTGCGCAGCACCAGAGGCTCGATCACGTCGCCGCCCGAGAACGCCAGCGCTGCCGCCTGCCCCTCGCGCCAAACGCTCACCTGCAGGCGCTTGGCCAGCGCGTTGGTCACGCTCACGCCCACGCCATGCAGGCCGCCGGAGAAGCTGTAGGCGCCGCCCGCGCCCTTGTCGAACTTGCCGCCGGCGTGCAGCCGTGTGAACACGATCTCGACCACCGGCACCTGCTCTTCCGGGTGCAGCCCGAAGGGGATGCCGCGGCCGTCGTCGTCCACGCTCACCGAGCCGTCGGTGTGCAGCGTCACCGCGATGCGCTTTCCGAAGCCGGCCAGCGCCTCGTCGGCCGCGTTGTCGATCACTTCCTGGATGATGTGCAGCGGGTTGTCGGTGCGGGTGTACATGCCCGGCCGCTGCTTGACCGGCTCCAACCCCTTGAGCACACGGATCGACGCCTCGCCGTAGGCGCCTTGCTTGTTGCTGCTGGCCATCAGGACCGCCCGGCCGTTCCGAAGGTCGTGAGCACCCCCTCGGGGGGCCGCGAACGAAGTGAGTTGGGGGGCATCATGGCCGCGGATTGTAGGCAGCCGGTCCGGCGCAAGCTGGCCAATGCCCCTGGGCGGGCAGGCGCCGCGGGCCTTCGTTAGAGTGCCGTCATGTCCGCCACCACGCCAGCCGCGCCCGCACGCCTGTCGATGACGCAGGTGCTGCTGTGCGGTGCCGCCGTGGTCACGCTGTCGATGGGCATCCGTCACGGCTTCGGCTTGTGGCTCGCGCCGATCACGATGGACCGCGGCTGGAGCCGCGAGACCTTCGCCTTCGCCATCGCGGTGCAGAACCTGGCCTGGGGCGCCGCCGGGCCGCTGGCCGGCATGGTGGCCGACCGCTTCGGCGCCTTCCGCGTGCTGCTGGTGGGCAGCCTGTTGTATGCGCTGGGCCTGGTGATGATGGCCTTGTCGACCTCGGGCCTGGCCTTCACCGGCAGTGCCGGGCTGCTGATCGGCATTGCGCAGTCCGGCACCACGTATGCCGTGATCTACGGCGTGATCGGGCGCAACGTCGCACCGGAAAAACGCTCCTGGGCGATGGGCGTGGCCGCTGCGGCAGGCTCGTTCGGCCAGTTCCTGATGGTGCCGGTGGAAAGCTGGCTCATCAGCCACTGGGGCTGGCAACAGGCCTTGATCGTGCTGGGTTGCGCGGCGCTGGCCATCGTGCCGTTGGCCTTCGGGCTGAAAGAGCCGCCGATGCCCGCCACGGCCGGCCATGAGCAGAGCATCGGCCAGGCGCTGCGCGAGGCCTTCGGCTATCGCAGCTTCCAGTTGCTGATGGCGGGCTACTTCGTCTGCGGCTTCCAGGTGGTGTTCATCGGCGTGCACATGCCCAGCTACCTTAAGGACAAGGGCCTGGCGCCCGAGGTCGCGACCACCGCACTGGCCCTGATCGGCCTGTTCAACGTGGTGGGCACCTACGCCGCCGGTACGCTGGGCCAACGCCTGCAGAAGCGCCACATCTTGGCCGCCATCTACGCGCTGCGCTCGGTGGTGATCGTCGCGTTTCTCGCGCTGCCGCTGACGCCGGCCTCCGTCTATGTGTTCGCGGCGACGATGGGCGTGCTGTGGCTGTCCACCGTGCCGCCGACCAATGCGGTGGTGGCGCAGATCTTCGGCGTCAAGTACCTGTCGATGCTGGGCGGCTTCGTCTTCGTGAGCCACCAGGTCGGCTCCTTCCTGGGGGCGTGGCTGGCCGGCCGGCTGTACGACCTGACTGGCGCCTACACCATCGTCTGGTGGATTGCGGTGGCGCTGGGCGTCGCCGCCGCCCTGATCAACCTGCCGGTGCGCGAAACGGCCATCGTGCGCCCGGCACTGGCGCGCGCGTGAGGCATCGATGGCCGGCAAGCTCACCCGCTGGACCTGGTTCCTGGCTGCCACGGTGGCCTTGGTGCTGGTGTTTGCGGCTTACCTGAACCCGCACCTGGCCGTCGATCTGGCCAACCGGGTGTGGGCCTGCTTCTGACTGCCCGATGCACACACGCCTTGCTCCGTCGCCCTGGATCCAGCGCTGGGCCCACCTGCTGCCCGCGCGCGCCCGCGTGCTCGACCTGGCCTGCGGCAGTGGCCGCCACGTGCTGTGGCTGGCCGAACGCGGCCATGCCCTCACCGCGGTGGACCGCGACGCCGAGGCGTTGACCCCCTTGCGGGCCCATGCCGAATGCATCGTGGCCGACCTCGAGGCGGCGCCCTGGCCACTGGGCGAGCGGCAGTTCGATGGCCTCGTGGTCACCAACTACCTGTGGCGCCCGCTGTGGCCCCGGCTGCGCGCCGCGCTGGCCCCGGACGGCGTACTGCTCTACGAAACCTTCGCCCGCGGCAACGAGACCGTGGGCCGGCCTGCGCGAGCGGACTTTCTGCTCGAGCCAGGCGAACTGCTGCAGGCCTGCGAAGGCCTGCGCATCGTGGCCTACGAGCACGGTTTCCTGCCGGCGCCCGAGCGTTTCGTGCAGCGCGTGGCGGCGGTGCGGCTGGCCGACGAGTCTGCCGGGCCGGCCCGCCATGCGCTCGGGTAAGCCCCTGCCCCGGCGCCGGCTAAAATCGCCGGCTTGCAAGGAAAGCGCATGAAACCCATTGTTGGCAGCATCGTCGCGCTCGTGACGCCGATGCAGGAAGACGGCAGCGTCGACTACGACGCGCTGCGCCGTCTGATCGACTGGCACATCGCCGAAGGCACCGACTGCATCGGCGTCGTCGGCACCACGGGCGAATCGCCCACCGTGTCGGTGCAGGAGCACTGCGAAATCATTCGCGTGGCGGTCGAACACGCCGCGGGCCGGGTGCCGATCATGGCTGGCGCCGGCGCGAACTCCACCCGCGAGGCGATCGAGCTCACGCGCTTCTCCAAATCGGTGGGGGCCGACTGCACGCTGCAGGTGGTGCCCTACTACAACAAGCCCTCGCAGGAAGGCATCTACCTGCACTTCAAGGCCATCGCCGAGGCGGTGGACCTGCCCGTGGTGCTGTACAACGTGCCCGGCCGCACGGTTGCCGACATGCTGCCCGAAACCACCCTGCGCCTGGCACAGGTGCCAGGCATCGTGGGCGTGAAGGAGGCCACCGGCAACATCGAGCGCGCCGCCTGGTTGATCAAGCACGCGCCCGAGGGCTTCAAGATCTATTCCGGCGACGACGGCACCGCGGTGGCCCTGATGCTGCTGGGCGGCCACGGCAATGTGAGCGTCACCGCCAACGTGGCGCCGCGGCTGATGCACGAGATGTGCATCGCGGCCATCGACGGCCAGGTGCAGCGCGCCCGGGAGATCCACCTGCGCCTGCTCTCGTTGCACAAGCAACTGTTCTGCGAGCCCAGCCCCACCCCCACCAAGTGGGCGCTCTCGCGACTGGGCCGCTGCGGCCAGACCGTGCGCCTGCCGATCACGCCACTGACAGACGCCGGCCAGGCGCTGGTGGACAAGGCCCTGCGCGACGCCGGCCTGCTGTAGTCGCCCCCTGTTTCGTTTGCCCTGCCCGCCTGCGGCCCTCTGGGTTCGCCGGCATGACCTGGAGATCCGCACTGTGAATCGTGTGTTTGTCGTGAGCCCGACCTGCGCCGCCGCGCTGGCCTTGGTGTCGGCCCTGGCCGGCTGCGCCAGCCTGGACAACGCGATGTCCGGCGACAAGCTGGACTATCGTTCCCAGGCCGGCAAGACAACGCCACTGGAGGTGCCACCCGACCTGACGCAACTGGCGCGCGACGGGCGGTACCTGCCGCAGTCCGGCAGTGTCAGCGCCTCGGCCATGCAGGCCGGCAGCGCGGGTTCGGCCGCGCCGACGACCACGCCAGTGGTGGCGCCGTCGTCACTGGGCGAGTTCCGCGTCGAACGCCAAGGCAACCAGCGTTGGCTGGCCAGCACTTTGCCGCCGGAGCAGATCTGGCCCCAGGTGCGCAGTTTCTGGCTCGAGCGGGGCTTCTCGCTGACGCTGGACAATCCGCAGATCGGCCTGCTCGAGACCGACTGGGCCGAAAACCGCGCCAAGCTGCCACAGGACTTCATCCGCGGCATGATCGGCCGGGTGTTCAATTCGATGTTCGACACCGGCGAGCGCGACAAATTCAGAACCCGCATCGAACGCGTGGGCACCGGCAGCGAAGTGTTCATCACGCACCGGGGCATGGTCGAGGTCTACAACAGCGACCGCAAGGAAACCACCGCCTGGCAGCCGCGCCCGGCCGATCGGGAACTCGAGGCCGAATTCCTGTCGCGGCTGATGGTCCGCCTGGGTGCCAAGGAAGAGGTGGCACGCGCCGCCGTGGCCACACCCAGTGTGCCGGCGGTTGCCGCGGGGCCTGCACGCGCCCGGTTGCTGGCCGGCCAGCCGGGGGCGGCGATGGAGGTGGACGAGGCCTTCGACCGCGCGTGGCGCCGCGTGGGCCTGGCACTGGACCGCGGTGGCTTCACCGTGGAGGACCGCGACCGCAGCGCGGGCCTGTACTACGTGCGTTATGTCGACCCGAAGCTCGCCGGGCAGGAGGAGCCGGGCTTCTTCAGCAAGCTCTTCGGTGGCGACAAGGGCCAGGCCACGCTGCAGCGCTACCGACTCACGGTCAAGGCCGCTGGCGGCAAGACACTGGTTTCGGTGCTGAACAACCAGGGCGAAGCCGACAATGGCGAAGCCGCCAAGGTGATCGTCTCGCGCCTGGTTGACGAATTGAAGTAAAGCACCGCATGGCCGGCCCTGTGCGCCGGCCCTTCAAGGTGCAGCCCGCGTCGCGCAGGCACAAAAAAGCCGCCCCCAAGGGCGGCTTTTTCTTGTCGCTTGCGTCAGCCGATTACTTGCTGGCAGCAGCGGCGGCAGCCGAAGCGGCGGCGTCAGCAGCCGGCGAGGCAGCGGCGGAAGCGGCATCAGCCGGGGCCGAAGCCGGGGCCGGGGCGGGAGCGGGCGCAGCAGCCGGAGCGGGCGCGGGGGCCGGAGCTTCTTCCTTCTTGCCACAGGCAGCCAGTGCGACGGCAGCAACCAGGGAAGCCAACAGGAGCGACTTGTTCATTTGTGTCCTCAGTGAAAAGTGTCGACAGATTACCGGTAATGGATCTGACTTATCCTGCAATGCAGACTTTGTCGAGAATCCAGGCTTGAGAAAGCTCGAGCCTTTCAGAAGCCCAGCCAAAGATTATAGCAACGCTAGGGATGAACCCTAGAGCCCCAACATAGTTGAAGGCCAAGCGGGCTCGCAACGTTGCGCAATCGCCTCACATTGCTCCTGCAGTGCGCGCCATTCGGAGGGCGTGCGCAGCCAACGTGAGCGCCAGCGGTCACGGTCCAGCACCTCGATCGCCTGCTGGCCCGCCAGCATGAGCGTGGGCAGTTCGGCCCGCTCGTCGTCCACCGGCCGCAAAGCCTCGAAGCGATGAGCCCATTGGCGCCGCCAGTCCGTGAACCGCGGGTGATGCCGGGACACTGACTCGAAGTCCAGACCCACCATGCGAAGCAGGCGGCCGTGCGGCCGCGCCCACCGCGTCAGCGCATCGAGCACACCCGGCTCGTCCAGCGGCCATTCGAGATAGTCCGGCGCCACCCACCACATCACCCGCGCGGGGTTCTCGCCCAAACCGAGGAGCGCGCCGCGCAGTGCCTGCCGCAGGGCCTCGCGCCCTTCGATGATCAAGGGTCCGGCGTCATCCATGAGCACCCTCCTCGGCATGCACCCAACCGGCCTCGGCCCACTCATCGAGCAGCGCTCGCGCACCCGCGCTCAGGCGCGCCACGGCCCGGGCCTCCAGTCGGCGATCATCGGCCAGGGTCCGCATCAGCCGTGCATCGCGACCGCCGGCCACGAAGGCCTCGCCATTGATGAACACATGGCGATCGTCATAGACCATGCGGCTGCGCCGGTCCAGCAGCACGGCCACCGGGGATACCGGCAGCCCATCGCCAGCCTGGAACCACACGCGTGGCTTGGGCTCGCTGACGATCGCCCCCAGGGCGCGGTCCAGGGCACGGGGATCGGCCAGCACCCGCTCGAGCGCGGCCCGTGCGAACGCCTGCAATGTGGCCGGCACCTGACCGGGTGTCGCGGTGGCCGCCTGCGCGGCGTCACGGTAGATCGAATCGCGGGCGGGCGCTTCGAGATCCTGCGCCATGCGCTGCAGCAGTTCCTGCGTGAGCTCGGTCGCGGTGGCGGCACGGAAGCCCACCGAGCAGGTCATGCACTCGTCGACCGCAATGCCGTCGTGCCCCCACAGTGGCGGCAGGTAGAGCATGTCGCCAGGCTCCAGCACGACGTCTTCCGTCGGCTTGAAGTCGCGCAGGATCTTCACCGGGAGCCCGTCGACCAGGCTGCGGTCCGCCACCGGCCCGATGCGCCAGCGGCGCCGCCCGTGCACCTGCAGCAGGAACACGTCGTAGGAATCCAGGTGCGGCCCGACGCCCCCGCCTGGCGTGGCGTACGAAATCATCAGATCATCCAGCCTTGCCTCCGGCACGAAACGAAAGCGCGAAAGCATTTCGTGCGCCGCCTGCACGTGCAGATCCAGGCCCTGCACCAGCAGGGTCCACTGCCCACGGCTCAGCGGCGGGATGGACCGGCGCGCGAAGGGGCCATGGCGCAGGCGCCAGCGGCCATCGAACTGGGTCAGCAAACGTGATTCGACCGCCTCGTCGCCGGCCAGCGCAAACAGCGCCGTGCGCTCCAGCGGCGGACGCACGCCCGGCCAGGCCTGCCGCACCAGCAAGGGCTTCTTCTGCCAATGGCGGCGCATGAATTGCGAGGGCGACAAGCCCCCCAGCAATGGGGTCGGTGCGTTCACATCCATGGCCGGGATTGTCGCCGGACGGATATGCGATCATGCCGTGATGTTGATCAACGATCCCTGCGTCGTCAGCCTCACATGGGTGCTGGCCGATGCCCAAGGCCAGGCCATCGACGAGCTGACCGAGCCGCTCGAGTTCTTCTTCGGTGGTGATGACCTGCTGCCCAAGCTCGAAGAGGCGCTGGCCGGCCAGCAGGCCGGGTTCGAGACCCTGCTGCACCTGGAGCCCGAGCATGCCTTCGGCGACTACCGCGCCGAATTGGTGTGCTTCGAGGACCGCGCCCTTTTCCCCGAGGGCATCGAGGAGGGCATGCAGTTCGACGGCCTGCCCGAAGGCGCGCAGACCACCGGCATGCCGCCGGAGCTGATCTACACCATCAGCGAGGTCTACCCTTCACACGTGGTGCTGGATGGCAACCACCCGCTGGCCGGCATGGCCCTGCAGCTGCAGGTGAAGGTGATCGCGGTGCGCGAGGCCAGCGAGGCCGAGGTGGAGGCACGCTCGGTCACCGATGGCGGCGCGGTCAGCGTGCTCGCCACCGCGCCGGCGCCACCGCAGCTGCACTGATCAGTTCTTGCCGGTCGAGCCGAAGCCGCCTTCGCCGCGCTGGCTGGCCGCGAAGTCGTCGACACGGCGGAAGGCCGCCTGCACCACCGGCACGATCACCATCTGCGCGATGCGCTCCATCGGCTGCACCGTGAACGCCGTCTGGCCGCGGTTCCAGCAGCTCACCATCAGCGGGCCCTGGTAGTCGCTGTCGATCAGCCCGACCAGGTTGCCCAGCACGATGCCGTGCTTGTGGCCCAGGCCCGAGCGCGGCAGGATCATCGCGGCCAGGCCGGGATCGCCGATGTGGATGGCCAGCCCGGTGGGAATCAGCGCCGCGGCGCCGGGTGCCAGCTCCAGCGGTGCGTCCAGGCATGCACGGAGGTCCAGCCCGGCGCTGCCGGGCGTGGCGTAGTGCGGCAGTTGCTCGGCCATTCGGGCGTCGAGCACTTTCACGTCGATCGTGGTCATGGGTGTGATCAGGAAGGTGACAGCCGGCGCGCAATCTCGCGCACCAGCTCGCGCGCAAGGCTCAGCTTGTCGGCGGTGGCGAGCTCGCGTTCGCCAGCGGCGTCCACCAGCAGCAGGGTGTTGTCGTCGCGGCCGAAGGTGGCAGGCCCCAGGTTGCCCACCACCAGCGGCACGTTCTTGCGCACCAGCTTCTCGCGCGCATGGTGCGCCAGGTCCTGGCTCTCGGCGGCGAAGCCCACGCAGTAGGGCCGTGGGTCCAGGCGCGCCACCGCGGCCAGGATGTCGGGGTTCTCGGTCAGCTCGAAGCTGGGCGTGCGCTGCGCACCGTCCTTCTTGATCTTGTGCTCGGCCAACGCGGCCGGGCGCCAGTCGGCCACCGCGGCGGTGGCCACGAACACATCGTGCGCGGCAGCGATCGGCAGCACGGCATCGTGCATCTGCAACGCGCTGCGCACATCGATGCGGCGCACGTGGCGCGGCGTGGGCAGGTGCACCGGGCCGGCCACCAGCGTGACCGCCGCCCCGGCCTCCTGCGCGGCCCGCGCAATCGCGAACCCCATCTTGCCGCTGGACAGGTTGGTGATGCCGCGCACCGGGTCGATGGCCTCGAAGGTGGGGCCGGCCGTGATCAGCACGGTGCGCCCCGCCAGCAGTTTGGGCTGGAAGAAGGCGATCAGCTCGTCGCACAGTTCCTCCGCCTCGAGCATGCGGCCATCACCCACCTCGCCACAGGCCTGGTCGCCGGCGCCGGGGCCCAGCACCACCGCGCCATCGGCCGTGGCCTGCGCCACGTTGCGCCGGGTGGCGGGGTGGGCCCACATCTCGCGGTTCATCGCCGGGGCCAACAGCAGCGGGCAGCGTTCGAGTGGACGCGCCACGCACAGCAGCGACAGCAGTTCGTCCGCCCTGCCCTGCGCCACCTTGGCGATGAAATCGGCCGAGGCCGGCGCCACCAGGATTGCATCGGCCTCGCGCGAGAGGTTGATGTGCGCCATGTTGTTGGGCTCGCGCGCGTCCCATTGGCTGGTGGCCACCGGGCGGCCGGACAGGGCCTGCATCGTGACCGGGGTGATGAAGGCCTGGGCGGCCTCGGTCATCACCACCTGCACGGTGGCCCCGGCCTTGGTGAGCAGGCGCACCAGTTCGGCGGACTTGTAGCAGGCGATGCCGCCCGAGAGGCCGAGCACGACATGGCGGCCGGCCAGAGCTGGAGGATTCGACATGGCGGGCAATGTAGCGCAGGCCGGCGCGGCACCTACGAAGGCTTGTGCCACCAGCGGTTGACCTCGAGGTAGTTGAACAGCACCCGGTCGACCCTGCCGTAGACCTCCCGCTCCGGCAGGAAGCCCCAGCTGCGCGAATCGGCGGAGTTGTCGCGGTTGTCGCCCAGCACCAGCAGGTGGCCGGCCGGCACAGTGCAGCGCCAGGCGCCTGGCCGCTCACTTTGGCAGTCAGGCTCGGCAATGCCCATCGGCAGGCGGCCCAGCACGAAGGGGTTGAGCTTGATCTCGTGCTCGTGTCCGGCCACCGTCTCGCGCAGCAGGCGCTGGCCGCGGTCGGCCTCGTGCGCACCCCAGCCCAGGTCCTTCAGGGCGATCGGCGCCCCGTTGACCGCCACGCCACCATCGCGGAACGTGACACGGTCGCCTGCCAGCGCGACGATGCGCTTGACATAGAACTGCGAAACGTCGGGCGGAAACCTGAACACGGCGATGTCGCCCCGCTCGGGCCGCCCCATCGGCACCGCGGTGTTGGTGAACGGCAGCCGGGGCCCATACGCCAGGTGGTTGATCAGCAGCATGTCGCCCACCCGCAGCGTGGGCTCCATCGACGAGCTGGGCACACGCTGCCAGTCGGCCAGCGCGACGCGGCAGGTGAACACCAGCAGCACCACCGCGAACAGGTCGGCGCCCCAATGCGCCCACCAGGGCTTGTCGGTGCGGCCGCGCCGGCGTTGCAGCCACCAGCTCAGGCTGAGCGTGCCGGTCACCAGCGCCAGCAAGGTCAACACTTCGTTGAACGCGAATCCGATCGTCATGGGCATACCGCGATTGCTTCGATGCCAGGCATTGTCGGCCCGGCCCGCTGCCGTTCATGCCGCTCGCACGGCCATTCAACCCATCCGGCAGCACCGGCGCGCGTGCGGGCTCAATCGGCGCCGTGGCACTTCTTGTACTTCTTGCCACTGCCGCAGGGGCAGGGGTCGTTGCGGCCGGGCCGGGGCTCGACGCGGCGCGTCTCGGGCTTGGGGCCGTGGTCCAGCCAGTACACACGCAGGTCCTGCACGCCGAAGCAGGCGTCGTCGATCAGCTGTTCGCGTGTGATGGTCTCGCCGGGGTAGGCCTCGGCGGTGTAGGCCGCAAGGTCGGACGGCGGCAGCATCAGCGCCATCACGCGCATCAGGCAGTCGTCGTACCAGCGGCCTTCTTCGCTGTCCATGTCGGGCTCGGGCCAGTCGGCCGCGAAGGCTTCAGTGGCGGCGCGGAAGCCCTCGGCCCACAGTGCGCCGGTCTGCAGCAGGGCCTCGGCCTCCTCGGCGCTCATGTGGCCGCCGTCGACCACTTCCTGCCGCGCTGCGTCGTCGTAGCTGATCATCAGCGGTGCGATGCGCAGCACATCGGGGGCTTCGAGCAGGGCCTCCGGGTACAACTGGCTGGCCAGCACGTTCCAGCGCGCGATCAGCGGCGCCATGCCCTTTTCCATGTCCTCGGGGTCGCCGAACGCGCGTTCGAATGCACCGTCGAACATGGCCGGCAGCCATTCGCTGGGCACCACGGTGCGCCGCCCGGCGAGCAATGCGGTCATGAAGCCGTCCACCCATTCGAGCGATACGTCGGCGCCAAAGCCGGCCAGGCGTTCGCACAGCTTCTCCAGGCCCTCGATGTCGGCCTCGGTGCTTTGTCGGGCAACGGGGATCATGCCTTGAGCTCGCGTGCGGTGATGGTGTACTGGAAGCCGTCCGGGTCCAGCGGGTCGTAGCGGCCGGCGGCGTTTTCGCACTGCGGGTACATGAGAAAGCCGAGCGCCGGCCCGTCGCTGCCCGGCAGCTTGACATCGTGCGCGGTGTTGTACGCGAGCCAGTTGCCTTCCCAGCCGCCGAACAAGGCCTTGTTCACCGGCGCCACCAGCGGGTGGGCCGGGTCCTTCAGCCATTCGGACGACTCCAGCCGCATCACCTTGCCCACATCGGCCGGGTCCATCGCCACCCAGCCATGGTCCTTCAGCCACACTTCGGCGCGGCAGTGCTGCGCACCCTTCAGGTTGGCCGAGTTGCCACCGAGTTCTCGGTAACCGAAGGCAGAGGGCACGAGCCGGATGCCGTACACATCCCGCGCCGGAAGGCCTGCCGCGCGCACCAGGCCGACGAACAGGCCGTTGATGTCACCGCACTTGCCGCTGAGGTTGCCGGTCTCGAGCATGGTCTTGATGTCGCCCACGCCGCAGCCGCGCACCTTGGGCTCGCGGTGGGTGTTGCGCACCACCCAGTCGTAGATGCGCTGCACCTTCTCGCGGTCGCCGGCGGCGCCCCGGCTGGCCTCAAGCGCCGTCTGGCGCACGATGCCGTCGGTGGGCATCAGGGCCGTGGGGAGGGTCCAGGCGCGCAGGCTGTCGGCGCTGTCCGGCCCCGGGCTCTTGCGCGACCAGTCGACCGCACGGCTGCGGGTGCGCACCCGGCTGGTGACCTCCACCACCGGTGGCACGGTTGCGGCGCCGAACTCGGCCACCAGCATGCGGGCACCGTAGCGGCCATCGGTGGCCACGCGGGTGGCCGCCGCGGTGCCGGTCCAGCTGTCGCCCAGCACCTGCTGATAGTCGGCCTCCACCGAGGGCAGCGGCACCCACACGCGGGTGCTGCCCCGGGGCTGGCGCACCTCGATGCGGGTGACGAGCTCGAATTCACGCCAGGCCCCGGGCTGCGGCTCGAAGCGGCGGGACTGGGCCTGCGCGGGCAAGGCGGCGCTGGCGGCCAGGGCCAGCAGGGAACGGCGGTCGATGAATGAAGCGTGCATGGCAGTGGTTCAGGTGATGCGGCATTGTCACCGCGACCGGGCCAGCAGCGTGGTGATCCAGCCGCGGGCCTCGGCGCTGCCCCAGTCCACCTCGCCCAGCACCTGTCGCTGCGGGCGCCCACCGCGCGCCACGAGCACGGTGGTGGGAAACAGGCGCGAGGTCCAGGCGCTGGTGACGCTGCCATCGCGGTCCATCAGCACCGGCAGGTCGGTGCCCAGTTGCTCGAGGAAGGCGCGCACCGCGCGCTCGGGCTCCTGGTAGTTGATCGTCAGCACCCGCAGGCCTTCGGCCTCGTGGCGCTGGGCCATCAGGGCGAGCGAAGGCATCTCGGCCCGGCAGGGCTCGCACCAGCTGGCCCAGAAGTTCAGCACCAGCGGGTGGTCGCGCAGCGCGGCGATGTCATGGGGCCGGCCCTCCAGATCCGGCAGCCGCAGCGGCGGTGCTGGCCGATGGCGTGGCCATTCGCGCAGCTGGTGGGCGGCGGCCGGCACAGCCCAGGCAACCAGGGCCGGCAGGACGGTGCGGCGTGCCAGGTTCATCCGACCGCCGCCTCAGCGCGCACCGAGCTGTTGGTGCAGGAACTGCAGCAGCCGCTCGCGTGATGCGGCACGCGCAGCCGGCTGCCCACCCACGTGCACGCCCTGGCCGGGGCGCACGCCGTTGGGCACGTCGGTGCGCAGCACCAGCGGCGCGGTGCCGTCGAAGCCGTGGTACGCCCCGGCATAGGTGGCGAGCTGCACGCCCGGCGCCCGGGCCTGCGCGGCCAAGGCTTCGCAGGGTGCGGCGGGGGTCCAGTCGTCCTCCGCGCCCAGCAGCAGCAGCAGCGGCGCCACGGGCTGCCAGCCCTGCTTCAGCGGCTCGCTGCAGCCGGGATAGAAGGCCACGGCGAAGGCCGGGCGCACCGGCGCGGTCATCACCTCGGCCTGGTCACGCTGCGTGGCGGCCAGCACGGCCGAGCCGCCGTGCGACCAGCCCATCAGCCCCAGGCGCGCTGCGTCGACCCCGGGTTGTGCGGCCAGCCACTGCAGCGCCCCGAGCGCGTCACGCCGGCGGTTCGCCTGGGTGACGGCGCGTTGCTTCAGCCGCTGGGTGCACAGCTCCTTTTCGCCCCGCGGCGTGAGCGAATCGGCGACCAGCACGTGCAGGCCCTGGGCGTTCAACAGTTCGGCGTACTCCAGCATGCGGCGCGAGAGCCGGCCACGGCTGTCGTACGGGCCGCCGCAGCCGTGCAGCAGCAGCATGGCCGGCGCCGGGCCGGCCACCGTGGCGGGAAACCAGAAGCCTGGCTGGCGCAGCGCCACCCCATCGCGCCGGTCGAGGCTGGGAACCTCCACGGCCTGCGGTGCCGCCTGCGCCAGCGTGCAGGCCAGCCAGCCCAGCAGCGCGAGCCCCTTCACGATGCCGGCCCGCCACCGATGCGTGGCGGCGAAGGATGCAGCCGCGCCATCGACAGCACGTCGATGTACTGGCCATCACGCAGTGCGTAACCCCTGTGCAGGCCCTCCTTCTGGAAGCCGAAGCGTTCGTACAGCGCGATGGCGCGAAGGTTGTCGACGAACACCGTGAGCTCCAGGCGCAGCACCTGGCCCCAGCCATCGCACCAGTCGCACAGGGCCTGCATCAAGGCCGTGCCCACGCCCTGGCCTTGCGCATCGGCATCGACGGAGATGCCCATCTGCATGGCATGGCGCCGCCGCAGGGCCGGGCCGCAAGGGTGCAGGCCCGCACTGCCCACCACCTGGGGCGGCTGGCCGCCGGCCTGGCGCTCGGCCACCAGCATCAGGTCCGGCTTGCCGGGCGCCAGCATCTCGGCCAGGCGGTCACGCCAGACCTCCTCGTTCGTGTAGGGCAGCTGCATCAGGTTGGCCAGCACCCGGGGATCGCCCATGATGCGGGCAAAGGCGCCGGCATCGGCCTGGGTGGCGCGTCTCACGGTGATCGGCATCGCGGTCATCACAAATCTCCCGGGCGGCATGTTCGCGGCAAGGCGGATGAAATGCAAACGGCCCGCGTGAGCGGGCCGCCGGGTGCTTCGGCCCGCGTGAGCGGGCCGTCGGGGGGGAACCGCGCGCTCAGACGCGTTCGGCCACCCAGCCCTGCACCGAGGCCAGGGCCTGCGGCAGTTGCGCGGCGTTGGTACCGCCAGCCATGGCCAGGTCCGGCTTGCCACCGCCCTTGCCACCCACCTGCTGGGCGACGAAGTTCACCAACTCCCCCGCCTTGACCTTGCCCACGCTGTCGGCCGTCACGCCGGCGGCAAGCTGCACCTTGTCGCCGTCCACGGCCGCCAGCACGATGGCAGCGGTCTTGAGCTTGTCCTTGAGCTTGTCCATCGTCTCGCGCAAGGTCTTGGCATCGGCGCCCACCAGCGTGGCCGCCAGCACCTTGATGCCCTTGACGTCCACCGCCTGCGCCAGCAGCTCGTCGCCCTGGGCCGAGGCCAGCTTGCCCTTGAGCGCGGCAATCTCCTTCTCGAGCGCACGAACCTGATCGAGCACGCTGCCCACCCGCGCCGACACTTCGGCGGGCGTGACTTTCAGTGCGCCGGCCACGCCGCCGACGGTAGATTCCAGCGACTGCAGGTACGCCAGCGCGTTGTCGCCGGTGACCGCCTCGACACGGCGCACGCCCGCGGCGACGCCGCCTTCGGCGACGATCTTGAACAGGCCGATGTCACCGGTGCGCTGCACGTGCGTGCCGCCGCACAGTTCCTTGCTGGAGCCGATGCTGAGCACGCGCACGGTGTCGCCGTACTTCTCGCCGAACAGCATCATCGCGCCGCTCTTCTGCGCATCGTCCAGCGACATCACCGCCGCGTTCGCCTGCGCATTGGCCAGGATCTCGGCATTGACGAGCGCCTCGACCTTGCGGATCTGCTCGTCGGTCATCGGTGCGTTGTGCGCGAAGTCGAAACGGGTGCGATCGGCATTGACCAGCGAGCCCTTCTGCTGCACGTGGCCGCCCAGCACCTCGCGCAGGGCCTTGTGCATCAGGTGGGTGGCGCTGTGGTTGCGCACGGTCTTCGCACGCAGTTCGGCATTGACCTTGGCGGCCAGGGTGTCGCCGACCTTGATCTCGCCTTCGACCACGCGGCCCTGGTGGCCGAACACATCGGCCTGGATCTTGGTGGTGTCGTCCACCAGCACGCGGGCCACGGCATTGCGCAGCTCGCCCGAGTCGCCCACCTGGCCGCCGCTTTCGGCATAAAACGGGGTGTGGTCGAGCACGATCACGCAGTCGTCGCCGGCCTTCACGCTGGGCACCGAGGCACCATCGACATACAGCGCGGTGACCTGGGACGATTCGCACTGCAGGTGCGAGTAGCCATGGAAGGTGGTGGGCGTGCCGCTGTAGGCCAGGCCCGCCGCCATCTTGAACTTGGCCGAGGCGCGGGCCTGCTCGCGCTGGCGTGTCATCGCGACCTGGAAGCCTTCTTCGTCCACCTTCACGCCGCGCTCGCGGCAGACGTCGCCGGTCAGGTCGACCGGGAAGCCGAAGGTGTCGTGCAGCTTGAAGGCCGTTTCGCCATCGATCACCTTGGTGCCGTGCGCCAGCGCAGCCTCGAGGATCTCCATGCCGTGGTGGATGGTCTGGAAGAAGCGCTCTTCCTCGGCCTTGAGCACCTCGGTCACGCGCGGCGCGGCGCGGCGCAGTTCGGGGTAGGCCTCGCCCATCTCGGCATCGAGCGCGGCCACCAGCTTGTGGAAGAAGGGCGTGCGGGCGCCCAGCTTGTAGCCATGGCGGATGGCGCGGCGGGCGATGCGGCGCAGCACGTAGCCACGGCCCTCGTTGCCGGGGATCACGCCGTCGGTCACCGTGAAGGCGCAGGCGCGGATGTGGTCGGCGATGACCTTCAGGCTCGGGCTGCTCGCGTCGCAATCCTTGCCGCCGGCCTCGTCCACCGCCTTCTTGGCCGCGGCCAGCAGCGTGACGAACAGGTCGATTTCGTAGTTCGAGTGCACGTGCTGCAGCACGGCGGCCAGGCGCTCCAGGCCCATGCCGGTGTCGACGCTGGGCTTGGGCAGCTTGTGCATCACACCGTCTTCGGTGCGATTGAACTGCATGAAGACGTTGTTCCAGATCTCGATGTAGCGGTCGCCGTCCTGCTCGGGGCTGCCGGGCGGGCCGCCGGCCACGTCCGGGCCGTGGTCGTAGAAGATCTCGGTGCACGGGCCGCACGGGCCGGTGTCGCCCATCATCCAGAAGTTGTCGGATGCGTACCGGGCGCCCTTGTTGTCGCCGATGCGCACGATGCGCTCGCCGGGCACGCCGATGGTCTTGTGCCAGATGTCGTAGGCCTCGTCGTCCTCTTCGTACACCGTGACCCAGAGCTTGTCGGCCGGCAGCTTGAAGTGCACGGTGAGCAGTTCCCAGGCGTACTGGATCGCATCCTTCTTGAAGTAGTCGCCGAAGCTGAAGTTGCCCAGCATCTCGAAGAAGGTGTGGTGCCGCGCGGTGTAGCCCACGTTGTCCAGGTCGTTGTGCTTGCCGCCGGCGCGGATGCACTTCTGCGAGGTGGCGGCGCGCGTGTAGGGCCGCTTGTCGAAGCCGAGGAACACGTCCTTGAACTGGTTCATCCCGGCATTGGTGAACAGCAGCGTCGGATCGTCACCGGGCACCACCGGCGAGGAGGCCACGACCTGGTGGCCCTTGGACTCGAAGAATTTCAAGAAGGTGGAGCGGATGTCGGCGGCTTTCATGGGCCGCAATTCTATCTGCCCCCCCCTCGCGGCCCGGGTAGTCACCCGCGTGTCGGTAGATGCACCAGCGGCGCCGGCGCCGGCCCTGGGCTATAAGTTCGGCCAGCATGACACACGACACCCTCATCGCATTGCTCGGGGCCGGCGCCGATGACGCCGCGGCCATTGGCGCCCCCGCGCGACCCGCCCTGCGCTTCGGCGCGCTGCGCCAGCTCATCGCCGACACCCTTCGCACCCTCAACGGCCTGGGCATCGGCCGCAACGACCGCGTGGCGATCGTGCTGAACAACGGCCCCGAGATGGCCTGCTGCTTCATGGCCTGCGCCTGCGGCGTGGCCAGCGCACCGCTGAACCCCGCCTACCGTACCGACGAGTTCGAGTTCTACCTGTCCGACCTGAACGCGAAGGCGCTGATCGTCGAGGCCGGCAGCGCCTCGCCGGCGATCGACGTCGCCCAGAAGATGGGCGTGCGCGTGGTCGACCTGGTGGTCGATGCCGATGCCCCGGCCGGCGCCTTCCGGCTGGTGCCGCGGGGCGTGGCGGCCAGTGCCCCCGCTGCGGCGCCGGCCTGGGCCGAACCTGGCGACGTCTCGATGGTGCTGCACACCTCGGGCACCACCTCGCGGCCGAAGATCGTGCCGCTGTCGCAGCGCAACCTGGTGGCCTCGGCCCGCCACATCGCGCGCACGCTGCGGTTCAGCGCCGCCGATCGCGGCCTGAACGTGATGCCTCTGTTCCACATCCACGGCCTGATCGCCGGCGTGCTGGCACCCTTGTCCGCCGGCTCCACGGTGTTCTGCACCCCGGGCTTCAATGCGTTGAAGTTCTTCGCCTGGATGGACGAGGCCGCGCCCACCTGGTACACGGCGGTGCCCACGATGCACCAGGCCATCGTCTCGCGCGCAAAGGGCAATGCCGAGATCATTGCGCGGCACCCGCTGCGCTTCCTGCGCTCCTCGTCGTCGTCGATGCCGCCGCAAGTGATCAAGGAGCTGGAAGACATCTTCCACGCGCCGCTGATCGAGGCCTACGGCATGACCGAGGCCACCCACCAGATGGCCTCCAACCCGCTGCCCCCGGCGGTGCGCAAGCCGGGCACGGTGGGCATCGCCGCGGGGCCCGAGGTGGCCATCATGGACACCGACGGCGCGCTGCTGCCGGCCGGCGCCACCGGGGAGATCGTGATCCGCGGCCCCAACGTCACGGCCGGCTACGAGAACAACGACAAGGCCAATGCCGAAGCCTTCACGAACGGCTGGTTCCGCACCGGCGACCAGGGGCAGATGGATGCCGAGGGCTACATCACCATCACCGGCCGCCTGAAGGAGATCATCAACCGCGGCGGCGAGAAGGTGAGCCCGCGCGAGGTGGACGAGATCATCATGGACCACCCCGCAGTGCAACAGGTCGTAACCTTCGGCATGCCCCACGCCAAGCTCGGCGAGGAGGTGGCCGCCGCGGTGGTGCTGCGTGAAGGCATGACCCTGACCGAGCGTGCGCTGCAGGAGTTCGTGGCCCAGCGCGCGGCCGATTTCAAGGTGCCGAAGAAGATCCTGTTCATGCCCGAGATCCCGAAGGGCGCCACTGGCAAATTGCAACGAATTGGTCTGGCCCAGAAGCTTGGGCTCGTCTAGCATGCCGGCCGCGTAGGTCTGCCTGCGCGTCCCCCGAGGTCAAGCCTGACCGGCCCGCAAGAGGCCGGCATGGCTTTGTCATGACCTATCCCTTTGCACACCCTCCTGTGAGTCAAGCCATGAAGAAGTCCTGGATCAAGTCCCTCACGCTCGCCATGGCCGCCTGTGGCCTGCTGGGTACTGCTGCCGCCGCACCCTGGGAGCCGACCAAGCCGGTGGAGTTCGTGGTGCCGGCCGGCACCGGCGGCGGCGCCGACCAGATGGCCCGCTTCATCCAGGGCGTGGTGGCCAAGCACAAGCTGATGAAGCAGTCGATCGTCGTCGTCAACAAGAGCGGCGGCGCAGGGGCCGAGGGCTTCCTGGAGGTCAAGGGCTCGTCGGGCGATCCGCACCGGCTGATCATCACGCTGTCGAACCTGTTCACCACGCCCTTGGCCACCGGCGTGCCCTTCAACTGGCGCGACCTGACGCCGGTGTCGATGATGGCGCTCGACCAGTTCGTGCTGTGGGTCAATGCCGAGTCGCCCTACAAGACGGCCAAGGACTTCCTCGATGCGCTCAAGTCGCAGCCCAACAACACGCTGAAGATGGGTGGCACCGGCTCCAAGCAGGAAGACCAGATCATCACCGTGATGCTGGAAAACGTGGCCGGCAAGAAGATGACCTACATCCCCTACAAGGGCGGCGGCGAGGTGGCGGTGCAACTGGTGGGCAAGCACGTGTCGGCCACCGTGAACAACCCGATCGAAGCCGAATCGCACTGGCGCGCCGGCAAGCTGCGTGCACTGTGCGTGTTCGACAGCGTGCGCCTGCCCTACCCCGCCAAGCTCTCTCACGGCATGTCCTGGCAGGACATCCCCACCTGCGCGTCCGCCGGCCTGCCGGTGGAGTACCTGATGCTGCGTGGCATCTTCATGCCGCCGAACGTCAGCAAGGAGCAGCTCGCGTTCTACGTCGATCTGCTGGGCAAGGTGCGCGCCACGCCCGACTGGAAGGAGTTCATGGAAAAGGGCGCCTTCCGCCAGACCACGATGAGTGGCCAGGCCTACTTCGACTGGGTGGCCAAGAACGAACACATGCACCGTGAGCTGATGAAGCAATCGGGCTTCATGGCGCAGTGAGCCCAGACGATGCAGCACACCGACCCCGCAGGGCCCCGTTTCCTCAGCGGCCTGCGCGCAGCGGCCACGGCCCTGGGACTGGCCGCCGCCACGCTGTGCCATGCCTGGGAGCCCACGCAGCCGGTGGAGATCGTCGTGCCGGCCGGCACCGGCGGTGGCGCCGACCAGATGGCCCGCTTCGTCCAGGAGGTGGTGGCCAAGCACGGCCTGATGCGGCAGCCGATCAAGGTCGTGAACATGGCGGGCAACTCCGGCGCCGACGGCCTGCTGGCCGTGCGCGAGGCCAAGGGCAACCCGCACAAGCTGATCATCACGCTGTCGAGCCTGTTCACAGTGCCGCTGGCCACCGGGGTGCAGTTCAACTGGCGCGAACTGACGCCGGTGTCGATGATGGCGCTCGACCAGTTCGTGTTGTGGGTCAACGCGCAGTCGGCCTACAAGACCCCGCAGGCGCTGCTGTCCGCACTGCGTGAACGGCCGCCGGGCAGCTTCAAGCTCGGCGGTACCGGCAGCAAGCAGGAAGACCAGCTCATCAGCGTGCTGCTGGAGACCGCGGCCGCCACACGCATCCAGTACGTGCCGCTCAAGGGCGGTGGCGATGTGGCCAAGGCACTGGCCGCCGGCGAGGTGGACCTCACGGTGAACAACCCGATCGAGGCCGAAGCCTTGTGGCGCAGCGGCAAGCTCCGGCCCTTGTGCGTGTTCGATGGCGCCCGGCTGGACTACCCGGCCAAGCTGTCCAACGGGCAATCCTGGAACGAGATCCCGACCTGCATGTCGGCCGGCATCCCGGCGCAGTACCTGATGCTGCGCGGCTTCTTCATGGCCGCCAAGAACACCCCCGAGCAGCAGGCCTTCTACGTGCAGCTGCTCGAGCGCGTGCGCGCGCTGCCGGAGTGGCGCGAGCTGATGGCCAAGGGCGCCTTCCGGCAGACCGCCATGACCGGCCCGAGCTACACCGAGTGGCTGGACCGCAACGAGAGTTACCACCGCGTGCTGATGCGCGAGGCCAAGCTGATCGCCAGGCCCTGATGGGCGCCGTTTTGAAGTAGGAGTCTGCGATGAACGATGCCTCGGAAAGCGGGCGCGGGCTGGCCACACGCTGGCCGGAGACGATCGTGGCGGCGGTGCTGTTCGCGCTGGCGCTGCTGGTCATCGCGGACAGCCTGCGCGTGGGCCATGGGTGGGCCAGCGACGGGCCCCGTGCCGGCTACTTTCCCTTCTACATCGGCCTCGGGCTGGCGCTGACCAGCGGCGCGCTGCTGATCGGCCAGCTGCGGCGCTGGCGGCGCGACCAGCGGGTATTCGTCGGCCGCACCGAGGCTGCCGGGGTGTGGGCCGTGCTGTGGCCGATGGGCATCTATGTCGCGCTGATCGCCCCGCTGGGCATCTACCTGGCCTCGATCGTGCTGATCGCCTACTTCATGCGGCGCCATGGACGCTTTGCCTGGTGGATGACGGCGCTGGTGGCGGTGGCGGTGCCGGTGGTGCTGTTCCTGGTGTTCGAACGGTGGTTCACGGTGCCACTGCCCAAGGGCCCCATCGAGCGCTGGCTCGGCTTCTGAAGGCAAACCGATGGATGAAGTGAGCAACCTGCTGCACGGCTTCGCCGTCGCGGCCACCCTGCCCAACCTGGGCTTCATGCTGATCGGCATCACGCTGGGGGTGCTGATCGGCGTGCTGCCCGGGCTGGGGGGTGCCAACGGTGTGGCCATCCTGCTGCCGCTGACCTTCTCGATGAACCCGACCTCGGCGATCATCATGCTGTCGTGCATCTACTGGGGTGCCCTGTTCGGCGGCGCGATCACCTCGATCCTGTTCAACATCCCCGGCGAGCCCTGGTCGGTGGCCACCACCTTCGACGGATTCCCGATGGCCCAGCAGGGCCGCGCCGCGCAGGCGCTGACCACCGCCTTCACCTCGTCGTTCGTGGGCGCGCTGTTCGCGGTGATCCTGATCACCTTCCTCGCGCCGCTGCTGGCGAAGTTCGCGCTGAACTTCGGGCCAGCCGAGATGTTCGGGGTGCAGTTCCTCACCTTCTGCAGCTTCGTGGGCATGAGCAAGGAGCCGCCGCTCAAGACGCTGGCGGCCATGCTGCTGGGTTTTGCCCTGGCCGCGGTGGGCATGGACAGCGTCACCGGCCAGCTGCGCATGACCTACGGCACCACGGTGCTGCTGAAGGGCTTCGACTTCCTGATCGCGGTGATCGGCCTGTTCGGCATTGGCGAGATCCTGCTCACGATGGAGGAAGGCCTGGCCTTCAAGGGCCAGAGTGCCCGCATCAACCCGCGCGTGGTGTGGCAGACCTGGGGCCTGCTGTTGCGGCACTGGAAGACCTTCCTGCGCGCCACCGCCATCGGCTGCTGGATGGGCATCACGCCCGGCGGCGCCACGCCCGCCTCGTTCATGAGCTACGGCATGGCGCGCCGCCTGTCCAAGAACCCGGACAGCTTCGGCAAGGGCGCGATCGAAGGCGTGGTGGCGCCCGAGACCGCGGCGCACGCCGCCGGCACCTCGGCCCTGCTGCCGATGCTCACGCTGGGCATTCCCGGCTCGCCCACCGCGGCCGTGCTGCTGGGTGGCCTGCTGATCTGGGGCCTGCAGCCGGGGCCGATGCTGTTCATCGAGCAGAAGGACTTCGTCTGGGGCCTGATCGCCTCGATGTACCTGGGCAACATCGTCGGCCTGCTGGTGGTGCTGACCACCGTGCCCTGGTGGGCGGCGATCCTGCGCATCCCGTTCGCGGTGATCGCGCCGGTGATCATCGTCGTGTGCGCCATCGGCGCCTACACGGTGCACAGCTCGATGTTCGACGTGGTGATGATGCTGGTCTTCGGCGTCTTCGGTTACCTGTTCAAGAAGCTCAAGTACCCGCTCGCGCCGCTGGTGCTGGCGCTGGTGCTGGGCGACATGGCCGAGACCAACTTCCGCCAGTCGATGCTCTCGTCCCAGGGCAGCCTGTCGATCTTCTGGTCCGGGCCGCTGGTGGGCGCGCTGATGAGCCTGTCGCTGGTGCTGCTGCTGTGGCCGGTGATTCCCGCGCTCAAGCGCCACTACCGGGCGCGCGAGCGCGCCGCCGATGCCGGAGCCACTGCGCCATGAAGTTCGCAATCGTCGGAGCCGGCGCCATCGGCGGCCTGCTGGGTGCACGGCTGGCGCAAGCCGGCGAAGAGGTGGTCTTCATCGCGCGCAACCAGAACCTGGCCGCGATCCAGGCGCACGGCTTCCGCCTGCAGCTCGAATACGGCAACACCCTTGAGGCCCCCACCGCCCGCGCCGTGCAGCACATGGCCGAGGCCGGGCCGCAGGACGTGGTGCTGCTCACCGTGAAGGCGCACCAAGTGCGCGAGCTGCTGCCCGACCTGCGCGCGCTGTTCGGCCCCCAGACCCTGCTGGTGACCATGATCAACGGTGTGCCCTGGTGGTACTTCCAGCGCCTGGGCGGCCCGTTCGAAGGCCGCGTGCTCGACAGCGTGGACCCCGGCGGCGCACTGGCTGCGGCCATCGAGCCCGAGCGCATCATCGGCAGCGTGGTCTACCCGGCGGCCGAACTGGTGGCGCCAGGCGTCGTGCGCCTGATCGAAGGCAACCGCTTCACGCTGGGCGAGCTGGACGGCAGCCGCAGCGAACGCATCGAGGCCCTTTCGCAGGTGATGATGCGCGCCGGCTTCAAGGCCCCCGTCAGCCGCGACATCCGGGCCGAACTCTGGGTCAAGCTCTGGGGCAACCTGTGCTTCAACCCGATCTCGGCGCTCAGCCACGCCACGCTGGAAGACATCTGCCGTTTCGCGCCCACCCGGGCACTGGCCGCCGCAATGATGGCCGAGGCCCAGGCCCTGGCCCAGAAGCTGGGCGTGGAGTTCAAGCTCTCCATCGACAAGCGCATCGCCGGCGCCGAAGCCGTGGGCGCGCACAAGACCTCGATGCTGCAGGACGTGGAACGCGGCCGCGCGCTCGAGCTGGAGGCGCTGGTGGGCGCGGTGCTGGAACTGGGGCGCATCACCGACACGCCCACCCCCCACATAGAAGCGGTGTATGCCGTGACCGCCCTGCTCGCCCGCACCCTGCAGGCGCAGCACGGGCGGCTGGCCATCCAGGCGGTGTGAGGCCGCCCGGGGCGGCTTGAGCCTGCTCACACGGCGCCGCGGCCGGCGCAGTAGAGTTCGCTCCGAACCGCCTGGAGACACCGCATGGACATGAGCACCTCGCCGCTGGCGACCCTGAACGACCCCAGCCTGCTGAAGACCGACGCGTTGATCGGCGGCGAGTGGGTGGCCGGTGCGAGCCGCTTCGATGTGACCGACCCCGCCACCGGCCTGAAGCTGGCCGAGGTGGCCAACCTGGGGCCGGTGGATTGCCACAACGCCATCGTCGCTGCCGAGCGCGCCTGGAACCCCTGGCGCAACAAGACGGCCAAGGAACGGGCCGCGATCATGATGAAGTGGTTCGCGCTGCTGCACCAGCATGCCGATGACCTGGCCCGCATCATGACCGCCGAGCAGGGCAAACCGCTGGCCGAGGCCCGTGGCGAGGCGGGCTACGGCGCCAGCTTCATCGAGTGGTTTGCCGAAGAGGCCAAGCGCGTCTACGGCGAAACCATCCCCACCACCGACAACAACAAGCGCTACCTGGTCATCAAGCAGCCCATCGGCGTGTGCGCGGCGATCACGCCGTGGAACTTCCCGATCGCGATGATCACCCGCAAGGTGGCGCCCGCGCTGGCCGCGGGTTGCCCGGTGGTGATCAAGCCCGCCGAGCAGACGCCGCTGTCGGCGCTGGCGGTGGCCGAACTCGCGCAGCGTGCCGGCATGCCCGCCGGCGTGCTGAACGTGATCAGCGCCGATGGCGAGAACTCGATCGAGATCGGAAAGGTGCTGTGCAGCAGCGACGTGGTGCGCCACCTCTCGTTCACCGGCTCCACCGAGGTGGGCCGCATCCTCGCGCGCCAGTGCGCGCCGACGATCAAGAAGCTCAGCCTCGAGCTTGGCGGCAACGCGCCGTTCATCGTGTTCGACGATGCGGATCTCGACAGCGCCGTCGAGGGTGCCATGGTCAGCAAGTACCGCAACGCCGGCCAGACATGCGTCTGCGCGAACCGGCTGTACGTGCAGGATGGTGTCTACGACGCCTTCGTCGAGAAGCTCGCCGCCAAGGCCCAGGGCATCAAGGTGGGCAACGGCTTCGAGGCCGGGGTGAACCAGGGCCCGTTGATCGACGACCAGGCCATCGCCAAGGTGGAGGGCCACGTGGCCGATGCGGTGGCCAAGGGCGCACGCATCGTGGTGGGCGGCCAGCGCATCGGCGAGCGCTTCTACACGCCCACGGTGCTGGCCAATGTCACCGGCGAGATGCTGTGCGCGAAGGAGGAAACCTTCGGCCCGGTGGCGCCGGTGTTCCGGTTCAGCACCGAAGCCGAGGCCATCGAGATGGCCAATGCCACCGAGTTCGGCCTGGCCAGCTACTTCTACAGCCGCGACATCGGCCGCATCTTCCGCGTCGGCGAGGCACTGGAGTACGGCATGGTCGGCATCAACACTGGGCTGATCTCGACCGCCGAAGTGCCGTTTGGCGGCGTCAAGCAATCCGGGCTGGGCCGCGAGGGCGCGCACCAGGGCATGGACGACTACGTCGAGATCAAGTACCTCTGCCTGGGCGACATCCTGAAGTAACGCCTGCGGCGCTCGCCTCGCGCTTGCGCCGCGAGGCCTTGGCGCGAAGCCGGGGTGGCAAGCGCGGCCAGGGGCCGCGACCCTCAGTCTTCGTCGTTGGCCGCCGGCATGCCGAGCGCGGGGCCGCGCGGCGCGGCGCCCCCCAGGCCTGCACCCGCGGCACCGGCGGCCTGGGCCAGGGCGCGGCGCAGCAGGCCATCGGCGTCCTTGCCGTGGGCCGGGTACTGGCCGACACCCACGCGCACGGCCAGGCTCATGTCCTGCCCGGCGACATTGAAGGGGCGCTGCAGCGCCTGCGCCAGCTTGCCCGCCACCCCATCGGCCGCGGCCTGGTCGTCGATCCAGGCCAGCAGCACCGCGAAACTGTCGCCGCCGAGCGAGGCCACCACGTCACTGGCCCGCAGGCCGGATCGCAGGCGCACGGCGGCCTTGCGCCGCAGCACATTGGCCGATTCGGTGCCCAGGCGCGCCTCGGCCACCCCCAGCCCCTCCAGCCGCACCGCGAGCACCGCCATCGCCGCGGGCTCGCGCTCGCGCAGCGCCAGCAGGTGGGTCATGTGTTCCATCAGCTGCGCATGGTTGGGCAGGCCGGTGGCCAGATCGGTGGCATAGGCCTTGCGCGCCGCGCGCTCGGCCCGCTTGCGTTCTACCGCCATGCGCGCCACCCGTGCCAGGGTTTCGGGCGCGGCCTCGCGCCGGGGCAGCACCTCCTGCACGCCCAGGCGCATCAGGCGCAGCGCATCGGTCGCCTCGGGTTCCGGTGCCACCACGACCAGCGCCGCCTCCAGCACGGCACGTGACAAACCTGTCCAGCGCGCCAGCGCCGCCGCACCCCCTGGGGCTTCCAGTTGCAGCACGATGGCGTCGCAGCCCTGGCCGCCCAGCGCCTGCGCGAGTTCGTCCAGATCGGCCAGCGCCGTAACGACAAAAGGGCCGAATGGCGAGGTGCTCAGATCGGGGGCGCCGGGGCCCACGTGCAGCAGTTGGATCGGGTCGTTCATCGCCCCGGCATGATGCCCGAGCGGGTTGCTGCGCGGCAGACGGAACTACCCGATGACCTGCGGGCTGCAGCCCTCAACCGGGTGTTCGGCGCCCTGCCGGGCGCCGCAATGGAAAGGGCCCCGTCGGGGCCCTTGTGCATCTGGAGCGGGTGAAGGGAATCGAACCCTCGTATGAAGCTTGGGAAGCTGCCGTTCTACCATTGAACTACACCCGCCGAGGGCGCCGATTATTACCCATTGCGGGCCACCCATTCGATCAATGCGTCCAGTGTTGGTGTGGCACGCTGGGCTTCCGGATGGTTGACCAGGGCCGCCACCGCATAGGTCTTGCCGCTGGCCGATCTCACGTAGCCGGCCAGTGCCCGGGTGTCCAGCAGGGTGCCCGTCTTCAGGAACGCCGCGCCGGTGGCATGGCCGCGTGTCATGCGGTGGGCCAGGGTGCCGTCGATGCCGGCGATCGGCAGTGAATCGATGAAGGCCTGCGCCTGCCGTGAGGCCCACGCGTTGCGCAGCAGTTGCACCATCGCGCGGGGCTTGCCGCGTTCGCCACGCGAGAGGCCCGAGCCGTTCTCGAGCGAGATGTCCCCCTGCTGCAGGCCCTGGCGGCGCAGCCAGCCGTCGACACGCTGACGCGCCTCGACCATCGTTGCGGCGCGTGCGGGGAAGCCGCGCACCAGCGACAGCATCAGGTTGCGCGCGGCCATGTTGTCGCTGGTCTTGTTGATCTCGCGGATCACCTGCGGCAGCGGCTCGGACAGGTGCACCGAAAACGGCAGCTGGGGCTCGCCATCCGGTCCGATGGGCAGCAGCGATTCACGGTCGGGCAGGCGCTTGTCCAGCACCCGGCCGCGCAGCCGGCCGCCGGCCTCGCGCCACAGGCCCTCGATGGCGCGCACGGTGAACTCCTCGTGCGACAGCGGCGACAGCGTGATCTCGCGCGCGCCGCAACCGGCCGACCAGTTGCCACGCACCGCCAGCGTGGGGGCACGGGGCCCGGACTTGTCCGGGGCCGAGGCGGTTTGCGCCCACACCGCGCAGCCCCCGGACCCACCGGCCGAGAGCTCGTTGACCAGGCGCACACCGGCCAGCGGGGGCGAAAGGCTCAGCTGCGGCTTGCCGCGCGGGGCGCCCTGCACCGTGACCTGCAGCACGCCTTCATCCAGCGTCAGCGCATCGGGCCGCAGGTGATGTGGCCGGTCCGCCGCCGGCGGTGGCGTGTTGGCGTGGTCGTCCTCGCGCAGGCGGAAGGCGAAGCGGTCGAGCACGATGTCACCCAGCACCTCGTGCAGGCCCTGGGCCTGCAGGCGCTGGAACCACTCACGCAGGTCGGCCGAACGCAGCCGGGCATTGCCGCCACCAACGATCAGCAGGTCGCCGAGCAGGCGGCCGTTGTGCAGCGGGCCGTTGGTGAAGGCGTAGGTGCGCCAGCGGTACTGGGCCCCCAGCATGTCCAGCGCGGCGAGCGCGGTCACCACCTTGGCGGTGGAGGCCAGCTGGTAGGGCTGCTCGGGGTTCAGCGCCGCCAGCACGCGGCTGCGGCCCTCCACCTCCTGCACCTGCACGCCCATGCTGGCCGCCGGCAGGCCTGCGCCGGCCAGCAAGTTGCGCAGGGCGGTGGGCACGCCGCTCCAGTCCACCACCGTCGGTGCCGACGCCGCGGGCCGCGCCAGCGGCCCTGCCAGCCCCCACGCAGGCGCCGGGGCGCCATTGCCCACCAGCAACCACCCGCTGGCGGCGGCCAGCAGGCGCCGGCGCGCTACGGCGGGCGGGTCTTGGCGCAGGGGGCTTCGGGCAGAATCTCGCACCCTGCCAGCCTAGCGCGGGCGGGGCCTGCCGATCAACCGAAGAACGGCCGGCGTCTTCCCCAGATCATCCGATGAGCGAATCCGACGACTCTTCCGCCGCCGCCGCACCGCGGCGGCCCATCCGCAGCTTCGTGCTGCGCGCCGGGCGCATGGGCACCGGGCAGCAGCGGGCGCTGCAGGACCTGGGGCCCCGCTTCGTGCTGCCCTACCGCCCTGCCGTGCTGGAGGCCACCACGGTGTTCGGCCGCAGCGCGCCGCTGGTGCTGGAGATCGGGTTTGGCATGGGCGACGCCACCGCGCAGATCGCCGCGGCGCGGCCGGATGTCGACTTCCTGGGCGTCGAGGTGCACGAGCCCGGCGTGGGCGCCTTGCTCAAGCACATCGGCGAGAGCGGCCTCGACAACCTGCGCATCGTGCAGCACGACGCGGTGGAGGTGCTCCAGCACATGCTGGCCCCGGCGTCGCTCGATGGCGTGCATGTCTTCTTCCCCGACCCCTGGCACAAGAAGCGCCACCACAAACGCCGCCTGATCCAGCCGCCGCTGGTGGCGCTGCTGGCCTCGCGCCTGAAGCCCGGCGCCACGCTGCACTGCGCCACCGACTGGCAGGACTACGCCGAGCAGATGCTGCAGGTGCTGGGCGACTGCCCGATGCTGAGCAACACCGCCGAGGGCTATGCCCCGCGGCCTGAACTGCGGCCGCTGACCAAGTTCGAGGCGCGTGGCCAGCGCCTGGGCCACGGTGTCTGGGACCTGGTGTTCAGGCGCAATGACACGCCGGCGGCCTGATCAATCGGCCCACGCCACCCAGCCGGTGAAGTAGGTCAGCAGCACCACGCCGCCGAAGGCGATGCGGTACCACGCGAAGGGCGTGAAAGTGTGGGTGGCGATGTAGCGCAGCAACCAGCGCACGCACAGCCACGCGAAGATGAAGGACACCACCAGCCCCACGCCGAACAGCGGCGCATCGGAGGCCGCCAGGTGGGCGCGCTCCTTGTACAGGCTGTAGACGCCGGCGCCGATGAGGGTGGGGATCGCGAGGAAGAAGCTGAAGTCGGTGGCGGCCTTGCGCGACAGGCCCAGCAGCATGCCGCCGATGATGGTGGCCCCTGAACGGCTGGTGCCCGGAATCATCGCGAGACATTGCACCAGGCCCACCTTGAGCGCGTCCCAGGCGCCCATCTGGTCCACCTCGGCCAGGCGCACGCTGGATGGCGGCCGGCGCTCGGCCCACAGGATGATCACACCGCCCAGGATGAAGGTGCTGGCCACCACCGGCGCGTTGAACAGGTGGGCCTTGATCGCCTTGCCGAACAGCAGGCCCAGCACCACGGCGGGCAGGAAGCCGATGGCAACGTTGGCCACGAAGCGGCGCGCGGCGGGGCTGTTGGGCAGCTGCAGCACCGTGTCACGCAGGCGCTGCCAGTACACGATGATGACGGCCAGGATCGCGCCGGTCTGGATCGCGATGTCGAACACCTTGGCCTTGGCGTCGGCAAAATCCAGCAACGAGCCGGCCAGGATCAGGTGCCCGGTGGACGAGATCGGCAGGAACTCGGTCAGGCCCTCGACCATGCCCATGATCGCGGCCTTCAACAGCAATACCCAGTCCACAGCCACTCCGCTCGATGCAAAGCTGCGCATCATAGCCACCCGGGTTGACCGGCCATGTCGGGCGTCGTACATTACTGACCGGTCAGTCAGTAACCCATGAGTACCGCCGACGCCCCGCCCCGCCGCCGCCGCAAGGAAGCACGCCCGCAAGAGCTGCTCGATGCGGCGCTGGCGCTGTTCGTCGAGAAGGGTTTTGCCGCCACCCGTGCCGAGGAGGTGGCCACCCGCGCCGGGGTGTCCAAGGGCACGCTGTACCTGTACTTCCCGAGCAAGGAAGACCTGCTGAAGGCGGTGATTGCGCAATGCCTGTCCGAGCGCATTGCCGAAGGCGCCGCCGCCGCCGCCGGCTACTCGGGCAGCGCGAGCGCCTTGCTGCGCAACGTGCTGTGCGAGTGGTGGGAACGCATCTATGCCAGCCCGGCCGGCGCGGTGTTCAAGCTGGTGATCACCGAGGTGCGCAACTTCCCCGAGATCTCGGAGTTCTACACCCGCGAGGTGGTGGAACCGGCGCACCACCTGCTGGGCGACATCGTGCAGCGCGGCATCGCGCAGGGCGAGTTCCGCCCGGTCGACGTGAGCGCCGCAGTGCACTCGCTGGTGCTGCCGCTGATCATGGTGTGCCTGCACAAGCACTCGCTCGGCGCCTGCGAAGCCGGTGCCTGGCCGCTGGACGGCCACACCTTCATCCGGCAGCACGTGGACCTGGTGCTCGACGGCCTCAGCTGCCGCACCGTGCCGGCCGACAACGCCCCCCCGCCCCCGATCGAAACATGAAACAGCCCTGGAAACGCGGGGCCTTGCTCGCCCTGGCCCTGCTGGCCATCGCCGCGCTGGTGCTGGCCATCGGCCGGGCCATGCAGGACCGCAAGGCCGCCGCGGCCGCCGCGCCGGTGGCCGCCGCCTCGGCGACCAGCGCCCCTCTGGAACTGCTGCCGCAGGACCTGCTCACGCTGGCGCGCGCGCCGCTGGCCCGCACGCTGCAGGTCTCGGGCAGCCTGAAGGCGGTGAACAGCGCCTACGTGAAGGCCAAGGTGGCGGCGGAACTCGTGGCCCTGAAGGTGCGCGAAGGCGACAGCGTCACCGCCGGCCAGGTGCTGGCGCAACTGGACACCACCGAGTTCGACTGGCGCCTGCGCCAGGCGGAGCAGCAGGCCATGGCCTCGAAGGCGCAGCTCGACATCGCCGAACGCCAGCTCACCAACAACAAGGCCCTGGTGGCGCAAGGCTTCATCTCGCCCACGGCGCTGGAGACCTCGATCTCCAACGAGGCCAGCGCGCGAGCAACGCTGCAGGCCGCGCTCGCCGCGGTGGAGATCGCGCGCAAGGCGCGCGGCGACGCCACCATCGTGGCGCCGATCAGCGGCCTGGTCTCGCAGCGCCTGGTCCAGGCTGGCGAGCGGGTGGCGGTGGACACACGCCTGCTCGAGATCGTCGACCTCAGCGCGCTCGAGGTCGAGGCCGCACTGCCGCCGGAGGACATTGCCACGCTGCGCCTGGGCAGCACGGCGCAGCTGATGGTGGACGGCCGCAGCGAACCCCTCGCCGCGCGCGTGGTGCGCATCAACCCCAGCGCCCAGGCGGGCTCGCGCACGGTGCCGGCCTACCTGGCCGTGCAGCCGCACCCCAGCCTGCGGCAGGGCCTGTTCGTGCGCGGCTGGATCGAGCTGGACCGGCGCGATGCGCTGGTGATCGCCGTGTCGGCCGTGCGCACCGAGCAGGTCCGGCCGTATGCCGTGCGCGTGGCGGCCGGCCGCACCGAGCGCCGCAGCCTGCAGCTCGGCCAGCGCGGGGTGTCGCAGGGCGTCGAGGTGGTCGAAGTGCTGCAGGGCCTGGCCGAAGGCGACCAGGTGCTGGGCATCGGCGCCGGGCTGGTGCCCTCGGGTGTCACGGTGCGCGTCGCGCCGGTGTCCGGCACCGCATCGGCCGCCGCGGCGGCGGCGCGCTGACACCCCAACGCCACGGCCATGTGGTTCACCCGCGTCTCGATCGCCAACCCGGTGATGGCCGTGATGGTGATGCTCGCCTTCGTGGTGCTGGGGCTGTTCAGCTACCAGCGGCTGAAGGTGGACCAGTTCCCCGACATCGACTTTCCCACCGTGGTGGTGCAGGTGGACTATCCCGGCGCCTCGCCCGAGATCGTCGAGACCGAGGTCACCAAGAAGATCGAGGAGTCGATCAACACCATTGCCGGCATCAACCAGCTCTACTCGCGCAGCTACGAGGGCACCGCGGTGGTGATCGCGATGTTCAACCTCGACGTCAACGGCCGCAAGGCCGCCGACGACGTGCGCGAGAAGCTCTCGCTGATCAAGGCCAACTTCCGCGACGAGGTCAAGGAGCCGCGCATCGCGCGCTTCGACCCCGCGAGCCGGCCGATCTTCTCGCTCGCCCTCACCTCGCCCGATGGCTCGCGCAGCGTGCAGGAGCTCACCACCTACGCCGACCAGGTGGTGAAGAAGCGCATGGAGGTGGTGCCCGGCGTGGGCTCGGTCACGCTGGTGGGGGGCGCCAAGCGCGAGATCAACATCTACCTGAAGCCCCAGGCGATGGAAGCCTTCGGCGTGGGCGTGGACACGGTGATGGCCGCGGTGCGCACCGAGAACCAGGACCTGCCCGCCGGCAGCCTGCGCTCGCGCGAGGCCGAACGCAGTGTGCAGATCCTCGGCCGCGTGAAGCACCCGGAGGACCTGAAGCAGATCATCGTCGCCCGGCGCGGCGCGGCCGGCGGCGCGCAGCCGGTGCGGCTGGGACAGGTGGCCGACGTCGTCGACGGGCCCGAGGAACTGGAGACCCTGGCCCTCTACAACGGCCGCCGCACCATGGCGCTGGAGGTGCAGAAGAGCCAGGGCGAGAACACCATCGAGGTGGTGGACGGCCTGAACCGGGTGGCCAAGGCGCTGGCGCCGCAGCTGCCCGCCGGCATGGCGCTGGAGGTGGTGCGTGACAACTCGCGCGCCATCCGCGTCTCGGTGGCCAACGTCAAGAAGACGCTGCTCGAGGGCGCGCTGCTGACCATCGGCATCGTGTTCCTGTTCCTCAACAGCTGGCGCTCGACCATCATCACCGGGCTCACGCTGCCGATCGCGCTGATCGGCACCTTCCTGTTCATGCACGCGTTCGGCTTCTCGATCAACATGATCACGCTGATGGCGATGAGCCTGTGCGTGGGCCTGCTGATCGACGATGCGATCGTGGTGCGCGAGAACATCGTGCGCCACGTGCAGATGGGCAAGAGCGCGCACGACGCCGCGCTGGCCGGCACCAACGAGATCGGGCTGGCGGTGCTGGCCACCACGCTGTCCATCGTGGCGGTGTTCCTGCCCATCGGCTTCATGGGCGGCATCCTGGGCAAGTTCTTCCACGAGTTCGGCATCACCATCGTCGCCGCGGTGCTGATCTCGATGTTCGTGAGCTTCACGCTCGACCCGATGCTCAGCTCGGTGTGGCACGACCCGGCCATCGACCGCGAGGGCCAGCCCTTCGTGGCCCGTTCGCTGTACGACCACACCTTCGGACGCATCACGCACTGGGTGGACCGCATGTCGCACCACCTGGGCGACGGCTACGTGGCGGCACTGGACTGGGCGCTCTCGCACAAGCTTGCGACGATGGGCCTGGCCGCCGCCACGCTGGCCGGCAGCGTGGTGCTGATGCCACTGCTGGGCACCGAGTTCGCCCCCAAGGCCGACTACTCGGAGACCGGCGTCAACTTCTACACCCCGGTGGGCACGCCGCTGGAAACCACCGAGCAGCGGGCGCGTCAGGTGGATGCCATCCTGCGCGAGATGCCGGAGGTGAAGTACACGCTGGCCACCATCAACACCGGCCTGGCGCAGGGCCGCAACTACGTGGCCTACTACATCCGCCTGGTCGACCGCGACCAGCGCAGCCGCAACGCCGACCAGCTGGCGCTGCCGCTGCGCCAGCGGCTGCAGCAGGTGGCCGGCATCACCGTCACCCACGTGGGGCTGCTCGACCCGGTGGGCGGCGCCAAGCCGATCTCGCTGTCGATCCAGGGCACCGACCTGGGCGTGCTGCAGGGCCTGACCAACACGCTGATGGCGCGCCTGGCCCAGGTGCCCGGCCTGGCCGACCTGGACACCAGCATGAAGCCGCCCAAGCCCACCGTCTCGATCGAGGTCCGGCGCGACGCGGCCTCGGACCTGGGCCTCTCGGTGGGCAGCATCACCAACACGCTGCGTGCGCTGGTGGCCGGCGCGACCATCGGCGACTGGCGCGCCGCCGACGACCAGAACTACGACGTGAAGGTGCGCCTGGCCCCCGGCGCCCGCGACGATGCGGCCGACATCGAGCGCCTGGGCCTGGCCGTGGGCACCAATGCCGACGGCAGCATGCGCATCGTGCGCCTGTCCCAGGTGGCCGAGGTGCGGCCGGGCTTCGGCGCCAACCAGGTGAACCGGCGCGACCTGAACCGCGAATCCGAGATCACCGCCAACACCGTGGGCCGCTCGCTGGGCGAGATCTCGGCCGATGTGCGCGCGGTGCTCGACGCCAACCCGCTGCCGCCCGGCTACAGCTACCGCTTCGGCGGCTCCACCAAGGACATGCAGGAATCGTTCGCGTACGCCGTCTCGGCGCTGGCGATGGGGGTGGTGTTCATCTACATGATCCTGGCCTCGCAGTTCCGCAGCTTCCTGCAGCCGATCGCGCTGATGTCCTCGCTGCCGCTCACGCTGATCGGCGTGGTGCTGGCGCTGCTGTTCTGGCGCTCCACGCTGAACCTGTTCTCGATCATCGGCATCGTCATGCTGATGGGCCTGGTGACCAAGAACGCCATCCTGCTGATCGACTTCGCGATCCGCGCCCGCGACGAGGGCCTGAACCGCCACGACGCGCTGCTGCGCGCCGCCAAGGTGCGGCTGCGGCCGATCCTGATGACCACGCTGGCGATGATTTTCGGCATGCTGCCGCTGGCGCTGGCCATCACCGAGGGCTCCGAGCAGCGCGCGCCGATGGGGCAGGCCGTGATCGGCGGGGTCATCACCTCCTCGCTGCTGACGCTGGTGGTGGTGCCGGTCATCTACTGCTGGCTGGACGACCTGGGCCGCTGGGCCAGAAGGCTCGTCGGGGCTGCGCCAGCGCAGAACGACGCGATGCCGGCCAAATAGAATTCCAGGTTCCGCACAGACATCAGGACACCGAAGCCATGAACGTCGAACAAGCCCGCTTCAACATGATCGAGCAGCAGATCCGCCCCTGGGACGTGCTGGATGCCGGCGTGCTGTCGCTGCTGGCCATGGTGCGGCGCGAGGATTTCGTTCCGCCGGCCTACAAGGCGCTGGCCTTCATCGACAGCGAGATCCCGCTGCCCGCGGGCCAGGCCATGCTGACGCCGCGGGTCGAGGCCCGCCTGCTGCAGGAAACCCATGCCCAGCGGCACGAGCGCGTGCTCGAGGTCGGGGCCGGTTCGGGCTTCATGGCCGCGCTGCTGTCGCACCGCGCGCAGTCGGTCATCTCGCTGGAAATCCACCCCGAGCTGGTGCAGATGGCCACCGACAACCTGCGCCGCACCGGCATCAGCAACGTCAGCGTGCGCCAGGCGGATGGCGCCCTGGGGCTGCCCGGCGAGTCGGCGTTCGACGCCATCGTGCTGTCGGGCTCGGTGGCGGTGGTGCCGCAGGTGCTGCTGAACCAGCTCAAGGTGGGTGGCCGGCTGATCGCCATCGTCGGCAACGAACCGGTGATGCAGGCCGTGCGCATCACCCGCCTGGGCGAGCAGAGCTTCCAGACCGTGGAGCTGTTCGACACCGTGGCGCCCCGGCTGCAGGGCTTCGACGCCCCCACCCGCTTCACCTTCTGACGCGCGCGATGCAGCAATTGCAGGTCACCGAACTCACCACCTTCGTGCAGGCGCACGCCACGCAGCAGCCGGTGCTGCTGGACGTGCGCGAGCCCTGGGAGCTGCAGACCGCCCGGCTCGAGGTGCCGGGCGCAACGCTGCTGCACATCCCGATGCGCGCGCTGCCGGCGCGCCTGCAGGAGCTCAATGCCTCGCAGCCCATCCTCGCTTTGTGCCATCACGGGGGCCGCAGTGCGCAGTGCGTCGCATTCCTGTTGCAGCAGGGCTTTGCGCACGCGTACAACGTCGCCGGCGGCATCGACGCCTGGTCACGCGAGGTCGACCCGTCGGTGCCTCGCTACTGACACGCCGGCCGACCCGGCCCCCAACACCGCATCCAACCCGAGGATTCCGTTCATGTCCAGCCTGAACCTGCGTTCCATCACCCCGCGCCTCACCCTGCTGGCCCTGGCGCTCGGCACGATGGCCAGCGCGGCCCAGGCGCAAAGCCTGAAAGAGCTGTACGAGGCGGCACGCGCCTACGACGCCACCTACCTGGCGGCCCGGGCGCTGGCCGACTCGGCGCAGTACAAGGCGGCCCAATCCGATGCCCTGCGCCTGCCCAGTGCCGCGCTGACCGGCAGCGGCACCACGACCAAGACCGACCCGGTGGTCGGCTCCACCCTCAGCACCAACAACCAGAAGGTCGAGATCACGGCCAAGCAGCCGTTGTTCAACCGCGCCAACAGCGCCACCATTTCCCAGGCCGAGCGTTCGCTGAAGGTCGCGCAGGCCGACCTCGAATCCGCCGAGCAGGACCTGATCGTCCGGGTGTCGCAGGCCTACTTCGACGTGCTGGCCTCGCAAGACTCGTTGTCCACGGCACAGACCAGCAAGAAGGCCATCGCCGAGCAGCTGGCCTCGGCCAAGCGCAACTTCGAGGTCGGCACCGCCACGATCACCGACACGCGCGAAGCCCAGGCCCGCTTCGACCTCGCCACTGCCCAGGAAATCGCCGCCGAGAACGACCTGCGCACCAAGCGCATTGCGCTCGACCAGCTGGTGGGCAAGACCGGTGTCGCCCCGAAATCGCTGGCGGTGCCCGTGACGCTGCCGACGATCAGCCCCGCCAACGCGGAAGAGTGGGTGACGCTGGCCGACGACCGCCATCCGTCCATCCGCAAGGCGCGTCTGGGCCAGGAACTGGCCAAGCTCGAGACCGAAAAGGCCCAGGCCGGCAACCTGCCCACCGTGGACCTGATCGGCTCGCTCAGCGGCAACCACAGCACCGGCACCGGCGTCACCATCGCCGGCGGCAAGGCCGGCACCACCAAGAACGCCACCGTGGGCGTGCAGCTGAACTACACGCTGTTCGCCGGTGGGTCGATCCAGAACCGCATCAAGGAAACCCTGGCGCTCGAGGAGAAGGCCCGCAATGACCTGGAAGCGGCCCGGCGCGGCGTGGCCCAGGGCACGCGCCAGGCCTACTTCGGCGTGCAGTCGCTGCAGGCCCAGGTGAAGGCGCTGGAGGCCGCCGAGTCCTCGAGCAAGCTGGCGCTCGAGGCCACCCAGCTGGGCTACAGGGTGGGCGTGCGCGTGAACCTCGACGTGCTGAACGCGCAGACCCAGCTCTTCACCACGCAGCGCGACCTGGCCAAGGCCCGCTACGACGTGGTGCTCAACAGCCTGAAGCTGCGCCAGGCCTCGGGCCAGCTCCAGCCCCAGGACGTGCAGGCCGTGGACGCGCTGCTCGCGCGCTGAACCCGCGGCCGCTGCCCCGGCGGCGGGTTTGCAATTCTTTGCGCGGCCGCCGCGGAGGGCAGGCGCTGCGCTGCGTTGATACTCCGGGCGCTGCTGTCCGGAGATCTTCATGTCCCAGCTCCTGGAAGCCGCCCTGGCGGCGCATCGTTTCGGCCTTGACGAACCGGACCTGGCCGTGGTCGGCCACGATCCGCGGGCCTGGCTGCTGGCCCAGCTCGGCCCGGCCGACAGCCAGGGCGCCGGCCTGCCCGACGCGCGCCAGGGCCTGCGGCAGCAGGCCGAGGCGCGCCGCCTGGTTGACGATGTCAAGAGTGGCCTGCGCGAAACACTGACCGGCGATCTGCGCGCGCGCCTGGGCACCGCCGCCCGCACGCAACGGCCTTTTGCCGAGCGGCTGGCGCAGTTCTGGAGCAACCACTTCACCGTCTCGCTGGCCAAGGGCAGCGTGCGCGGCCTGGTCGGCGCCTTCGAGCGCGAGGCGATCCGGCCTCACATCGCCGGCCGGTTTGTCGACCTGCTCACCGCCAGCACCACGCACGTGGCCATGCTGCGCTACCTGGACAACGCCGCTTCGGCGGGGCCGAACTCCCCGGTGGTGCAGCGCCTGGCCCGCCGCAGCCGCGAGCAGCCGGGTGCCGAGGCGCCGCGCCTGACAGGCCTGAACGAGAACCTCGCGCGCGAAGTGCTGGAGCTGCACACCCTGGGCGCCGCCGGCGCCAGCGGCCCCTACGGGCCCTGGGGCGGCTACTCGCAGGCCGATGTCACCGCCTTCGCGGCCCTGCTCACCGGCTGGCGGGGCGACGGCGCCGGGGTCGATGGCGCCGGCTTCGCCGCCACCTGGCACGAACCCGGCCCGAAGCAGGTGCTGGGCCGACGCTATGACGAGGGCCCGCAGGCCCTGCCCGCGCTGCTGGCCGATCTGGCCCGTCACCCGTCGACCGCACGCCACCTCGCCACCAAGCTCGCGCGCCACTTCGTCGCCGATGCGCCGCCCCCGGCACTGGTGGATCGGCTGGCCGCGGCCTACAGCCGTTCGGACGGTGAGCTGCCGGCCGTCTACCGTGCGCTGCTGGAGGCGCCCGAGGCCTGGTCGCCCCAGCCTGCCAAGCTGAAGACGCCGGAGGAGTTCGTCGTGTCTGCCGCACGCATGCTGCGCATGGGCGATCAGCTCGCCGCGCGCGCGCCCGACGCCGGCCTGGGCCTGCTGGGCCAGCGCCTGCATGCCGCACCCTCACCCGCCGGCTGGCCCGACCGCGCCGAGGAGTGGCTCGGCCCCGAGGCCCTGTGGCAACGCATCGAGTGGGCCGCACGCGTGGCCGAGCGCCTGGGATCACGGCTCGATGCGCGCCAGCTCGCGCAGGCCAGCCTGGGCCCGCTGCTGGGCAGCACCACGCGCCAGCAGATCGAGCGCGCGGCCGACGCGCCGCAGGCGCTGGCCCTGCTGCTGATGTGCCCCGAGTTCCAGCGCCGCTGAAGGCCGAGGAGGTCACGATGTCGAGAACCCGTCACACGATCGGCCGCCGCCAGCTGCTGGCGGCCACCGCATTGTCGCCGCTGGCCAGCCTGAGCCTGGCCGGCCCGGCGCGCGCCGATGCGCCACGGCTGGTACTGGTCATCCTGCGGGGCGGGCTGGATGGCCTGGGCGCCGTGCCGGTGCCGGGCGATCCCGCGTTTGAGGCGGCGCGCGGCAGCCTGGCCCAGTTTGCCGAGCCCGCGCGCCCGCTGGAGGGGCCTTACGCGCTGCACCCCTCACTGGCGCGGGTGCATGCGATGTACGGCCGCGGCGAGCTGGCCGTGGTGCACGCCACCGGCCTGCCGTACAAGGAGCGCTCGCACTTCGAGGCCCAGCAACTGCTGGAATCCGGTGGCCAGCGCCCCTACGAGCTGGCCACCGGCTGGCTGGGCCGCGCGCTCGCCGGCACCCGCAGCAAGGGCCTCGCACTGCAGGCCGCGGTGCCGCTGGTGCTGCGTGGCCCGGCAGAGGTGGACAGTTGGGCGCCCTCGACCCTGCCCGACCCCGCACCCGACCTGCTGGCCCGGCTGGAACGCCTGTACGACGCCGACCCCGGGCTCGCCCAGGCCCTGGCCCGCGCCCGCGGCCTGCGCGCCGCCGGCATGCCCACGGCCGCCCCGGCGGCGCCTGGGGCCACGCCCTCGCCGGCGGCGATGCCATTGGCGGCGGACACCGGCATGGCCGGCGCGAGCAGCATGATGGCCGCGCCGATGGCCGGCGCGGCGCCCCGCCCGGCCCTGGCGGTGACCCTGGCCGAGCGGGCTGCCCAGTTCCTGGCCCGGCCGGACGGCCCCCAGGCCGCCGTGCTGGAGATTGGCGGTTGGGACACCCATGCCGGCCAGGCCGCGCCGCAAGGGCCGCTGGCCAACAACCTGCGCGTGCTCGACAACACGCTCGCGGCGCTGCGCGACGGCCTGATGGCCAGCCCCGGGCTGTGGCAGCGCAGCCTGGTGCGGGTGGTGACCGAGTTCGGGCGCCAGGTGGCCATCAACGGCACCCAGGGCACCGACCACGGCAGCGGCGGCGCCGCGTTCGCGCTGGGGGGCACGGTGCACGGCGGCCGTGTGCTGGCCGACTGGCCCGGCCTGGCCCCGAAAGACCGCTTCGAAGGCCGCGACCTGCGCGTGACCACCGACCTGCGCGCGCTGTTCCGGGTGGCGCTGCAGGACCACCTGCAGATCGCCCCCGCCACCATCGAGCGCGACCTGCTGCCCGGCAGCGCCGGCATCGCGGCGCTGCCGCTGCTGCGCGGCTGAAGCCGCCCGGGGCGGCGCGAGGCCTAACGAGGCTGGCGCTGCTGCGCCAGCACCTGCTGCGCCATCTGCTGCGCCGCGCCGCGGTGCGACGCCGCAAACGCCAGCGACCGCTGCACCCAGGCCGTGCGCTGCGGGTCGGCGGCCAGGGCCACGGCGGCGGCAACGCCGGCCGCCAGGTCATCCACGCGCTTCGCCGCCCCGGCGTCCAGCGCCAGTTCGGCCGCGTGGGCGAAGTTGAAGGTGTGCGGCCCCATCACCACCGGGCAGCCGCAGGCGGCAGCCTCGATCAGGTTCTGGCCGCCCAACCGCTCGAAACTGCCGCCCAGCAGCGCCACATCCGCGCAGGCGTAGTACAGCGGCATCTCGCCAAGCGAATCGCCCAGCCAGACCTCGGCGCCGGCCGCCGAGGCCGGCGGCGCGTCCGCCCAGCCGCTGCGACGCGCCAGCGTGTGGCCGGCGGCCTGCACCAGCGTGGCCACCTCGTCGAAGCGCTGGGGATGCCGGGGCACGATCAGCAACAGCGGGCGCGGCGCCGCCACCGCGCGCCAGGCCGACAGCAGCGCCGCCTCCTCGCCTTCGCGGCTGCTGGCCGCCAGCACCACCGGCCGGCCCAGGCCGGCGCGCCACTGCCGCCCGCGGGCCAGCAGGTCGGCCGCGGGCGTCATGTCGTACTTCAGGTTGCCGCTGACCAGCACCTGCGGCGCCCCCGCAGCGCTGAGCCGACCGCCGTCGTCCGGTGTCTGCGCCAGCACCAGCGTCAGCCGGCGCGCGGCCGGGTGCAGCAGCGCGGCCAGGCGCCGGCCCCGGCGTGCGCTGCGCTCGCTCAGCCGGGCATTGGCCATCACCATCGGCACGCCCATGCGCTCGGCCTCGCGCATCAGGCTGGGCCAGAGTTCGGTTTCCATCAGCACCCCCACCGAGGGCCTGAAGTGGCGCAGGAAGCGGCGCGCCGCCCCCGGTGTGTCGTAGGGCAGCCATGCCTGCAGGTCGCCCTCGCGCAGCAGCGCGCGGCCGGCGTTGCGGCCGGTGGCCGTGCCATGCGTGAGCAGGATGCGCAGGCCCGGCTGCTGCTCGCGCAGGGCCTCGATCAACGCCGCCGCGGCACGCGTCTCGCCGAGCGACACCGCATGCAGCCACAGGGCGCCAGGCACCACCGAGCCCCGGTGCCAGCCCAGCCGCTCGTTCCAGGCGCGGCGGTACCAGGGCTCGTGCGCACCGCGGCGCCACAGCCGCCACAGGTACAGCGGCAAGCCCAGCCGCAGCAAGGCGGCATACAGCCCACGGGCCAGGCCGTGCACCAGCGGGGTCATGCGCGGCGCGGGTGGGGTGGCGGCACGCGCTGTGCGGCGCTCAATGCGAGGCCAGCGCGATCTTCGCGTCCGGCTTCACGGCCCGCAGCGCGGCCATGAAGTCGGTCTCGATGCGGTGCAGTGCTTCCGGCGTGTGGCCCTCGAAGCGCAGCACCAGCACCGGCGTGGTGTTGGACGCCCGCACAAGGCCGAAGCCATCGGGATAGTCGGCGCGCAGGCCGTCGATCGTGGTGATCTCGGCGCCGGGGAACTTCGCACTGGCCTGCAGCGCCAGCACCACCTGCGCCGGCTCGCCCTCGGCACACGGCACGTTCAGCTCGGGCGTGCTGAAGGAGGTGGGCAGCGCGTTGAGCACCGCGCTCGGGTCGGCCGAGCGCGACAGGATCTCGAGCACCCGCGCCGCGGTGTACATCGCGTCGTCGAAGCCGTACCAGCGCTCGCCGATGAAGATGTGGCCGCTCATCTCGCCGGCCAGCGGCCCGCCCACTTCCTTGAGCTTGGCCTTGATCAGCGAATGGCCGGTCTTGTACATCAGCGGCACGCCGCCGGCCTCGCGGATCACCGGCGCCAGGCGCTGGCTGCACTTGACGTCGTAGATGATCGTGGCGCCGGGGTTGCGCGACAGCACGTCGCGCACCAGCAGCATCAGTTGCCGGTCGGGGTAGATGATGTTGCCATCGCGGGTGACGATGCCCAGCCGATCGCCGTCGCCATCGAAGGCCAGGCCCAGTTCGGCCTCGGTGGCATGCACCACCTTGATCAGGTCGGCCAGGTTCTCGGGCTTGCTCGGGTCCGGGTGGTGGTTCGGGAAGTCGCCGTCCACGCGGGAGTACAGGTCAATCACCTCGCAGCCCAGCGCCCGCAGGATGGCCGGTGCCGAGGCGCCGGGAATGCCGTTGCCGGAATCGACGACGATCTTCATCGGCCGCGCCAGCTTCGCATCGCTGACGATGCGGTGCCGGTATTCCTCGAAGATGTCCAGCTTCGCGCTGCGGCCCTGGCCCTGCAGGTAATCCTCTTCCTCGATGCGGCGCCGCAGCGCCTGGATCGCCTCGCCATAGATCGCGCGGCCCGACAGCACCATCTTGAACCCGTTGTAGTCCTTCGGGTTGTGGCTGCCGGTGACCTGGATCCCGCTGCTGCAGCCATGGGCGCCGCGCGTGGCAGCCACGTAGTACAGCATCGGCGTGGTCACGGCACCGAGGTCCACCACATCCAGGCCGGTGGACGCGAGGCCGCGGATCAGGCCGGCCACCAGCCCGGGGCCGGACATGCGGCCGTCACGACCGACGACCACCGCCTTCTCGCCAGCGAGCACCGCCTCGCTGCCGAAGGCGCGGCCCAGGTGCTCGGCAAAGGTCTCGTCGATGCCCTTGCCGACGACGCCACGGATGTCATAGGCCTTGAAGGCCGAGGCTTGCACTTGCATGGGGGCGCTTCCGCTTCAATGGAGTGGGCGCGATTCTAAGGAGCCGGACGCCGGAAACCCGGGCTTCGTCGGGCACGACGACGCCGGTTCATGGCCCATGTCAAACCGGGCGGCGGCTTGTTGCACAGGTCCGGAAACGGCGAGTCCCGATCCGGCCGGCACCTATCATGGCCGCATGACCCTGCACGACGACGCTGCCTACCGCGCGCTCACCACCCACGATGCCCGCTTCGACGGGCGGCTGTTCGTCGGCGTCACCAGCACCGGCATCTACTGCCGGCCGATCTGCCGGGTGCGCACGCCACGGCGCGAGAACTGCCGTTTCTTCGCCAATGCCGCACTGGCGGAGTCGCAGGGCTTTCGCCCCTGCCTGCGTTGCCGGCCGGAACAGGCGCCGGGGCTCTCGCTGGCCGATTCCTCCGGCGTGCTGGCCCGGCAGGCGGCCGCATTGCTCGAGCAGGCGGCGCACGAGGGCCAGGACCCGCCGCTCACGCAGGTGGCCGCCCGCCTGGGCGTGACCGACCGCCACCTGCGCCGCATCTTCCAGCAGGCCCATGGCGTGACGCCGATCGACTACCTCAGCACCCAGCGCCTGCTGCTGGCCAAGCAGCTGCTCACCGACACCCGGCTGCCGGTGACCCAGGTGGCGCTGGCCACCGGCTATTCGAGCCTGCGGCGCTTCAACGCCGCGTTCTCCGAGCGCTACCGCATGAGCCCGAGCGCGCTGCGTCGCGAAGGTGCGGCCAGCGCCACACCCGAGCCCGAGCCGATGCTGCGCCTGGCCTGGCGCCCGCCCTACGACCTGGCCGGCGTGCTGGGCTTCTTTGCGCAGCGTGCGATCGAAGGGGTCGAGGCGGTGGAGGGCCTGGCGCTGCGCCGCACGCTCGCGCTCACGCACCGCGGCCAGGCCCTGGCCGGCTGGGTGGAGGCGCGATTCGTGCCCGACAGGCACGAGGTGCACCTGCGCGTTGCGCCGGCGCTGGTGCCGGCCCTGGGCGCGATCCTGCAGCGCCTGCGCCAGAGCCTGGACCTGGATGCCGACCCGGCCCAGATCGACCCGGTGATGGCCACGGTGCCAGGCCCGGCGCGCGAAGGCCTGCGCCTGCCCAGCGGGCTGGACGGCTTCGAGATCGCGGTGCGGGTGGTGCTGGGCCAGCAGGTCACGGTGGCGGCGGCACGCACGCTGACCCGCCGGCTGGTCGAGCGTTTCGGCACCCCGCTGGCCACGCCCTTTGCCGGCTTGGACCGCCTGTTCCCCTCGGCCCACACCCTGGCCGGCGCCGACCCCGAAGTGATCGGCAAGCTGGGCATCGTGCGCCAGCGTGTGCGCGCGCTGCAGGCATTGGCCGTGGCGGTGGCCGAAGGGCGACTCGACCTGCACCGCGCCGCGCCGCTGCAGCCCACGCTGGAGGCGCTGCTCGCCCTGCCGGGCATCGGCGAGTGGAGCGCGCAGCTGATCGCGATGCGCGCGCTGGCCTGGCCCGATGCCTGGCCGGCCAGCGACATCGGCATCCTCAATGCGCTGGGCACGCGCGATGTGCCGGCCGCGGCGGCCCAGGCCGAAGCCTGGCGCCCCTGGCGCGCCTATGCCGTGATGAAACTCTGGCTCCAACTGGAAAACGCCCCATGACACCGCAACGAATCGTCGCCCAGGCTCGCCTGCACACCCCGCTCGGGCCCATGACGGCCGCCGCCACCGAGCAGGGCCTGGCCGGCCTGTGGTTCGATGGCCAGGCGCACCACCCGGGGCCGCTGGCGGCGCCCGAAGACCCGGGCCACCGCTGGCTGGCAGCCGCGGCCGAGGCCGTGGCCGACTACTTCGCGGGCCGGCACGGCGCCGCGGCGCTGCCGCTGGACCTGCAAGGCACACCGTTCCAACAGGCGGTGTGGCAGTGCCTGCAGGCCATACCGGCCGGGCAGACCCGCAGCTACGCCACGATCGCCGCGCGTGCCGGGCGGCCCCAGGCCGTGCGCGCGGTCGGGGCGGCGGTGGGCCGCAACCCGGTGTCGGTGCTGGTGCCCTGCCATCGCGTGCTGGGTAGCGACGGGGCGCTCACCGGCTACGCCGGAGGGCTGCCGCGCAAACGGGCGCTGCTGGCGCTCGAAGGCGTGGCGCCGGCATGAAGACCCGCGACACGCTGGACCTGCTGCTGCTGGCCGCGATCTGGGGCGCCTCGTTCATGTTCATGCGCGTGGCCGCGCCGGCCTTCGGGCCGGTGGCGCTGGCCTTCGTGCGCGTGGCCGGCGCCACGCTGCTGCTGCTGCCAATGCTGGCGCTGCGGGGCGACCTCGCTGCACTGCCGCGGCACTGGCGGCCGCTGCTGCTGCTGGGGTTGACGAACTCGGCCCTGCCCTTCATGGCCTTCGGCTATGCCACGCTGTGGATCACCGGCGGGCTGGCCTCGATCTTCAACGCCGCCACGCCGCTGACGAGCGCCCTCTTCGCCTGGGCCTGGCTGAAGGAGCCACTGACCCGGCCGCGCATCCTCGGGCTGGCGCTGGGCTTTGCGGGCGTGCTGGGCCTGGCCTGGAACAAGGCCGGCCTGCGCAGCGACAGCGTGGACCTGCCGGTGCTGCTGGCCATCGGCGCCTGCCTGGCCGGCACCTTGCTCTACGGCTTCTCGGCCAGCCTGACCAAGCGCCACCTCACGGGCGTGCCGGCCATGGCCCTGGCCACCGGCAGCCAGCTCGGCGCCACGATCGCACTGGCGCCGCTGGCCGCGCTGCACTGGCCGGCCACCAACCCCTCGGCCTGGCCCTGGGCGGCGGCCATGGCATCGGCGCTGCTGAGCTCGGGCGTCGCCTACATCCTGTACTTCCGGCTCATCGCGCGCGTGGGGCCCACCAATGCGGCCTCCGTCACCTTCCTGGTGCCGGTGTTCGCGGTGATCTGGGGCGGCCTGCTGCTGGATGAACCCGTCACGCTGGCCATGCTGCTGGGCGGCGCCGTGATCGTGGCCGGCACATCCCTGGTGGTGGGGCTGCTGCCGCGGCGCTGAGCCCGTGGTCGGGCGGCCGCGAGGCGGCGGCCTGCGGCGATAATTCGCGGTTGATCCTTTTCCAGCGGAGACCGCCTTGGCCGCCACCATCCTGCAACAGCTTCCCGTCGGCGAACGTGTCGGCATCGCCTTCTCCGGGGGCCTGGACACCAGCGCCGCAGTGCACTGGATCCGCGCCAAGGGCGCGATCCCGTGTGCCTACACGGCCAACCTGGGCCAGCCCGACGAGACCGACTACGAAGACATCCCGCGCAAGGCCCGGGCGTACGGCGCCGAGATCGCCCGCCTGATCGACTGCCGCCCCCAGCTCGTGGCCGAAGGCATCGCCGCGATCCAGTGCGGCGCCTTCCACATCTCCACCGGCGGCGCCACCTACTTCAACACCACGCCGCTGGGCCGGGCTGTGACAGGCACCGCGCTGGTGGTGGCGATGAAGGAGGACCAGGTCAACATCTGGGGCGATGGCAGCACCTACAAGGGCAACGACATCGAGCGCTTCTACCGTTACGGGCTGCTCGCCAACCCCGCGCTGCGCATCTACAAGCCCTGGCTCGACCAGACCTTCATCGACGAGCTGGGCGGCCGCAAGGAGATGAGCGAGTACCTCATCGCCAACGGCTTCGACTACAAGATGAGCGTCGAGAAGGCCTACTCGACCGACAGCAACATGCTCGGCGCCACGCACGAGGCCAAGGACCTGGAGTTCCTGAACGCCGGCATGCACATCGTCAAGCCCATCATGGGCGTGGCCTTCTGGCGCGAGGACGTGGTGGTGAAGCCCGAGACCGTGACGGTGCGCTTCGAGCAAGGCCAGCCGGTGGCCCTGAACGGCATGACCTTCGGCAACCCGGTGCTGCTGTTCGAAGAAGCCAACCGCATCGGCGGCCGCCACGGGCTGGGCATGAGCGACCAGATCGAGAACCGCATCATCGAGGCCAAGAGCCGCGGCATCTACGAGGCCCCGGGCATGGCGCTGCTGCACATCGCCTACGAGCGCCTGGTGACCGGCATCCACAACGAGGACACGATCGAGCAGTACCGCAACAACGGCCGCCGTCTGGGCCGCCTGCTGTACCAGGGCCGCTGGTTCGACCCGCAGTGCATGATGCTGCGCGAGACCGCCCAGCGCTGGGTGGCGCGCGCCATCACCGGCGAAGTGACACTCGAGCTGCGCCGCGGCAACGACTATTCGGTCATGGACACGGTGAGCCCGAACCTCACTTACGCGCCCGAGCGCTTGTCGATGGAGAAGGTGGAAGGCGCCTTCACGCCGGCCGACCGCGTGGGCCAGCTCACGATGCGCAACCTGGACATCCAGGACACGCGCGACAAGCTGCAGATCTACAGCCAGGTGGGGCTGATCGGCACCGGCTCGGATGGCGGCATCCCGCTGCTGTCACCGCCCGACGCGGGCAAGGCCTCCTGACACGCCAGATGAGCGGCCGGCCCATGGGCTGGCCGCCGGCGGCGGCGCAGTGGCTCAGTAGCTGACCTGGTTGCGGCCGCCGTGCTTGGCGCGGTAGAGCTGCTTGTCGGCCGCGTCCAGCAGCTCCTTGCAGTCCTTGATGTCGTCGGCCAGCTGCGTCACGCCCAGCGAGATGGTCTGCTGGTGCTTCGCGGTGCCGGGGCCATCGGGCCCCTCGAGCGTGAACTCGAACTCGTGCGCGGCCACGGCGGCGCGGATGCGTTCGGCCAGCTCCGCCGCCACGTCCAGTGGTGCGTTCGGCAGCACCACCGCAAACTCCTCGCCACCCAGGCGGCCGAAGATGTCTTCCTTGCGCACGAGGCTCTTCACCAACGCGGCGCTCTCCTTGAGCACATGGTCGCCCGCACCGTGGCCGAAGCGGTCGTTCACGCTCTTGAAGAAATCCAGGTCGAAGTAGATGACCGACAGTGGCCGCGTCGTGAGCCGCGCGAGCTTGATCTCGCTCTTGAGCGCATCGATCAGGTACTGCCGGTTGAACACCTCGGTGCCGGCATCCACGGTGGCCATGCGGTAGATGCGGTCGTGCAGCAGTGCGTCCAGGCTCTCGTGGGCATAGAACTTCAGGAACACCTTGCCCAGGCGGATGAGATCGCCGTCCTTCAGGCGCACGCTGCCTTCGGCCCGCACGTCGTTCACGAAGGTGCCGTTCGAGGAGCCGAGGTCGCGGATCGTCACCGTCTCGCCCGACAGGGCCAGCTCCGCATGCTTGCGGCTGACGCTGGAGTTGTCGACGAACACCTCGGCGTCGGGCAGCCGCCCGATGGTCATGGCATGCGCATCCAGCACGAAGCGCTTGCCGGTCTCGGCGCCGCTGTAGAGGATGAGGCAGGAACGCCGCATCGCCGCGCCGCCCAGCTGCTGGAACAGCGTGACCTCGGTCGACTTCAGGATGAGCGTGGTGTCTTCGGCGGACATGGGCGAAGCGCGGATCTTGCCGTCATTGCCCCAGGCGATGCAAGGCCTGCGCCAGATCTGCCTGCAAATCGGCCACGGCCTCCAGGCCGATCGAGAAGCGCACCAGGTGGCCTTGCAGCCCGCCCGCGTGGCTGCGCATGGCCCGCAGGTCGTAGGGCACCACCAGGCTCACCGGCCCGCCCCAGGAGTAACCCAGCCTGAACAGGCGCAGCCCGTCGACGAAGGCATCCACCTGCGCCGGCGTCAACTCGGGGTCGAGCAGGATCGAGAACAACCCGGCCGCCGCGCGACAGCTGGCCGCCCAGTGGGCGTGGCCCGGTGCGCCCGGCAGCGCCGGGTGCAGCACACCCTGCACCGCCGGCTGGGTGCCGAGCCAGGCAGCGAGCTCGCGCGATGCCCGGTCTTGCGCGTGGTAGCGCAGCGCCACGCTGGGCAAGGCGCGCAGCACGGCCTCCACGTCGTTGGCGCCCACGCCCAGGCCGAGGCGGCCGTGCGCCTGCAGCAGGCGGTGGTACAGCGGCTCGTCACGCGTGACCAGCGAGCCCATCAGCACGTCGCCACCCCCCGAGGGGTACTTGGTCAACGCCTGCATCACGATGTCGATGTCGAAATCGAAGGCGCGGAAAGCGATGCCGGCGCCCCAGGTGTTGTCCAGCGCAGTGAGCACGCCACGCGCGCGTGCAGCGGCGACCAGGCCGCCCAGGTCGGGAAACTCCATCGTCACCGAGCCGGGCGCCTCCAGCCACACCAGCTTCGTGCGCTCGCCGATCAGCGCAGCCATACCGGGCACGTCCATCGGGTCGTACAGGCGGTGGGTGATGCCCCAGTCGGCCAGCAGCGTGCGCGCCAGCTCCTTCGAGGGGCCGTACACGTTGTCGGGTAGCAGCAGCTCGTCGCCCTGCTTCAGCAGGGCGATGTCCACCAGCGTGATGGCCGATAGGCCGCTGGGCGCCAGCACGCAGTAGCGCCCGCCCTCCAGCGTGGCGATGCGCTCTTCCAGCGTGAAGGTGGTGGGCGTGCCGTGCAACCCGTAGGTGTAGCCGGCGCGGCTTTTCCAGCTGCGGGCCCGCAGCGCGGCGACGTTGGGAAACATCACCGTCGAGGCCTTGAAAACGCCGGGCGGCACCGCGTCGAAGCCGGCGGGCGGCTCGTAGGGATGGTGGATCAGGCCGGTGATCAGGTCGTCGCTCATGCTGCACGGAGGCTGGGGTTCAGATCGGCTGGGCGATCAGGTCGTGGCCCTCGGTGGCAACGACACGGGCCTTGGTGAATTCACCCACCTTCAGGGTCTTGGACGCCTTCTCGGGCGGCAGCAGGCGCACGTTGCCGTCGATCTCCGGCGCATCGGCATAACTGCGCCCCAGGCCTCCTTTGCGGCCCAGTGCCGGCGCCTTGTCGACCAGCACCTGCATCGTCGCGCCCACGCGGTGCTGCAGGCGCGCGATCGACACCTGCTCGGCCACGGCCATGAAGCGGGCGCGGCGTTCCTCGCGCACTTCGGTGGGCAGCGCTCCGGGCAGGTCGTTGGCCGCGGCGCCGGCCACCGGCGAGTAGGCGAAGCAGCCGGCCCGGTCGATCTGCGCCTCGCGCACGAAGTCGAGCAGGTGCTGGAACTCTGCTTCGGTCTCGCCAGGAAAGCCGGCGATGAAGGTGGAGCGGATCACAAGCTCGGGGCAGGCCTCGCGCCACATGAGCAGGCGCTCGAGGTTGCGCTCGCCGCTGGCCGGGCGCTTCATGCGGCGCAGCACCTCGGGGTGCGAGTGCTGGAACGGCACGTCGAGGTAGGGCAGCACGCGGCCCTCGGCCATCAGTGGCAGCAGTTCATCCACGTGCGGATAGGGGTAGACATAGTGCAGCCGCACCCACGCGCCATGAGGCGCCGCCAGTTCGCCCAGCTGCGCGCACAGCTCGAGCATGCGGGTCTTGACCGGCTTGCCATCGAAGAAGCCGGTGCGGTACTTCAGGTCCACCCCATAGGCGCTGGTGTCCTGGCTGACGACCAGCAGCTCCTTCACACCGGACTCGAACAGTGCCCTCGCCTCGGACAGCACATCGCCCACCGGGCGCGAGACCAGGTCGCCGCGCATGCTGGGAATGATGCAGAACGTGCAGCGATGGTTGCAGCCCTCGCTGATCTTGAGGTAGGCGTAGTGCTTGGGCGTGAGCTTGATGCCGGTGGCGGGCACCAGGTCGACGAAGGGGTCGTGCGGCTTGGGTGCGTGCTGGTGCACCGCGTCCATCACCTCCTGCGTGGCATGCGGGCCGGTCACGGCCAGCACCTTGGGGTGCACCGCCCGCACCAGGTTGTCGCCCGCCGCATCGGCGCGCGCGCCCAGGCAGCCGGTGACGATGACGCGGCCGTTCTCCGACAGGGCCTCGCCGATCGTGTCCAGGCTCTCCTTCACCGCATCGTCGATGAAGCCGCAGGTGTTCACGATCACCAGGTCGGCGCCAGCGAAGGTCTTGCTTGTCTCGTAACCCTCGGCCGAGAGCTGGGTGAGGATGAGTTCGGAATCGGTCAGCGCCTTCGGGCAGCCGAGCGAGACGAAGCCAACCTTGGGCGGCTTGCCGCCAACAGGGGTGGCGGGGATGGCAGGGGTGTCTTGCATGGTGCCGCGATTGTCCGCGACTCCACGCCCGATCACTTCTTGCCGGTGAACCCGGGCATGCCGGGAAACAGGCCACCGGCCTGCATCTGGTCCTGGATCTGGCTGAACAGCGTCTTGCTCTGCTCGAGGTAGTTGCCCATCAGCCCCTGCATCAGCGGGCCCTGGCCGGTGAGCATCTGGGTCCACATTTCGGGCGTGAAGGTCTTGGGGTCGTACAGGCCCTTGGCCTGCTCGGCCAGGCGGGTCTGCAACTCGGCGAAGGCCTGCATGTTCTTCTCGAGGTAGGAGCCCATCACGCCCTGCATCGCGTGGCCATAGAAGCGGATGATCTGCGCCAGCGTCTGGGTGCTGAACATCGGCACGCCGCCGGTCTCTTCCTCGAGGATGATCTGCAGCAGGATGCTGCGGGTGAGGTCGTCGCCGGTCTTGGCATCGCGCACCTCGAAGGTGTCGCCGTCGAGCACCATGCGCTTCACATCGGCCAGCGTGATGTAGCTGCTGGTGCGGGTGTCGTACAGCCGCCGGTTGGGGTACTTCTTGAGAACGCGCGGGCCGCCAGCGGCAGCCGCATCAGCGCCTCCGGAAGAGGCACTGCGGCGATTGGAAGCCATCGCGATCTACTCCTCTTGTGCAATGCGCAAAGATTCTAAGGACGCGTCGCCCGCACCCTCGGCAGGGCTTTCCCGGTCCGTGCAGCGCCGCTGCGCCGGGCTCGCCGCGCAGCGCGACGGCCAGAAAAATGCCGCCACGGCACGGGGCCCTGGCGGCAAGGCACAAGAAATGGCACCACCGTGCCGTGTGCCCCGCGTTGCACGGGACCACCCGCAACTCCGAGGCTGCAACCGCGACGCGCCTGCATCGTGGCAACGCGGGCCCTTGGCCGGCCCTGCACTGCACCCCGGACACATGTCGGTGGTGAAAGCCCCCGGCACGGTGGTTGATTGAACTATCGGCGACGAACCGGCGTGCTGCCTTGCGCCGTGTCAACCCCCGCCGCCACAGGCGCCGGCGACGCGCGCGTGGCGTGCCGCAACGGAAAAGCCGCCAGACCCTGCGCGGACCTGGCGGCTTTTTGTGTTGGTAGGCGCGATTGGACTCGAACCAACGACCCCCACCATGTCAAGGTGGTGCTCTAACCAGCTGAGCTACGCGCCTGCGAAGCCTCGCACTATAGCACGGAGTTTTTCACTCATCGGCGCCGCGCCCGCCGCACCCCTGGCACCTGCGCCACCACCCGCAGCACCGCGCCCAGGCGATGCGCGTCGTCCACCTCGATGGTGAAGGTCATGAAGGCGGTGCCGCCGGTGACATCGCGCACCGTCTGCGTGTGCACGCCGATCACGTTGAGCTTGTCCTTGCTGAACACCTCGGAGATGTCCCGCAACAGGCCCGGCCGGTCGGCCGCCTCCACCAGCACATCCACCGGGTAGGCCGCCTCCCGGCCCTTGGGGGCATCGCCCCAGGCCACGGCGATCACGCGGTCGGGCTGCCGTTCGGCCATGTGGCGGAAATTGGGGCAGTTGGCCCGGTGGATCGCCACGCCCTTGCCGCGCGTGACATAGCCGCCGATCGCATCCGGCGGCGCCGGCCGGCAGCAGCGTGCCAGTTGCGTGAGCAGCGATTCGACCCCCACCACCAGCACCCCGCCCTCGGTGCCGCGGGCACGCTTGAGCGGGATCACCTGCGCCTCGGGCGCGGGTGGCTCGGCCGGGCGCAGCAGGTTCTCGATGTGGCGCAGCGAATACTCGTCCTTGCCCACCACCTCGAACAGTGCCTCGGCCCCCTTGAAGCCCAGCTGCGCCGCCAGGTCGTCGAGCTTCAGTGCGGTGCGGCCTTCACGCTGCAGCAGCTTTTCCACCAGCTCGCGACCACGCGCGACGGTGGCGCTCAGGGCCTGTGCATTGAACCAGGCACGCACCTTGGCACGCGAGCGGTGGCTCTTCAGGTAGCCCAGTTCGCTGTTGAGCCAGTCGAGCGAGGGGCCGCCATCCTTCGCGGCGATGATCTCCACGGTCTGGCCGTTGGCCAGCGCGGTGTTCAGCGGCACCATCGCACCATCCACCCGTGCGCCGCGGCAGCGGTGGCCCAGATCGCTGTGCACGCAGTAGGCAAAGTCCACCGGCGTGGCGCCGGCGGGCAGCTCGATCACCGTGGCCTGCGGCGTGAAGACATAGATGCGGTCATCGAAGGCCGCCTGCTCGGACTGCGGCGCCTGTCCGACATAGTCGCGCTCCCAGGCCAGCAGCTGGCGCAGCACCGCCTTGCGGGCCTCGGCCACCCGTTCCTCGAATTCGCCGGCCGCGCTGACCCCGGCATAGCCGCGCGCGCCCGCCTCCTTGTAGGCCCAGTGCGCCGCCACGCCATGCTCGGCATGCTCGTGCATCGCGGCGGTCCGGATCTGCACCTCCACCGGCCTGCCGTCATCACCCAGCACCACCGTGTGCAGCGACTGGTAGCCATTGGGCTTGGGCCGCGCGATGTAGTCGTCATACTCGCCGGGCACGGGCCGGTAGCGCTCGTGCACGCGCGACAACGCGGCATAACAGGCAGGCACATCGGCCACCACCACACGCAGTGCCCGCACATCGAACACCTGGCCCAGCGCCAGGCTCTTGCCCTGCATCTTCTTCCAGATGCTGTACAGGTGCTTGGGCCGGCCCTGCACCTCGGCCGCGATGCCCACCGCGGCCAGTTCGTCGGCGAGCTGGCGGCGCACCGCCTCGACCCCCTGCTCGCGCGCCACGCGCGTCTCGGCCAGCTGCGTGGCCACCAGGCGGTAAGTCTCGGGCTGCAGGAAGCGGAAGGCCAGGTCCTCCAGCTCCCACTTGATCTGCCAGATGCCCAGCCGGTTGGCCAGGGGCGCGAAGACCTGCTGCGTCTCCAGGGCCAGCAGCGCGGGGCACACGCGCTTGGCGCTGGCATACCAGCGCAAGGTCTGCAGCCGTGAGGCCAGACGCAGCAACACCACCCGCAGGTCGCGCGAGAAGGCCAGCAGCATCTTGCGCACCCGTTCGGTCTGCTGGGCGCGCTGTTCGTCCTCCACCTGCGCCTCGCGTGCGGCGCGCTGGATCTGCACCAGCTTGCGGGTATGCACCACCAGGCTGGCGTAGCTCTCGCCGAAGGCCTTGGCCACCATTTCCTCGGGCCGTTGCAGGTAGTCACCCGCGTAGACGAGGTAGGCCGCCGCCCGCATGGCCGGCGCGGCGCCAATGCCTTGCAGGATGGCCGCCACACCGTCGGCGTGGTCGAGCGCGTCCTCGCCGGTGTCCAGGCGCTGGCCGGACAGCAGTGGTTCGGCGAAGGCGCGAGCGCGCTGCAATGCCGCGAGGCCCTGGTCCTCGGACCCGTCGGCACCGGCCAGGCCGGCGTCGGAGAGCTGAACGATCGCCGCCGGCCCCTGCCCGGCAGCGATGGCACCGGTCTTCATGCGGCCAGCAGGAACTCGGTGACCGCGCGCACCTGATCGGGCTGCACCAGCGTGGGCGCATGCCCCACGCCGCTGAACTCCACCAGCCGGGCCCGCGGTCCGCGCTGTGTCATCAGCTGCGCGGTGTCGCGGGACAGCAGGTCGGAGTCTGCGCCCCGCAGCAGCAAGGTGGGCAGGCGCAGGGTGTCATAGGCCTGCCAGAGCATCGCCTCGCCGGCCTTGGCCAGCTCGGGTGTCACCAGGCGGAACGGCACGGCGATCGAAGGGTCGTAGTGCGGCTTGTAGCCTGCGCCCTCGGCCTTGAGCTGCGGACGCGTCAGCGCCAGCCATTGCTCGCGGCTGTGGGGGCCGAAACTCTGCGAAATGGCCCACAAGGCATCGGCCGCCTCGTCGAGCGTGGCCCAGTGCGCCGGCTGCCCCAGGTAGGTGCCGATGCGCTGCAACGAGGCGTATTCGATCGCCGGCCCCACGTCGTTGAGCACCAGGCGGCGCATCGGCGAGCCGCGCAGCGCGGCCAGCCCCAGGCCGATCAGGCCGCCCATCGAGGTGCCCACCCAGTCCACCGTGTCGGCCTGCAGGCGCGCCAGCAGCGTGACCATGTCAGCCACGTACAGCGGCACGGCGTAGCCCATCGGGTCGGCCAGCCAATCGGATTGGCCGCGGCCCACCACATCAGGGCACACCACGCGGTAGCGGTCGGCCAGCGCCCGCGCCAACGTGTCGAAGTCGCGGCCCTGGCGCGACAGGCCGTGCGCGCACACCAGCACCTGGCGGTTCGCCGGATCGCCCCATTCCCAATAGGCCATCCGGTGCAGGCTCTGGCCATGCAGGCACTGGACATGCTTCAAGCGCGGTTCAGTCACGATTCAGGCTCCTTGCCGATAATCATCGCAGCACCCCGACGGAGATTCTCGATGCTCAAAGGAAAAACCGCCCTCGTCACCGGCTCGACCAGCGGCATCGGCCTGGGCATGGCACTGGCGCTGGCGCGCAGCGGCGCCAACGTCATGCTCAACGGCTTCGGCGACGCCGAGGGCCCGAAGGCCCAGGTGGCTGCATTGGGAGGACGCGTGTCCTACCACGGGGCGGACATGAGCAAGCCCGCCGACATCGAGGCCATGGTGCGGGCCTGCGAGGCCGAGTTCGGCGCGGTGGACATCCTCGTCAACAACGCCGGCATCCAGCACGTGGCCAACGTGGAGGATTTCCCGGTCGAGCGCTGGGACGCGATCATCGCGATCAACCTCAGTTCGGCCTTCCACACCATGCGGTGTGCGCTGCCGGGCATGAAGCAGCGCAACTGGGGCCGCGTGCTCAACATCGCCTCGGTGCATGGCCTGGTGGCCTCGGCGCAGAAGTCGGCCTACGTGGCGGCCAAGCATGGCATCGTCGGCCTGACCAAGGCCGCGGCGCTGGAAAGCGCCACCACCGGCGTCACCGTGAACGCCATCTGCCCGGGCTGGGTGCTGACGCCGCTGGTGCAGAAGCAGGTGGACGCGCGCGCGGCCCAGGCCGGCGTAAGCAACGAGGAAGCCAAGCGCCAGCTGCTGGCCGAGAAGCAGCCTTCGCTGCAGTTCACCACGCCGGAACAGCTGGCCGAACTGGCGCTGTTCCTGTGCTCGCCGGCGGCAGACAACATCCGCGGCGTGGCCTGGAACGTGGACGGCGGCTGGGTCGCGCAGTAGCGCTTGCCCTGCAGCGCCGGTGCGGCCCCTGCCAGGGGCCGGTGCTTCGGTCAGCGCGGCGAGAGCTGGATGCTGCCATTGACGTTGACGGTGACGGTGGCCTTGCCCGCCTCGACCGGCAGTGCCTCGTCCATCGCGCCGGCGGCCTGCGCCATGGCGCGCCGGTACACCGGTTGCTGCGGCGGCATGGCATCGGCCTGGCCCACGGTCACCTCGCGCAGGCTGTAGCTGCCGAAACCGAACTTGCGCGCGTAGTCATCCGCGCGCGCCTTGAAGCGCTGGATGGCCTGCGCCGCCGCATCGGCCTCCACCTTCTCGCGCACCTCGCGCGACAAGGCATAGCCCACGCGGGCCACCGTCATGCCTGGCACCCGGCCGGTGAGCTGGCTGATCGCGCTCATGTCGCGCCCTTCGAGCACCAGCTCGGCCGTGCCCGCCCAGCCGCTGATGCCGCCCTTGGGCGAATAGCGCGGCGCGAGCGAGAACTGCCCGGTGCGCACCTCCACCTGCCCCGGGCGGGCGGCCTTGCGCGCCTCGGTCAGCGCGGCGTCGAGCACCTGCCGCAGCTGCGCCTGCACGGCGCCGGCCTCGCTGCCGTCGCGGCTGACCGACAGCGTGATCGTCAGCAGGTCCTGCGGCACCTCGATCGTGGCCTGCGCGGCCAGGTTCACCACGTTCTGCGGCGGCGGCAGCACCTGCGCCATCGACGCGCCAGCCCCCAGCGCCAGCGCCAGCAGGAACGGAATTCGGGGTCGGACCATGGCCAATCTCCAGTGCACGGGCCGATGGTACGCGCCTGTCCGATGCTGAAGCCCAGCCGCAAGAGTTGTAACAGCGGGTCAGGATGCGGTAAAACCGGCTGCAAAACCCCCGTACCATGCCTCTGTTACAAATACGGAGTCCCGCATGAACGCGCCCGCCAACAACCGCGCCGACCGGATCGTCGTCGTCGACGACGACGCCCGCATCCGCGACCTGCTGCGCCGCTACCTCACCCAGGAAGGCTTCGAGGTGCTGCTGGCCGAGGACGCCAAGGCGCTGAACCGCTTGATGACCCGCGAGACGATCGACCTGATCGTGCTGGACCTGATGCTGCCGGGCGAAGACGGCCTGTCGATCTGCCGCCGCCTGCGAGCGGCCAACGACACCACGCCGATCATCATGCTCACCGCCAAGGTGGAGGACGTGGACCGCATCGTCGGGCTGGAGGTCGGCGCCGACGACTACCTGCCCAAGCCCTTCAACCCGCGTGAACTGCTGGCCCGCATCCATGCGGTGCTGCGGCGCCGGCCGGCGCCGGAAGCACCGGGAGCGCCGTCCAAGGAAGCCCAGGTCGTCAGCTTCGGGCCGTTCGAGTTCGACCTCTCGCTGCGCCGGCTCACCAAGAACGGCGAGCAGATCGCGCTGACCACCGGCGAGTTCTCGATGCTCAAGGCACTGGTGCGCCACCCGCGCCAGCCGCTGTCACGCGACAAGCTGGCCCAGCTCGCGCGCGGCCGCGAGTTCGAGCCCTTCGACCGCAGCCTGGACGTGCAGGTCTCGCGCCTGCGCAAGATGATCGAGCCCGATCCGTCGCAGCCGCGCTACATCCAGACGGTGTGGGGTGTGGGCTACGTCTTCGTGCCGGACGGCGCCGCATGACATGACCACAAAAGGGCCTGGCCTGAGCCTGTTCTGGCGCACCTTCTTCCTGCTGGCCCTGCTGCTTGGTGGCGGCATCTTTGCCTGGGTGCAGACACTGCGCGCGCTGGAGTCCGAGCCGCGCGTGGTGCTGGCCGCGCAGCAGATCGCGAGCCTGGTGAACCTCTCGCGCGAGGGGCTGCGCCATGCCGACCGCATCAACCGCGTCGCGCTGGTCAAGGCGATGAAGGCCAGCGAGGCGATCCGGGTCGCGCCGCGTGAGCCCAGCGACAAGTGGGAGCCGTTCGAGGAAGACCGCTTCACCAAGAAGGTGGGCGGCGAGATCCGCTCGCGCCTGGGGCCCGACACCATCGTGGCGCGCAGCGTCAACGGCGTGCCGGGGCTGTGGGTGGGCTTCACGATCGAGAACGACCCCTGGTGGCTGCAGGCCGAGGCCGCGCGCATCCACCCGCTCACCCGCGACACCTGGGTCGTGTGGGTGGGCATCGCGCTGCTGGCCACCGTGATCGGCTCGGTGGCGATCGCGCGGCTGATCAACCGGCCGCTGCGCGACCTGTCGTTCGCGGCCAGCCGCATCCGCGGCGGCGAGTACGACTCACGGCTGGACGAGAACACGCTGACCAGCGAGATCCGCGAGGTCAACATGGGCTTCAACCGCATGGCGCGTGAACTCGCCAAGGTGGAGGAAGACCGCGCGGTGATGCTGGCCGGCATCAGCCACGACCTGCGCACGCCGCTGGCGCGCCTGCGGCTGGAGGCAGAGATGAGCGTCAGCGACGAGGAGGCGCGCCGCAACATGGCCTCCGACATCGACCAGCTCGACGCCATCATCGACAAGTTCATGGACTACGCGCGGCCCGGCGAGACCCACCTGCGCCCGGTCCACCTGGCCCAGCTGATCGACAAGGAGGCCGCGGCCTTCCGCGACCCGTCGGAGATCCGCATCACCTCGAAGGTGGCGATCGACCTGGCCGTGATGGCCGATGACATCGAACTCGGCCGCGTGTTCCAGAACCTGTTCGAGAACGCGCGCCGCTACGGCCGCACCACCGACACCGGCATCGCGGTGGTCACGGTGAGCTACGTGCGCTCCGGGCCCTGGGTCATCGTGACCGTGCGCGACCGCGGCCCCGGCGTCGCGAACGAGAAGCTCACCCAGCTCACCACCCCCTTCTTCCGTGGCGACGCCGCCCGCACCGCGGCCACCGGCGCCGGCCTGGGCCTGGCCATCGTCGAGGCGGCCATGCAGCGCAGGGGTGGTTCGGTCGAGGTGGCCAACGCGCCCGATGGCGGCCTGATGCTGCACATCCGGCTCAAGCGCGCGCCCACGGCCTGAACCCGGCCGCCGCGCGCGGCACCCTTGAAATCCTCCGGCACGGTCCCTAGATGGGCTGCATCGGCGCGCCGACCGGCGCTGCCGATGCACTCACGAATGGAGGATGGACCATGTACCGCACCCTGTTCTCACGCGACCTGTTCGCCGAGATGGACCGCCTGCAGCGCGAGATGCAGCAGGCCTTCGAGCAATCGCCCAGCATCCGCGGCCAGGGCCGTGGCGGCTATCCGGCGCTGAACATCGGTGGCACGCCCACCAGCGTCGAGATCTACGCCTTTGCCCCGGGCATCGACCCCGCCTCGATCGACCTGCAACTCGACCGCGGCGTGTTGACGATCGCCGGCGAACGCGCCAGTGCGCTGCCGCGCGGCGACGAGAAGACCACGCTGCACGCCAGCGAGCGTTTCAGCGGCCGCTTCCGCCGTGTCGTCAGCCTGCCCGACGACATCGATCCGAACGCGGTGAACGCCAGCTACCGCGACGGCGTGCTGCGCGTGAGCATCCAGCGCCGCGAGTCGGCGCAGCCGCGCCGCATCGAAGTGCAATGAACCCTAGGAGCCGCACCATGACTGCCGTGACCCCTACCACCCGTGACACCGACATCGCCAACCGCGCCGAGCCCGCCCTGTGGCCGCCGGTGGACGTGGTTGAAGACACGACCGGCATCACGCTGTATGCCGACCTGCCGGGCGTGCCCCGCGACAAGCTGAACCTGCGCGTGGACGGCGACGTCCTCGGCATCGAGGCCGACCTGGCGCTGGACCTGCCGGCCGACATGCAGGCCGGCCACGCCGAGGTGCAACTGGCCCGCTACCGCCGGGCGTTCACGCTGAGCAAGGAGCTCGATGCGGACAAGGTCAGCGCCGAGCTGAGCCAGGGCGTGCTGCGGGTGCGCATCCCGAAGGCCGCGCACGCCCAGCCGCGCAAGATCACCGTGCAGGTGAACTGAGGCCGTCAGCCAGCCGGGCCCGCGCTGGCGGGCCCGGCCTGCGGGGCCTTGCGCTCCAGCAGGCACACGGCGCGGGTTTCGATGGCCCGGCCCTCGCCCACCGGGCCCATCTTCTCGGCCGTCTTGGCCTTGACGTTGACGCACGCGCTGTCGATCGCCAACACCTTGGCGATGCGCGCCCGCATCGCCGGGATGTGCGGCGCCATCTTCGGCGCCTGCGCGACGATGGTGCTGTCGATGTTGACCACCTCCCAGCCGGCGGCGCGCACCCGGCGCGCGGCCTCGGCCAGCAGGCGAGCCGAATCGGCGCCGCGGAAAGCCTCGTCGGTGTCCGGAAAGTGGCGGCCGATGTCGCCCAGGCCCGCAGCGCCGAACAGCGCGTCGATGATGGCGTGCAGCAGCGCGTCGGCGTCGCTGTGGCCCGCGAGGCCATGGCTGTGCGGGACGGTGATGCCGCCCAGGATGAGCGGCCGTCCGGTCACCAGGACATGGGTATCCCAGCCTTCGCCAATGCGCAATGCACTCATGCCTGTGGTTCCCATCCGCGGCGCGTGGCCAGCAGTCGTTCGGCCAGCGCAAAGTCCTCCGGCCAGGTGATCTTGAGGTTTTCCAGCGCACCGGCCACCAGCTTCGGGCGGTGGCCCAGCGCCTCGACGGCGCTGGATTCATCGGTCACGCCGGCACCGGCCGCGGCCAGCGCCGGCCGCAGCAGGCCCAGGCGGAACATCTGCGGCGTCTGCGCGGCCCACTTGTCGGCCCGGTCCACGGTTGCGGCCACCCGGCCCTCGTGCGCCTGCTTCAGCGTGTCGGCCAGCGGCAGCGCAAGCAGGCCGCCCACTTCGTCGTCGGCGCAGGCGTCGATCAGGCGGTCCACCCATTCGGGGCGCAGCAGGCAGCGTGCCGCGTCGTGCACCAGCACCCAGTCGTGCGGCTGCGCGCCACGGGCCAGCAGTTCGTCCAGGCCGTTGGCCACCGTTTCGGCCCGGGTGGCACCGCCGCAGCGGGCCAGCCATTCACGATCGCCGCCATAACGGGGCAGCAGCGCCTCGAACCCGGTGTCCTCGGGCGCCAGCACCACCAGCGTGGCGGCCAGCCGACGCACCTGCGCCAGCGCCGCCAGCGTGTGCGCCACCAGCGGCTGGCCGGCCAGCGGCGCGTACTGCTTCGGCCCGGCGGTGGCCGCACGGGCACCGACACCGGCGCATGGCATCAGCGCAAACAGCCGCGGCTCGGCGCCGATCACAAACAGGGACATTGGGGGTACCTTCGGGCAGCGCTCTCCGGCATTCGCCCTGGGGGCGGCCCGGCGGGCTCATGGGGCAGGATTCTAGAATCGCCCTCTCGACCGCCCCGGTGCCCCGCCACCGGGGCGCTTCGCTTTTGCCTCGCTCATGCAACGACCCAAGATCGCGCCCGGTAAGCGCTACACCCTGCCCCGCCCCATCGGCTCGGGCGATGCGCTGCTGCTGGCGCGCCTGGCGCAGGATCGCCTCGCGGAAAAGCGCCTGCTGGCCATCGTCACCGCCGAGCCGGCGGATGCCCAGCGCCTGGCCGACGAACTGCCGTTTTTCGCCCCCGGCCTGCGCACCACGATCTTCCCGGATTGGGAGACGCTGCCCTACGACACCTTCTCGCCGCACCAGGACCTGATTTCGGAGCGCCTGGCCACGCTGTGGCGCATCCACAGCCGCGAGGCCGACGTGGTGCTGCTGCCGGCCACCACCGCCCTAACCCGCCTGGCCCCGCCCAGCTTCCTGGCCGGCACCACCTTCCAGTTCAAGCAGAAAACCCAGCTCGACGAAGCCGGCCTGCGCGCCCAGCTCACGCTGGCCGGCTACAACCATGTGAGCCAGGTGGTCTCGCCCGGCGAATACGCGGTGCGCGGCGGCCTGATCGACCTGTTCCCGATGGGCTCGCCGGTGCCCTACCGCGTGGACCTGTTCGACAACGAGGTCGACTCGATCCGCACCTTCGACCCCGACAGCCAGCGCAGCCTGTACCCCGTGCCCGAGGTGCGGCTGCTGCCCGGCCGCGAGTTCCCGATGGACGAGGCCGCGCGCACCACCTTCCGCCAACGCTGGCGCGAAAAGCTGGAAGGCGACCCGACCAAGAGCCGCATCTACAAGGACATCGCGCAGGGCATCGCCACCGCCGGCATCGAGTACTACCTGCCGCTGTTCTTCGCGCAGACCGCGACGATCTTCGACTACCTCGGGCCCGAGGCGATGCTGGTGCTGCACGGCGAGGTGGATGCCGCGTTGTCGCAGTTCTGGACCGACACGCGCGAGCGCCACCGCTTCCTCAGTGCCGACCACGACCGGCCCATCCTGGCGCCGGAAGACATCTTCCAGCGCAGCGAGGAGTTCTTCACCAACGCCAATGCGCTGGCCACGCTGGCCCTGCGCGGCAACGAGCCCGTGGACTGGGCGCGCCCGCTGCCCGACGTGGCGGTGGACCGCGGCGCCACCGAGCCGCTGGCCCTGCTGGGCCGGCACCTGGACAGCACGCCGCACCGCGTGCTGCTGGTGGCCGAGAGCGAAGGCCGCCGCGAGAGCCTGCTCGAGCTGCTGCGCGACCACAAGATCGACCCGCCCAGCGTGGACACGCTGGCCGAGTTCGAGGCCAGCGACGAGAAGGTGGCGATCACCGCCGCGCCGCTGGCCGCGGGCTTCTTCTGGCACGAGCCGGATAGCGCCAAGGCGATCCAGTTCATCACCGAGACCGAGCTCTTCGCCAGCACGCCGCAGGCGCGCCGCCGGCGCAAGCAGGAGCAGACCAGCAGCGTCGACGCGCTGATCAAGGACCTCTCCGAGCTGAAGATCGGCGACCCGGTGGTGCACGCCAACCATGGCATCGGGCGTTACCAGGGGCTGGTGAACATCGACCTGGGCGAAGGCGCCAGCGAGTTCCTGCACCTCGAATACGCCGACAAGGCCACGCTGTACGTGCCGGTGTCGCAGCTGCACCTGATCAGCCGCTACACCGGTGTCAGTGCCGACGAGGCACCGCTGCACAAGCTGGGGTCGGGCGCCTGGGAGAAGGCCAAGCGCAAGGCCGCCGAGCAGGTGCGCGACACCGCCGCCGAGCTGCTGAACCTGTACGCCCGCCGCGCAGCCCGCGAGGGCTACGCCCACCGCTTCTCGGCACACGACTACGAGGCCTTTGCGGCCAGCTTCGGCTTCGAGGAAACGCCGGACCAGCGTGCGGCCATCCACGCCGTGATCCAGGACATGGTGTCGCCGCAGCCGATGGACCGCCTGGTGTGCGGCGACGTGGGCTTCGGCAAGACCGAGGTCGCGCTGCGCGCGGCCTTCGTGGCGGTGCATGGCGGCAAGCAGGTGGCCCTGCTCGCGCCGACCACGCTGCTGGCCGAGCAGCACTACCAGACGCTGGTCGATCGTTTCGGCAAGTGGCCGATCAAGGTGGCCGAGCTCTCGCGCTTCCGCTCCGGCAAGGAGGTGAAGATCGCGCTCGAGGGGCTGGAGAACGGCACCGTCGACATCGTCGTGGGCACCCACAAGCTGCTGAGCCCCGAGGTGAAGTACAAGCGCCTGGGCCTGCTGATCATCGACGAGGAGCACCGCTTCGGCGTGCGCCACAAGGAAGCCATCAAGGCCATGCGCGCCGAGGTGGACGTGCTCACCCTCACGGCCACGCCGATCCCGCGCACGCTGGGCATGGCGCTGGAAGGCCTGCGCGACTTGAGCGTCATCGCCACCGCGCCGCAGCGGCGCCTGGCCATCAAGACCTTCGTGCGCAACGAGGGCAACAGCGTGATCCGCGAGGCCGTGCTGCGTGAACTCAAGCGTGGCGGCCAGGTCTATTTCCTGCACAACGAGGTCGAGACCATCGCCGCGCGGCGCGAACGCCTGGTCGAGCTGCTGCCCGAGGCCCGCATCGCCATCGCCCACGGCCAGATGCCCGAGCGCGAGCTCGAATCGGTGATGCGCGACTTCGTGGCCCAGCGCAGCAACGTGCTGCTGTGTTCCACCATCATCGAGACCGGCATCGACGTGCCCACGGCCAACACCATCGTCATCAGCCGGGCCGACAAGTTCGGCCTCGCGCAGCTGCACCAGCTGCGCGGGCGCGTGGGCCGTTCGCACCACCAGGCCTATGCCTACCTGCTGGTGCCCGACACCGAGACGCTGACCAAGCAGGCCCAGCTTCGGCTCGATGCGATCCAGAGCATGGAAGAGCTGGGCTCGGGCTTCTACCTCGCGATGCACGACCTGGAGATCCGCGGCGCCGGCGAGGTGCTGGGCGAGCACCAGAGCGGCAACATGCAGGAGGTGGGCTTCCAGCTCTACAACGACATGCTCAGCGAGGCGGTGAGCGCACTGAAGGCCGGCCGCGAGCCCGACCTGCTCAGCCCCACCGGGGTGTTCGGCGGCGCCACCGAAATCAACCTGCACGCCCCCGCGCTGCTGCCCGACAGCTACTGCGGCGATGTGCACACCCGGCTGAACCTCTACAAGCGCCTGGCCACCGCCGAGCGGCCCGAGCAGCTGGACACCATGCTCGAGGAAATCACCGACCGCTTCGGCAAGCTGCCGGCCCAGGGCCAGACCCTGTTCGACACCCACCGCCTGCGCGTGCTGGCGCGGCCCTATGGCGTGCAGAAGATCGATGCCAACCCGCGGCTGATGAGCATCACCTTCCGTCCCAACCCGCCAATCGACGCGATGCGCATCATCGAGCTGGTGCAGAAACACCGCCACATCAAGCTGGCCGGCAACGACAAGCTGCGCATCGAGCGCGAGATCGCCGACCCGAAGGACCGCGCCCAGTTCATCCGCGATGTGCTGCGGGCGCTGGGCCAACCCACCCCCGCCAAGGCCTGACCCCACCGGAGACGCCATGTCCGATGCCCCGCAAGCCACCGACACCCCCCCGCCCCCCCGACGCCGCGGCTGGGTCCGCCGTTTCTTCGGTGGCCTGTGGTGGCTGGTGGACGGCAGCCGCCGGCTGGCGCTGAACCTGTTGTTCCTGCTGATCGTCGGCGTGCTGCTCGTGGGCTGGCTGCGCAGCGGGCCGCCCAAGCTGCAGGACAAGACGGTGCTGGTGCTGCGCCCCGTGGGCCCGCTGGTCGAGCAGCGCTCGGGCAGCGCACGCGACCGGGCCCTGAAGCAGGTGCGCGGCCGCCCCGATGCGCAGGTGCAGTTGCGCGACCTGCTGCGCGTGCTGGAGGCCGCGGCCACCGATCCGCACATCCACAGCGTGCTGCTGGTGCTGGACGACTTTGCCGGCGGCGGCCTGCCCAGCCAGCGGGAGGTGGCGCTGGCGCTGCAGCGCTTCAAGCAGGCCAGCGGCGGCAAGAAGGTGCTGGCCTGGGCCGAACACTACGACCAGCGCCAGTACTACCTGGCCGCCCATGCCGACGAGGTGTACCTGCACCCGATGGGCATGGTCTACCTCAGCGGCTTCGGCAACCTGCGCAACTACTACCGCGACGCGTTTGACCGGCTGGGCGTCAGCGCCAACGTGATCCGCGTGGGCAAGTACAAGAACTTCGGCGAGCCCTACTTCGCCACCGCGCCCTCGAAGGAAACGCTGGAATCCGACGCCACCCTGTACGACGCCCTGTGGTCCACCTACACCGGCGCCGTGGAAGCCGCGCGCAAGCTGCCCGCGGGCAGCATCACGCAGGGCATCGAGGCTCTGCCGCAGCAACTGCCGGCCCTGGGTGGCGATGCGGCCAAGCTCGCGCTGCAGAGCAAGCTGGTCGACGGCCTCAAGACCCAGGACGAACTGCGTGAGCTGCTGATCCAGCGTGGCGCGAAGGACGAGCAGCACAAGACCTTCCGCCAGGTGTCCTTCGGCGAGTACCTGGGCCGCCTGCCGGCGCCTGCGGCCGCCGGCGACGCGGTGGGCGTCATCGTGGCCGAAGGCGGCATCACCGATGGCGACGCGCCTCCCGGCGCCGTTGGCGGCCGCTCCACGGCAGGCCTCATCCGCCAGGCCCGCGAGGACGACAAGGTCAAGGCCATCGTGCTGCGCGTGCGCTCGCCCGGCGGCAGCGCCTTTGCCTCGGAGGTGATCCGGCGCGAGCTCGAGCTCACCCGGGCCGCCGGCAAGCCGGTGGTGGTGTCGATGGGCGACGTGGCGGCTTCGGGCGGCTACTGGATCTCGCTGGCCGCCGACGAGGTGATCGCAGACCCGGCCACCATCACCGGCTCGATCGGCGTGTTCGCGATGCTGCCCACCGCCGACGGCCTGATGGCCAAGCTCTCGGTGCACACGGGCGGCTACGGCACCACCTGGCTGGCCAACGCCTACGACCCGCGCAAGCCGATGGACCCGCGCTTTGCCGCGCTGGTGCAGGCCAGCGTGGGCCGCATCTACACCGACTTCACCACCCGCGCCGCGCAGGCGCGCAAGACCAGCCCGGACAAGATCGACGAGGTGGCGCAAGGCCGCGTGTGGACCGGCGAGCAGGCCAAGGCGCGCGGCCTGATCGACCGCACCGGCAGCTTCACCGAGGCCCTGGACGCCGCGGCCAGCCGCGCCAAGCTGGCCAAGGGCTGGCGCACCGTCTACATCGAGCGCGACGCCGGCCGGCTGGTGCGCTTGCTCGGCCTGTTCAACACCGCCGCAGCCGACGCCCTGCAACCGGTGCTGGACCACTGGACACAGCAGCTGGCCGGCCCCTCGGCGCTGGTGCCGGCCCCGCTGCGCGAGATGCAGCAGGAGCTCGGCTGGCTGGCCGAGTTGAGCGACGCCAAACGCCCCTTCACCGCCGTCGTGCACTGCCTGTGCGAGGCGCCTTGAACCCCAGCACCCCCATGACGGCCATCGAACACGCCCCCGGCCTCTTCATCCGCGGCATCACGCCGCCGCTGCCGCTGTCGGCCTACAAGCTGATCGCGTTCGACATGGATTCCACGCTGATCAACATCGAGTGCGTGGACGAGATCGCCGCCGCCGCTGGCCGCAAGGCCGAGGTGGCCGAGATCACCGAGGCCGCCATGCGTGGCGAGATCGCCGACTACAAGGACAGCCTGCGCCGCCGCGTGGCGCTGCTGGCCGGCGTGCCGGTGAGCGCACTGCAGCAGGTGTACGACGAGCGCCTGCAGCTCAACCCCGGGGTCGAGACCTTCGTGCGCGCCTGCCAGCAGGCCGGGTTGAAGACGCTGCTGGTCTCGGGCGGCTTCACCTTCTTCAGCGAGCGGGTACGCCACCGCCTGGGGCTGGACTTCGCGCGCGCCAACTCACTGGGCGTGGCCAATGGCCGGCTCACCGGCACCTTGTTCGACCGGCCCTGGGGCGACATCTGCGACGGCGCCGAGAAGCGCCGCGTGGTGCTCGAGGTGTGCGAGCTGATGGGCATCGGCACCGAGCAGGCCATCGCCGTGGGCGATGGCGCCAACGACCTGCCGATGATGTCGGTGGCGGGCCTGTCGATCGCCTACCACGGCAAGCCCGCGGTGCGCGAGCAGGCCATGATCTCGATCGAGCAAGGCGGCATGGACCGCGCGCTCGAGGTGTTCAGTCGTTGAGGTTGAACACCAGCTGCACCAGGTGCTCGCGCGCGGCGGGCAGCGGCGCATAACGCCACTGGCGCACCGCATCGCGCACGATGGCCGCGAGCGCCGGGCTCTCGCTGGCGCGGATGTCGACCTCGCTCACCGTGCCGTCGGTGTTCACCTTGAAGGCCACGGTGACCTCACTGTTGGGCTTCAGGCGCGAGCGCACGCGCTGCGGCAGCTCGGGTTCGATGTAGTTCACCAGGGTCAGCGGCGCCTGGGCTGCGGGCGGTGGCACCGGGGCCGCGGCAGGCGGCGCTGCGGCCCCCACCGTGGGCGCCGCCACCGGGGCAGCGGCGGGTGTTGGCGCGGCCACGGTTGCGGTGCCCGAGACACCGGCGGGGCCGGCCGCGGCGGCCGAGGCCGGGGCGGGGGCCGGCGCTGCCGGCGGCGCTGCCACGGCCGCCGCCGCCACCGGCTGTGCCGGCAAGGGCTCCACCCGTTCAACGATGGCGCTGGGCTGCGGGCTCGGCGCCGGGCGCCGCTCGGCAGTGCGCGGTGGCGCGGGGGCCGGCACGGAGGCCGCCGCTGCCGGGGCAGCAGCGGGGGCATCTGCTGCCTTGGCACGGGCCTTCACCTGGCTGGCCTCGATGATCATGCGCAAGGGATTGGCTGCCTCGCGGCGGGCCCGTTCCATGCGCTCCACCGTGGCGGGGTCGGGCGGTGCGGGCGCCTGCGCCATGGCCCAGCCGGCCAGGCACAAGCCGGCTGCTCCCAGTACAACTCTTCTCAACTCGCCCTCCCTGCAACGCTTGTGGCGTTCGAGCGGAGCCGGTGGGCCCCGTGTTGATGCGCGGCAGATTCTAGGAACGCGGCGCCGTCGCTCCATCGGCGTTAGACCTGAGGCGCGGTGGTTTGACCTTGCACAGACGAACACCACTTCTGCGGGCAAGCCCGGGCGGACCACGGTCGGCCACGGCCCTAGCATCGAGCGTCACGCCCGCCCGGCGCGCGGCTTCCCCCCCCCACCGACAAGGACCCCCGCCCCATGAGCCAGACCAAGTTCCTGCTCGACGAGAGCAAGATGCCCACCCACTGGTACAACATCGCCGCCGACCTGCCGGTGGCCGCCCCCCCCGTGCTGCACCCGGGCACGATGCAGCCGGTGGGCCCGGACGACCTGGCGCCGCTGTTCCCGATGGAACTGATCATGCAGGAGGTGTCCACCGAGCGCGAGATCCCGATCCCCGAGCCGGTGCGCGAGGTGTTCCGGCTGTGGCGCCCGGCGCCGCTGATCCGTGCGCACCGGCTCGAGAAGGCGCTGGGCACGCCGGCCAAGATCTACTACAAGTACGAGGGCGTCTCGCCCGCCGGCTCGCACAAGCCCAACACCGCCATTCCGCAGGCCTGGTACAACGCCCAGGCCGGCATCAAGAAGCTCAGCACCGAGACCGGCGCCGGCCAGTGGGGCTCCTCGCTGGCCTTCGCCGGCGCGCTGTTCGGCCTGCAGGTGCAGGTGTTCCAGGTGCGGGTCTCGTACGACCAGAAGCCCTACCGGCGTGCGCTGATGGAAACCTACGGCGCCAGCTGCGTGGCCTCGCCCTCGAACCTGACGAACGCCGGCCGGGCCATCCTGGCGCAGAACCCCGAGCACCCGGGCTCGCTGGGCATTGCCATCAGCGAGGCGGTGGAAGTGGCCGCGACCAACGACGACACCAAGTACGCGCTGGGCTCGGTGCTCAACCACGTGCTGCTGCACCAGACCATCATCGGCCAGGAAGCCATGCTGCAGCTCGAGATGGCCGGCGACGACCCGGACGTGGTGGTGGGCTGCACCGGCGGCGGCAGCAACTTCGCGGGCATCGCATTCCCGTTCATCGGCCAGCAGCTGCGCGGTGGCAAGAAGCGCCGCATCGTGGCGGTGGAGCCGGCCGCCTGCCCGTCGCTCACCCGCGGCAAGTACGCCTACGACTTCGGCGACACGGCGCACCTGACACCGCTGACCAAGATGCACACGCTGGGCAGCACCTTCACGCCGCCCGGCTTTCACGCCGGCGGCCTGCGCTACCACGGCATGGCGCCGATGGTCAGCCACCTGAAGGAGCTGGGCCTGATCGAGGCCACCGCCTACCACCAGGTGGCCTGCTTCGAGGCCGGCGTGCTGTTCGCGCGGGCCGAGGGCATCGTGCCGGCACCGGAGGCCAACCACGCGGTGAAGGGCGCCATCGCCGAAGCGCTGCGCTGCAAGGCCGAGGGCAAGTCGGAGGTGATCCTGTTCAACCTGTGCGGCCACGGCCACTTCGACATGGCGGCCTACACCCAGTACTTTGCCGGCAAGCTCACCGACCAGTCCTATGACGAGGCCGAGCTGGCGATGGCGTTGTCGGGTCTGCCCTCGGTGCCAGCCTGACAAGCGCCACGGCCTGGCATCAACTGGTCAGTTGCTGCCAGGCCTTGTCCAGCCGCTTGGCGCTGACGGGCTGCGGCGTGCGCAGCTCCTGCGCGAACAGGCTCACGCGCAGCTCTTCCAGCAGCCAGCGGTACTCGTCCAGCCGTGCGTCGGCGCTGCCTTTGAGCTCGGCCAGCCGGCGCAGGTAGCGCTGCTCCAGCGGCCGCAGCTCGGCCAGGCGCTGCGCATCGCGCGCGGGGTCGGCACGCAGCTTGTCCAGCCGCAGCGTCACCGCCTTCAGGTAACGCGCAAAGTGCGCGAGCTGGGCATAGGGCGACTGCAGCAGAAAGCGCTTGGGCACCAGGCGTTGCAGCTGGGCGGCGATGTCGTCGGCCACCTCCTTCGGCGGCCGGCTGTCCTTGAGCTTGCGCTGCGCGGCGGCGTATTCGGTGAGGATCACGCCGGCCAGGCGGGCCACCTCCTGCGCGATCAGGTTCAGCCGGGCGCGCCCCTCCTCCACCCGCTGCTTGAACGCCGCCTCGGTGGTGGGCAGCGGCTCGGCCAGGAAGGCCCGGTCCAGCGCCACGTCGATGATCTGGCTGCGCAACTCCTCCAGCGTGCCCAGCACCATGTAGGCGGCGGCCATCTTCTGAAGGTCGGGGATGTTCTTTTCGAGGTACTTCAGCGGCTCCTTGATCGCCAGCGACACCAACCGGCGCAGGCCGGCGCGGTGCTTGGCCGCCGCCACGTCGGGCTCGTCGAAGACCTCGATCTCCACGTGCGTGCCGCCGTCGATCAGCGCCGGAAAGCCCACCAGCACCTGGCCACCCTTGCGGATTTCCATCAGCTCGGGCAGCTCGCCGAAGGTCCAGCCGGTGTAGGTGGCCGGCGGCGCGGCCGGCGCCTCGGCCGGCGCAGGGGCGCGCTCGGCCTTGCGGGCGCCGGACGGGGCGGCCGGTTCCGGCACGGGCGCCGCGGTGCCGGGCGTGAGCTTCAGCGCCGCCAGGGCCTGGAATGCGCTGCGGGCCTGGCCGCCCAGTTCGGCCTTCAAGGTGGGCAGGTGCCTGCCCATGCCGAGCTGGCGGCCGTGTTCGTCCACCACGCGGAAGTTCATGAACAGGTGCGGCTGCAGCATGTCCAGCTTGAAGTCGTTGCGCTGCACCGCGAGCTGGGTGCGCTCGCGCACCGCCTTGAGCAGCACGTCCATCAGCGCGCCCTGGCCGAAGGGCGTGAGCTCGACGAACTCGGCCACGAAGTCCTGCACCGGCTGCAGCCGCGCCCTTGGCCTCTGGTGCAGGCTCTTGATCAGGGCGCTCACCTTGGCCGCCAGCATGCCGGGCACCAACCACTCGCAGCGTTCCTCGCTCACCTGGTTCAGCGCGTAGATGGGCACGGTGACGGTGACGCCGTCCTTCGAATCGCCCGGCTCATGCAGGTACACCGCGCCGCAATCCACGCCGCCCAGGCGCAGGGTCTTCGGGAACGCGGTGGTGGTGATGCCCGCGGCCTCGTGCCGCATCAGCTCGTCGCGGGTGAGGAACAGCAGCTTCGGGTGGCGCCGGCTCTCCTCGCGGTACCAGCGCTCCAGGCCGGGGCCCGAACACACCTCGGCCGGCAGCTGCTGGTCGTAGAAGGCGAAGATCAGCTCGTCGTCGACCAGCACGTCCTGCCGGCGCGACTTGTGTTCGAGCTCCTGCACCTGGGCCACCAGCTTCTGGTTGTGGGCCAGGAAAGGCAGCTTCGACTCCCAGTCGCCTTCCACCAGCGCGGCGCGGATGAACATCTCGCGCGCGCCCTTCGGATCGAGCGTGCCGTAGTTCACGCGCCGGTTGCTGTAGACCACGATGCCGTACAGCGTGGCCCGCTCCAGCGCCACCACCTCGGCGGCCTTCTTCTCCCAGTGCGGATCGAGCAGCTGGGTCTTGAGCAGGTGGCCCGCGATGGCGGGGATCCACTGCGGCTCGATCTGCGCCAGGCCGCGGCCGTACAGGCGCGTGGTTTCCACCAGCTCGGCGGCGATCAGCCAGCGGCCCGGCTTCTTGCTCAGGTGCGCGCCGGGATGGCGCCAGAACTTGATGCCGCGCGCGCCGAGGTACCACTCTTCATCGTCGCTCTTGCAGCCCACGTTGCCCAGCAGGCCGGCCAGCATGGCCAGGTGCACCTGTTCGTAGGTGGCGGGGCTGCCGTTCAGGCGCCAGCCATGTTCGGCCACCACGGTGTGCAGCTGGGTGTGGATGTCGCGCCATTCGCGCACGCGCCGCGGGCTGACGAAGTTGTCGCGCAGCAGCTGTTCCTGCTTGCGGTGGCTGAGCTTGTGAGATGCCTGCCCCTGGCCGCGGTGTACCGCGTCCGCCCCCCGAGGGGGCTCGCCGACGGCTTCGGAGCGGCCGTGCGCCGCCGACGCGCCATGGCCACCCCGGCTGTCTTCCAGCCACTTCCACAGCTTCAGGTAGCCCATGAACTCCGACTTCTCGTCGTCGAATTTCCTGTGCTTCTCGTCGGCGGCCTGGGCGTGTTCCATCGGCCGGTCGCGCACGTCCTGCACGCTCAGGGCCGAGGCGATGATCACCACCTCGTTGAGCGCCTGGCGATCCCGCGCTTCCAGGATCATGCGGCCCACGCGCGGGTCCAGCGGCAGCTTCGCGAGCTCGTGGCCGATGGGCGTGAGCTCGTTGTCGTCGTCCACCGCATTGAGCTCGCCCAGCAGCGCGTAGCCGTCGGCAATGGCCTTGGCCCGCGGCGGCTCGAGGAAGGGGAACTGCTCTACCGTACCCAGATGCAGGCTCTTCATGCGCAGGATCACGCCGGCGAGCGAGGAACGCAGGATCTCGGGGTCGGTGAAGCGCGGGCGGCCGGCGAAATCCTTCTCGTCGTACAGCCGGATGCAGATGCCGTTGGCCACGCGGCCGCAGCGGCCCGCGCGCTGGTTGGCCGCGGCCTGGCTGATCGGCTCGACCTGCAGCTGTTCCACCTTGTTGCGGTAGCTGTAGCGCTTGACACGGGCCAGGCCCGAATCGATGACGTAGCGGATGCCCGGCACCGTGAGCGAGGTCTCCGCCACGTTCGTGGCCAGCACGATGCGGCGGCCGTTGCCGGCCTCGAAAACGCGGTCCTGCTCGGCCTGCGACAGGCGCGCGAACAGCGGCAGGATGTCCGGCTGCGGGCCGCCCCGGTGCTGCTGGGCCAGGTGCTTTCGCAGGTGGTCGGTGGCGTCGCGGATCTCGCGCTCGCCGGGCAGGAAGACGAGGATGTCGCCCGGGCCCTCGCGCCAGAGTTCGTCCACCGCGTCGGCGATGGCCTCGTCCAGGCCGTGGTCGCGGCTTTCCTCGAACGGGCGCCAGCGCTGTTCCACCGGGAACAGGCGGCCCGAGACCTGGATGACGGGGGCCGGCCCACGGATGGATGCAAAGTGATTCGCGAAGCGATCGGCATCGATCGTCGCCGAGGTCACGATGATCTTCAGGTCGGGCCGGCGCGGCAGCAGCTGGCGCAGGTAGCCGAGCAGGAAGTCGATGTTGAGGCTGCGCTCGTGCGCCTCGTCGATGATCAGCGTGTCGTAGGCGCGCAGGTCGGGGTCGCCCTGCGTCTCGGCGAGCAGGATGCCGTCGGTCATCAGCTTCACCGAGGCACCGGGCTGCAGCCGGTCATGGAAGCGAACCTTGTAGCCCACCACCTCGCCCAGCGGCGAGTTCAGTTCCTCGGCAATGCGCTTGGCCACGCTGGAGGCGGCAATGCGGCGCGGCTGCGTGTGGCCGATCAGGCCCTTGCCACCGGCGCCCAGGCCGCGCCCGAGCTCGAGCGCGATCTTGGGCAACTGGGTGGTCTTGCCCGAGCCGGTTTCACCGCAGACGATGATCACCGGGTGTTCGGCCAGCGCGCGCGCGATTTCCTCGCGCCGGCCAGAGACAGGCAGCGATTCCGGGTAACGGATCGGCGGCACCGGATTGGCCTGGCGTGGCGGCCGGGCTGGGCGTGCCGCTGCAGGGGGCCGTGGCGGCCGTGGTGGCCGCGAGGGAGGGGCTGGCGAATTCACGAGGCGCGGATTATCCGCGCTCAGCCTTCGGCGATGAGGTCGGCCACCGTCAGCTCGGCCAGCCCGATGCGGCGGCGGAACTGCGCGCTGCCCAGGCGGTCTTCGAGCAGCAGCCGGTCGACCAGGGGCTCGACGCGGGCCTGCCCTGGGTCGATCAGCAGCACGTGGCGCTGCGCACCCTCTTCATCGAGGCGGCCGCACCAGTCCATCGCCACCAGGGTATCGAGCACCGGTTCGATCTGCAGCGGGTCCACCCGCAACTGGCCGGCCATCGCGTCCAGCGCGTAGCCGCGGCCGGCGTCTCGCCGCGCGGCGTCGAGCAGGCGCAGCACGGAGATGGCCAGCGCGAACCGCTGGCCGGGCCGGTCCGGCAGGCGCACCACGCGCATCGCCAGGCTGGGCGCGTAGGCCGCGATCACGGCCCCGAGCAGCACGATCACCCAGCCGAGGTAGATCCACAACAGGAAGATCGGCAAGGTGGCAAACGCGCCATACACCGCCGAGTAGGTGGGCACCACCGCCACGTACCAGGCCAGCACGCGCTTGGCCACCTCGAAGCCCAGTGCCACGAACAGGCCACCGGCCCAGGCATGCCGTGCCTGCACATGGGTGTTGGGCACAAAGCGGAACAACGCCGCCATGCCGGTGGCCAGCAGCCCGAACTCGAACAGGCCGAGCAGCAGGCTCAGCGCGCCCGGGAGCTCCTGCACCAGGCCACGGCCGGCTGAGATGGCATACGAAGTGAGCGTCAGGCTCACACCCAGCAGCAGAGGCCCCAGCGTCAACGCCGCCCAGTACACGAGCACGCGTTGCGCCACCGGGCGGGGCTTGCTCACGCGCCAGATGCCGTTGAGCGTGCGGTCGATCGTGAACACCAGCGCGAGCGCGGTGAGCCCCAGCACGATCAGGCCCGCGCTGCCCAGGCGGCTGGCCTTGACGGCGAACTGCGTCACCCAGGACATCACCGGCCGCGCAATGTTCTCGGGCACCAGGCTCTGCACCAGGTATTGCTGCAAGGCCCCCTGGAACTTGGCGAACATCGGGAACGCCGAGAACAGGGCCAGGGTCACGGTGACCAGCGGCACCAGGCCGATCAGGGTGGTGAAGGTCAGGCTGCTGGCGGTGAGGCCCAGCCGGTCCTCGCGAAAGCGCAGCCGCAGCGTGCGCACGGTGTCGTACCAGGGCCAGGAGCGCAGCACGCCGAGCAGGTGCGCCACCGCGCGCCGCCAATCCATGCGGGCCAGGTCGGTCGAAGTCATGTGGCTATCATGCCAGCCGTGACCGCCTCCCCTGCCCCCGAAGCCCCGCCCGCCACGCTGGCAGCGGGCCTGCATGCCACCGTCACCACCACGCGGCTTGTCGCAGTGGGCAGCGTGCTGGCCCTGATCGCGCTCGGGCTGGCCTGGGAGCTGTGGCTCGCGCCCACAGGCCAACGCACCTGGGCGCTGAAGGTGCTGCCACTGGTCGCGGCGGTGGTGGGGCTGCTCAAGCACCGGCTCTACACCTACCGCTGGCTCAGCCTGCTGGTGTGGCTGTACTTTGCCGAGGGCATGGTGAGGGCCACCAGCAGCCAGGGCCTGGTGGTGGGGCTGGCCTGGGCGCAGGCCTTGCTGTCCCTGCTGCTGTTCGGCGCCTGTGTGGTGCATGTGCGCTGGCGCTTGAAGCGCGCCAAGGCGGCCGGCCTGCTGCCGCCGTCCAAGGCGGCCGGACCCGCCGCCCGGGAGCCTGCACCATGAACGCCGCCGCACTGCTGGAGGCCCTGCGCGCCGCCCTCGGTGCCGGGCAGGTCCTGCACGAGGGTGACCTCACGGCCTATGAGCTGGATTGGCGCAAGCGCTGGCGCGGCAAGGCCCTGGCCGTCGTGCGTCCGGGCAGCACTGCCGAGGTGGCCGAGGTGGTGCGCCTGTGCGCCGCGCACGGCGCCAGCATCGTGCCGCAGGGCGGCAACACCGGCCTGGTGGGCGGTGGCGTACCGGACACCAGCGGCACCCAGGTGGTGCTGAGCCTGTCGCGCATGAACCGGGTGCGCGCCGTGGATGCGGCGAACCTCACGATCACCGTGGAGGCCGGCTGCGTGCTGCAGGCACTGCAGCAGCATGCGGCCGAGGCCGGGCTGCTGTTCCCGTTGAGCCTGGCCGCCGAAGGCAGCGCCACCATCGGGGGGAACCTGGCCACCAACGCCGGCGGCACCCAGGTGCTGCGCTACGGCAACGCCCGCGAGCTGTGCCTGGGCCTGGAAGTCGTCACCGCCCAGGGTGAGGTGTGGCACGGGCTGGCAGGCCTGCGCAAGGACAACACGGGCTACGACCTGCGCGACCTGTTCATCGGCAGCGAGGGCACGCTCGGCATCATCACCGCGGCCACGCTGAAGCTGTACCCGCGGCCCGCCGCCACCGTGACGGCGCTTGCCAGCTGCGACAGCCTGGCCCAGTGCGTGGCGCTGCTAGGGCGGGCCCAGGCCCGGCTGGGCTCCGGGCTCACCGGCTTCGAGGTGATGGGGCGTTTTGCGCTGGACCTGGTGCGCCAGCACTTCCCGCAGCTGCCGCAGGCGCTGGCCCCGGCGCCCTGGACCGTGCTGCTGGAACACGCCGACGCCGAAGGTGAACAACAGGCCCGCCTGCGTTTCGAGTCGCTGCTCGAAGCGGCACTGGAGGCCGGTGTGATCAACGACGCGGTGGTGGCCGAGAGCCTGGCCCAATCGGCCACGCTGTGGCAGCTGCGCGAGTCGATCCCAATGGCGCAAAGCGAAGAAGGCTTGAACGTCAAGCACGACATCGCCCTGGCGGTGTCCGACATTCCGGCCTTCTGCGAACGCACCGATGCCGCGTTGCAGGCCAGCTTCCCGGGGGTGCGGCTGGTGAACTTCGGCCACCTCGGCGATGGCAACCTGCACTACAACGTGCAGGCGCCTGCCGGCACGCCGCCGGATGCGTTTCTGGCGCAGCACGAGGCGGCGATCAACCACCTCGTGTACGACGCGGTGGCGGCCTTTGGCGGCTCGTTCTCGGCCGAGCACGGCATCGGCGCGCTCAAGCGTGACGAACTGGCCGAACGCAAGTCAGCGGTGGCGCTGGGGCTGATGCGGGCGATCAAGCAGGCGCTGGATCCGCAGAACAGGCTCAACCCCGGTCGGGTGCTGTAGGCGAAAGCGCTTGCTGGCCGGTGCCAGGTGCGACGCGACCGGGCAGCCCGGCCCGTTCAGTGCGCCGGGCCTTCGAAGCCGGCCGGCACCGGCAGGGGCACCACCTCGATGCCCTCTTCGGCCAGTTCGGCCCGTTCGTCGGCCGAAGCCTGGCCACGGATGCCGCGGCGCTCGGTTTCACCGTAGTGGATGCGTCGCGCCTCCTCCGGGAAACGTTGACCCACGTCTTCGGTGTTGCGCAGCACGTGCTGCACGGCCTGCAGCCACATCGCCTGCAGGCGCTGGGCTTCGGCCGGCGGGACGGCGGGTGCCGGTTCGGCATCACGCGCGCCCGAAAGGTTCAGCCGCGGCGCCGAGGGCAGGCGTTGGATCGTGCGGTCGGCGCACATCGGGCATTCCACCAGCCCGCGGTCGATTTGTTCGGCGAACGCATCCTCGGAGGCAAACCAGCCTTCGAAGCCATGGCCGCCCGCGCAACAGAGGTTGAACACCTTCATGAGGCTGGGATTATCGGCTTGCCGGCTCGGTTCCCGTCACGGGCGGAGCCTGCCGTCTCAGATAGCGCCACACGAAGCCCGGGAACGCGAAGGTCACGAACAGGCAGGCCGCCGCGACATAGAACTCCCATCGCTGGTCCTGCCGCTGCCCGATGTGCGCTTCGATCAACTGCCCCAGCACGACGGTGGCGGTGCCCAGCAGCAGCAGTTCCAGCAGGCGCCAACCAAGGGCCTTGCGCGCCAGACGCGGGCCCACGAGCAGCAGGCGTTCAGTGAGGAACGGGAGGTTGGCCGCCGCAAAGCCCACCGCGAGCAGCAGCCACACCTGCAGGGTGGTCGACATGCGCGCGCCTGCCCACCGGGTTCAGGTGGCCAGGGCCTTCAGGATCGCGTCGCGGCACATGGCCATCAGCCCGCCGGGCAACACGCCGAAACCCAGCACGGCCAGGCCGTTGATCGCCAGCAAGGCACTGACTCCCCCACTTTGTTGCGGGTGTGCGGCGGCCCCCACGGGCTCATCGAACCACATCACCTTGACCACCCGCAGGTAGTAGAAGGCGCCCACCAAGGACAGCAGCACCGCGATCACCGCGAGCCAGATGTAGCCCGCGATGTTGGTCGTGACCAGCGCCTGCAGGATGGCCAGCTTGGCGTAGAAGCCCACCATCGGCGGCACGCCGGCAAGCGAAAACATGAAGACCGTCATCACGCCCGCGATCCACGGGGCCCGTTTGCCCAGGCCGGCCAGATCGGTGATCTCTTCGCTCTCGAAGCCCTGCCGGGCCAGGAACATGATCAGGCCGAAGGTCCCCAGCGTCGTGAGCACATAGGCCACGGTGTAGAACATGGCCGAGCTGTAGGCGTTGCCCGCCGACAGCGTGTTGCCGTTCACCACCCCGGCCGTCATGCCCAGCAACATGAAGCCCATCTGCGAGATGGTGGAATAGGCCAGCATGCGTTTGAGGTTCGTCTGTGCGATCGCGGCCAGATTGCCGATCACCAGCGACGCGACGGCCAGCACGACGAGCATCTGCTGCCAGTCGACCGCCAGCCCCAGCATGCCTTCGACCAGCAGGCGGATCGTGATGGCGAAGGCGGCGAACTTCGGCGCCCCGCCGATCAGCAGCGTGATCGCGGTGGGGGCGCCCTGGTACACGTCGGGCACCCACATGTGGAACGGCACCACACCCAGCTTGAAGGCCAGACCCGACACGATGAACACGAGGCCGAAGGTCAGCACCGTGCGGTTGATGCGGCCGGTGCCGATGGCATTGAACACTTCGTTGATGTCCAGCGAGCGGGTGGCGCCGTACATCATCGACAAGCCGTACAGCAGGAAGCCCGACGCCAGCGCACCGAGCACGAAGTACTTCATCGCCGCTTCGGTGGACACGCCGTGGTCGCGCCGCAGCGCCACCAGTGCATACAGTGCCAGGCTCATCAGTTCCAGGCCGAGGTAGACGACGAGGAAGTTGTTCGCCGCCACCATGATCGAGATGCCCAGCAGCACGAACATCGAGAGCGAGAAGAACTCGCCCTTGAGCATGTCGCGCGAGGCGATGTAGGGCTGCGCATACGCCACGGTGACCATCACCGCCACGGTGGCGAAGAACGCCAGCAGGTGACCCATGGGGTCGGTGACCACCATGCGCTGCATGCCGTAGAACGTGAGGCCGCCGTCGTAGTAGGCCAGGTGCAGCGCTGCCACCGCGGCCAGGCTCAGCTGGGTGAGCCAGAAGGTCGGGCGCCGCTTGGGATCGGTGACGTAGAGGTCCACCAGCGCGACGGCACACGCCGCCACCAGCAGCAGCGCCTCGGGGTAGATGACCAGCCAGTTCATTTGGGTCATGTTCTTCTTCCGCTAGCGGTCACTTGAGCTTGGAGACCTTGACGTGGTCGATCAGCTGGGTAACCGAGCTGTGCATCACATCGGTGAAGGGCTTCGGGTACACGCCCATCCACAGGGTGGCGATCGCGAGCACGGCCATCACGCCGAATTCACGCGCGTTGATGTCGGTGAGTTCGCGCACATGCTGGTTCGTCACTTCGCCGAAGTACACCCGCTTGTACATCCACAGCGTGTAGGCGGCACCGAAGATCAGTGCGGTGGCCGCCAGCGCGGCGAGCCAGAAGCTCGTCTTCACGGTGCCCAGGATCACCATCCACTCGCCGACAAAACCACCCGTGCCGGGCAGGCCGCAGTTGGCCATGGCGAAGAACAGCGCAAAGGCGGCGAACTTGGGCATGGTGTTGACCACACCGCCGTAGTCGGCGATCTGGCGCGAGTGCACGCGGTCGTACAGCACACCGATGGCCAGGAACATCGCACCCGAGACGAAGCCGTGCGAGATCATCTGCACCAGGCCGCCGGAGATGCCGAGCTCGCTGAAGATGAAGAAGCCGAGCGTCACGAAGCCCATGTGCGCGATGGACGAATACGCGACCAGCTTCTTCATGTCCTGCTGCACCAGGGCCACGAGGCCGATGTAGACCACCGCGATCAGGCTCAGCGCGATGATGAACCAGGCGTACTCCTGGCTGGCATCGGGGGCGATCGGCATCGAGAAGCGCAGGAAGCCGTAGGCGCCGAGCTTCAGCATGATGGCCGCCAGCACCACCGAGCCACCCGTGGGCGCCTCGACGTGTGCATCCGGCAGCCAGGTGTGCACCGGCCACATCGGCACCTTCACCGAGAAGGCGGCGAAGAAGGCAAAGAACAGCAGTGTCTGCGCCGGCATGGCCAGCGGCAGCTTGTGCCAGGTGGCGATGTCGAAGCTGCCGCCGCTCTTGAAGTACAGGTAGATCAAGGCCACCAGCATCAGCAGCGAGCCGAGCAGCGTGTACAGGAAGAACTTGAAAGCTGCGTACACACGCCGCGGGCCGCCCCAGATGCCGATGATGATGTACATCGGGATCAGCGTGGCCTCGAAGAACACGTAGAACAGCAGGCCATCGGCGGCGCAGAACACGCCCACCATCAAGCCCGAGAGGATCAGGAACGCGCCCATGTAATGCGCTACCTGCTTCGTGATGACCTCCCAACCTGCCACCACGACGATCACCGTGATGAAGGCCGTGAGCAGCACGAACCACACCGAGATGCCATCCACGCCCAGGTGGTAGCGCACATTGAAGCGCTCGATCCAGGGCATGTTCTCCTGGAACTGCAGCGCCGCGCTGGCGGTGTCGAACCCCGTGATCAGCGGGATCGTGACCAGGAAGCTCGCGACCGCGCCGATGAGCGCGAAGGCGCGCACCATGCCCGGGTTGGTGTCGCGCCCCAGCGCGAGCAGCAGGCAGCCGATCGCGATCGGCAGCCAGATCGAAACACTCAGAAGACCCATTGTTGTTCTCCGCCCGTTTCGTCAGCGGCCGACCAGGCCGGACAAGGTGGGCCACAGCTGCCAGGTCAGCAGGCCGAACACGCCCAGCAGCATCACCAGCGCGTACCAATAGATGTAGCCGGACTGGATCACGCGGGTCAGCGTGGCCAGGCCATTGACGGCCCGTGCCGACCCGTTGATCAGGACGCCGTCGATCAGGCTCTGATCGCCGCCCTTCCACAGCCCCACGCCGATGCCGCGCGCGGCCGGGGCGATGATGTTCTCGTTGATCCAGTCCATGTAGTACTTGTTCTCGAGGATACGCACGATCGGCGAGAACACGCGGGCCAGGGTGGCAGGGATCGCGGGCGCCACCATGTAGAACACATAGGCTGCCACCACGCCGGCCAGCGCCAGGATGAACGGCAGCGTGGTGAACGCATGGGTGGCCATCGCCGCGGCGCCATGGAACCCGGCGGCCAGCTCCTTCATGGCATGGTGCTGATCGGTGTTGACGACGATGGCGTCCTTGAAGAAGTCGCCATACAGCATCGGCCCGATGGTCAGGTAGCCGATCACCACCGAGGGGATCGCCAGCAGCACCAGCGGCAGCCACACCACCCAGGGGCTCTCGTGCGGCGTGTGGGCATGGCCATGGTCGTCGTGCCCGTGGTCATCGGCTGGCGGGAAGGGCTTGTGGTGGAAGCGTTCCTTGCCATGGAAGACCAGGAAGTACATGCGGAACGAATAGAACGCGGTCACGAAAACACCGGCCACCACAGCGAAGTAGGCGAACTGCGCGCCTGGCAGGTGGCTCGCATGCACCGCCTCGATGATCGAGTCCTTCGAGTAGAAGCCGGCGAAGAACGGCGTGCCGATCAGTGCCAGCGAGCCCAGCAGCGAGGTGAACCAGGTGATCGGCATGTACTTGCGCAGGCCACCCATGTTGCGGATGTCCTGGTCGTGGTGCATGCCGATGATCACCGAGCCTGCACCCAGGAACAGCAGCGCCTTGAAGAACGCGTGCGTCATCAGGTGGAACACCGCCACCGAGTAGGCCGAGGCGCCCAGCGCCACCGTCATGTAGCCCAGCTGCGAGAGCGTGGAGTACGCCACCACGCGCTTGATGTCGTTCTGGATGATGCCCAGGAACCCCATGAACAGCGCCGTGATCGCGCCGATCACGAGCACGAAGTTCAGCGCGGTGTCCGACAGCTCGAACAGGGGCGACATGCGCGCCACCATGAAGATGCCTGCCGTCACCATGGTGGCGGCGTGGATCAGCGCGGTGATGGGCGTCGGGCCTTCCATCGAATCAGGCAGCCACACGTGCAGCGGGAACTGCGCGCTCTTGCCCATGGCGCCGATGAACAGGCAGATGCAGGTCACCGTGATCAGCATCCACTCGGTGCCCGGGAACATCAGCTTGGCCAGCTCCGGCCCCTTGGCAAAGGCCTCCGCGTAGCTCAGCGTGCCGGCGTAGGTGACGATCAGGCCGATGCCGAGGATGAAGCCGAAGTCGCCCACCCGGTTGACCAGGAAGGCCTTCAGGTTGGCGAAGATCGCGGTCGGCTTCTTGTACCAGAAGCCGATCAGCAGGTAGGACACCAGGCCCACCGCCTCCCAGCCGAAGAACAGCTGCAGGAAGTTGTTGCTCATCACGAGCATCAACATCGAGAAGGTGAACAGCGAGATGTACGAGAAGAAGCGCTGGTAGCCCGGGTCCTCGGCCATGTAGCCGATGGTGTAGACGTGCACCATCAGCGACACGAAGGTCACCACGCACATCATCATCGCGGTGAGACCGTCGACGAGGAAGCCCACTTCCATCTTCAGGGCACCGAGCACCATCCACTCGTAGACGGTGCCGCTGTAGCGCGCGCCATCCTGCACCACCGCCTGCAGCACCATGGCCGAGACGATGAACGAGACCAGCACGCCCAGGATCGTGACCAGGTGCGCACCGCGGCGCCCGATGGCCTTGCCGAAGAAGCCCGCGAGCACGGCGCCCACCAGCGGTGCGAGCGGCACCGTGAGCAACAGGTTCTGTGAGAGTTGTGTGGACATGGCGCGCTCAGCCCTTCAGCGTGTCGAGTTCCTCGACATTGATCGTCGCCCGGTTGCGGAACAGCACCACCAGGATCGCGAGGCCGATGGCCGATTCGGCGGCCGCCACCGTGAGGATGAAGAACACGAACACTTGGCCGGCCATGTCGCCCAGGTAGTGCGAGAAGGCGACGAAGTTCAGGTTCACCGCCAGCAGCATCAGCTCGATGGCCATCAGCAGCACGATCAGGTTGCGGCGGTTCAGGTAGATGCCGATCACCGACAGCGCAAACAGCATGCCGCCCAGCGACAGGTAGTGCCCTAGCGTGATGGAGCCGAGGTTCATTTCTGTTCTCCGGTCGGGGCCTGCGGCGCTGCGGGGGCATCCACCACCGGTGCCATCTTCACGATGCGCAGGCGATCGGCCTTCTTCACCAGCACCTGCTGGCTTGGGTTCTGGTAGCGGCTGTCCTTGCGGCGGCGCAGGGTCAGCGCAATGGCCGCCACGATGGCCACCAGCAGGATCACGGCGGCCACCTGCAAGGGGTAGAGGTACTTGGTATAGACCTCGATGCCCAGCACGCGCGTATTGCCCATCTTCAGCAGCGCGGGGTCGAGCGCCGGGGCATCGGTGAGCTGGAAGCCGCGCATCAGCACCAGCGCCATCTCCAGTGCGATCACCGCGCCGATCATGCCGGCCAGCGGCATGTTCTTCCAGAAGCCTTCGCGGAAGTCGTCGCCCTTGAGGTCGAGCATCATCACGACGAAGAGAAACAGCACCATCACTGCGCCGACATACACCAGCACCAGCGCGATCGCCAGGAACTCGGCCTTCAGCAGCATCCAGATGACGGACGCGTTGGCAAACGCCAGCACGAGGAACAGGGCCGCGTGCACCGTGCTCTTCGCCGTGATGACACGGAACGAGGAGAACAGCAGCACCGCGGAGAACAGGTAGAAGAGTGCGCCGGTGGTGTTCATGGTTATCTTGCCGCGGGGGACCGCGCTCCTCCTGCCCTGCCCCGGCACGTGGCGGCCGGGTGCGGGCGACGGAAGGGCGTCAGCGGTACTTCGCGTCGGCCTCCTTGTTGGCAGCGATTTCGCGTTCGTAGCGGTCGCCGACGGCCAGCAGCATGTCCTTCGTGAAGTACAGGTCGCCGCGCTTCTCGCCGTGGTATTCGAAGATGTGCGTCTCGACGATCGAGTCCACCGGGCAGCTCTCTTCGCAGAAGCCGCAGAAGATGCACTTGGTGAGGTCGATGTCGTACCGCGTGGTACGGCGGCTGCCGTCCGCGCGCACGTCGCTCTCGATCGTGATCGCCATGGCCGGGCACACGGCCTCGCACAGCTTGCAGGCGATGCAGCGTTCCTCGCCGTTTTCGTAGCGGCGCAACGCGTGCAGGCCCCGGAAGCGCGGCGACAGCGGCGTCTTCTCCTCGGGGAACTGCACCGTCAGACGGCGGTGGAACACATGCCGGCCGGTGATCTTCAGGCCCTTGAGCAGTTCCAGCAGCATGAAGCTGGAAACGAAGTCTTTGAGTGATGCGGTGGCCATGGCGAGCTCACTTCCAGATGTTCAGCGGGGTCTGCATCCACAGCCCCACCACCACCAGCCATACCAGCGTGACCGGGATGAAGATCTTCCAGCCCAGACGCATGATCTGGTCGTAGCGGTAGCGCGGGAACGTGGCGCGCACCCACAGGAACATCGTGACGACCGCGAAGACCTTGATACCCAGCCAGATCCAGCCCGGGATCCAGTTGAACAACGCGCTGTCGATCGGGGGCAGCCAGCCGCCCAGGAACATGATCGTCGCGAGGATCGAGACGAGCCACATGTTGGCGTACTCGGCCAGGAAGAACATCGCGAAGGCCATGCCCGAGTACTCGATCATGTGGCCTGCGACGATCTCGGATTCGCCTTCCACCACGTCGAACGGATGGCGGTTGGTTTCGGCCAGGCCGGAGATGAAGTAGACGACGAAGATCGGGAGCAGCGGCAGCCAGTTCCAGGACAGGAAGTTCAAGCCGGCGTCGGCCATGCTGCCCTTGGCCTGGCCCATCACGATTTCGGTCATGTTGAGCGAGCCCGAGACCATCAGCACGACCACCAGCGCGAAGCCCATCGCGATCTCGTAGCTCACCATCTGCGCGGACGCCCGCAGCGCACCCAGGAAGGCGTACTTCGAGTTCGATGCCCAGCCGGCGATGATCACGCCGTAGACCTCGAGCGAGGTCACCGCCATCAGGAACAGCAGGCCGGCGTTGATGTTGGCCACCGCCACTTCGGGGCCGAACGGGATCACGGCCCAGGCCACGAGCGACGGCATGATGGTCATCACCGGGGCCAGGAAGAACAGGCCCTTGTTGGCAGCGGTGGGGCGAATGATCTCCTTGAAGATCAGCTTCACCGCGTCGGCGATCGGCGTCAGCAGGCCCCAGGGCCCGACCCGGTTCGGACCCGGGCGGATCTGCGTCCAGCCGATGCCCTTGCGTTCCCACAGCGTGAGGTAGGCCACGGCGCCCATCAGCGGCGCGACCAACACGACGATCTTGATCAGATTCCAGATCACCGGCCAGGCCAGGGTGGCCCACCAGGGCGCGGCGATCAGCGTGCTGCCGAACTGGTTGAATTGGTCGATCATGCTCTAGGCTTTCTCGATCGTGACCGGGCCGAACATCGCGCCCAGGCTGGCCGTGCTGGCATGGCCGGCGGGAATGCGCACTGCGCTGGGCGCCAGGCTGGCATCGGCACGGGCGGCCAGCACGGCGCTGGCGCTGCCCTGCGAGACGCGCACCGAGGCGCCGGCCTGCAGGCCCAGTTGTTGCCACAGGCCCGGCGGCAGGCTGGCCATCGGCGCACGGGCGTCGGCCGTCAGTTGCAGCGAACCGGCTCTGCGCACCAGCGCGTCGGTGCTGTAGATCGGCACATCGGCAATGCGCTCCAGACCGGCGGCCGGCGCCGGCAGCGCGATGGCCGCATCCGCGTGGTTGTTCAGGCGGGCCGGCACGGCCGCGAGGTCGCCCAGCGCCTCGTTGCGAACCTCGTCCGCGGTTTCCTGGTTGAAGCCAGGCAACCCGAGCAGGTTGCCCAGCACGCGGATCACCTTCCAGGCCGGCCGCGCATCGCCCGCGGGCTTGACGACGCCCTGGAAGCTTTGCACCCGGCCCTCGGCATTGACGAAGGTACCAGCGGTCTCGGTGAACGGCGCGATCGGCAGCAGCACGTCGGCATTCGCGACCGCGGCGTCCTCGAACGAGGTCAGCGCCACCACGAGGCCTGCACCGGCCATCGCAGCCTGCGCGGCGGCTGCATCCGCGGCATCGAGTGTCGGCTCCACGTCCAGCAGCAGCAAGGCCTTCATCGGCTGCGACAGCATCTGGCCCGCGTTCAGGCCACCGGCACCCGGCAGGGCGCCGACGAGCTGCGCGCCCACGCTGTTGGCGGCCTCGCCCAGGTAGCCGACGCTGGCCCCCGTGTGTTCGGCAATCCAGTTGGCCAGCGCGAGCAAGGTGGCCGCCTGCGGGTGTTGGGCCGCGGCGTTGCCCAGCAGCACGGCCTTGCGCTCACCCGACAACAGCGCTTGCGCCACGGCCTGGGCTGCATCGTTCACGAGTGCACTCGCCGGCGCCGTCAGGCCCTTGGCGGTGGCCACGTAGCCGGCCACATCGGCCAAGGCTTGCGCCCAGCCACTGGGCGCGGCGGTGATCCGCGCGGCCACCGGCAGGGCCCAGTCATCATGCACGGCATGGAGGCTCAGCACCTGAGCCCCCTTGCGCGCAGCCTGGCGGATGCGTTGGGCAAACAGCGGATGGTCCTTGCGCAGGAACGAACCGATGACGAACGCGCGATCCAGCGTCGACAGCCGGGCCACCGGCAAGCCCAGCCAACGGGCCTGACCTGCAGGCGCCGCGCTGAAATCGGCGTGCCGCAAGCGATGGTCGATGCTTTCGCTGCCGAAACCACGCACCAGCTTGGCCAGCAGGTGCAGTTCCTCGACCGTGCGATGCGGCGAGGCCAGCGCGCCAATGGCGGCGGTGCCGTGCTCTGCCTTCACGCGCTTCAAGCCATCGGCCACGTAGCCGAGGGCGGTGTTCCAGTCGACTGCCTTCCACTCGTTGCCTTGCTTGATCATCGGCGTCTTCAGGCGCCGTTCGCTGTTCAGGGCCTCGTAGCTGAAGCGGTCGCGGTCGGCGATCCAGCACTCGTTGACGTCTTCGTTCTCGAGCGGGACGACACGCAGCACCTGGTTGTTCTTGACCTGAACGATCAGGTTTGCGCCGGTCGAATCGTGCGGGCTCACGCTCTTGCGACGCGAGAGCTCCCAGGTGCGGGCCGAATAACGGAACGGCTTGCTCGTGAGCGCGCCCACCGGGCAGATGTCGATCATGTTGCCCGACAGCTCGGAATCGACCGACTTGCCGATGAAGGTGGTGATCTCGCTGTGCTCGCCGCGGTGCTGCATGCCCAGTTCCATCACCCCGGCGATCTCCTGCCCGAAGCGCACGCACCGGGTGCAGTGGATGCAGCGGCTCATCTCTTCCATCGAGATCAGCGGCCCCACGTTCTTGTGGAACACGACGCGCTTTTCCTCGGTGTAGCGCGAGGCGCCGCCGCCATAACCCACCGCCAGATCCTGCAACTGGCATTCACCGCCTTGGTCGCAGATGGGGCAATCGAGCGGGTGGTTGATGAGCAGGAACTCCATCACCGACTGCTGCGCCTTGAGCGCTTTTTCGCTCTTGGTGCGGACCACCATGCCCTGGGTGACCGGGGTGGCGCAGGCCGGCATCGGCTTGGGCGCCTTCTCGATCTCCACCAGGCACATGCGGCAGTTGGCCGCGATGCTGAGCTTCTTGTGATAGCAGAAGTGCGGGATCGTCACACCGGCAGCGTCGGCCGCGTGCATGACCACGCTGCCTTCAGCCACCGAGACCTTCTTGCCGTCGAGTTCGATTTCAATCATGGTGAAGAAGGTCCCTCAGACGTAGGCCGGGACCATGCAGGTCTTGTGGTCCACGTGGTAGGCAAACTCGTCGCGGAAGTGCTTGAGCATGCCGCGCACGGGCATGGCGGCCGCGTCTCCCAACGCGCAAATGGTGCGGCCCATGATGTTCTCGGCCACCGAGTCGAGCAGCGCCAGATCCTCGGCCTTGCCCTGCCCGTGCTCCAGCCGGTTCACCAGGCGCCACAGCCATCCGGTGCCCTCGCGGCAGGGTGTGCACTGGCCGCAGGATTCGTGGGTGTAGAAGTACGACAGGCGCAACAGGCTCTTGACCATGCAGCGGGTGTCGTCCATCACGATGACGGCGCCCGAGCCCAGCATCGAGCCTGCCTTGGCGATGGAGTCATAGTCCATCGTGCAGTCCATCATGATCGAGCCCGGCAGCACCGGGGCCGACGAGCCGCCCGGGATCACCGCCTTGAGCTTCCTGCCGCCCTTCACGCCGCCGGCCAGCTCCATCAGCTTGGCGAACGGTGTGCCCATCGGCACCTCGTAGTTGCCCGGCCGCTCGACATCACCCACCATCGAGAAGATCTTTGTGCCGCCGTTGTTCGGCTTGCCGCACTCGAGGTAGGCCTGCCCGCCGTTGTTGATGATCCACGGCACCGCGGCAAAGGTCTCGGTGTTGTTGATCGTGGTGGGCTTGCCGTAGAGGCCGAAGCTGGCCGGGAACGGCGGCTTGAAGCGCGGCTGGCCCTTCTTGCCCTCGATCGATTCAAGCAGCGCGGTTTCCTCGCCGCAGATGTAGGCGCCGAAGCCATGGAACGCATGCAGCTGGAAGCTGTGGCTCGAGCCGAGGATGTTGTTGCCGAGGTAACCCGCGGCGCGGGCCTCCTCCAGCGCCTCTTCGAAGCGGTCGTAGACCTCGAAGATCTCGCCGTGGATATAGTTGTAGCCCACCGTGATGCCCATCGCGTAGGCCGCGATGATCATGCCCTCGATCACGATGTGCGGGTTGTAGCGCAGGATGTCGCGGTCCTTGCAGGTGCCCGGCTCGCCCTCGTCGCTGTTGCACACCAGGTACTTCTGCACCGGCAGTGCGCGTGGCATGAAGCTCCACTTCAGGCCGGTGGGAAAGCCGGCGCCGCCCCGGCCGCGCAGACCGGAGCCCTTGACCTCGGCCACCACCTGGTCAGGCGTCATGCCGCCTTCGGCCGCGAGGATCTTGCGCAGCGCCGTGTAGCCACCACGCGCCTCATAGTCCTTCAGACGCCAGTTGCTGCCGTCCAGGCCAGCATAGATCTGCGGGTCGATGTGCCGGCCGTGGAAGCAGGTTTCCACGCCCTGCGCCTGGAATTTGGAGAGGTCCAGCATCACGTTGCTCACTTGGCTTGGGCCTGCAGGGTGTCGAGCAGCGCGTCGATGCGGTCGTTGCTCATGTAGCTGACCATCTGCCGGTCGTTGACCAGCATCACCGGCGCATCGGCGCAGGCACCGAGGCATTCGCACTTCTGCACCGTGAACAGGCCATCGGCCGTGGTACCACCATCCTCGATGCCGAGCTTGTGGCAGATGTGTTCGAGCGCCTTCTGGCCGTTGCGCAGCTGGCACGGCAGGTTGGTGCAGACGTTGAGCTTGAACTTGCCCACCGGCTGCTGGTTGTACATGTTGTAGAAGGTGGTCACCTCGCGCACGGCGATCGGCGCCATGCCCAGGTAGTCGGCAATCGCCGCCTCGGCCTCGGCCGAGACCCAGCCCTGCTCCTGCTGCACGATGGCCAGGCAGGCCATCACCGCGGACTGTTTCTGATCAGCCGGGAACTTCGCCACTTCCTTGGCGAAGCGGGCCTTGGTTGTGTCACTGAGGTTCATCTGTCGATCTCGCCAAACACGATGTCCATGGTGCCGATGATGGCCACCGCGTCGGCCAGCATGTGCCCACGCGCCATTTCGTCCAGCGCGGACAGGTGCACGAAGCCGGGTGGACGGATCTTCATCCGGTAGGGCTTGTTCGCGCCATCGCTGACGAAGTAGATGCCGAACTCGCCCTTCGGGTGCTCGATGGCCGCATAGGCCTCGCCCTCAGGGACGTGGAAACCTTCGGTGAAGAGCTTGAAGTGGTGGATCAGCTCTTCCATGTTGGACTTCATGTCCACACGCGATGGCGGCGCCACTTTGTGGTTGTCGGTGATCACCGGGCCGGGATTGGCGCGCAGCCAGTCCACGCACTGCTTGATGATGCGATTGGATTGCCGCAGTTCTTCCACCCGCACCAGGTAGCGATCGTAGGTGTCGCCGTTGGTGCCCACGGGCACGTCGAAATCGAGCCGGTCGTAGGCATCGTAGGGCTGGGTCTTGCGCAGGTCCCAGGCGATGCCCGAGCCCCGCAGCATCGGGCCGGTGAAGCCCAGGTTCAGCGCCCGTTCGGGGCTGATGACACCGATGCCCACCGTGCGCTGCTTCCAGATGCGGTTGTCGGTGAGCAGCGTCTCGTACTCGTCGACCAGGCCAGGGAAGCGCCGCGTGAAGTCGTCGATGAAGTCCAGCAGCGTGCCCGAGCGGTTCTCGTTGAGCTTGCTGATCGCCCGTGCGTTGTGGATCTTGCTGACCTTGTACTGCGACATCGTGTCGGGCAGGTCGCGGTAGACGCCACCCGGCCGGAAGTACGCCGCATGCATCCGTGCGCCGGACACGGCCTCGTACATGTCCAGCAGATCTTCCCGCTCGCGGAAGCAGTAGATCAGCATGTTCATCGCGCCGCAGTCCAGGCCGTGCGCGCCCAACCACAGCAGGTGGTTCAGCAGGCGCGTGATCTCGGCAAACATCACCCGGATGTACTGCGCTCGGATCGGCACATCGACGCCCAGCAGGCGCTCCACAGCCAGGCAGTAGGCCTGCTCATTGGACATCATGGACATGTAGTCCAGGCGGTCCATGTAGGGCAGTGCCTGCAGGTAGGTCTTGGTCTCGGCCAGCTTCTCGGTGGCGCGGTGCAGCAGGCCCACGTGCGGGTCGGCGCGCTGGATCACTTCGCCATCGAGCTCGAGCACCAGCCGCAGCACGCCGTGCGCGGCCGGGTGCTGCGGGCCAAAGTTCAGGGTGTAGTTCTTGATCTCTGCCATGAGCGATCTTTCAGTGCAGCCCGCCGTAGTTGTCTTCGCGGATGATGCGCGGCGTGATCTCCCGCGCCTCGATCGTCACCGGCTGGTAGATCACACGCTTTTGCTCCGGGTCGTAGCGCATCTCCACGTGGCCCATCACAGGGAAGTCCTTGCGCAGCGGATGTCCGATGAAGCCATAGTCGGTGAGGATGCGCCGCAGGTCCACATGGCCCTCGAAGATCACGCCGATCATGTCGAAGGCTTCGCGCTCGAACCAGTTCGCCGACGACCACAGATCACTCAAGGACGCGACCACGGGCACGTCGTCGTTCGGTGCGAACACCTTCAGACGCACACGCCAGTTGAGGCTGACCGACAGCAGGTGCGACACCACGCAGTAGCGCGGCCCCTCCCACGGCTGGTCCTTGTAGGTGCTGTAGTCGACGCCGCACAGATCGATCAGCTGCTCGAATTTCAACAGCTTGTCATCGCGCAAGGTTTGAGCCACGCCAAGGTAGTCGGCCGCGCTCACGGTGATCGTGATCTCGCCGCGTTCGCGCTTGAGGGTCGTGATGCGCTCCCCCAGCGAGGCTTCGAGGGCGGCCTGGAGCTTGTCGAGTCGCTGCGTCATGTCAGGCCCTCGCGATGGTGTTTTCGCGCCGGATCTTGGCCTGCAGTTGCAGGATGCCGTACAGCAGCGCCTCGGCAGTGGGCGGGCAACCGGGCACGTAGACGTCGACCGGGATCACGCGGTCGCAGCCGCGCACGACCGAGTAGCTGTAGTGGTAGTAGCCGCCGCCATTGGCACACGACCCCATCGAGATCACCCAACGCGGCTCGGCCATCTGGTCGTACACCTTGCGGATGGCAGGGCCCATCTTGTTGCACAGCGTACCGGCCACGACCATCAGGTCGCTCTGGCGCGGGCTGGGGCGGAACAGCATGCCGAAGCGGTCGATGTCGTAACGCGCCGCGCCGGCGTGCATCATCTCCACCGCACAACAGGCAAGCCCGAAGGTCATCGGCCACAGGGAGCCGGTCTTGGACCAGTTGATCAGCTTGTCGACCGAGGTCGTGACGAAGCCTTCTTTCAGAACGCCTTCAATGCCCATGGCAGGATTCCTCGTGTGGTGTGAGCCGACCGATCATTCCCAGTCCAGCGCGCCCTTTTTCCATTCGTAGACGAATCCCACCACGAGGATCGCCAGGAAGATCATCATCGCCCAGAAGCCGGTGGGCCCGATGTCGCGCAGCGACACCGCCCAGGGGAACAGGAAGGCGATCTCGAGGTCGAACAAGATGAAGAGGATCGCGACGAGGTAGTAGCGCACATCGAACTTCATGCGCGCGTCCTCGAAGGCCTCGAATCCACACTCGTACGGACTGTTCTTCGCGGAGTCCGGGCGGTTGGGTCCGAACAGGAAGCCCAATGCCTGCGGCAGTACGCCGACTGCAGCGCCGACCAGGATGAACAGGATGACAGGGAGGTACTGTTGCAGGTCCATGGTCGGCGTCAGTGTGAAGTCAGGAACCGATCCGGCCATGAAAATGGCGCGCCGCCTGCAATCACCTGCATTGCCTGCGGAGCGCCCCCTTTGATGCTCCCTGCTGTCAGGGCGCTCGAGACCAGGCACCGGATCAGAACCTGGACTCGTCGTATCTTGGTGCCGACGGCGAGACTCGAACTCGCACAGCTTTCGCCACTACCCCCTCAAGATAGCGTGTCTACCAATTTCACCACGTCGGCATGAGTGGCGGACCTGAGGTCCGCTTCCTGTTCGGGTGGCATGAGGAAATGGCGCCCCGAACAGCCGAAGATTCTAATCCGATTTGATAAGAGTTCTTCGGGTTTGCGCGGATGAGTGATGGCATCGCGCCACGCATCCGCGCACCGATCCACGAGCAGCCGATCACTTCGTCGGGATGACACCCGCCGAAGCCGCGGGCGCTGTGCGCACGGCAGCGGATGCTGGTGCCGGCACCAGCGACGGGGCCGCGCCCGGAATCACGGCCACGGGCGCCGAGGGCGCACTGGCTGCCACCGGCGCGGCGCGCTCGAGCACGCTGCCGCTGCTGACAGGTGCATTCATCGTGGCGCTGTTGGTGAGAAACACCATGGCCAAGGTGCAGGCGAAGAACACGGCCGCACAAATGGCGGTGGAGCGCGACAGGAAGTTGGCACTGCCGGTGGCACCAAACAGGCTGCCCGACGCGCCGCTGCCGAACGAGGCGCCCATGTCCGCCCCCTTGCCGTGTTGCACCAGCACCAGGCCGATCATCGCCAGCGCGGCAATCAGCTGCAGCACGAGCACGAGGTTCATCCAGATCTGCATGTTGTTCGTTCTCCGGGATCAGTAAAGCTGCCGCCCGCTCACTGGGCAGCGCGGCAGATGGCGACGAAGTCGGCCGCCTTCAGGCTGGCGCCGCCGATCAGTCCACCATCGATGTCCGCTTGCGCAAACAGCGTGGCCGCGTTGTCGGCCTTGACGCTGCCGCCGTAAAGAATCTTCATGGCATCGGCCTGCGACGTGGCCGCGCGCAACTGTGCGCGCAGCAATGCATGCACGGCCTGCGCCTGCTCCGGCGATGCCGTGCGGCCGGTGCCGATGGCCCACACGGGCTCGTAGGCCACCACCATCTCGCCGGCGCAGTGGCCCAGCGTGTGGATCACGGCGGAGAGCTGGCGCTTGACCACCGCCTCCGTCTCGCCGGCTTCGCGCTGTGCCAGTGTTTCGCCCACGCACACAATGGGCGTTACGCCCTTGGCAAGCGCAGCCTTGGCCTTGTCGGCCACCAGCTGGTCACCTTCCTGGTGGTACTGCCGGCGCTCGCTGTGGCCGACGATGACATATCGGCAGCCGAACTCGGCCAGCATGCCCACCGACACCTCACCGGTGTAGGCGCCCTGCTCGTGTGCCGAGCAGTCCTGGGCGCCCCAACGAATATCGGTGCCAGCCAATGCCACGGCCGTCTCCGACAGGTAGGGAAACGGCACGCACACCGCGACATCGCAGCCGTACGGCCGCGCGCCGGTGATGCCGGCCAGCAACTCGGCATTGGCACTGTGGCTGCCGTGCATCTTCCAGTTGCCAGCCACGAGCTTGCGTCGCATCTTCGGTCTCCTTCAGATCGTCCAGTCCAGCATGATCTTGCCCACATGCTGGCTCGATTCCATCAGCGCGTGCGCGGCCGAGGCCTGCGCGGCCGGGAACACCTTGTTGAGCACGGGCTTGATGCGGCCGGCAGCCAGCAACGGCCACACCTGGGCCCGCAAGGCCGACGCGATCGCGCCCTTGAACGCCACCGGCCGCGGACGCAGCGTCGAGCCGGTGATCGTCAGCCGACGGCGCAGCACTTCGCCCGCGTTGATCTCGCTCTTCACGCCGCCCTGCACCGCGATGATGACCAGCCGGCCATCGTCGGCCAGGCATTGCAGCTCGCGGCCGACATAGTCGCCAGCCACCATGTCCAGCACGACATCCGCACCCTGGCCACCGGTGGCGGCCTTGACCTCGGCGACGAAGTCCTGGGTCCGGTAGTTGATGCCGACATCGGCACCCAGCGCCACGCAGGCGGCCACCTTGTCGTCGCTGCCGGCAGTGACGAGCACCTTGGCACCGAAGGCCTTGCCGAGCTGGATGGCCGTGACGCCGATGCCGCTGGATCCGCCCTGCACCAGCAGCGTCTCGCTAGGTTGCAGCCGGCCACGGTCGAAGACGTTCGACCACACGGTGAAGAAGGTCTCGGGCAGGCTGGCCGCCTCAAGATCAGTCAGGCCCGCCGGCGCCGGCAGGCATTGCGGGATCGGCGCGACGCACAGCTCGGCATATCCGCCTCCGGCCACCAGGGCGCAGACACGTTCGCCCAGCGCAAAGCCGGCCGCAGCCAGCTCGGCCGGCTCGCCGCCCGCAATGGTGCCCGCGACCTCCAGCCCCGGCAGATCGGACGCACCGGAGGGTGGCGCATAGGCGCCCTTGCGCTGCAGGACATCGGGCCGGTTCACGCCCGAAGCCGTCACGCGGATCAGCAGTTCGCCGCGCCCGGGAACGGGATCGGGGCGCTGGCCTTCGACCAGCACCTCGGGACCACCGAAGCTCGTGAGGGTGATGGCACGCATGGCAGGCCTAGCGCTCGATCACTGCTGCTGTTGCTGCTGTTGATCGGCGCCTTGCGGCTCGGCCGCGGCCTCGCCCTCGGCAACGCCCTCGCGCGGCTGTTCGGCACGGTCGGGCCGGTCGCTGCGCTCGCGGCGCGGCGGGCGGTCGCCACGGTCGCGGCCACCCCGGTCCGGACGATCGCCGTACTCACGGCGCGGCGGGCGGTCACCACGCGGCTCCTCTTCCATGCCTTCCGGACGCTCGAGCAGCGCCTTCATCGAGAGCTTGATGCGGCCCTTCTCGTCGGTCTCGAGCACCTTGACCTTGACCACCTGGCCTTCGCTCAGGAAGTCGGTCACCTTCTCGACGCGCTGGTGCGCGATCTGGCTGATGTGCAGAAGGCCGTCCTTGCCGGGCAGGATGTTGACCAGCGCGCCGAAGTCCAGGATCTTGGTGACCGGGCCTTCGTAGACCTTGCCGATCTCGGCTTCGGCCGTGATTTCGGTGATGCGCTTCTTCGCGAACTCGGCCTTGTCGGCGTCGGTCGAGGCGATGGTGATGGTGCCGTCCTCGCCAATGTCGATCGTGCAACCGGTTTCCTCGGTCAGCGCGCGGATGGTGGCGCCGCCCTTGCCGATCACGTCGCGGATCTTCTCCGGGTTGATCTTCATGGTGTACAGGCGCGGCGCGAATTGCGAGACCTCGGTCTTGGCCTCGCCCACGGCTTCCTGCATCTTGCCGAGGATGTGCATGCGGGCTTCCTTGGCCTGGGCCAGCGCAACCTGCATGATTTCCTTCGTGATGCCCTGGATCTTGATGTCCATCTGCAGCGCCGTGACACCCGCGGTGGTGCCGGCCACCTTGAAGTCCATGTCGCCGAGGTGATCCTCGTCACCCAGGATGTCGGTCAGCACCGCGAAGCGGTTGCCGTCCTTGATCAGGCCCATCGCGATGCCGGCCACGTGGGCCTTCATCGGCACGCCGGCGTCCATCAGCGAGAGGCAACCGCCGCACACCGAGGCCATCGACGAGGAGCCGTTGGACTCGGTGATCTCCGAGACCACGCGGATCGAGTACGGGAAATCTTCCTGGCTCGGCAACGCTGCGATCAGCGCACGCTTGGCCAGGCGGCCATGGCCGATCTCGCGCCGCTTGGGGCTGCCCACGCGCCCGGTTTCACCGGTGGCGAACGGGGGCATGTTGTAGTGCAGCATGAAGCGGTCTTCGAACTCGCCGGCCAGCGCGTCGATGCGCTGCGCGTCGCGGTCGGTGCCCAGCGTGGCGATCACCAGCGCCTGGGTCTCGCCACGCGTGAACAGCGCCGAGCCGTGGGTGCGCGGCAGCACGCCGGTGCGGATCTCGATCGGGCGCACGGTGCGCGTGTCGCGGCCGTCGATGCGTGGCTCGCCGGCCAGGATCTGGCCACGCACGATGCGCGACTCGATCTCGAACAGCAGGCCTTCGACCTCGACCCTGTCGAACTCGGTGCCTTCGGCCTTCAACGCGGCCAGCACATTGGCCGTGACCTCGCGGCAAGCCTGGGTACGGGCCTGCTTGCTGCGGATCTGGTAGGCCGCACGCAGCGGGCCTTCAGCCAGTTCGGTGACCTTGGCGATGAAGGGCTCGTTCTTGGCCGGCGCCTGCCATTGCCACTCGGGCTTGCCAGCATCACGCACGAGCTCGTGGATCGCGTTGATCGCGATGTTGCCCTGCTCGTGGCCGAAGACCACGGCGCCGAGCATGATCTCTTCGCTGAGCTGGTCGGCCTCGGATTCGACCATCAGCACCGCGGCTTCGGTGCCGGCGACAACGAGGTCCATCTTCGAATCGGCGAGCTGGGCCTTGCCAGGGTTCAGCACGTATTCGCCGTTGATGTAGCCCACGCGCGCGGCACCGATCGGGCCATTGAAGGGGATGCCCGAGACCGACAGCGCGGCGCTGGTGGCAATCATCGAGGGGATGTCGGCCTGCACCTCGGGGTTCAGGCTCAGCACGTGGATCACCACCTGCACTTCATTGAAGAAGCCTTCGGGGAACAACGGGCGGATCGGGCGGTCGATCAGGCGGCTGGTGAGGGTTTCCAGCTCGCTCGGGCGGCCTTCACGCTTGAAGAAGCTGCCCGGAATCTTGCCGGCGGCGTAGGTCTTCTCGATGTAGTCGACGGTGAGCGGGAAGAAATCCTGGCCAGCCTTGGCTTCGGTGCGCGCCACGACGGTGGCCAGCACCACGGTGCCCTCGACGTCGACCACCACCGCGCCGGTGGACTGGCGGGCGATCTCGCCGGTTTCCATCGTGACCTGGTGCTGGCCCCATTGGAAGGTCTTGGTGACTTTGTTGAAGATGCTCATGAACGGTGTCTCCGGTTGTGGGTGGGCGCACTTGCGGTGGCGCCAGGGAACTTCACCGGGAGCGTGAAGGCGCGCGTCAGCGGCATGCCATTCCAGCGGGGCCAGCAGAGGCCCTGACACCGGTGGAATGACACAGCAGCGACTGAATCGGCACGCTCCAAAGACGAAAGAGCCTGTGCTGGGCGGGCCAGACAGGCTCTTTCATGCATGGGTTGCTTACTTGCGCAGACCGAGCTTCTGGATCAGCGCGGTGTAGCGGTCAGCGTCCTTGCCCTTCAGGTAATCCAGCAGCTTGCGGCGGCGGCTCACCATCTTCAGCAGGCCGCGGCGGCCGTGGTGGTCCTTCAGGTGGGTCTTGAAGTGGGGGGTGAGCTCGTTGATGCGAGCGGTGAGCAGAGCCACCTGCACCTCGGGGGAGCCGGTGTCATTGGCGCTGCGCGCGTTGCCCTTGACGATTTCGCCACGGTTGATGTCTGCGACGGACATGTGATTTCCTCGGTTTGGAAACCGCCAACCAGGGCGTCATGCACCCACAGCGGTTTCCGGTTGCCACTTGCGGCAGCGGGTGAAACCGACCCGCGCCGTGCCTGCCTTGGCCCTGTTCGGGGCGCAAAACCGGCGGATTATAGGGCCATCGCGCCACGCAAGCGCTGGACACCCTGCGTCAGGCGCGCGGGGTCGTGCGAGGCGAAGCACCAGCGCAGCCAGCCCTCGCCCTCCTGGCCGAAGGCCGCGCCCGGCGCGAGCCCCAGGCCGTGCCGGGCCACCAGGTGCTTGGCAAAGGCCAGCGAGTCAACACAGCCCGGCACCTGCAGGAAGGCATACAACCCGCCCTCGGGCACGGCAACGCGCACGCCGGGCAGCTCGGCCAGGGCGGCGCACAGCACGTCGCGGCAGTGCTGCAGATGCGCCACCAGCGTCGGAACCGAGCGCTCCGCGCCGGCCAGCGCCGCCAGCCCGCCCCGCTGCACGAACACCGGCGCGCAGGAACTGTTGAACTCGATCAGCTTGCCCACGGCATCGAGCTGGCCTTGCGGCAGCACCATCCAGCCCAGCCGCCAGCCCGTCATCAGGAAGCTCTTCGAGAAGCTGTTGACGACCACCAGCCGATCCTGCGGGCTGGCGATGTCCTGGAAGCTTGGCGCCGACGGTCCGGTGCCGAACCACACCCGTTCGTAGACCTCGTCCGCAACGATCCAGGTGCCGGTGCGGCGGCAGTGCTCGAGCATGGCCTGCTGTTCGGCCCGCGAAAGGGTCCAGCCCGTGGGATTATTCGGCGCGTTCACCAGCAGCACCCGCGTCTGCGGCGTCACCGTGTCCAGCAGGTGCTGGAGGTCGAGCCGCCAGGCACCCCGGGCATCCGGGGCCAGCGGCACGCGCCGAACGCGCGCGCCCAGCACGCTGGGCTGTGCAGGCAGGTTGGGCCAGACAGGCGTGACCACCACCACCTCGTCACCCGCATCCACCAGCAACTGCATCGCGACCATCAGCGCGGTGACGCCGGACGAGGTGACGGCGATGCGCTCCGGCCCCGGGTCGCGGTGCAGCGCGGCGCTGTAGCCGCGAAGCGCCTCCCGCAATTCAGGCAGGCCCAGGTTGTGCGCATAGAAGGTTTCACCGCGCGCCAGCGACGCGGCAGCAGCCTGCACGATGTGTGATGGCGTGGGCTCGTCGCTCTCCCCGAACCAGAAGGGCAGCACGTCGTCGCGGCCCAGGCCCTCGTTGGCGACTTCACGGATCTTCGACCCTTCCAGCCGGGCGATCAGCTCACGCATCGTGGCACTCCTCAATCCGGGCGCTGCATGCGGCAGGCATGCGGCAGTTCCACCTGACCCGCCTCGAAGCGGCGCACGGTGCGGAAGCCAAAGCCGGAGCCCTCGACGTCGTGCTTCACCCCAGGCACGCCATGGCGATCCATCAGGCTCACCACCAGCGGCTGTTGCAACTGGTGGTCGGCCGCACGCATCTGGCCCTCGTGCACCCCGCCGAGTCCGGCGCTGTCGAAGCGCAGGCCTTCCAGGGCCGTTGCCACCGCAGTGGCGTCCGTGCTGCGCGCAAGCTCGATCGCCTGCACGAGCATCTCCACCATCGCCTGCATGCGGGCGTGCAGGTAGTCGTCCCGGGGGTCCGGGAATCGTTGGTGGAAGCGCTGCACGAACGCGTCGGATGCGGCGCCGCCGACATTCGGGTGCCACTCGGCCACCGCGAGCACGCTGCCCACGCCCGCCTCACCCAGCGCCGCCGGTGCGCCCAGGGCATTGCCGTAGAAGGTGTAGAACTTGATCGGCAGGCCCAGCTCGCGCACGGCCTTGACCAGCAGCGTGAGGTCATTGCCCCAGTTGCCGGTGACCACCGCCTGCGCACCGCTTGCGCGGATCTTGCTGGCATACGGCAGGAAGTCCTTCACCCGGCCCATCGGATGCAGTTCCTCGCCGACGATGGCAATGTCCGGCCGCCGCGCGGCGATCATCGCGCGGGCCTGTTTCACCACGTGCTGACCGAAGCTGTAGTCCTGGCCGATCAGGTACACCTTGTGCAGGCTGCGGTCGTCCTTCAGCACGTCCATCAGCGCGGCCAGCCGCATGTCTGCGTGCGCATCGAAGCGGAAGTGCCAGAAGCTGCAGCGTTCGTTGGTCAACGCGGGCTCGACGGCGGAGTAGTTCAGCAGCAGCGCACGCCGCGTCGGCTCGCGTTCGTTGTGCTTGTTCAGCGCATCCACCAGCGCCGAGGCCACCGCCGAGCTGTTGCCTTGCAGGATGAAGCCGATGCGCTGATCGGTGGCCTGGCGCAGCAGCGTGAGGGCTTCGTCCGCGTTGCCCTTGCTGTCCATGCGCACCAGCTCGAGCCTGCGTGCGCCCGTGGGCAGGCGCACGCCGCCACGCTGGTTGACGCGCTCGACCGCCCACAGCAGATTGCGGAACACCGCTTCGCCCGCATTGGCAAAGGCGCCCGAAAGTCCTTCGATCATGGCCAGGCGCAACGGTTCGGGCGTCTGGGCCAGCGCCAGGCCGCCCGGCACCGTGCAGGCGGCGGCCAAACCCGAGAGCGCGCGTCGGCGCCCCATCGAGAAAGCTTGAGTCATCGCAAGTGAAAGAGGCTTGAAAACAAAAATGCCGCTACTAGCTTTAGCGGCATGGGGGGTGCGATCAGACATGCGCCTCGCGGCGCGGCACCGCCTGTGTCACAGCATTGTAGGAGGCCCTATGTTCCTCGTTCCGGTGACCCGCAATCTCAATGAAATGACCCGCTCGTTCGATCGGCTGTTCGACGACAACTTCTTCGACCGCTTCTTCGCGCCAAGCACCCGCGAGGGCAGCCTGCTGCGCAGCCCGGCGCTCGATGTGAGTGAATCAGACCGCTTCTACACCGTGAAGCTGGACCTTCCCGGCATCACGAAAGAGGACGTGAAGATCACGATCGAAGGCAACCGCGTCAACGTGGAAGCCCAGACCTCCAAGAAGGAAGAGAAGAAGGAAGGCGACCGGGTCGTCTACACCGAGCGGTCCAGCGCCAGCTACGCCCGCAGCTTCATGCTGCCTAGCGAGTTGGACCAGGCCGAATCCGAGGCCAAGATGGAGAACGGCGTGCTGACGCTGACGCTGCCGAAGAAGCGCTCGGCCGCGGCCGCGCAGATTTCGGTCAAGTGAGTTCGTCCAGGGGCCAGCGGGGCCTGACGTCAAAGCCATAGTGCTTTGACGCCACGGCCACGCCGGCCGTCAGGCGCATGGCGGCGGCCAGCGCGATCATGGCGCCGTTGTCGGTGCACAACTGCAGTTCGGGGTAGTGCACGCGCAGGCCGCGCCCGGCGGCGACGGCATTGAGCTGCCGCCTCAGGTCTGCGTTGGCCCCCACACCGCCCGAGACCACCAGGCGCTTCAGTCCGGTGGTCTTCAACGCGTTCAGCGATTTCTTCACCAGCACCTCCACGATGGCCGCCTGGGTGGAGGCTGCCAGGTCCGCGAGGGCCTGCGCCCCGGGCGCCGGCCCGAGCTTGCGGTGCTGGGTAAGCACCGCCGTCTTCAGCCCCGCGAACGAGAAGTCCAGGTTGCCCGAGTGCAGCAAGGGCCTGGGCAGCGCAAAAGCATCTCCACGCCCCTGCTCGGCCAGCCGCGCGAGCGCCGGCCCCCCCGGGTAGCCCAAGCCGAGCAGCTTGGCCGACTTGTCGAAGGCCTCGCCCGCGGCGTCGTCGATCGTCTCGCCCAGCAGTTCGTAGTGGCCGACGCCGGCCACCCGCATCAGCTGGGTGTGCCCGCCGGACACCAGCAAGGCAACGAACGGGAACTCCGGCGGGTCCGCCGACAGGAAGGGCGACAGCAGATGCCCTTCGAGGTGATGCACCCCCAGCGTAGGGCGGTCGAGCGCGGCGGCCAGTGCGCAGGCCACGCCCGCGCCCACCAGCAAGGCGCCGGCCAGGCCCGGCCCGCGCGTGAAGGCCACCACATCCACCTCGTCGAGCGTGCAGCCGGCCTGCGCCAGCACGTCGCGCGTCAACGGCAGCACACGGCGAATGTGATCACGCGAGGCCAGCTCAGGCACCACGCCGCCATAGGCCTCGTGCATCTGCACCTGGCTGTGCAGGGCATGGGCCCGCAGCCGCGGCACGCCGCCGCCATCGGCGCGCACCAGGGCCACGCCGGTTTCGTCGCAGGAGGACTCGATGCCCAGCACATTCATGCGGCGCGAGTGTAGTGCCCGCTCGCGAAGCTTGGCTCGGATGTTGCAGGCGGCCTGTTCATGGCAGACCCCGCACCAGCCCTGCGCATCGTGATCGTGGCACCAGAGTCCCTGGTGCCCGACCCCGACGACGACGACGCCGACGCTCACGGCGCCGCCGAGCGCTCGCGGCAGCTGCGCATCGGCCTGCTCGAGACGGGCTACAACATCGTCGCGGTGCTGCCCTCGGACATGTTCCTGCCGGAGCGGCTGGCGCAGATCCAGCCCGACCTGATCATCGTGGACGCCGAGAGCCAGGCCCGCGACACGCTGGAGCACGTGGTCATGGCCACGCGCGACGCGAGGCGGCCGATCGTGCTGTTCACCGACGACAACGACACCTCCCACGTGCGCGACGCCATCGCGGCCGGCGTCTCGGCCTATGTGGTGGCCGGCCTGGCCCCGACCCGCGTGAAGCCGGTGCTCGAAGTGGCGATGGCGCGCTTCCAGGTGGAAGAGTCGATGCGGCGTGAGCTGGCCGATGCGCGCAGCCAGCTCAGTGACCGCAAGCTGATCGAACGCGCCAAGGGCCTGCTGATGAAGCGCCAGGGCCTCAGCGAAGACGAGGCCTACGCCCGCCTGCGCAAGACCGCGATGGACAAGGGCCTGAAGATCGCCGACCTGGCCCAGCGCATGATCGATGCGGTGGACCTGCTGGGCTGAAGCGCCCCCCGGCGCGCACCAACCCAGCACGCGCACACTAGTTTGGTGCACCGCAACAGAGATTCCGCTCGAAAACCCTTGGCACGCCGATTGCTCATGCCCTGACAGGAAGATCAACGGCGATCTTTCGAACAACACCGCAGGCCCGTCAATGCTGATGGGCCAGCGGCAGGACGATGGCGTCCCCACCCGCGGCCAGCCCTGGCTGCACGGTGAGGACGCCTTTTCTTTTTCTGTTGCCCGAAACGAGAGACCACCATGCCAACGAGCCAGAAGGACACCATCGACATGGGACGCCGCACCATCATCAAGGCTGCCGCCGCCGGCGCTGCCACGGCCGGTGCCACCGGCATGATCCCGGGCCTGCAAGCCGCCGTGTACGCCGCGGGCTCCGACAAGCCCGAGAAGGAGGAAGTGCGCATCGGCTTCATTCCGCTGACTGATTGCGCCAGCGTGGTGATGGCCTCGGTGCTGGGCTTCGACAAGAAGTACGGCGTGAAGATCATCCCCACCAAGGAAGCCTCGTGGGCCGGCGTGCGCGACAAGCTCGTCAACGGCGAATTGGACATGGCACACGTGCTGTATGGCTTGGTCTACGGCGTGCACCTGGGCATCGCCGGCCCCAAGAAGGACATGGCGGTGCTGATGAGCCTGAACAACAACGGCCAGGCGATCACCTTGTCCAAGGCGTTGGCCGACAAGGGCGCGGTCGACGGCCCCTCGCTGGCCAAGGTGATGGCCAAGGAGAAGCGCGAGTACACCTTTGCCGGCACCTTCCCGACCGGCACCCATGCGATGTGGATGCACTACTGGCTGGCCGCCGCTGGCATCAGCCCGCTCAGCGGCGCCAAGTTGATCACCGTGCCACCGCCGCAGATGGTGGCCAACATGCGCGTGGGCAACATGGACGGCTTCTGCGTGGGCGAACCCTGGAATCACCGCGCCATCATGGACGGCATCGGCATCACCGCGAACACGACGCAGGACATCTGGAAGGACCACCCTGAGAAGGTGCTGGGCACCACGGCCGAGTTCGTCAAGAAGTACCCCAACACCGCGCGTGCCGTGATGATGGCGGTGCTGGAAGCCGGTCGCTGGATCGACGCCAGCCTGCAAAACAAGATGAAGATGGCCGAGACGGTGGCCGACAAGGCCTACGTCAACACCGGCGTCGACGCGATCAATCAGCGCATCCTGGGGCGCTACCAGAACGGCCTGGGCAAGACCTGGGACGACCCCAACCACATGAAGTTCTTCAACGATGGGGCGGTGAACTTCCCGTACCTGTCCGACGGCATGTGGTTCCTCACCCAGCACAAGCGCTGGGGCCTGATCAAGGATCATCCCGACTACCTCGGCGTGGCCAAGCAGATCAATCAGATCGACCTCTACAAGCAGGCCGCCTCGGCGATGAAGATCAGCCTGCCCAAGGACGCCATGCGGTCGTCGAAGCTCATCGACGGTGTTGTCTGGGACGGCAAGGACCCGGCCAAGTACGCCGACTCGTTCAAGATCAAGGCCTGAAGCGGCCAGCGAAAGGAGCACACCATGGTGTCTGCCGTTTTCCATTCGCCGCTGGAGGCCACCCCGGCCGACCAGGCGTCCAAGTCCACCTCCCCCAAGGCCGTCGCTGCGAAGCCTGCCGCCACGCCAAAGACGCCGCCGGCGCCGCGGGCGCAGCGTGCGCCGTTCGACTGGCGTGCGCTGTGGCTCAAGCTGCTGCCGCCGATCGCCGGCATGGCCCTGTTGATCGGCGTGTGGGCGCTGCTGACGATGAAGAGCAGCAGCTTTCCGACGCCTGCGCAGACCTTCGATGCTGCCGTCAAGCTGTTTGCCGATCCGTTCTACCAGAAGGGCCCGAACGACCAGGGCATCGGCTGGAACATCCTGAGCTCGCTGCGGCGGGTGGCGGTGGGCTTCGGGCTGGCCGCGCTGGTGGGCATCCCGATGGGCTTCATGCTCGGGCGTTTCGAGGTGCTCAACCGCATGGTCTCGCCGCTGGTGAGCCTGCTGCGGCCGGTGTCGCCGCTGGCCTGGTTGCCGATCGGCCTGCTGGTGTTCAAGTCGGCCAATCCGGCGGCCATCTGGACGATCTTCATCTGCTCGATCTGGCCGATGATCATCAACACGGCCGTCGGCGTGCAGCGCGTGCCGGCGGACTACCTGAACGTCGCGAAGGTGCTGAACCTCAGCGAGTGGAAGGTGATCACGCGCATCCTCTTCCCCGCGGTGCTGCCCTACATGCTGACGGGCGTGCGCCTGTCGGTGGGCACGGCCTGGCTGGTGATCGTCGCGGCCGAGATGCTGACCGGCGGCGTGGGCATCGGCTTCTGGGTGTGGGACGAGTGGAACAACCTGAACGTGCAGCACATCATCATCGCGATCTTCGTGATCGGGATCGTGGGTCTGCTGCTCGAGCAGATGCTGATGGCCATCGCACGCCGCTTCTCCTTCGACGACTGACAGCCCGGAGCCCACACCATGAACCACTTCATCCAAGTGCAGGACGCCGAGATGGTGTTCACCACCCGCAAGGGCCGTTTCCACGCCCTGCGCGAGATCAACCTCGACGTGGCCAAGGGCGAGTTCGTCACGCTGATCGGCCACTCCGGCTGCGGCAAGTCGACGCTGCTGAACTTGATCGCGGGCCTGCTGCTGCCGAGTTCCGGCGTGCTGCTGTGCGACAACCGCGAGATCAACGCACCGGGACCGGAGCGCGCCGTCGTGTTCCAGAACCACTCGCTGCTGCCCTGGCTCACCTGCTTCGAGAACGTGTACCTGGCCGTCGAGCGGGTGTTCGGCCCCACGGAGAGCAAGGCCCAGCTGAAGGCACGCACCAAGGCGGCGCTCGAACTGGTGGGCATGGGGCACGCAGGCACCAAGCGGCCGCATGAGGTGTCCGGCGGCATGAAGCAGCGCGTGGGCATCGCCCGTGCGCTGGCCATGGAACCCAAGGTGCTGCTGATGGACGAGCCCTTCGGCGCGCTGGATGCCCTGACCCGGGCGCACCTGCAGGACGCACTGCTGAAGATCGTCTTGCGCACGCAGAGCACCGTGGTGATGGTGACCCACGATGTCGACGAGGCGGTGCTGTTGTCCGACCGCATCGTGATGATGACCAACGGCCCGGCAGCCACGATCGGCGAGATCCTGTCGGTCGAGCTGCCTCGCCCGCGCAACCGGGTCGAGCTGGCCGAAGACACGCGCTATGTGCACTACCGCAAGGAGGTGCTGGACTTCCTGTACACGCGGCACGGGCACGTCGAGCGCGTGGCGGCCTGAGCGTCCGCTGGCACGCGCTTTGCTGTTAAGGACACGACGTCCCGCAACGGCGTCGGTCTATCTCCTCAGCAGGGCGCCTGCCGGGCCCTTTCGTCCCTCCCCTCGGTGGCCGACACCGAGGGGACTTTTTTCCTGGGTCGCAACGGTGACAAGCTGCTGCCCGCCCCCCCTTCACAATCCCGGGCATGGGACGACTCTTTCTGGTGCGCCACGGCCAGGCCTCGTTTGGCGCCGCGAACTATGACCAGCTCAGCCCGCTGGGGCGCCAGCAATGCCGGCGGCTGGGCGAATACTTCCGCGAAAAGGGCCTGCTGTTCGAGGCTGCCCTGATGGGCACGCTGCAGCGCCATGCGCAAAGCCATGAGGCCATTGCCGAAGGCCTGCAGTCGCAGCACCAGCCGCTGTTGTGGCCGGGCCTGAACGAATACGACAGCCACGCCGTGATCGCCGCGGTGCACCCCGAACCCCTGGCCAAGCCCACCACGCCGGAGATGTACCGCCATCACTTCCGGCTGCTGCGCGAGGGCCTGCGCCAGTGGATGGCCGGCAAGGTGCAGCCCGTGGGCATGCCCAGCTACGTGGACTTCGTCGCTGGCGTGGCCGGCGCACTCGACCATGTGCGCGAGAACTTCAAAGGCGACGTGCTGATGGTCTCCAGCGGCGGGCCGATCTCCACTGCGGTGGGCTTGCTGCTCGAGACGCCGCCCGAGGTGACGATCGAGCTGAACCTGCACATCCGCAACAGCTCGGTGACCGAGTTCACCTACACGCCCAAGCGGCACGCCCTGGTCACCTACAACACGTTGCCGCACCTCGACAGTGCACAGCACGCCGACTGGGTGACCCACACCTGAGCGTCCGCCGCGTCAGGCAGTGCCCCGACCCGCGCCGGCGGGCTCAGTGGTTTTCGCGGGCGTGGTTGATCGAGTACTTCGGGATCTCGATCGTCACGTCCTGGTCGTCCAGGATGGCCTGGCAGCTCAGGCGCGACTGCGGCTCCAGGCCCCAGGCACGGTCGAGCATGTCTTCCTCGCTCTCTTCGAGCTCGTTCAGCGACTCGAAGCCCTGGCGCACCACCACGTGACAAGTGGTGCAGGCACAGCTCATCTCACAGGCATGCTCGATGGCGATGCCGTTCTCGAGCAGCGCCTCGCAGATCGAGGTGCCACGCGGCGCCTCGATCGTGTCGCCCTGCGGGCAGAACTCCGGGTGAGGAAGGATCTTGATGACGGGCATCGTGCTGCCTTGGCTCAGATGTCTTCGACCTTTCGGCCGGTCAACGCGGCACGGATGCCGCGGTTCATGCGGGCGGCCGCGAAGCCCTCGGTGCCCTTGGCGAGGGCCTCCACCGCCGCGTCGATCACGGCATGGTCCTCGCCAGCACCGGCGCTGGCCAAGTCGGCCAGCAGGGTCTCGATGGCGGCGCGGTCCGCGTCGGCCAGCAGGTCGCCGTCCGCCGCGAGCGCAGCGCGGGTGGCCAGCGCCATGCGCTCGGCTTCCACCCGCGATTCGCGCAGCGAGCGCGCGGCCATGTCAGCCTCGGCGCTGGCAAAGCCCTCCCGCAGCATGCGCGCGATCTCGTCGTCGGCCAGCCCGTAGCTGGGCTTGACCACCACGGCCGCTTCGACGCCTGAGCCCAGTTCTCGTGCGCTCACGCTCAGCAGGCCGTCGGCATCAACCTGGAAGGTGACACGGATGCGTGCCGCGCCGGCCACCATGGGCGGGATGCCACGCAGCTCGAAGCGGGCCAGCGAACGGCAATCGCTCACCAGTTCGCGTTCGCCCTGCACCACGTGGATGGCCATCGCGGTCTGGCCGTCCTTGAAGGTGGTGAAGTCCTGGGCCTTGGCCACCGGGATCGTGGTGTTGCGCTCGACGATGCGCTCGACCAGGCCGCCCATGGTTTCCAGCCCCAGCGACAACGGGATCACGTCCAGCAGCAGCAGTTCACCATCGCGCGCGTTGCCGGCCAGCGCATTGGCCTGGATCGCAGCGCCGATGGCCACCACCTCGTCCGGATTCAGGTTCACCAGCGGCGGGCAACCGAACAGCTCACCGACGGCCGTGCGCACCGCCGGCATCCGGGTGGAGCCACCGACCATGACGACGCCCTGCACTTCGTCCTTGCGCACGCGCGCGTCCCGCAGCACCTTGCGCACGGCCGACAAGGTGCGCTCGATCAGCGGGCGGGTCAGCGCGTCGAACTGCGCGCGCGTCACCGGCACCTCGATCTGGCGCTCGCCGACGCGGCAGCACAGCGTCGATGCGTCATGGTTGGTCAAGGCTTCCTTGGTGGCACGGGCCGCCACCAGCACCTGGCGTTTCTCCTGCGCGGTGCGGGCCGTTGCGCCAGCTTGCTGCAGCGCCCAGTCGGCCAGGGCCTGGTCGAAGTCGTCCCCCCCCAGCGCAGCGTCGCCGCCAGCGGCCATCACCTCGAACACGCCACGCGACAAGCGCAGCAGCGAGATATCGAAGGTGCCGCCGCCCAGGTCGTAGACGGCGTAAAGGCCCTCGCTGCCGTTGTCCAGCCCATAGGCCACGGCGGCAGCGGTGGGTTCGTTGATCAAGCGCAGCACGTTCAGCCCGGCCAGTTGCGCGGCGTCCTTGGTGGCCTGGCGCTGGGCGTCGTCGAAGTAGGCCGGCACCGTGATCACCGCACCGAACAGGTCGTCGTTGAAGGTGTCTTCGGCCCGGTACCGCAGCGTCGCCAGGATCTCGGCCGACACCTCCACCGGCGTCTTGCGCCCGGCGCGTGTGTCCAGCGCCACCATGCCCGGCTGGTCGACAAAGTGGTACGGCAGGCGTTCGTGGCCATGGATGTCGGACAGCTTGCGCCCCATGAAGCGCTTGACCGAGACGATGGTGTTCTCGGCATCCTCGCCCTGCGCGAGCTGTGCGTCGAACCCGATCTGGCGGCCTCCCTCGGGCAGGTAGCGCACCACCGAGGGCAGGATCACCCGGCCCTGGCCGTCCGGCAGGCACTCGGCCACGCCATGGCGCACGGCAGCCACCAGGGAATGCGTGGTGCCCAGGTCGATGCCCACCGCGATGCGGCGCGCATGCGGGTCAGGGGTTTGTCCGGGCTCGGAGATCTGAAGCAGGGCCATGGCTTGTTCTTGTCGGAAATCAGGCGTCCAGCGCTTCGAGCCGGCGGTGGACGTCGTCGCGGAAACGGTGCACGAACATCAGCGCCCTCACCTGCCCCGCTGCGGCGGCGGCATCCTGCAGGTCGTCGAGTGTGCGGCGCAGTTCATCGACCAGCTGGCCCTCCTGGCGCGCCACCTCGTCGTCCAGGCGCTCCACGGCGGCCAGGTCGGCTGCGTCATCCAGCGCCTCGCGCCACTGCATCTGCTGCATCAGGAAGGCCGGCGGCATGGCCGTGTTGTTCTCGGCATTGATCGGGGCGCCACGCAGCTCGCACAAGTAGGCCCCCCGTTGCAGTGGGTCCTTCAGGCGCCGGTAGGCCTCGTTCACCCGCACGGCCCACTGCATGGCCAGGCGCTGCGCAGCAGCGCCCTCGCTGGCAAAGCGGTCCGGGTGCACCTCGGCCTGCAATGCACGCCAGCGGGCGTCCAGCTCGTCGCGGTCCTGGGCGAAGCGCGGCGCCAGGCCGAACAGGGTGAAATCGTCGTCGTCGATCTTCATGGGTTCTGCAAAACAAAGGCGCGGTTGAACAACACCGCGCCTTGCTGCAAGAGCGGGACCAGGGGGTCAGACGCGGAACGACTCCCCGCAGCCGCAACGGTCCTTCTCGCGCGGATTGTGGAACTTGAAGCCCTCGTTCAGGCCTTCGCGCACGAAGTCGAGCTCGGTGCCGTCGATGTAGGGCAGGCTCTTCGGATCCACGAGCACCTTGACGCCATGGCCCTCGAAGACATGGTCCTCCGGCGCGATCTCGTCCGCGTATTCGAGCTTGTACGCAAGGCCCGAGCACCCGGTGGTCTTGACGCCCAGGCGCACGCCCACGCCCTTGCCGCGCTTGCTGATGTAGCGCGACACATGCCGCGCCGCGGCCTCCGACAGGGTGACGGCCATGGGCTCAGCTCGCACGGGCCGCCTCGGCAGGCGCAGCTTCGCCATGCTTGGCCTGGTAGTCCTGCACCGCGGCCTTGATCGCGTCCTCGGCCAGGATGGAGCAATGGATCTTCACCGGAGGCAGTGCCAGTTCCTCAGCAATCCTGGTGTTCTTGATCTCCAGCGCCTGATCCAGGGTCTTGCCCTTGACCCATTCGGTCACGAGCGAACTGGAGGCGATGGCCGACCCGCAGCCATAGGTCTTGAAGCGGGCGTCCTCGATCAGGCCGGTGGCCGGGTTGACCTTGATCTGCAGTTTCATCACGTCGCCGCAGGCCGGGGCTCCCACCATGCCGGTGCCCACCGTGTCGTCACCCTTCTCGAACGAGCCGACGTTGCGCGGGTTTTCGTAGTGGTCGATGACCTTGTCGCTGTATGCCATGTGAGTTCTCCAACGATCAGTGCGCCGTCCATTGAATGGAGCTGATGTCGATGCCGTCGCGGTACATCTCCCACAACGGCGACAGCTCGCGAAGTTTCGCCACGCGATCCTTCAAGGTGCTGACGGCATAGTCGATTTCTGCCTCGGTCGTGAAACGGCCGATCGTCATGCGCAGGCTTGAATGCGCGAGTTCGTCGCTGCGGCCCAGCGCGCGCAGCACATAGCTGGGTTCCAGGCTGGCGGAGGTGCAGGCCGAACCGGACGAGACCGCCAGGCCCTTGACACCCATGATCAGCGATTCGCCCTCGACGAAGTTGAACGAGATGTTCAGGTTGTGCGGCACCCGTCGCTCCAGGTCGCCGTTGATGAACACCTGCTCGATGTCGCTCAGCCCGTTGCGCAGCTTGTGGTGCAGCATGCGGACACGCTCGCTTTCGGTGCCCATCTCTTCCTGGGCAATGCGGAAGGCTTCGCCCATGCCCACGATCTGGTGCGTCGGCAAGGTGCCCGAACGCATGCCGCGTTCGTGGCCGCCGCCGTGCATCTGGGCCTCCAGACGCACCCGCGGCTTGCGCCGCACATACAGTGCCCCGATGCCCTTGGGGCCATAGGTCTTGTGCGAGGCCAGGCTCATCAGGTCGACCGGCAACTGGCTGAGGTCGATCGCCACCTTGCCGGTGGCCTGGGCGGCGTCGACGTGGAAGATGATGCCGCGCTCGCGGCACAGCTTGCCGATCGTCTCGATGTCCTGGATCACGCCGATTTCGTTGTTCACCATCATCACCGAGGCAAGGATGGTGTCCGGGCGCAGCGCGTCCTTGAAGCGGTCGAGGTCGAGCAGGCCGTCCTCCATCACGTCGAGGTAGGTGACCTCGAAGCCCTGGCGCTCCAGTTCGCGCATGGTGTCGAGCACGGCCTTGTGCTCGGTCTTGACGGTGATCAGGTGCTTGCCACGTGTCTTGTAGAAGTGCGCAGCACCCTTGAGCGCGAGGTTGTTCGATTCGGTGGCACCGGAGGTCCAGACGATCTCGCGCGGGTCGGCTCCGATCAGCGATGCCACCTGCTCGCGCGACTTCTCGACGATGGCCTCCGCCTCCCAACCCCAGGCATGGCTGCGCGAGGCCGGATTGCCGAAGTGTTCACGCAGCCAAGGGATCATCGCGTCGACGACGCGCGGGTCCACCGGCGTGGTCGCGCCATAGTCCAGGTAGATCGGGAAGTGCGGGGTCATGGTCACGGACGGAATGTGGGTCGGAAAGGTTACTTCGAGAGTGCGCTGCCCAGGGCGAACACCGAGTTCGGTGCGGTGACCTTGATCGGTTTGACCACCGGCACATTCGAGATCGCACGCTTGATCGGTGCCTCCTCGATCGAGACGCCCTTGGCGAGCTGGTCCTCGACCAGCTTCTTAAGCGAGATCGAATCGAGGTACTCGATCATCTTCTGATTGAGGCTTGACCACAGGTCGTGCGTCATGCAGCGGCCCGCGTCCTCACCCATGCAGTTTTCCTTGCCGCCGCAACCCGTGGCATCGATGGGCTCGTCGACGGCGACGATGATGTCGGCCACCGTGATCTCGTCGGCCCGCCGTCCCAACGAATACCCGCCACCGGGACCGCGGGTGCTCTCGACCAGCTCATGCCGGCGCAGCTTGCCGAACAACTGCTCGAGGTAAGACAACGAGATCTGCTGTCGCTGGCTGATGGCGGCCAGGGCAACCGGGCCGTTGTTCGAGCGCAGGGCCAGATCGATCATCGCGGTAACGGCAAATCGGCCTTTGGTGGTCAGACGCATGGATGGTTCTCCTGAGTGCTCGCGGCGATGCCGCAGTACGGCAAGCAGCCAGCGTGTCCGCTGCCAGGCCGCGCCCGTTCGGCGGCTGCAACCCGACATCGCAGCCGTTATCCGACTGCTGTTGTCAAGTATAACTGAAGCCGACTGATTTGGTCGGCAATAGCTCAGGAAGTTCCCAGCAGACGGCGTTGCAGCGAGACGACCAGGCCCTCGCATGCCGGCTCGATCAGGTCGAGCACACGCTCGAAACCGGCCGGGGCGCCGTAGTACGGATCGGGTACTTCGCGCAGGCCCAGCGAAGGTGCCCCCATTTCCAGCAGCAGCCCCAGGCGATGGTGCTCACCCGGTGGGCATTGATTGGACAAGTGCTCGAGATTGTCCAGGTCCATGGCCAACAGGAGATCAAAGCGCTCGAAGTCCTTGACCACCAGGCGACGCGACCGGATGCGGCTGAGGTCATAGCCCCGGCGCGCCGCGGCCGCCACGGCACGTGCGTCTGGCGCCCCCCCACGTTCCCCGTGCGTGCCTGCAGAGCCGACCTCGACATGCCGCTCAAGCCCGGCCTTGGCAAGCTTTGTGCGCAGCACGGCCTCGGCCGTGGGTGATCGGCAAATGTTGCCCAGGCACACCATCAGGACTCGGGTTCGGATCAATTTGCAGCCGTCATGCGGTCGATTCAACCGAGCAGGATAGCGCACCGCGAGCGTCGTCACTGCCTGCAGGCAGAGAACACACGACGCGGTCGCCAGTGCCGTCAGCTGACGCCGGCCGGTCACCGCCTCGCCTCAAGCGTGAACTTCAGCGCGTGTGCAGATGCCCCGGCAGGACGCGCTCAACGCACCAGCGGCACCACGTTCGCATCGTGGCTGCCGCCTGCGCCGAACGCCTGCTCGCGCAGCAGCGCCAGTTGGTCGCGCACCCGGGCCGCCTTCTCGAACTCCAGGTTCTTCGCGTGCTCGAGCATCTGCTTCTCGAGTTGCTTGATGCGCTTGGCCAGGTCCTTCTCGGAGAGCAGTTCGCCGGCGGCGGCCTCCACCAGGCCGCTGACCTTGCTCTTGTCGTCCTGCGCATTGACGATGCCGTCGATCATCTCCTTGACCTGCTTGGTCACGCTGCGCGGCACGATGCCCAGCCGCTCGTTGTGCTCGATCTGCTTCTGGCGTCGCCGCTCCGTCTCGCCGATGGCCTTCGCCATCGAGTCGGTCATCCGGTCTGCATACAGGATCGCGCGGCCGTTCACGTGGCGGGCAGCCCGTCCGATCGTCTGGATCAGGCTGCGTTCGGCACGCAGGAAGCCTTCCTTGTCGGCGTCGAGGATCGCCACCAGCGAGACCTCCGGGATGTCCAGCCCCTCGCGCAGCAGGTTGATGCCCACGAGCACGTCGAACACGCCCAGCCGCAGGTCGCGGATGATCTCCACCCGCTCGACGGTGTCCACATCCGAGTGCAGGTAGCGCACCTTGACGCCGTTGTCGGTGAGGTAGTCGGTCAGCTGCTCGGCCATGCGCTTGGTGAGCGTGGTGATCAGCACGCGTTCGTGGATCTCCACGCGTTCGCGGATCTCCTGCAGCACGTCGTCCACCTGGTGCGTGGCGGGCCGCACCTCGACCAGCGGGTCGACCAGCCCGGTGGGCCGCACCAGCTGCTCCACCACCTGGCCCGCATGCTGCTGCTCGTAGGCCGCGGGCGTGGCCGAGACGAAGATGGCCTGGCGCATCTTGCGTTCGAACTCCTCGAACTTCAACGGCCGGTTGTCCAGCGCGCTGGGCAGGCGGAAGCCGTAGTCCACCAGCACCGTCTTGCGCGCCCGGTCGCCGTTGAACATGCCCCCGAGCTGGCCGATCAGCACGTGGCTCTCGTCGAGGAACATGATCGCATCCGGCGGCAGGTAGTCCACCAGCGTGGGCGGCGGATCGCCGGGCTTCGCGCCCGAGAGGTGCCGCGTGTAGTTCTCGATGCCCTTGCAGTGGCCCACCTCCTGCATCATCTCGAGGTCGAAGCGGGTGCGTTGCTCCAGGCGCTGGGCCTCCACCAGCTTGCCCGCGGCCACCAGTTCGGCCACACGCTCGCGCAGCTCGATCTTGATGGTCTCCACCGCCGCCAGCACACGCTCGCGCGGCGTCACGTAGTGGCTGGACGGGTAGATCGTGAAGCGCGGCACCTTCTGCCTCACGCGGCCGGTGAGCGGGTCCAGCAGGGAGAGGCTCTCGATCTCGTCGTCGAACAGCTCGATGCGCACCGCCAGCTCGCTGTGTTCGGCCGGAAACACATCGATCGTGTCGCCGCGCACGCGGAAGCTGCCGCGCGAGAAATCGGTCTCGTTGCGGCTGTACTGCATGCGGATGAGCTGCGCGATCACGTCGCGCTGGCCGATCTTGTCGCCCACGCGCACGATGAACCGCATCTGGGTGTAGTCCTCGGGCTTGCCGATGCCGTAGATGGCGCTCACGCTGGCCACGATCACCGTGTCGCGCCGCTCGAGCACGCTCTTGGTGGCGCTCAGGCGCATCTGCTCGATGTGCTCGTTGATCGACGAGTCCTTCTCGATGAACAGGTCGCGCTGCGGTACGTAGGCCTCGGGCTGGTAGTAGTCGTAATAGCTGACGAAGTACTCGACCGCATTCTTCGGAAAGAACTCGCGGAACTCGCTGTACAGCTGCGCGGCCAGCGTCTTGTTGGGCGCGAACACGATGGCCGGGCGCCCCAGCCGGGCGATCACGTTGGCCATCGTGAAGGTCTTGCCCGAGCCGGTCACGCCCAGCAGCGTCTGGTAGGCCAGCCCGTCGTGCACGCCCTCGACCAGCTGCTCGATGGCCCGCGGCTGGTCGCCCGCCGGCGGGTAGGGCTGGAACAACTGGAACGGCGAATCCGGGTAGCTGACGAACTCGCCCTGCTGCGGCGCCGCGCTCCCCACTTCGACAAGTTCGGTCATCGGGTTATCCCTGAACGTCTAAAATCCGACACGCCGTGGGGCTGCCCCTGGGCTGCGCGGTCAATCCGACAGCGTAGCGCAGCAGCTCGCGGCCTGCAGCCTCCCCCACCCTCCAGCCCACCGGGCTGCTGCCACCCTTCTGACAGGACGCTTTCCACATGACGCTCTTCGCCGCCGTCGACATGGCCCCGCGCGACCCGATCCTGGGCCTGAACGAGCAATTCAATGCCGACACCAACCCGGCCAAGGTCAACCTCGGCGTCGGCGTGTACTTCGACGACAACGGCAAGCTGCCGCTGCTGCAATGCGTGCAGGCCGCCGAGAAGCAGCTGGTCGAGGCCACCAAGCCGCGCGGCTACCTGCCGATCGACGGCATTGCGGCCTACGACAAGGCCGTGCAAGGCCTGGTGTTCGGCGCCGGCAGCGCCGTGCTGCGCGATGGCCGCGTGGCCACCGTGCAGGCGCTGGGCGGCACCGGCGGCCTGAAGGTGGGCGCCGATTTCCTGAAGCGGCTGAACCCGGCCGCCAAGGTGCTGATCAGCGACCCGAGCTGGGAGAACCACCGCGCGCTGTTCACCAACGCCGGCTTCGTGGTCGAGAGCTATCCGTACTACGACGCCGAGAACCGCGGCATCCGCTTCGACGCCATGCTCGCGGCGCTGAACGCGGCACCGGCGGGCACCATCGTGGTGCTGCACGCCTGCTGCCACAACCCCACCGGCTACGACATCACCCCCGCCCAGTGGGACCAGGTGGTCACCACGCTGAAGGCCCGCCAGCTGGTGCCCTTCCTCGACATGGCCTACCAGGGCTTCGGCGACGGCATCGCCGAGGACGGCGCCGTGGTGCAGCAGTTCCTTGCATCGGGCCAGGACTTCTTCGTCTCGACCTCGTTCTCGAAGAGCTTCTCGCTCTACGGCGAACGTGTTGGCGCACTGAGCGTGGTGTGCGAGACCAAGGATGAAGCGGCGCGCGTGCTGTCGCAGCTGAAGATCGTGATCCGCACCAACTACTCGAACCCGCCCACCCATGGGGCCCAGGTGGTGGCCACGGTGCTGGAAACCCCGGCGCTGCGCGCCATGTGGGAAGAAGAGCTGGCCGGCATGCGCGTTCGCATCAAGCAGATGCGAACGCTGCTGGCCGAGAAGCTGGCCTCCGCGGGCGTGAAGCAGGATTTCAGCTTCATCACGCGCCAGCGTGGCATGTTCAGCTATTCCGGCCTGAGCCAGGCCCAGATGCAGCGCTTGCGCAGCGAGTTCGGCGTCTATGGCGTCGATTCGGGCCGCATCTGCGTGGCCGCGCTCAACACCAAGAACATCGACCACGTGGTCGCCTCGATCGCCAAGGTGCTTTGACAGGCCCCACGCCCGATACCCACAAAGCCCGGCTTGCCGGGCTTTTTTTCTGGCCGCGCACACCAATCTTGTCGCCTGCGAGACAGCGCCGGACAAATGGGCGGCCAGAGTACGTGTTTTTCCGTAATCGGTCCGGCTGGGCAAGACGAGGATGCAAGGGTTACCATCCGTCATTGCTGCAGCGCACAAAAGAGCCGGAAATCCACGGCCGGCGTCAGGGAGTGTTCAGCCGATCAAGCACATGATGTTCGGATCCAGGGGGCTTCACGCCTCGACCAGCGGAGCGATCTCGCCATGCTTTACCAGATCTACGAAACCCAACGTGCGCTGATGGCGCCGTTCTCCGAGTTCGCCAGCGCCTCCTCGAAGCTGTACAACCACCCGTTGTCGCCGTTCTCGCACACGCCGATGGCTCAGCGCGTGTCGGCCGGGCTGGACCTGATGCACCGGCTGGCCAAGGACTACGAGAAGCCCGAATTCGACATCCGCAGTGCCCTGGTGGATGGTGTCGAGGTCGCTGTGCAGGAGCAGGTGCCGATCACCAAGCCCTTCTGCCGCCTGCTGCGTTTCAAGCGCTTCACCGACAACGGGCCGGTGCTCGAGAAGATGAAGACCCAGCCCACCGTGCTGGTGGTGGCGCCCTTGTCCGGCCACCACTCCACGCTGCTGCGCGACACGGTGAAGATGCTGCTGCAGGACCACAAGGTCTTCATCACCGACTGGACCGACGCGCGCACCGTGCCGGTGGAAGAAGGCCCGTTTCACCTGAACGACTACGTGGCCTATGTGCAGGAGTTCATCCGCTACATCGGCCCCGAGGTCAACGTGATTTCGGTGTGCCAGCCCACGGTGCCGGTGCTGGCCGCCGTCTCGGTGATGGCCACGCATGGCGAGTTCACGCCACGCACGCTCACGATGATGGGTGGCCCGATCGACGCCCGCCGCTCGCCCACCGCGGTGAACAACCTGGCGATGAACAAGAGCTTCGAGTGGTTCGAGAACAACGTGATCTACCGCGTGCCGCCGAACTTCGCCGGCGCGGGCCGGCGCGTGTACCCGGGCTTCCTGCAGCACACCGGCTTCGTCGCGATGAACCCGGACCGCCATCTCTCGTCGCACTACGACTACTTCCTCGACCTGATCCGGGGTGACGACGACTCCGCCGATGCCCACCGCCAGTTCTACGACGAATACAACGCGGTGCTGGACATGCCGGCCGAGTACTACCTCGAGACCATCAAGACCGTGTTCCAGGAGTTTGCGCTCGTGAACGGCACCTGGGATGTGGACGGCACGCTGGTGCGGCCGCAGGACATCACCACCAGTGCGCTGATGACGGTGGAAGGCGAGCTCGACGACATCTCCGGCGCCGGCCAGACCAAGGCCGCGCACGAGCTGTGCACCGGCATCCCGAAGGATCGCCAGTTCCACTACGACGTGGAGGGCGCAGGCCACTACGGCATCTTCTCCGGCCGCCGCTGGCGCGAGAAGGTGTACCCCGAGATCAAGGGCTTCATCGCCCGCTTCAACCAGCCTGAGGAACGCATCGACCTCGGCGCCCCGAAGGGCCCGGCACGCAAGTCCACAAACGGGAAGGGTGCAACCCGAAAGGGATAATCCCGGCGGTGAGTTCCGCCGCCATCATCCCCATCGCCGTCGCGCTGGCCGAGCGCATCGACGCCGCGCTGCCACAGACGCAGTGCACGCGCTGCGGCTACCCGGATTGCCGGCACTACGCCGAAGCCATTGCCTGCGGCGAGGCCGGCATCAACCGCTGCCCGCCGGGCGGCGCACAAGGCATCGAGCGACTGGCGCAGATCACCGGCCAGCCCGTGACCGCGCTGGACCCCACCCATGGCAGCGAAGGCCCGCTGCAACTGGCCGTGATCGACGAGGCCTGGTGCATCGGCTGCACGCTGTGCATCAAGGCCTGTCCCGTGGATTGCATCATCGGCGCTTCCAAGCGCATGCACACGGTGATCGACGACCTGTGCACCGGCTGCGAGTTGTGCGTGCCGGTGTGCCCGGTGGACTGCATCGCGATGGTGCCGGTGAGCGGCGAGCGCCACGGCTGGGACGCCTGGTCGCCTGGCCAGGCGGCCACCGCCCGCGATCGCTACACCTTCCACCAGATGCGCATCGAACGCGACAAGCGCGAGAACGACGAACGCCTGGCCGCCAAGGCCGCGGCCAAGCTGGCCGACCTGGAGAACCAGACCCGGCTCACCGACCCCGAGGCCATCGCGGCCAAGCGTGCCGTGATCGAGGCGGCGCTGGCCCGGGCCCGCGCGCGCACGCCTGGAGGTGAGGACTCGTGAGCCCGGACGGCCTGACGCGCTGGCAAGCCGGTGCGCTGCTGCTGCTGGCCTCGCTGATCTGGGGTTCGGCCTTCGTCGGGCAGGCGCTGGGCATGGCGGGCGTGGGCCCGCTCACGTTCACCGGCGTGCGCTTCGTGCTGGGCGCGCTGGTGGTGCTGCCGCTGGCCTGGCGGGAGCAGCAGGCGCTGCGTGGCGCGGGCCACCGGGCCAGCCGGCAGGACGTCGCCGCCATCGGCGGCCTCGGCCTGCTGCTGTGCGCCGGCGTGGTGATGCAGCAGATCGGCCTCGTCAGCACCAGCGTCACCAACGCCGGATTCCTGACCGCGCTGTATGTGCCGCTGGTGCCGGTGCTGGCCTGGGCGCTGCTGCGCGAGCTGCCGCACTGGACGGTATGGCCCGCGGCGCTCGGCTGCCTGGTCGGCACCTGGCTGCTCACTGGCGCCGCATCGCCCCAGCACCTGGGCGTGGGCGACCTGTGGGTCATGGCCAGCGCCCTGCCCTGGGCCTTCCATGTGCTGCTGGTGGGCCGGGTGGCCAACCGGCTGCGCGGTGCCTACACGCTGGCCTGCGGCCAGTTCATCGTGTGCGCGCTGGTCAGCGGCGTGGCCGGGCTCGCGCTCGAGCCCCTCAGTGCCGAGGGGCTGCGGCGTGCGGCGGGCGCCATCGCCTACACCGGGTTCCTCTCGGTGGGTGTGGCCTTCACGCTGCAGGTGGTGGGCCAACGTCATGCGCCTGCATCCGATGCAGCCATCATCCTGTCCACCGAAACCGTGTTCGCAGCGCTGTTCGGCGCGCTGTTCATGGGCGACCGGCTCGGTGCCACCGGTCTGGCCGGCGCCGCGCTGATCCTCGCCTGTGTGCTGGCCGTGCAGGTGATGCCGATGCTCAAGACATCCACTGCCCGATGAGCCCCGACGACATCGAACACTTCTTCGCGACGCTGGCCGCGGCCAACCCGCAACCGGCCAGCGAGCTGGCGTACACCAGCGTGTTCGAGCTGCTGGCCGCGGTGCTGCTCTCGGCGCAGGCCACCGATGTCAGCGTCAACAAGGCCACGCGCCGCCTGTTTCCGGTGGCCAACACGCCGCAGGCCCTGCTCGCACTGGGCGAAGAGGGCCTGGCCGGGTACATCCGCACGATCGGCCTGTACCGCAGCAAGGCGCGCCACCTGATCCAGACCAGCCGCATCCTGGTGGAGCGCCACGGCGGCCAGGTGCCGCGCAGCCGCGCCGAACTGGAAGCCCTGCCCGGCGTCGGCCGCAAGACGGCCAACGTGGTGCTCAACGTGGCCTTCGGCGAACCCACGATGGCGGTGGACACGCACATCTTCCGCGTCAGCAACCGCACCGGGCTCGCGCCCGGCAAGAATCCGTTGCAGGTAGAGCAGCAACTCGAGCGACGCGTGCCCGAGCGTTACCGCGTCGAGGCCCACCACTGGCTCATCCTGCATGGCCGCTATGTCTGCACCGCGCGCTCGCCGCGCTGCGGCGCCTGTGCAGTGAGCACCTGGTGCGACATGGCGCGGCGCTCCGCCGAAACCGCCCGATGAAGCGCACGGCCATCGCGCTAGCGCTGCTGGCAGCCGGCCTGGCGTCGGCCGCGCCGGTGCGCGTGCGTGACGATGCTGGCCAGGTGCTCACGCTGGCGACGCCGGCCCGCCGTGTGGTCACGCTCGCCCCCCATCTGGCGGAACTGGTGCATGCGGCCGGCGGGGGCGAGCGCCTGGTGGGGGTGATGCGGTACAGCGACCACCCTGCTTCCGTGACCCGGTTGCCGGTGGTGGGCGATGCGTTCGCGGTGAACCTGGAGGTCATTGCCTCACTGAAGCCCGACCTGGTGCTCACCTGGAGCAGCGGCGTGAACCCACGCCAGCAGCAGCGCGTGAAGGCGCTGGGCCTGCCGGTGTACGACAGCGAGATCACCAGCCTCGAAGGCCTGGCCGACACCTTGCGCCGCTTCGGTCGCCTGTTCGGCAGCGAAGACATCGCGGAGGCCGCCGCGCGCGACACCGAGGCCCGCTGGCGCGCGCTGCGAGAGCGATATGCCGCCAGGCCGCCCGTGCGGGTGTTCTACCAGATGTGGCACGAGCCCCTGATGACGGTGAACCACGGCCACCTGATCGACCAGGCCATCGGCGCCTGCGGCGGCATCAACGTCTTCGCCGGCCAGCCCAGCCTCACGCCCACGGTGAGCTGGGAGGCCGCGGTGGCGGCGAATCCGCAGGTGGTGATCACAGGCGCCTCGCGCGACGAGCCGGCGCGCCTGGAACGCTGGCAACGCTTCGGCCAGGTCGAGGCCGTGCGCCGCCAGCACGTGATCGCGCTCGACGAGCCACAACTCGGCCGCATGACGCCACGCTTCCTGGCAGCGGCACAGGCCCTGTGCGAGGCGATCGATCGAGCGCGGCAATAGCCGCTCAGGCGGCGACCCACACGCCGCCGGCCTCTCGCCAGGCGCAGCCGTAGACGGCTTCGAGCAGCGGCGCATCGATCATGCGCCCGCAGGGGCCGGCAGACCACGCCCCGTCGCCGTGCAGCGCCAGCACGTGGGTGGCCGCGCGCAGGATCCAGTTCACGTCGTGTGCGCTGGCCACCAGGGCCGCAGCGCCGTCCGGTGCCACCAGTTCGCCGAACCAGCGGGCGATGCGGGCCTGGTGCGCGGGGTCCTGGAACGACACGGGCTCATCCATCAGCATCAGCGGCGCCCCCTGCAACGCACACTGCGCGAGCGCGATGCGCTGGCGCTCGCCGCCTGACAGCTGCATCAGGCCACGCTGGGCGAGCGGCGCCACATCGAGCGCCGCGAGCACCTCGGGCACCGTCAGCGCCCCCGGCCGCACGGTGGAAAGTTCCAGCAGGCGCTGCACGCTGATCGGGAAACGATCCACCGCCTGCTGCGGCGCGTAGGCGCGGGCCCAGGCCGCATCGGCCGGCGCCCAATCGCCCTGAGGGCGGCCCAGCCAGCACACCTCGCCGCTGCGCTCGGGCACCGAGAGGCCGGCCAGCGCCCGCAGCAGCGTGCTCTTGCCGGCGGCATTGCGGCCGATCACGCACCAGCGCTCGCCGGGCATCACCTGCCAATCCAGCGCGCGCAGCAGGCAGCGGCCGGCCGCATGCAGGCTCAGGCCCCGGGTGGCCAACAGCGGTGTGTTCTGGCTCACCGCGCCCCCCGCATCAGCACGAGGATGAACAAGGGCGCGCCCACGAGCGACATCACCGCCCCCACCGGCAGCTCCAGCGGCGCGACGACGGTGCGTGCCACCAGATCGGCCAGCGTGAGCAGCGCGGCGCCGCCGACGGCACTCATCCACGCCAGGTCACGCGTGCGCTGCACGCCCACCAGCCGCAAGGCCTGCGGCACCACCAGGCCGACGAAGCCGATGGCCCCGGCGCTGGCCACCGCCAGCCCGGCTGCCAGCGAGGCCCCGACCAGCAGGCCCAGCCGCAGCCGCCGCACCGGCTCGCCCAGCAGCGCCGCGACCTCGCTGCCCAGCAGCAGGCGGTCGATCGCCTTATCACGCCAAGTGAGCGTCACCACGAACAGCAGCGCCGCCGCCCCGCAGACGGCGCCGCCCTGCGCGCCGGACAGATCACCCACCAGCCAGAAGATCGCGCCCCGCAGGCGCTGGTCGGGCGTCATGGCCAGCAGCAGGGTGGCCACCGCGCCGCACAGCGCGGCCAGCATCGCGCCGGTGAGCACCAGGCGCGGCGAGGCATCATCCGCCGCGGCCAGCGCGCTGCGAGTCAGTGCCAGCAGCATGGCACCAGCCGCCAGCGCCCCCACCCCGGCGCCCAGCCACAGGCTGGCACCGGCCATCAGGGCCAGCAGGGCCCCGACCGAAGCGCCACCGGAGGTGCCCAGCACGTAGGGGTCGGCCAAGGGGTTGCGCAGCAACACCTGCATCGCCAGGCCCGACAGCGCCAGCAGCGCCCCCACCCCCACCGCCGCACCCACCCGCGGCGCGCGCAGCGCCAGGATCAGGTCCACATCGAAGCCGGCGCTGCCCAGCGACAACGCTGCCCCCACCACGACTGCCAGCAGCAGCAGCAAGGCGGCGGCAAGGCTCGCGAGGCGGGCACCTGTCAGCCCCATGGCCTTCGGCCCTCGGGTTCAGCCCGGCAAGCGCCAGCGCAGGCCGGCAAATACGCCGCGCGGGGCCTGGTTGTAGCCGCTGGCGGTCTGGTAGCGCACGTCGGCCAGGTTCTCGACACGGGCAAACCACTGCAGCGCCGGGCTCATGTCCCACTGCACGGTGATGTCGGCCACCGTGTAGGCGGCCAGCGTGACACCACCGCTGTCGGGCCGCTTGCCCGCATGGCGCGCGCTGAGGCCGGCCCGCCAGCCCTGGCCCAGGTCCTGGCTCAGCGTGAGCGCGCCCAGCAGTTCGCTGCGGCGCAGCCGCCCGGCACCCGAGACGGCATCCACCGGGCGCTGCGTGGTGAGGCTGCCACGCAGTTCGGTGCGGCCGACGCGGCCGGCGTAGGACAGCTCCAGCCCACGGTTGCGCGTGCGGGCCAGGTTCTCGAATCGGCCGCTGCGGGGGTCGTAGTCGAGCTCGTCATGAACACGGCTGTGGAACAGGGTGGCGCGCAGGCGTTGCGCGTCGACGCTCCATTGCAGGCCCAGTTCGGCCGAACGCGCACGTTCGGGTTTGAGCGCCGGGTTGCCGAAGTACGGCGCGTGCAGATAGCCCAGCGGCGGCGCACTGAAGGCGTTGGCCGCGCTGGCCACCAGCTTCCAGGCCGGACCGAAGCGCCAGCCCCAGGCCAGGTTGCCGCTGGCGCGCGACGCGACGCCGCTGATCCGGTCCTGCCGCAGCCCCAGTGAGACCTCGTGTGCGGCCCAGTGGCCACGCGCGCCACCAAACAAGGCCGACGCCTCCCGGCTGCGCTGGTACAGCCCGCCAAAGCCATCGTCGGCGTCGATGCGCTGGCGCTGGTGGTCCAGGCCGGCGTTCAGGCTCAGGCGGTCGGACAATCGGAACTGGTTGTCCCAGTTCACCGAATCAAGGTCGGTGCGGTAGCGGGCGCGAAAGCCGTAGTCGCCGCTTTCGTCGTTGCGGGCGTCGTCGCGCTGGCGCGACAGCATCACGCGGCTCGTCCACATCGGCGACCAGCGGCTGTCGCCGGCCACATGCAGCAGGTGCTTGCGATTGCGGCTGCGCTGCACGTCCACCGGGGTGGCCCAGGCGCTGTCGTAGTCGAGCCGGCCGTCGCTGTACACCCAGCCGGCGCTGATGGCGTGATCGGCCACGAGTTCATGGCGCAGGTGCAGCGCGGCGCTGGTGTTGCGGTAGCCATCCCGGTCGGGGTTGGCATTGCCCACCTCGCGGGCATCCAGCGCCGAGAAGCCGGTGTCACGATCGGCCGAGACGCCCAGGCTCAGCTGCGTGGCACCCCAACTGGCGCTGCCTTGCACAGCACCGTGCAGCAGGCCGCGCGAGCCGGCCTCGAGCCGCGCACTGGCCTGCGGCGCGGCGCCGGCGCGGCGCGTGAAGAGCTGGATCACACCGCCGATGGCGCCGCTGCCGTACACCGACGAGGCGTTGCCGCGCACGATCTCGATGCGCTCGACCTGGTCGAGCATCAGGTGCTCGATGCCGAACTGGCCGGTCGCGTCCTGGCGCGACAGCGGCACCCCGTCCACCAGCACCAGCACCTGCCGTGCCGGTGCGCCGCGCACGAACAGCGAGGTGGCGGTGCCCCGCGGCCCGCTGCTGGCGAACTGGATGCCGGATTCGCTGGCCAGCAAGCTGGCCAGGTCGATGGCCTGAGAGCGTTCGATCGCCGTGCGGTCGAGCACGGTAGTGTGCGGCAGCACATCGGCCAGCGCCTGAGGCGCACGCGTGGCCGTGACGACCACGGTGGCCGCGCCGTCGGCTGCCGACGGCTGTGCAAATGCGGCCGCGCAGGCAGCCACCAGGGAGTTGGCGCCCAGCGCCAGGGGAGAACGAGACATGGTGAAGTGAAGACCCGAAAGACAAACCAGCCCACGCTTCCCCGCGCGGGCCATGGCATCGCGGCCCGGCGCGCGAACGCGCCGAACCCCCTGTTGGCCGGTATCCGGGCTGGCGGAGACGACCCCTGTGGCCTTCCCAGCTGCAGGGGCAGCCAGTGGCTCAAAGACACAGGAGCGGGAGCACGAAGGCTCCGTCCGCTTACCGTTGCGGGGGCAGCGCAGGTTGGGTCGTGTCCGGGGGACGACGACACGCCTGCTTCCCGTTTAACCTGGCCCCGCATGACGCGTGGCCAGAGCACCAACAACGCGCATCGTACCAGTGCACTCTTGCGCGGCGCCTACAATCCCCTGCATTCCCAGACGGCATCGGGCGGCCCATGTCCAGATTCGATGAACTCGCCGAACGCATCGAGCGCCTCGTGCTGCGGCACGAGGAACTGAAGCGGACCAACGCACTGCTCGAGCAGCAGTTGGCCAGCGTGACCACCGAGCGCGACAACCTTCGCTCTCGGCTGGTGGCGGCGCGCACCCGCATCGATGCGCTGCTCGAACGCATTCCCGCGGAGCCTGTCGCCGCCGCGGCCAACGACCTCGCGCAGGACCTGGGCAAGCCATGAAGCAGATCGAAGCCACCATCCTGGGCCAGAGCTACGTGCTGGCCTGCCCGCCGGGCGGCGAAGCCCTGCTGCTGGAGGCGGTGAACATCGTCGACCGCGAGATGAGCGCGATCCGCGATGCCGGCAAGGTGAAGGCCCGTGAGCGCATGGCCGTGCTGGCCGCGCTGAACCTGGCCTATCAACGTGCCGAACAGTCGCAGGCGGCACCTGCCCACGCGCCGGCACGCGGCCTGCCGGATGCCCCGGCCGGCGATGTGGATGCCTTGATCCGCCGCATCGATGCCGCACTCGGCAACGATGGGCTCCTGCTGTGAAGAAATGATCGCCGCAGGGTCGGCAGGCCGTGCTTAAAATGGCCTCGTCCGGTACGCAAGCGTGGGTTTTATATTTCCTTGAACCGATGCTCAATGAGCAAGGGCTTGGAACATCGCAAGGCTGGTGTGATCGTCTCGCGTCAGATGAACCCGAAGCCTCGCTGACCTCGCCCACCTGAATCTGACCACTTGGGTTCAGGAATGCGGCTCACGGTGCGTACCGGACACCCTCCCCTCGCACCGCCCCACCCCTCCCGCCCCAGCGTTCCATGGCCGGCTTCTGGCTGATGAAGAGCGAGCCCGACGAGTGCTCGATCGACGACCTCGCCGCCGCGCCCCGCAAGACGGTGCCCTGGGTCGGCGTGCGCAACTACCAGGCGCGCAACTTCATGCGCGACGCCATGCAGCCCGGTGATGGCGTGCTGTTCTACCACTCGTCCTGCGCCGAGCCCGGCATTGCCGGCCTGGCCGAGGTGGCCAGCGGGGCCTACCCCGACGCATCGCAGTTCGACCCGCACAGCCCCTACCACGACCCGAAGTCCCGGCCCGATGCGCCCCGCTGGCTGCATGTGGACGTGAGGCTGCGGCGCAAAACACGGTTGCTGTCCCTGCGCGAGATGCGCACGCTGCCCCCGCTGGCCGGCATGCGCGTGCTGCAGCCGGGCAACCGGCTGTCGATCACGCCGGTCACGCCCGACGAGTGGCACGCGGTGCTGGCACTGCTGCAGGCCTGAGCCACACGATGGGCATGTTCCTCGAACCGACGCTCGTCGGCGGCCTGTTGCTGCTGGGTGCGGTGGCGGGCTTCCTGGCCGGCATGCTGGGCATCGGCGGCGGCATGATGATGGTGCCGTTTCTCACCTACATGCTCACGCAGCACGGCATCGAGCCGGGGCTGGCGGTGAAGATGGCGATCGCCACCTCGATGGCCACGATCCTGTTCACCTCGCTGTCCAGCGTGCGTGCCCACCACCAGCGCGGTGCGGTGCAGTGGCCCATCGTGCGGCACCTGGCGCCGGGCATCGTGCTGGGCGGGCTGGCGGCCGGCGGCGGCGTGTTCGCGCTGGTCAAGGGCCAGGCGCTGGCGCTGTCATTCGCACTCTTCGTCGGCTTCTCCGCCACGAAGATGCTGGTCGGGCAGAAGGCCTCGGCGGACCGCCAGCTGCCCGGCCCCTGGGGCCTGGCGGCCGTGGGTTCGGGCATCGGCTTTGTCTCGGGCCTGGTGGGCGCGGGTGGCGCGTTCATCTCGGTGCCGTTCATGACGCGGTGCAACGTGCCCATCCACCAGGCCGTGGCCAGCAGCGCCGCGCTGGGCCTGCCGATCGCGCTGGCCAACACGGTGGGCTATGTGCTCAGTGGCTGGCATGTCTCGGCCGCGATGCCGGGCAGCCTGGGCTACCTGGTGCTGCCGGCGCTGGGCATCATTGCGGTCGCCAGCGTGACGATGGCGCCGCTGGGCGCGCGCGCGGCCCATGCGATGGACACGCGCCAGCTCAAGCGTGTGTTCGCGCTGCTGCTGTACAGCCTGGCGGGCTACATGGTGTGGCGGGCCCTGGCCTGACGCCGCCAGACACGGGCGCCCGACTCAGCCGAACTTGATGCTGGCCAAGGCCACCGAGTTGCCACCACGCTTGCGCGCCGATTCGAGCGCAGCCTCGCACGCGGCGATCACTTCGTCCTGGGTGTGCGCGGTGTGCGGGTAGCTGGCCACGCCCATCGAGACCGTGAAGCCCAGCTCCTGCCCATCGAGCGCGACGATCTGCGTGGCGCACTGCCGGCGCAACCCTTCCATGCGCGAATGCGCCGTGGCCAGCCCCACGCCCGAGAGCAGCACCGCGAAACGGCGGTTGTCGATGCGGCAGGACGCATCCATTGCCCGCGTATTGCCGCGCAGCAGCCGGCCCATCGATTCGTGGATGCGCTCGAGCGCGCGCTCGCCGAAGGCCCGCACCTTGTCGGTGAGCGGGTCGATCTCCATGTAGACGAGCGCGAACTCGCGGTGCTCGCGGGTGGAGAGGTCGACCTCGCGGCGCATCTGGTCATCGAAGTGGCCGCGGCTGGACAGGCCCGTGGCCTGGTCGCGCAGGCCGGTGTCGCCGAGCTCGCGACGCAATGCGACGTTGGCCTTTTGCTGCTGCTCGAGCTGTTCGAGCGCGGCCTTGAGCTGGGTTTCGCGCTGGCGCCCCGCGGCCAGGTCCTGCCACACGCTGCACAGCAGGCGGCGGCCGTCGAGCTCGCACACGGCGCGCAGCACCGACCACTCGCGGCGTTCGCCGCGCCAATCAAAACGGTGCTCGCTGCTCAACGCCGCGCCGTGCGCCAACGCGGTGTTGTCGGCCGTGCGCAGCAGGTGGGCCAGAGGGGCGTCCAGCAGTTCGGCATCGGTGCGGCCGCGCAGCTGGTCGGCCGGGCGGCCCAGGAAGGCGGCCATGGCTTCGTTCACCAGCAGATAGCGCCCGTCCGCGGCATCTTTCAGGCCCAGCATCCAGCCCTGCTGCGCCGCCAATGCCTGCAGCGCCTGCGCCATGACCTGCAAGGCCACCGGGCCGACCTGCGGCGCCAGGCCTGGGATGCCGGACGCGCCAGCGCTTTCGGACAAGGCGTTCATCGGTCGGTGCCGTCGAGGACAGGGGCGTGGGGTGGAGAAGGAGGCTTCGGGGACTGTCGCATTCTGGGCGGCACGTGTTCCGCGAATCAATCCAACGTTTGTTCGTCAGTTCTCCCTAGGTCGCGATGATACCCAGCCGGGGGGTCAGCCCAGGAGCACCTGCATGTTGTGCTCGTACAGCGATGTCAGGCGCTCGAAGCTCTGCAACAGGGCCTCGCTCTCGCGGGCCAGCACCACCCGCCCGTCACGGGCCAGCCCGGGCCGCATGCCCTCGAGCAGGCGCTGCCACTGGCCACGCGCCACGGCCAGGGTGGAGCGGATCTCCTCGCTGGCCAGGGGGGCCTGCTCCAGGCGCTGCAACGCGGCGTCGAACTCGGCCACCGTGGCCAGCGCATCGGTGGCCTGCGCCTGGGCCTGGCCCTGCGGCAGGACGCTGGCCAGCAGGGCGTGCTTGGCCACCCGCTGCGCCAGCATGCGCTGGCGGCCACTGAGGTTCACCAGCTGCAGGCTGGGCCGGCCGCTGGCAGCCTGCAGCCCATCGGTGAGTGCCTGCGCGTGCTCGAGCAGTTGTGCGGCTGCGGCGTCGATGGCCAGCAGGTCGGCCGGCGGCTGCAGCGCCAGCTGGGCCTGCAGCGCCTGCCAGGCCTGCCGGGTGGCCAGCCGAAGCGCCTCCAGCGCGGGCGACACGCCCAAGCCCGCCAGGTGATCGATGCTGGCCTGCACGCGCACGACGGAGTCGCGCATCAGGGTGTCGGCGAGGGCCCGCTCGATGCCGATGTGCTCGAGCACCCTGGCCTTCACGATGCGTTGCGAGAGCATGCGCAACTGGCCCGCGCGGTTCACCGCGTCGGCGGATTCCGCGGCCTCGATCACGGCCCGCGAGACCTCGCCCACGCGCAGGTTGGTCTGCATCGAGGCCGTGCGCAGCAGCGCGAACGCGTCGGGCTCGCTGAGCTGCTGCGCGCTCATCAGCACGCCCTTGGCCCGGTCGACCCACTTGCGCTCGTCCAGCCGGGCGTGCACGCCGGCCAGTTCGCGCTGCAGGGCCTGGTGGCGCTGGAACAACGCGCGCGACAAGGGCAGGGCCATCGTCACCTGCTCCACGCTGCAAGGGCCTGCAAAACACTGTGTCACGCCGCCGGCCGCCGCCTGCTCGGCCGCTTCGGCCCGGAACTGGCGGCAGAACAGCAGCACTGGAACGGCGCACGCGGCCTGCAACAGGCCGAGGCTGGTGAACAAGGCCTCGTCCGCCACGTCCACCTGCACGACGACCATTTCCGGTGCAAGCCGCACGGCCTCCCGCACCAAGTTGCAGCAGGCCGTGGCGCCGGCTACACGCAGGCCGGCGCTGTACAGGTGCGCCGCAACGGCCTGCGCCATGGCTTCTTCTGGGGCAGCAATCAACAAATGCATCTCTGCGGGCCCTGGGGCCGGATCGTTCAATCCGCCAAGCATAGGCCACAGCCCCGTGCCGCCCTGGCCGAGGCCGGCGGCACGCTTGTTGCATAGCAGCATGCGCCGGGCGTAACGACGCGCCCGCGCCTCGTCCCGCGCCGCATGCATGGCGCCTTGCCGGGCTGGCCACGCCCCCGCATCGGGGTTGCCGTGAAGGCCAGCCGCCGTCAAGGCCAGACGCCGCCGCGCCCCCCGCCCCGATCACCCGCTGCCATTGGCCCGCATCCGGCCGCCGATGGGATCGCGGCCATGCCCCGTGCCCCACACAGACACCACCATGTCGTCCTTCAAGACCTTCCTTCGTGCCGGACACACCCCGACGCTCGTCGCGTCGTTCATGTACTTCGGCTTCTCATGCTGCATCTGGGTGCTCAACGGCGCGATGGCGCCGTTCATTAGCGAGACCTACCAGCTCAGCGCGGCGCAGAAGGGCCTGATGCTCTCGATCCCGATCATCGCCGGGGCGCTGATGCGCTTTCCGCTCGGCGTGCTGGCGCAGTACATCGGCCGCAAGAACGCCACGCTGGTCGAGATGGGGCTGATCGCGGTGGCGATGCTCTACGGCTTCTTCTTCGTGGACAGCTTCAACGACCTGCTCAAGATGGGCGTGCTGCTGGGCATTGCCGGTGCGAGCTTCGGCGTGGCGCTGTCGCTGGGCTCGGGCTGGTACCCACCCCAGCACAAGGGGCTGGCGATGGGCCTGGTGGGCGCAGGCAACGTGGGCACCGCCGTGTCGGTGCTGGTGGCGCCGCCGCTGGCGCAGTGGCTGGGCTGGCAGGCGGTGTATGCCGTGGCCGCGGCCGCCATCATGCTGCCCATCCTCACGGTGGTGCTGTTTGCCAAGGAGCCCCCGGATGTCGACTCGCACGCCGACTTCCGCTCGCACATCGCCTGCCTCTTCGAGCGGGACGGCTGGGCCTTCAGCCTGATCTACGGGGTCACGTTCGGCGGCTTCATCGGCCTGACCACCTTCCTGCCCTCGTACTACTACGACCAGTTCGGCGTGAGCAAGGTGCAGGCCGGCCAGCTCACGATGCTGGCGGCCTTCATGGGCGCCGCGCTGCGTGTGGCCGGTGGCTGGATCTCCGACCGCTGGGGCGGCGTGAACACGCTGACGCTGGTGCTGGTGATGGTGAGCGTGTGCCTGGTGCTGGTGGCGCTGTCCACCGGTTCGCTGGTGGGCACCACGCTGCTGCTGATGCTGTGTTTTGCCGCGCTGGGCGCGGGCAATGGCGCGCTGTTCCAGCTGGTGCCGCTGCGCTGGCCCACCACCACCGCGGTGGCGGGCTCGATGATCGGCGAGATCGGGGCGTTGGGCGGTGGCCTGGTGCCCAACGCGATGGGCCTGTCCAAGCAGTACCTGGGCACCTACGCCTGGGGCTTCGTGCTGTTCGCGGTGCTGGGTGTGGTGATGCTCGGCGTGATGCGCGTGATGCAGATCCGCTGGACCCGCACCTGGGCCGAAAAAGGCGGCCGCGCCCGCAGCGCCGCAGCGCCTGTCGCCACGGCACGCGTGGCGCCAGCCAAGCTCAGCCCGCGCAGCGGCCGCCCGTGATCAGGCCACACCAGGCAGCGGCCATGCGGCGCTCATCGCGGCAGGAACAGCAGCCACACGACCAGCAGGCCGTTGAAGGCCAGCGACACGGCCAGCGCGATCTTCCACATCGCGGTGGGGTCGCGCGCCACCAGGGGCGTGGCCGTGGGCGCGGCCAGTGGCCGCGAGGCACCACGCTCCAGCGCGAGCACCAGTTCCTCGGCGGTCTCGAAGCGCAGGCGCCGGTCGCGCGCCACGGCCTTGAGCACCACATGGTCCAGCCAGATCGGCACCTCCGGCCGCACGCGCGAGGGCGGCACCGGGTCGCGCCGGTAGCGCATGGTCTGGTAGGGCTCGATCTCCCCGTAGGGCAGCCGGCCGCTGAGCCAGCGGTACAGCGTGACGCCCAGCGCGAACAGGTCGCTCATCGCGTCGGCCTGGCCGCCCTCCTCCCATTGCTCGGGGTTCATGTAGCTGGGCGTGCCGGCGTGCAGGCTGCGCACCGATTCGGGCTCGTTGCCGGACACGGCCACGCCCAGATCGAGCAGGCGCCACTGGCCATCGTCGGCCAGGTGCAGGTTGGCGGGCTTCACGTCGCGGTGCACCACGCGCTGGCGGTGCAGCCGGCCCAGCGCGCGCGCCATGGCCAGTGCGCCGGCCACCACCTCATCCACGCTGAAACGGCGGCCCTCCACGAGCATCTGCTCCAGCGTGGCACCGCTGTGCCAGTCGAACACCACGTAGAAGGCGCTGGGCGATCGTTGCGGCCGCACCCGCACGAAGCCCTGGGCCTGGCGTTCGGTCACCGTCTGCCCGAGCCAGGCCTCGTGGGCCAGCATCGCACGCTCCTCGGGGTCGGCGGCGCGGCTTTCGTGCAGGGTCTTGAGCGCCACCAGCGCACGGCTGTCGTTGTCGCGCGCCTGGTAGAGCCGGTGCACACCCGTATCGGCCACCAGCGCAGTGATGGTGTAGCCATCGATGACCTCGCCCACCTTCCAGCGTGGTGCGGCGGGCAACTGGCGTCCCTGCAGCACCGCGTCGTCCAGGCGCTGGCTCGCCAGGCCGCGCACCTGCACCACCAGCGCGGTGACGTTGTCGTGGCTGCCGGCGGTCAGCGCCGCCTGCACGATGCCCTCGCTCACCGCCTGGGCGGTGCCTGCCGTCGCCAGCGCCTGGGCCAGCTGGCGCTGCTTGAGCACGCCGTGAACACCGTCGCTGGTGAGCAGCATCACGTCGCCCACCTGCAGCGCGCCCTGGTGGAAGTCCACCCGCACCGTGTCCTCCAGGCCCAGCGCGCGGGTGAGCTGGCTGCGCAGGTCTGGGTGGTCCAGGGCATGGTCCTGCGTCAGGCAGATCAGTTCGCCGTCGCGCAGCAGCCAGGCGCGTGTGTCGCCCACGTGGGCCACGGTCCAGGTCTGGCCCTGCAGCACCAGCGCGGTGAGCGTGCTCAGGCCCGAGGCGTCGTCGCTGCGGCGGCGGTTGTGGTCGGCCAGCCAGGCGTTGTGGGCACCGATCAGGCGGTCCAGGGCCACGGTGGTTTCCCAGGTCGCAGGCACCGCGGGGAAGTCGGTCACCAGCGAGATCACCGCGGTCTGCGCCGCGGCGCGGCCATGGCCGCCGGCCGAGACGCCATCGGCCACCGCCGCGATCAGGCCGCGCGCGGCCTCCTGCGGCGGCGCCTGCCAGGCCGCGGCGAAGTCCTCGTTGTGCGGCCGGTGACCCCGTTCGCTGCAGTGGCCGATGTCGACATGAAAGCTCATAGGGCGCCGATTCTGGCCTGCGCGGCCGGTGCTGGCACCGCGATTGCTAATCCTGAAATGTGCTGGCTGGAGATCTGACGATGAAGAAGATGAAACTCGTGATGGTGGGCAACGGCATGGCCGGCGTGCGCACGCTGGAAGAACTGCTGAAGATCGCACCGGACCTGTACGACATCACCGTGTTCGGCGCCGAGCCCCACCCGAACTACAACCGCATCCTGCTGTCGCCGGTGCTCGCGGGCGAGCAGACGATCGACGAGATCATCCTGAACCCGCTGTCCTGGTACGAAGAGAACCACATCACGCTGCACCTGGGCAAGAAGGTGGTCAAGGTCGACCGCACCCGGCGCCTGGTGATCGCCGAGGACGGCACCGAGGCCGAGTACGACCGCCTGCTGCTGGCCACCGGCTCGAACCCGTTCATCCTGCCGGTGCCCGGCAAGGACCTCGACGGCGTGATCGCCTACCGCGACATCGCCGACACGCAGACGATGATCGACACCGCCAAGAGCTACAAGCACGCGGTGGTCATCGGCGGCGGCCTGCTCGGCCTGGAGGCCGCCAATGGCCTGATGCTGCGCGGCATGCAGACCACGGTGGTGCACATCATGCCGTGGCTGATGGAGCGCCAGCTCGACGACGTGGCCGGCAAGCTGCTGCAGAAATCGCTCGAGGAGCGCGGCCTGAAGTTCATGATCGGCGCGCAGACCCAGGCCCTCGTCGGCGACAAGGACGACGGCAAGGGCGGCCGCGTGATGGCCGTGCAGTTCAAGGACGGCACCGAGGTGCCGGCCGATCTCGTGGTCATGGCTGCGGGCATCCGCCCCAGCACCCAGCTGGCCGAGAGCATGGGCCTGCACTGCAACCGCGGCATCGTCGTCAACGACACGATGCAGACCATCACCGACCCGCGCATCTACGCGGTGGGCGAGTGTGCTGCGCACCGCGGCATCGCCTACGGCCTGGTGGCCCCGCTGTTCGAGCAGGGCAAGGTCTGCGCCACGCACCTGGCGCAGTTCGGCATCGGCCGCTACACCGGCAGCCAGACCAGCACCAAGCTCAAGGTGACCGGCATCGACCTGTTCTCGGCCGGCGACTTCATGGGCGGCGAAGGCACCGAGGAAATCGTGATGAGCGACCCCTTCGGCGGCGTGTACAAGAAGCTGGTGATCAAGGACGACAAGCTCGTCGGCGCCTGCCTCTATGGCGACACGGTGGACGGCAGCTGGTACTTCAAGCTGCTGCGCGAGGGCCGGACCGTGCACGACATCCGCGACAAGCTGATGTTCGGCGAATCCAACATCGGCGACGTGGGCCACGAGGGCCACAACAAGGCCGCGGCCATGGCCGACACCGACGAGGTCTGCGGCTGCAACGGCGTCACCAAGGGCAGCATCTGCAAGGCTATCAAGGACAAGGGCCTGTTCACGCTGGACGAGGTGCGCAAGCACACCAAGGCCAGCGCGTCCTGCGGCTCCTGCACCGGCCTGGTGGAGCAGCTGCTGATGTTCACCGCCGGCGGCGACTACTCCGCCACGCCCAAGAAGAAGGCCATGTGCGGCTGCACCGACGCCAGCCACGACGAGGTGCGCGAAGCCATCCGCAAGCCGCTGCCCGATGGCAGCAAGCTGCTCACCATCGACGGCGTCTACCGCCAGCTCGGCTGGCGCACGCCCAACGGCTGCGCGAGCTGCCGCCCGGCGGTCAACTACTACCTGATCAGCACCTGGCCCAAGGAGGCCCGGGACGACCCGCAAAGCCGCTACATCAACGAACGCAGCCACGCCAACATCCAGAAGGACGGCACCTACAGCGTGATCCCGCGCATGTGGGGCGGCGAGACCACGGCGGCCGAGCTGCGCCGCATCGCCGATGCGGTGGACAAGTACAAGATTCCCACCGTCAAGGTCACCGGCGGCCAGCGCATCGATCTGCTGGGCGTGAAGAAGGAAGACCTGGTCAACGTGTGGCAGGACATCGGCATGCCCTCGGGCCACGCCTATGCCAAGGCCCTGCGCACCGTGAAGACCTGCGTCGGCAGCGAGTGGTGCCGCTTCGGCACGCAGGACAGCACGCAGATGGGCAAGGACCTCGAGCGCGCGCTGTGGCGCATGTATGCGCCGCACAAGGTCAAGCTCGCGGTGAGTGGCTGCCCGCGCAACTGCGCCGAGGCCGGCATCAAGGACGTGGGCGTGATCGGCGTCGACTCCGGCTGGGAGCTGTACGTGGCCGGCAACGGTGGCATCAAGACCGAGGTGGCCGAGTTCTTCGTCAAGGTGAAGACGGCCGCCGAGGTGCTGGAGTACTCCGGCGCCTTCCTGCAGCTGTACCGCGAGGAGGGCTGGTACCTCGAGCGCACCTGCCACTACGTTGGCCGCGTGGGTTTGGACTACGTCAAGAAGAAGGTGCTCGACGACCACGAGAACCGCAAGGCCCTGTGGGCGCGACTGCAGTACGCACTGGACGGTGAACCCGACCCTTGGTTCGAGTTCGACAAGGCCCGGGTTGACCTGCGTCAGTTCTCCCCGGTATCCAATTGAAAGCGGACAGGGCCTGAGGACCTAATGGCTTAAACGGAGGGAGACGGCTGCCGACAATCGCAGGGCAGGGTTGTTGTCCCCGTCATTCCCCACCTCGAAAGCCACGATCATGAATACCCTACGCCGCCGACTCGTTTCCTCCACCGCGCTGGCACTGCTGGTGCCACTGACCGGCCCGCGCGCGCAGGTGGTCGACCTGAACGACGCCATCAACAAGGCCGGGCGCCAGCGCATGCTGTCGCAGCGGCTGAGCAAGGCCTGGGTGGCACTCGGGCAGCAGGCCGAGGCCGCGCGGGCCGAGCGTGTGCTGTCCGACAGCATGGCGCAGTTCGACCGCCAGCTCATCGAACTGAAGGCCTACGCGCCAACGCCGACGATCCGCGGCACGTACCAGCAGCTCGACCCGGTATGGAGCGAGTTCAAGTCGGTGCTGGTGGGCGCCAAGCCCTCGCCCAAGGCGCTGGCCTCGTTGCTGGCACTGGATGACCGCATCCTCGCGCTGGCGCACCAGGGCACCCAGCAGCTCGAGCAGCACGGCGGCAAGACCCTGGGCCAGCTGGTCAACGTGGCGGGCCGGCAGCGCATGCTGTCGCAGCGCATGGCCAAGCTGCAGCTCGCGGTGATCTGGCGCGCCGACGCGCCCGGCGCCAAGGACCGCATCACGGCCGACCGGCGCGAGTTCAGCGCAGGGCTGGACACGCTGGCCACCTCGCCCCTGGCCACGCCGGCCATCCGCAACGAGATCATGCTCGCGCGCCAGCAATGGGTGCTGTTCGAGAACGTGCTCGGCCGCGCTTCGGGCAACCAACCCCAGGATGCCGCGACCGTGTTCGTTGCCAGCGAAAACATCCTCCAGGTGATGGAACAGATCACCACCCTCTTCGCGCGCTCCAGCGCCTGACCCCACACGACAGGAAGAATCCGATGACCCAATGGACCGCCGTTTGCAGGCTCGAAGACATCCCGGTCCTCGGCGCCCGCCGCATTGCCCGTGACCAGGGCATTGCGGTCGCCGTGTTCCGCAACACCGACGACAAGGTGTTCGCCTTGCTGGACCGCTGCCCGCACAAGGGCGGCCCCCTGAGCCAGGGCATCGTGCTCGGCGACAGCGTGGCCTGCCCACTGCACAACTGGACGATCGGCCTGGCCGACGGCTGCGCCAAGGCGCCGGACGAGGGCTGCACGCCCGCCTTCGCCTGCCGGCTGGAGCAGGGCCAGGTGATGCTCGACGCCGACGAACTGGCCACCAAGGCACTGGACCTGGCCGCACCGGTGGCCGGGCCCTGCGGCAAGGCAGCCGACCCGGCTGCTGCCTGATCCGCCTGCCGTGGCAATGCGCGAGACCCACTCCACCTGCCCTTACTGCGGTGTCGGCTGCGGCGTCGTCATCCAGAGCGAAGGCCCGCAGATCACCGGCGTGCGGGGCGACCCCGCGCACCCGGCCAACTTCGGCCGCCTGTGCAGCAAGGGCAGCACGCTGGCGCTCACCGTCAGCCCCGAAATCACCCGCCAGGCGCGCCTGCTGACACCGCAGCGCCGCGCGGCCCGTGGCGGCACGCCGCAGGCCATCGGCTGGGACGAGGCACTGGACCACGCGGCCGAGCACATCGCCCGCATCGTGGCGCGCGACGGCCCGGATGCCCTGGGCTTCTATGTCTCGGGCCAGCTGCTCACCGAGGACTACTACGTCTTCAACAAGCTCGCCAAGGGCTTGCTGGGCACCAACAACATCGACACCAACTCCCGCCTGTGCATGAGCAGCGCCGTGGCCGGCTACAAGGCCACGCTGGGCGCGGACGCGCCCCCTGCCTGTTATGAAGACCTGGACCACGCGGCCACGGTCTTTGTGGCCGGGGCCAACCCGGCCTGGGCGCACCCCATCCTGTTCCGCCGGCTCGAGGATGCCCGCCGCGCCAACCCGCAGCAGAAGCTGATCGTCGTCGACCCCCGCCGCACCGACACCGCGGCCATGGCCGACCTGCACCTGCAGCTCCTGCCCGGCAGCGACATTGCCCTCTTCCACGCCCTGCTGCACGTGATGCTCTGGGAGGGCTGGACCAGCGCGGCCTACATCGAGCAGCACACCAACGGCTTCGATGCCCTGAAGACGCGGGTGCGCGAGTTCACGCCCAAGGAGGCCGCGCGCATCACCGGCCTGCGCGAGGACGACATCGTGCAGGCCGCACGCTGGTTCGCACGCAGCCCGGCCACGCTGTCGCTGTACTGCCAGGGGCTGAACCAGAGCAGCAGCGGCACCGCGAAGAATGCTGCGCTGATCAACCTGCACCTGGCCACCGGCCAGATCGGCCGCGCGGGCGCAGGCCCCTTCTCGCTGACCGGGCAGCCCAATGCGATGGGCGGGCGCGAGGTCGGCGGCCTGGCCAACCTGCTGTCGGCCCACCGCGACCTGGCCAACGCCGAACACCGGGCCGAAGTGGCACGCCTGTGGGGCCTGCCGGATGTGCCCGCCACGCCGGGCAAGACCGCGGTCGAGATGTTCCAGGCCGCTGCCGATGGCCAGATCAAGGCGCTGTGGATCGCCTGCACCAACCCCGCCCAGTCGATGCCCGACCAGGCCACCGTGCGCCGGGCTTTGGAGCGCGCCGAGTTCGTGGTGGTGCAGGAGGCCTTCTCCGGCACCGCCACCGCCCGTTTTGCCGACCTGCTGCTGCCCGCCACCAGCTGGGGCGAGAAGGACGGCACTGTCACCAACAGCGAACGCCGCATCAGCCGCGTGCGCCCGGCCATTGACGCACCGGGCCAGGCGCGTCACGACTGGGCGATCTGCATCGATCTGGCGCGCCGGCTCGAAAGCCGGCTCCGGCCCGGGCAGCCCACCCTGGTCCCCTACACCGACGCCGAATCCATCTGGAACGAGCACCGCGAGAGCACCCGGGGCCGCGACCTCGACATCACCGGGATGAGCTACGCGCTGCTCGAATCCTCCGGCCCCCAGCAATGGCCGATGCCCGAAGGTGCCACCCACGGCCGTGCACGGCTCTACGAGGACGGCCGCTTTCCCACCGCCGACGGCAGGGCGAACTTCGTCGACACGCCCTTCGTGCCGCTGGCCGAACCGCGTGACGCCCGCTACCCCTTCAGCCTGACCACCGGCCGGCTGCGCGACCAGTGGCACGGCATGAGCCGCACCGGCACGCTGGGCCGCCTGTTCGGCCACCAGCCCGAGCCCACGGTGGACCTGCATCCGCAGGACATGGCGCGCCTGTCACTGCACAATGGCGACCTGGTGCACCTGACCTCGCGCCGCGGCTCGATCCTGCTGCCCGCGCAGGCCAGCGAGTCGGTTGCCCCGATGCAGGCCCAGGTGGCCATGCACTGGGGTGACGAGTTCGTGGGCGGCCGCAGCGCTTCCGGCCTGCCGGTGGCCGGCATCAACGCGCTCACCACCGGCAGCTTCTGCCCACGCTCGAAGCAGCCCGAACTCAAGCACACGGCGATCAAGGTGCTCAAGGCCGAGCTTCCCTGGCGCCTGATCGCCGCGGCCTGGCTGCCGGAGAGCCTAGCACTTGAAGTACGCAGCCAGCTTCAGGCGTTGCTGCAGCGATTCGACTATGCCGCCGTGGTGCCGTTCGGCCATGCCGACAGCGGCGTGTTGTTCCGCGCCGCCGCGGCTGAACCGCCACCAGCCGAGCTGATGCTCGCGATCGAGTCCTTGTTCGGGCTGGCCCCGGGCACTGCCGACGCACTGCGGTACGAAGACCGCCGGCGGGGCCAACGCCGCACCATGCGGCTTGAACGTCGCGGCGCCGACAGCCTGCTGCGCGCCTTCGTGCTGGCCGGCGACGTGGCGGCCGAGGCCTGGGTGCGCACGCTGCTGCAAGACCAGCTCCCGGCGCAGGCCTACGGCAGGCTGCTGCTCAAGCCCGGCGCCCAGGCGCCGGTGGCCGTGGCATCGCGCGGGCGGCAGGTGTGCAGCTGCTTCAACGTCACCGAGCCGGCCATCGTGGACGCCCTGGCACGGTGCCACGGCACCGGCGAGCAGCGCCTGGCGTCGCTGCAGCAGCAGCTCAACTGCGGCACCAACTGCGGCTCCTGCGTGCCCGAACTCAAGCGCCTGGTGCAGGCCACGGCCCATGCGGCCTGAACAGCGCAGGGGCATCAGGCCGGCGGCGCACGCGGGGCGCACAATCACGGCCCGGTGCCGCGGCACCGGCCCGGAACTTGCACTTCGGGCTGCAACATCAATCGGGGGTTTCGGATGGGCATTGCCGCCTACATCAAGGAGATCGGCCGCGGCCATGAGGGCGCGCGGCCGCTGGCCCGGGAGCAGGCCCAGGACCTGATGGGCCAGGTGCTCGATGGCACCGTCACCGACCTCGAGATCGGCGCGTTTGCGCTGGCCATGCGCATCAAGGGCGAAACGGTGGATGAGCTGGTCGGGTTCTGCGACGCGGTGCAATCGCGTGCGCTCGCCATCGACAGCGATCACCCGGTGATCGTGATCCCCAGCTACAACGGTGCGCGCCGGCTGCCGAACCTGACCCCCCTGCTGGCCCTGCGGCTGGCGCAGGAAGGTGCGCGCGTGCTCGTGCATGGCCCGCGGCACGACCCGGCCCGTGTCACCAGCGCCGAGATCTTCCAGGCCCTGGGCCTGCCGGTCTGCGAAAGCGCCGTGGCCGTCCACGAGTGCTGGCGCCGGCACCAGCCCGCCTTCATCACCACCGAAGCGCTGAGTCCGGCCTTGCAGCGCCTGCTCGATGTGCGCTGGGTGGTAGGCCTGCGCAATTCGGGCCACACCGTGGCCAAGCTGCTGCAACCGATCGTGGGCGCGCATGCGTTGCGCCTGGCCAGCTACACGCACCCCGAGTTCGGCCAGCTGATGAGCCAGCTTGCCGAGCGCACCGCGGCCGACCTGATGTTGCTGCGTGGCACCGAAGGCGAGGCTGTGGCCGACCCACGGCGCTGCCCGCGCATCGACCTGTGGCTGGGTGGCCAGGCCCAGCCCGAACTCGGGTGTGCGGCCCAGGAAGGCTCGCTGGCCGAGTTGCCGGTGCTGCCGCGGGCGATCGATGCCGCCACCGTGGCCGTCTACATCCAGGCCGTGGCCTCGGGTGAGAAGCCGGCCCCCACGCCACTGGAGAAGCAGGTCGAACTGCTGATGCGTGCGCTCGCCCGGCTCGAGCACACCCAGGCGCACGAACGCCGCGCCTGAGCCAGCCGGGCGGCCTGCAGCGCCCAGGCCTCGGGGCCGGCACGGCACGGCCGGATAATCGCCGCCCATCGCAGCCCACCCACGGAGCGCCGATGGAACCCCTGGACAAGCTCAACCGCCTCACCGAATCGCACGGCGCCCTGCGGCCTGGCCACGGGCTGACCACCGGTGTGATCGCCCTCACGCTGGGCGTGCTGTGCTTCCTGGGTGTGCTGGCCTTCCACTTCCCGCAGTACCTCACGACACCCGATCTGCGCAAGAGCTACGACGTCGACCTCATGCGCCGGCTGATGATGGCCGCGATGGTCATCGCCGGCGGGCTGTCGCTGTTCAACATGGTCACCGGCCGCGCCCGCTGGCTTTCCGCCGCGGCCTTCGTGCTGGTGCTGTTGACGGCCCTGCTGGGCGGCCACAAGGTGGAAGTGGACCCGAACTTCCCGGACCACACGCCCTACATCGGGCTCGACTGGTTCATCCTGGACCTGCTGGGCTCCTCGCTGATCTTCATCTTCATCGAGAAGCTGTTTGCACTGCGGCGCGAACAGCCGGTGTTCCGGGCCGAGTGGCAGACCGACTTCCACCACTTCATCGTCAACCACATGGTGGTGGGCTTCGTGCTGCTGGCCACCAACCTGCTGGTGCACAAGCTGTTCGGCTGGGCCGCGAAAGATGGCATCCAGGGCTGGGTGCGCGAGCTGCCGTTCGCCGCGGGCCTGTTCCTCATCGTCCTGGTGGCCGACCTGGTGCAGTACTGGACCCACCGCGCCTACCACGAGGTGCCGCTGCTGTGGCGCCTGCATGCGGTGCACCACAGCGTCAAGAGCATGGATTGGATGGCCGGCTCGCGCCAGCACATCCTGGAGCTGCTGATCACCCGCACGATGGTGCTGGCCCCGATCTACGTGCTGGGCTTCAGCAAGGAAGTGATCGACGCCTACATCGTGATCGTCGGGTTCCAGGCGGTGTTCAACCACGCCAACGTCAGCGTGCGCCTTGGGCCCTTGCGCTACCTGGTCGTCACGCCCAACTTCCACCACTGGCACCACTCCCAGGACGACGAGGCGATCGACAAGAACTACGCCGCGCACTTCGCGTTCCTCGACCACCTGTTCGGCACTGCGGTGCAGTCCGACCGCGCCTGGCCCGCTCAGTACGGCGTGGTGGGCGACTACGTGCCCAATGGCTTCTGGCGCCAGTTCAAGTTCCCCTTCGTCTGGAAGCCTTGACGACCGATCCGCACTTCGACGCCGTCGTCATCGGTGCCGGCGCGGCCGGCCTGCACTGCGCGGCCGAGGCCGGCCTGCGGGGCCTGCGTGTGCTGCTGCTGGACCACGCCGAGCGCGTGGCCGAGAAGATCCGCATCTCCGGCGGCGGGCGCTGCAACTTCACGAACCGCAACGTGGGGCCGGGCAACTTCGTCTCGGCCAACCCGGACTTCTGCCGCTCGGCGCTGGCGCGCTACACGCCGGCCGACTTCATCACGCTGGTGCAGGAACACGGCATCGCGTTCCATGAAAAGCACCGCGGCCAGCTGTTCTGCGACGACTCGAGCGAGCAGATCATCACGCTGCTGCTCCAACGCTGCCGCGCCGGCGGTGTGGTGCATTGGCAGCCCTGCCCGGTGAACGGCGTGCAGGCGGCTGGCACCGGCTTCGAGCTGCACACCGGGCGCGGCCGGGTGCTGGCGTCAAACGTGATCGTGGCCACCGGTGGCCTGTCGATCCCGAAGATCGGCGCCACCGATTTTGGCCACCGGCTCGCGCGCCAGTTCGGCCACCGCATCGTCGAACCGCGCCCGGCCCTGGTGCCACTCACCTTCGATGCCGCCGACTGGGCGCCCTTCGTGCCGCTGGCCGGCGTGGCGCTCGAAGTGGGCATCACCACGGGCCAGGGCAAGCAGCGGGGGCAATTCACCGAAGACCTGCTGTTCACCCACCGCGGCCTGAGCGGCCCGGCGGTGCTGCAGATCTCCACCTACTGGCGGCCTGGCCAGCCCGTGCACATCGACCTTGGGGCCGGCCAGGACCTGGGCGCGGCACTGCGCGAGGCCAAGGCCAACTCACGCCGGCAACTCGGCAACGAGCTCGCGCACTGGCTGCCGCAGCGGCTGGCCACGGCCTGGCTGGCGGGACAGCAGCTCGATGCCGATCGGCCCATGGCCGAGCAGCGCGACAAGGAACTGGATCGCCTGGCCCGCGCGCTGGCGCACTGGACCCTGCAACCCAGCGGGACCGAGGGCTACAAGAAGGCCGAGGTCACCTCCGGCGGGGTGGACACCCGCGAGCTGGATTCCCGCGGCATGGCAAGCAAGCGTGTGCCGGGCCTGCACTTCATCGGCGAGGTGGTCGATGTGACCGGCTGGCTCGGCGGCTACAACTTCCAGTGGGCCTGGGCCAGCGCCGCGGCCTGCGCGCGCAACCTGCCGGCGCCCGCAACGGCGAGCCGGCCCTAGGCCCACGCCGGGCGTGGACTCGCTGGCGGCCCGGCAGCTCGAGCCCGGCGGCGTTTTGCCCAAGCCAGAATTTCAGACTAGAATCGCAGTCTTTGCTAGCAAACCGCGTGTCGATTCCCCGGCCTGGCAGATCCGGAATGCCTGTTGCAACGGCGGCTTTGTCTTGAAGCCCCGAAGCGGCCGAGTCAGGAACACCGAGCGCAAACTTTTAGGATTCACCCGTTAAATGACCACGATTCGCGTCAAAGAAAACGAGCCGTTCGATGTGGCCCTGCGCCGCTTCAAGCGCACGATCGAAAAGCTGGGCCTGCTCACCGAACTGCGTGCACGCGAGTTCTACGAGAAGCCCACCGCCGAGCGCAAGCGCAAGAAGGCAGCCGCCGTGAAGCGCCACTACAAGCGCGTGCGCAGCATGCAGCTGCCCAAGAAGCTGTACTGAACGCTGGCCCAACCGGCCAAGCACTCAACGCCCGCGCGGGACGCCGCAGCGGGCGTTTTGCATTATCTGCCTCGAGGATCCATGCAATGAGCCTGAAAGACCAGATCACCGAAGACATGAAGACCGCGATGCGCGCCAAGGAAGCCGATCGCCTGTCGACCATCCGCATGCTGCTGGCGGCCATCAAGCAGCGCGAGGTGGACGAGCGCATCACGCTGGACGACACCGCGATCGTCGGCGTGGTCGACAAGCTCATCAAGCAGCGCAAGGACTCCATCGCCGCTTTCCAGAGCGCCGGCCGCACCGATCTGGCCGACAAGGAAACCGCCGAAGTCGCGGTGCTGCAGGCCTACCTGCCGGCACGGCTTTCGGCCGAAGAGGTGAATGCCGCCGTGGCCGCGCTGGTGGCCGAGCTCGGCGCCAACGGCCCGGGCGACATGGGCAAGGTGATGGGCGCGGCCAAGGCACGCCTGGCCGGCAAGGCCGACATGGGCCAGGTCTCCGCAGCCGTGAAAGCCGCGCTGTCGAAGTAAGCTTGCGCGCCATGAACACCTCACTGCCCATTCGCCAGCTCACCGCCGACGTCTGCGTCGCTGCGCAACTCACGCCGGAGGCCATGGCCGAAGTCGCCGCGCTGGGCTTTCGCAGCGTGGTCAACAACCGACCCGACTTCGAACACGGCCCTGACCAGCCCACCAGCGCGGCCGTGGCCGCAGCGGCGCAAGCTGCCGGGCTGGAATACCGCCACCTGCCGGTGGACGGTGCGCACCAGACGCCCGACGAGATCGCCGAGTTCGCACAACTGCTGCGCGACCTGCCGCGCCCGCTGCTGGCCTTCTGCCGCTCGGGCGCACGCTCGACCCGGCTGTACACCGCGGCCACCCAGACCTGAAGGTCTGCAGCGCACCGGTCCGGCCGCTGCTGGATCGGTGCTTTCCCTTAACAGCGCCGATATTCAGATGCTGTTCAGGGCCATCTCCGTACAGTACAAGCCCAGTGCGATGGGGCCCTTCGCCCGAGGGGCCGCCAACGTGGTGTGTACTTCCCTGCGGAGACGACGTGTCTGCCCTACTCCAACTATCAAAATGGATCGACCGGCTCAATGAGTTCGTCGGTCGCTGGGTGTCCTGGCTCGTGCTGGCCGCGGTGCTGGTGAGCGCCGTCAACGCCAGCGTGCGCAAGGCCTTCAACCTCAGCTCGAACGCGTTCCTCGAGATCCAGTGGTACCTGTTTGCCGGCGTGTTCCTGCTGGCCGCCGGCTACACCATGCTGCGCCAGGAACACGTGAAGATCGATGTGATCCTGCACCGCTTCACCAAGCGCACGCAGATCAAGATCGAGATCTTCGGCATCGTGTGCTTCCTGTTCCCGTTCGTCGTCACCGTGGTCGGCCTCGTGTGGCCGCTGGTCGTGGCGGCCTATGTCACCGGCGAAACGTCTTCCAATGCAGGGGGCTTGATCCGCTGGCCGGTGTTCGCGCTGGTGCCGGCAGGTTTTGCGCTGCTGGGACTGCAAGGCGTGTCCGAGCTCATCAAGCGCGTGGCCTTCCTGATGGGCCTGATCGACGACCCCACGAAGAAGCAGCAGACCAAGACCGCCGAGGAAGAACTCGCCGAGATCATCCGCCTGCGTGCCGAGGCCGAAGGAGCCACCAAGTGATCGAGTTCCTGCAAGCCTACATGGCGCCGATCATGTTCGGCGGCCTCGTCGTGTTCCTGTTGATGGGCTTTTCGGTCGCGTTCTCGCTGGCGGCCTGCGGCCTGGTGTTCGGCTTCATCGGCATCGAGCTGGGCATGTTGCCGGCCTCGTTGATGCAGGCCTTGCCGCTGCGCATCTTCGGGATCATGCAGAACGACACGCTGCTGGCGATCCCGTTCTTCACCTTCATGGGCCTGATCCTCGAGCGCTCGGGCATGGCCGAGGACCTGCTGGACACCATCGGCCAGTTGTTCGGTCCCATCCGCGGCGGCCTGGCCTTCGCGGTGATCCTGGTGGGTGCGATGCTCGCTGCCACCACCGGCGTGGTGGCCGCATCGGTCATCTCGATGGGTCTGATCTCGCTGCCCATCATGCTGCGCTACGGTTACGACCGCCGCGTGGCCACCGGTGTCATCGCCGCGTCGGGCACCCTGGCCCAGATCATCCCCCCCTCGCTGGTGCTGATCATCATGGCCGACCAGTTGGGCCGCAGTGTGGGCGATCTGTACAAGGGCGCCTTCATCCCCGGCTTCGTGCTCACCGGCCTGTATGTCGGCTACATCGCGCTGGTGGCGATGTTTCGGCCCCATTACGTGCCCGCCCTGCCGGCCGAGGCCCGCACGATCCGAGAACCCGACGGCAGCCCGGGCCTGCGTTCGCTGGCAGTGCTGTTCGTCCTGTCCGTCTCCGCGGCCGTGCTCTATGCCAAGCAGCAGCCCGACACCGTCGCGACCGACGAGCTCATCGTCGTCTCGATGTGCGTGGGCGTCGGCATTGCGTTCGTGCTGTCGGTGATCAACCGTGTGTTCAAGCTCGGCCTGCTGTCCCAGATGGCCGAGCGCGTCACCTTCGTGCTGATTCCGCCGCTGGCGCTGATCTTCCTGGTGCTGGGCACCATCTTCCTCGGGGTGGCCACGCCCACCGAAGGCGGCGCGATGGGCGCCGTGGGTGCCCTGCTGATGGCACTGGCTCGCAAGCGCATCGACATGAAACTGCTGCGCCAGGCAATGGACTCGACGATGAAGCTGTCGTGCTTCGTCGTCTTCATCCTGCTGGGCTCCACGGTGTTCAGCCTCTCATTCCAGGGCGTCGACGGGCCGAAGTGGGTGGAGCACCTGCTCACCAGCCTGCCGGGTGGCCAGCTCGGCTTCCTGATCGTGGTGAACATCCTGATCTTCGTGCTGGCCTTCTTCCTCGACTTCTTCGAACTCTCGTTCATCGTGGTGCCACTGATCGGCCCGGTGGCCGAGAAGCTGGGCATCGACCTGGTGTGGTTCGGTGTCTTGCTTGCGGTGAACATGCAGACCTCGTTCATGCACCCGCCGTTCGGTTTTGCGCTGTTCTACCTGCGCAGCGTGGCACCGACCGACGACTACAAGGACCGCGTCACCGGCCAGGTGGTGCCCAAGGTCACCACTGGCCAGATCTACTGGGGCTCGGTGCCCTTCGTGCTGATCCAGATCGTGATGGTCGGCCTGATCATCGCGTTCCCGAACCTGGTGTCGGGCGGCCTGGGCAAGAAGGCCGACCTGAACACCGACGCGGCGCAGCAGCAACTCGACGCAGAGCGCCCGACACTGCCGGCCGACGCCACCGAAGCGCCGACCGCCGCCGACGCTGCGTCAGGTGCCGCATCGGGCGCAGCGCCCGGCGCCGAGCCCGAGACCAAGGACGACGACCCGATGAAGGCGCTGGAAGACGAGCTCAAGGCCAGCGGCAAGAAGTAGCCGGTGCACGCGGTGCGTGCACCGCGTCGAACGAAAAAAGGCCCCGCAGCGCGGGGCCTTCTTGTTGGCGGGCGCTACGCCCGGGAGTCAAGCCTGCTGGATCACAGCTTCACGGATTGCATGTAGCTGTCGAAGCGCGCTTCGGTGAAGCGGAACCACAGGTTGCTGTCCTTGCGGAACTTGGCGTAGTCCTCGTACACCTTCTTCCAGTTCGGGTTCTTGGCGCTGATCTCGGAGTACAGCGCCATCGATTCCTTGAACGCCAGGTCGAGCACCGGCTTCGGAAAGGACACCAGCTTGGTCTTGGAGGCCACCAGTTGCAGCAGCGCCGCCGGGTTCTTGGCGTCGTACTTGGCCTGCATCTCGGTGTGCGCGTAGGCGGCAGCGCTCTCGATGATGGCCTTGTATTCCGCCGAGAGGCCGTCGTAGGCCTTCTGGTTCACCAGCAGGTCCAGCTGCGGGCCACCTTCCCACCAGCCGGGGTAGTGGTAGAACTGGGCCACCTTGTTGAAGCCAAGCTTCTGGTCGTCGTACGGGCCCACCCATTCGGCCGCGTCGATGGTGCCCTTCTCGAGCGCCTGGTAGATCTCACCGCCGGGGATGTTCTGCGGCACGCAGCCCATGCGCTCGCACACACGGCCGGCAAAGCCGCCGACGCGGAACTTCAGGCCCTTCAGGTCGGCAACGGTCTTGATTTCCTTGCGGTACCAGCCACCCATCTGGGCACCGGTGTTGCCCATCGGGAAGTTGACCATGCTGTACTTCGCGTAGAACTCGCGCATCAGCTTCAGGCCGTTGCCTTCGTACATCCAGGCGGTCATCTGCCGGCTGTTCAGGCCGAACGGAATGGCACAGCCCAGCGCGAAGGTGTCGTCCTTGCCGAAGTAGTAGTACGGCGCGGTGTGGCCCATTTCGACGGTGCCGTTCTGCACGCCGTCGATCAGCGCGGGCGAAGGCATCAGTTCACCCGCGGCGTGGGTCGTGATCTCGAACTTGCCGCCCGACATTTCCTTGACCTTGCGGGCAAAGGTGTCTGCCGCACCAAAGATGGTGTCCAGTGATTTCGGGAAGCTCGAGGTCAGGCGCCAGCGCAGCGCGGCCTGGGCATGAACCACTGCCGGCGCCACGCCTGCAGCGAGGACACCGGCCAAGCCGGCGCCTTGAACAAAGGAACGACGTTCCATGCAAATCTCCTATGCAAATACGCAGTGAAGTGCGGGGCATTCTAGAAGTCAGCCGTGTCCGCCCCGGGGGGGTGAAAACCCGGTCGGCCACCGCATCGTCTCCGGCCCTGCCACGCGGCTCCTGGCGAGCCTAGGCAGCGCAGCTTGAAACTGCCTGAACTTCGGGAAAGTCCCTGTGCACGGGGCTCAGGCCCCGGCGACCTTCATGCGCTCGATCAGCATCGAGCCGACGGTCTTGCCGCCCATGGTGTACACGTCCGCCCCCAGCGCGGCGATCTGGCCGAACATCTCGCGCAGGTTGCCCGCGATGGTGACCTCGTGCACCGGGTGCACGATGCGCCCGCCCTCCACCCAGTAGCCGGCGGCGCCGCGTGAATAGTCGCCAGTGACGTAGTTGACGCCCTGGCCCATCAACTCGGTGACGAACAGCCCGCGGCCCAGCTTGCGCAACATCTGCTCGAGGTGGTCGCCCGGCTGGGTGAGCCGGCTCGTCAGGCGCAGGTTCTGCGAGCCGCCGGCGTGCCCCGTGGTGCGCAGCCCGAGCTTGCGGGCCGAGTAGCTCGACAGGAAGTAGCCCTGCACCACCCCGGCCTCCACCACCTTGCGGCGGCGGGTGCGCACGCCTTCGTCATCGAACATGGCGCTGGCCTTGCCTTTGCGCTCGTGCGGGTCTTCGGTGAGGTCGAGGTGCGGTGCCAGTACACGCTGGCCCACGCTGTCCAGCAGGAAGGTGGCGCGGCGGTACAGCGCGCCACCGCTGGTGGCCTGCACATAGGCGCCGATCATGCCCGCCGCCAGACTGGATTCGAACAGGATCGGCACCTCGCAGGTGGCGATCTTGCGGCCCTTCAGGCGCGACAGTGCGCGTTCCGCCGCATAGCGCCCCACGGCCTCCGGCGAGGCGAGTTCCATCGCATCACGCATCGAGCTGTACCAGGCATCGCGCTGCATGCCGGCACCCTTGCCGGCGATGGGCGCCACCGAGATCGAATGGCGCGAGCTCGCGTACCCGCCCCGGAAGCCGCGGCTGTTGCCGGCCCAGAAGTGCGATTGCTGCGCCGAGGTGGCCGCGCCTTCGCTGTTGGTGATGCGGCGGTCGGTCGCAAAGGCCGCATCCTCGCAGCGCCGCGCAAGCTCGGCCGCCTGTGCCGCATCCACCGCCCAGGGGTGGAACAGGTCGAGATCGACCGCCACTTCTTCGGCACTGACGATGTCCTGCGCATCGGGCAGCCCCGCGGCCGGGTCTTCGGCCGTGAAGCGCGCGATGTCGTAGGCCGCACGCACGGTCTGCTCGAGCGCCTGGCGCGAAAAGTCGGAGGTGCTGGCGTTGCCGCGGCGCTGGCCCAGGAACACGGTGACCCCGAGCGACTTGTCACGGTTGCGTTCGACGTTCTCGAGTTCGCCTCGGCGCACCGAGACCGACAGGCCGGCGCCCTCGGACACCTCGGCCGCCGCATCACTGGCGCCGATGCCGCGCGCAATGGCCAGCGTGTCCTCGATGATCTGCTGGAACTGCTCGCGCGAGAACGCAAAGCCCTGGGAAGTGGTGGAGCCGGACATGGGGCGGTCAGTCATCGTAGGGTGGGCGACAATCATAGCCACGCCCCGCTGTCCCACTGTCTGCCCGCCCGGCCCATGCGCCCCCACCCGAACGAACACGACCCCGAGCTTGCCGACGAACGTCCGAGCAAGACCCAGCTCAAGCAGCAGATGCACTCGTTGCAGGCGCTGGGCGAAGAACTGGCCGCCCTGCCCGAGCAGCGCCTGGCCGCGATCGACATGCCCGATGCGCTGCGCGAGGCCATCCTGACCTACCGGCGCACCAAGTCGCACGAAGGCCGGCGCCGGCAGATGCAGTACGTGGGCAAGCAGATGCGCGCGGCCGACGAGGCGCCGCTGCGCGAGGCGGTGGCCGCGTTCAAGCTCGGCTCGGCCAAGGACACGCTGCGCCTGCACGAGGCCGAGCGCTGGCGCGACGAACTCGTTGCCAACGACGAGGCCCTCACCCGTTGGGCCGAGACCTATCCGCAGACTGACCTGCAGCGCCTGCGCAGCCTGGTGCGCGCTGCGCGCAAGGATGCGGCCGCCGCGCCCGAGCAACGCAGCGGCCGCGGCTACCGTGAGCTGTTCCAGTTCATCAAACCCTGCCTGGACTCCGAAGAGCATGAGTGACATCGACAGCGGCGCCGACCGCGTGCGCATCGGCCTGGTCTCGATCAGCGACCGCGCCTCCAGCGGCGTCTACGAGGACAAGGGCATCCCGGCACTGCAGGACTGGCTGCGCCGCGCCCTGCGCAACCCGATCGACTGGGAAACGCGGCTGATCCCCGACGAGCAGCCAGGCATCAGCGCCTGCCTGCGCGAACTGGTGGACAGCGCAGGCTGCCACCTGGTGCTCACCACCGGTGGCACCGGCCCTGCCCCGCGGGACGTGACGCCCGAGGCCACGCTGGCGGTGGCCGACAAGGAGATGCCGGGCTTTGGCGAGCAGATGCGGCAGATCAGCCTGCGCTTCGTGCCCACGGCCATCCTGTCGCGCCAGGTGGCCGTGATTCGCGGCCAGGCGCTGATCATCAACCTGCCGGGGCAGCCGAAGTCGATCGCCGAAACCCTGCAAGGCCTGCCCGAGCAGGGCGTGCACGGCATCTTCGCGGCGGTGCCCTATTGCATCGACCTGATCGGCGGCCCCTACCTCGAGACCGACGACGCGGTGTGCAAGGCCTTCCGGCCCAAGAGCGCCGTGAGGCCGCCGCGCGCGGCTACTTGACCAGCCGGTTCAACTGCTCGGCGTCGAAGCTCTCGGTGGTGTGCGCGTCCTGCGGCACACACTCGGTGCCCGGCAGTTCCCGCGCGCCGGACGACAGCTTCTCGATCGCCTGCCACAGCAGCGCGATCTGGTGCTCGTGGCTGCTGGCGTTGTCGATCAGGCCCTTCATGGCCTGCGCCACCGGGTCGGCGCCCAGCGTCACGCCATAGGCCGAGAAGCCCATCTTCGCGGCGGCTTCCTCGCGCGCGGCATCAGCCGACTTCTGCACGATGCGCGCCGGGATGCCCACCGCCGTGGCGCCTGGGGGCACCGCCTGCAGCAGCACCGCGTTGGAGCCCACGCGGGCGCCATCGCCCACCGTGAAGCCGCCCAGCACCTTGGCACCGGCACTCACGATCACACCACGCCCGAGCGTGGGGTGGCGTTTCGCGCCCTTGGTGAGCGAGGTGCCGCCCAGCGTCACGCCCTGGTAGATGGTGCACTCGTCGCCGATTTCAGCCGTTTCGCCGATGACGACGCCCATGCCGTGGTCGATGAACACGCGGCGCCCGATGGTGGCGCCAGGGTGGATCTCGATGCCGCTGAAGAAGCGGCCCAGGTGCGACAGGAAGCGCCCGGTCCACTTGAACCCCGCCTTCCATGCCGCATGCGCCATGCGGTGCCAGATCAGCGCGTGCAGGCCCGGATAACAGGTCAGCACCTCCCATGTCGAGCGCGCGGCAGGATCGCGCTCGCGGATGCAGGCGATGTCTTCACGGAGGCGGCTGAACATGGTGGATTCCAGTCGTTGGACGGCCAGTGTATTCGCGGCCGAAATTCCCTGCAGCGCCTGGCGGCGCGGGCCACGCCGGGGCTTCAATCACGCGGCGCCTTGCCCACCGCCCGCGCGATGCCCCGCAGGATGTGGACTTCCTCGCGGGTGAGTTCGGCGCGGTTGAGCAACTGCTGCAAGCGGGGCATCAGCCGCTTGGGCGCCGCAGGGTCGAGGAAGCCGATCTGCTCCAGCACCTGCTGCCAGTGCGCGAGTGCACCCATTGCCTCGGGCAGCGTGGCCAACGCCGGCTCGCGGGTGCGCGACTGCACGGCGTAGCCGCCCAGCGCCTGGCGCCAGTCGTAGGCCAGCAACTGCACCGCCTGGGCCAGGTTCAGCGAACCATAGTCCGGGTGGGTGGGGATGCTCAGGCAGGCATGGCAGCGGTACACGTCCTCGTTGGCCAGGCCGAAGCGTTCGCTGCCGAAGACGAACGCCACGCGGTGGCCCTCGCCTGCCAAGGTGGCGAAACGATCGCGCGGCGCGAAGGTGGGGGGCCCGAAATCACGCGGTGTCATCGCGGTGGCGCAGGCGTAGGTGATGCCGTCCAGCGCTTCGGCCAGGGTGTCCACGATGCGGGCGCGCACCAGGATGTCGGCGGCGCCGCTGGCCATCGCCACCGTGTCCTCGTGGCTCAGCACGTCGGCAAACCGGGGCCGTACCAGCACCAGGTCGGCGAAGCCCATCACCTTCATCGCCCGTGCGGCAGCACCCACGTTGCCGGGGTGGCTGGTGTGCATCAGGACAAAGCGTGTGGAATCGACAGGCGCGGTGGACACGGAACGCTAAAATCTCGGGTTCTTCTGGCGTGCGATTGTCGCCGCCGCTGTTCTTGGGCAGATCCGGCTTCGCCGGACTGACCAAAACCCCCACGGGGGGCGGGCCGGGCCACCGGCCCGGTCCTAGGGGTGCTCTTTTCCTCCGCCGCCCCACCCTCGAAGCCCGAGCCGCCCTCAGGACGCCCCATGTCGCAATCGCTCCACCCCATGCTCAACATCGCCATCAAGGCCGCGCGCGCAGCCGGGGCGATCATCAACCGGGGCTCGCTGGACCTGGACATCCTGAAGGTCACGCACAAGGGGCCCAACGACTTCGTCAGCGAGGTCGACCAGGCCGCCGAGGCCGCGATCATCGAGACGGTGCTCACGGCCTACCCGGGCCACGGCATCCTGGCCGAGGAATCGGGCCGCGCCCACGGCGCGAAGAACAGCGAGTTCGTCTGGATCATCGACCCGCTGGACGGCACCACCAACTTCCTGCACGGGCTGCCGATCTACGCCGTGTCCATTGCCCTGGCGCACCGTGGCGTCATCCAGCAGGCAGTGGTCTACGACCCGACGCGCAACGACCTGTTCTATGCCTCGAAGGGGCGTGGCGCCTTCCTCAACGACCGCCGCCTGCGTGTGAGCAAGCGCACCCGCCTGGCCGATGCGCTGGTGGGCACCGGGTTCCCGTTCCGCCGGGGCGACAGCTTCCAGCGCTACGTGAAGATGTTCGAGACCGTGATGCAGTCCTGCGCCGGCGTTCGCCGCCCGGGCGCCGCGGCGCTGGACCTGTGCTACGTGGCGGCCGGCTGGTACGACGGCTTCTTCGAGACCGGCCTGAACCCCTGGGACATGGCCGCGGGCTCGCTGATCATCGCCGAGGCCGGCGGCCTGGTGGGCAACTTCACTGGCGAGGCCGATTTCCTCTACCAGCGTGAGCTGGTGGCCGGCAGCCCCAAGATCTACGGCCAGCTGGTGCAACTGCTGGCACCGTACACCCGGGTGATCAAGGGCGGCGATGCCGCGGCCGATGGCGACGCGCCGGCCCCAGCCCCGGCCGACGTGGTGGCCGATGCACTGGCCACCAGCCTCGCCACCCTGAACGACCCGGCCGCGCCGGCTCCGGCCGAAGAAGCACCGGCACGCGAGCGCAAGCCGGTGCGCATCCGCAAGATAGAGGCACCGGCCGAGCCTTCGGAGGCCACGCTGCAACGCCCGCCTGCCCGCAGCATGGGCCCCCGGCCGCCACGAGGCCCGGCCCCTGCCGGCGGCCCCGGCCCGCAGGGCGCACCGCGGCGCAAGCCTGGCGGCTCGGCGCGCTGACGCGTCGCGCTGCCGCCTGGCGCCGTCAGCGGGCCGAGGCGCCAGCCGGCAGCCGGAACGCGGCCACCGTTTGCGTCAACACGGCGGCCTGCCGCTTCAGGCTCTCTGCTGCGGCGGCAGACTGTTCCACCAACGCAGCGTTTTGTTGCGTCACCGGGTCGAGCTGAGCCACCGCGTCGCCCACCTGGCCGATGCCCTGGCTCTGCTGCACGCTGGCGGCGCTGATCTCGCCGACCAACACGCTCACGCGGCGCACCTGGGTCACGATGTCACCCATCGTGCGCCCTGCTTCATCCACCAGCCGGCTGCCGTTTGCCACCGTGTCCACGCTGGTCGGGATCAAGGACTTGATCTCCTTGGCCGCCTCCGCGCTGCGCTGGGCGAGGCTGCGCACCTCACCCGCCACCACGGCAAAACCACGCCCCTGCTCACCGGCCCGCGCGGCTTCCACTGCCGCGTTCAGGGCCAGGATGTTGGTTTGGAACGCGATGCCGCCGATCACGCCGATGATGTCGGCGTTGTGCTTCACGGTGGCGGTGAGCTGCTCGATCGAGGCAGCGGTCTGCTGCAGCTTGCTGGCCTGTTCTTCGGTGCGCTGGCTCAGGTCGGCATTGCCGATGGCGATCTGCGCCGAGCCGGTGGCATTGGAGTCACGGCCGCTGCGCACCTGGGCGACGATGCACACCAAGGCCTCGTTCATGCGCCGCAGCGCTGCCAGCAGCTGGCCGGTCTCGTCGCGCGAGACCACGTCGATGCGCGAGCCCAGGTCGCTGCTGGCCACCGTCTCGGCCACCTGCACGGCCTGCGCCAGCGGCCGCAGGATCGAACGCACCAGGTAGTAGGCGGCCACCGCGGCCGCCATCACCGCCAATGCACTGATTCGTGTTGCACCGTCGTGCGCGCCGCGGCCACGGCCTTGAGCTGGCGCATCGGCACCACGCGGTCGTTGTAGAGCGACTGCAGCAGCTCATTCGCGCCGCGCTGGCGCCAGAGGCTGCTACCGCTGGAGATGAGCAGCAAAGCCAGCAGAGACGCCACCAGCAGGGTGAGGCGCATGCGGATGGTGATCTGGTTCATCACTCGTTCCAGTTCTTGCTTCGTGGGAGATGACAGCGTACGAAGCGTCGACCGTCCCATCCGGGGCCGGCGGCCGATGGCCGGATCAACACCCCGGAGGCGCGGCAGTTCGACCGGGTTGGCGCGGCCGGACGATCAGGACACCGGCGGCGCCACCCTGTCCTGGGCTTCGTCCAGCACCTGCTCGATCAGGCCCACCAGGCGATCCAGCGTGTGCTGCTTCTCGAGCAACGCAGACACCCCCAGCCGGCCGGCGCCCCGCAGCAGGTCTTCGGAGAGGTTGCCCGAGCTCACGATCACCGGCAGGCCGGGCCGCAGCGCGGCCACCGCTTCGGCCACCTCGAGCCCCGAGCGCTGGGGCATGTTGTAGTCGGTGACGACCACGTCCACCGCCATCGGGTCGGCCCGCAGCAACGCCAAGGCGGCATCCGGGTCGCCCTGGCAATTGACACGCAGGCCCGCACGGTCGAGCAGGCGCTCCACCATCAGGCGCATCACCTCGTCGTCGTCGACGTACATCACACGCCGTCCGCGGTGTGCCGGCGAGGCGTCGGCGGGCTGGCAGGCGGGCAGGCTGCGGGGCGGCGGGGAAGGCTCGGCGATCGGCAGCCAGACATGGAAGGTGCTGCCCGCCTGGGGCGCGCTGTCCACCGTCATGGCCCCCTTGTGCGCCCGCACGATGCCGTGCACCACCGACAGGCCGAGCCCGGTGCCCTCGCCCAGTGCCTTGGTGGTGAAGAAAGGCTCGAACACACGCAGCCGCGTGGCTTCGTCCATGCCGCAGCCATCGTCACGCACCCACAGGTGCACATGCTCGCCGGGCGCCATGCCGAGCTGGCGGGCGCGCTCGGTGTCCAGGGTCTCGCGTGCCAGACCGATGTCGATGTGGCCCGGCTGCCCGGCCAGCGCCTGCCAGGCATTGGTGCACAGGTTCATCAACACCTGCTGGATCTGCGTGGCATCGGCCCGCACCTGCATCGGCCCGTCGGCCAGCTCGGTGCGCAGGCTCACCCGGGCGGGCAGCGTTGACCGCAGCAGGGCCACCGCCTCCTCGACCAGCGGTTGCAGCGGCTGCGGCACGAAGTCCGGCGCCTGCCGGCGACTGAAGGTGAGGATCTGTTGCACCAGATCGCGTGCACGCAGGCAGGAGCGTTGCAGCAGTTCCAGCCCACGCAGTGCCTCCTGCGCCTTGCCCCGCTGCAGGTCTTCGCGGGCCATCGCCACGTTGCCCAGCATGCCGCCCAGGATGTTGTTGAAGTCGTGCGCAATGCCGCCGGCCAGCGTGCCGATGGACTCCATCTTCTGCGATTCGCGCAGCTGACCTTCCAGCGAGCGGCGCTCGGCCTCGGCCTCCTGGGTGTCGGTGACGTCCATTTGCACGCCGTCCCAGCAGATGCGGCCGTCCTCCAGCAAGCGTGGCGCCGACATCAGCTGGAACCAGCGCCAGACGCCGTCGCCGCGCCGGAAGCGCAGCAGCGCCCGGAAGGTCTGCTGCTGCTCGGCCGAGCGGCGCTGGGCCGCGCGCATCATGGACAGGTCGTCGGGATGCACGCGCCCGTACAGCACGTTGGCATCGCGCAACACCTCCTCGGCGCGCACCCCGCACACGCGCTCGACGGCATCGCTCACGTGCGTGAAGCGCATCGTGCCGTCGGCCTCGCGCACCACCTGGTACAGCACGCAGTTGGGCAGGTTGTTGCTGACCGAGCGCAACTGGTATTCGGTCTCGGCCAGTGCGTCGTAAGGCGCGCGCAGGCTGATGATGAAGGTGGCCCAGTACAGCAGCAGGTAGGCTGCCAGCTTGTACAGGTGGCCGAAGATGTTGAGGTAGTCGGAGGGTGTGACGTAGGCCGTGAAGGCCAGCTCGCCGATGCCGATCACGGCCGCCGAGGTGGCCAGCAAGTACAGCTGCCGGGCTTCGAGCCCGCTCGAACGCACCGCCCGACGCCACAGCAGCAGGGCCACCAACAGGTTGGTGGCGAACAAGGTCACCTCGTACGCGGCCTTGAAGGACGTGACACCCTGGCCGGGCACGAAGGTGGTCGGAAACCACCCCAGCCAGCGCGAGCCGACGGCCAGCAGCAGGACCGACAACAGCACGCCCACCCACAACGCGCCATTGCGCGAGAGCGGCACGCGCCAGCCCAATGCCAGCAAACCCAGGGTGCCCACCTCGGCGCTGCGGCCCATCAGCCAGTAGAAGATGGCGCGCTCGGTGCCACTGGGGCCCAGGATCGGCGGCATGCCTTCGTAGGTGAGGGCATGCACGGCGTCGCAGACGGCCACCACCAGGAAGCCGGTGATCAGCAGGTTCGACGGACCGCCGCGCCGACGCCCGAAGGTTTGCCACGAGACGGCGACGATCTGCACCGCGATCACGATGGCCGCCAGCTCCAGCAGCAGGTGCAGGCTGAGCATGCTGGTGTGCAGTGCTGACCATCGCATGGGCGGCAGCCAGGCGGTCACCAGCAGCGTCAACGCCGCCAGGCCGATGCCCGCCAGGCAGTTGCGCGCGACGATACGATGCGAATGCAGCTTGGACCGCACGGTGGGACCACCCCCCTCCGAGAACTTTCGCACGGCCATGACAGCGCCGCAGGTAACCCCCTGCGTCAGCATCATACGCAGCGCCCGGCGCGCCGGGTGGCAGGGGTCCAGTATGATTTTCCCGGCTGGTCACGGCGCTTGCCGCGCCCTACCTCCCGCCATTGCAGCGCGCTCGACGCGCCCCACGCCCTTGTCAGCCCCCACGCCGCCCGCCGCCCCCGACCTCAGTGCCCACACGCCGATGATGGCGCAGTACCTGCGCATCAAGGCCGAGTTCCCGGACACGCTCGTCTTCTACCGCATGGGCGATTTCTACGAGCTGTTCTACGACGATGCGCGCAAGGCCAACCGCCTGCTCGACATCACGCTCACCACACGCGGCCAGAGCGCCGGCGAGCCCGTGGTGATGGCCGGCGTGCCGGTGCATTCGGTCGAGAGCTACCTCGCACGGCTGATCAAGCTGGGCGAGGCGGTGGCCATTGCCGAGCAGGTGGGCGACGTGGCCACCGCCAAGGGCCCGGTGGAGCGCAAGGTGGTGCGCGTGGTGACCCCTGGCACCGTCACCGACACCGAGCTGCTGGACGAGCGCAGCGACACGCTGCTGGTGGCAGCCACCCGGACGCGGGCCACCTGGGGACTGGCCTGGCTGGGCCTGTCCAGCGGGCAACTGGGCCTCACCGAGTGCGGCGAGAAGGAGCTGGCCGGCTGGCTGGCCCGGCTGGATCCGGCCGAGCTGCTGCTGAGCCAGCACGACACGCTGAGCGCCCTGCCCCCCGCGCTGCTGCAGCATCGCGCGGCCCGCACGGCGCGGCCCGACTGGCAGTTCGACACCGCGCTGGGCCTGCGCAAGCTCTGCACCCTGCTGAAGGTGGCCTCGTTGCAGGGCTTCAACGCGCAGGACCTGCCGGTGGCCCAGGCCGCCGCCGCCGCGCTGCTGAGTTTTGCCGAGCACACGCAGGGCCAGGCACTGGCCCATGTGCACACGTTGGAGGCGGCCCGCGCCAGCGAGCTGATCGAGCTGCCGCCCACCACCCACCGCAACCTGGAGCTCACCCAGACACTGCGTGGCGAGCCCGCGCCCACCCTGCTGTCGCTGCTGGACAGCTGCAAGACGGGCATGGGCAGCCGTGCGCTGCGCCACTGGCTCACCCACCCGCAGCGCGATCGCGGCACGGCACTGCAGCGCCACGCCGCGATCGCCGAACTCTCGGCACATGGCGTCGAGCCGCTGCGCGCGCAGTTGCGCGGCATCAGCGATGTCGAGCGCATCACCGCCCGCCTGGCCTTGCGCCAGGTGCGCCCGCGCGAGCTGGCCGGGCTGCGCAGCAGCCTGCAGGCGCTGCCGGCCCTGCGGGCCCTGGTGCCCGCCGAGGCGCCACTGCTGGCCAGCCTGCGCTCGGCGCTGTCGCCGCCGCCCGCGCTGGCCGAGCTGCTGGCGCGCAGCATCGCCGAGGAGCCCGCGGTGCTGCTGCGCGACGGCGGCGTCATCGCGCCGGGGCTCGACGCCGAGCTGGACGAGCTGCGCGCGATCAGCCAGAACTGCGACACCTTCCTGGTGGACCTGGAAGCGCGCGAACGCAGCCGCACGGGCATCGGCAACCTGCGCGTGCAGTACAACCGGGTGCACGGCTTCTACATCGAGGTCACCAGCTCGGGGCTCGACCGCGTGCCCGCGGACTACCAGCGCCGCCAGACGCTGAAAAACGCCGAGCGCTTCATCACCCCCGAGCTGAAGACCTTCGAGGACAAGGCCCTGTCGGCGCAGGACCGGGCGCTGGCGCGCGAGAAGTGGCTGTTCGAGCAACTGCTCGACCAGCTGCAGGCCCACCTGCCGGTGCTGGGCGCGCTGGCCCGTGCGCTGGCCGCGCTGGATGCGCTGGCCGCGCTCACCGAACGCGCGGCCACGCTGGGCTGGTGCCGGCCCGAGATCGTGCCGCAGCCCTGCATCGAGATCGCGCAGGGCCGCCACCCGGTGGTGCAGGCCCGCCTGGCCGAGACCGGTGGCCCCGACTTCATCGCCAACGACTGCCGGCTCGACGCCCGCACCCGCATGCTGGTGATCACCGGCCCCAACATGGGCGGCAAGAGCACCTACATGCGCCAGGTGGCCCTGATCGTGCTGCTGGCGGCCATGGGCTCCTACGTGCCGGCACGCAGCTGCCGGCTGGGGCCGATCGACGCCATCCTCACCCGCATCGGGGCGGCCGACGACCTGGCCAATGCGCAATCGACCTTCATGCTCGAGATGACCGAAGCGGCCGCCATCGTGCACGGCGCCACCGAGCACAGCCTGGTGCTGATGGACGAGATCGGCCGCGGCACCAGCACCTTCGACGGGCTGGCGCTGGCCGGCGCCATTGCCGCCCAGCTGCACGACCGCAACCGCGCGTTCACGCTGTTCGCCACCCACTACTTCGAGCTCACCGAGTTCCCCGCCCGTCACGAGCGCGCGATCAACCTGCACGTCTCGGCGGTGGAAAGCGGGCACGACATCGTGTTCCTGCACGCCATCGAGCCTGGCCCCGCCAGCCGCAGCTACGGCGTGCAGGTGGCGCGCCTGGCCGGCATGCCCGCGCAGCTGGTGCGGCAGGCCCGCGCCACGCTGGAGGCCCTGGAGGCGCAACAGCGTGCCGGCGAGGCCCAGGTCGACCTGTTTGCCGCGCCGCCGCCGGTGGCGGCCCCCGAACCCTCGCCGGTCGAGGCGGCGCTGGCCGCCGTCGACCCCGATGCGCTGAGCCCGCGCGAAGCGCTGGACGCGCTGTACCGATTGAAGTCACTCCAGAAGAAAGCGTCGCAATGACCTACTGCATCGGCATCCGCCTGAACGCGGGCATGGTGTTCCTGTCCGATTCACGCACCAACGCGGGCATGGACCAGATCAGCACCTTCCGCAAGATGATGATCTATGAGAAGCCGGACGATCGCTTCATGGTGCTGCTGTCGGCCGGCAACCTGAGCATCAGCCAGTCGGTGCGCGAGCTGCTGCAGGTGGAGAAGCTCGACCGCGGCCCGCACGAAGCGCCGCTGACGATCTGGAACGCCGAGAGCATGTTCGACGCGGTGCGGGTGCTGGGCGCCACCGTGCGCCGGGTGTACGACCAGGACGGGCCCTCGCTCAAGGCCGCGGGTGTGGACTTCAATGCCTCGATGATCTTCGGCGGCCAGATCAAGGGCGAGGCGATGCGCATGTTCCTGGTCTATTCGGCCGGCAACTTCATCGAGGCCACCCGCGAGACCTGCTTCTTCCAGATCGGCGAAAGCAAGTACGGCAAGCCCATCCTGGACCGCGTGCTCACGCCGACCACCCCGCTGGACGAGGCGGCCAAGTGCGCGCTGGTGTCGATGGACTCGACGCTGAAATCCAACCTCTCGGTGGGCCTGCCGCTGGACTTGCTGGTCTACCGCGAGGGTGCGCTGTGCAGCGAAGAACTGGTCTGCATCGACGACAGCAACCCGTACTTCAACATGATCCACAGCACCTGGGGCCAACGCCTGCGCGAGGTGTTCGAGGGCATCGACGACCCGCGCTGGGACGGCGGCGACACCCAGCACCCGCTGATGGTGGGCACCAGCCGCTACGAGCCGATGCGCAAGATCACGCACCCCTCGGAGCGCATCGTCTAGACCTGTCGGCCCCGGCCGCCTGGCGCGCGCCCCCGAGGGGCTGACCAAACCGGCCCGGGCAACCCGGCTCCGGTTTGGCGCTTCGATCGGCACTGCGCTCCGCTGGCCGCGATGCGGCCTGTCCCCTGCCGGGGAAGGGCAGGCGCCTACTGCGACTTTCGGATGAGCGTGCCGCGCTCGGTCTGCGCATCGGCCTGGAAGATGCCTTCCCAGCGGTCGCCGCTGCGCCAGAGCATGGTGCCCTGGCCCTGCTTCTGCCCGGCCTTCCAGCCCCCTGTGTACTGGTCGCCGTTCTTCCAGGTGTAGACACCCTGGCCCTCGGGCAGGCCCTGGGCGAACTGGCCGCGGTAGGTGTCGCCGGAGGCGAAGGTCATCCGGCCCTGGCCGGTGGGCACGCCATCGGCCACCTCGCCCTCGTAGGCGTTGCCGTTGGCAAAGTTCAGCACGCCGCGGCCGTTGGCCTTGCCGCGCACCCAGGCACCGTCGTAGCGCTGACCGTTGATCCAGGTGTAGGCGCCCTGGCCGTCGGGCTCGCCACGGGTGAACTGGCCGATGTAGACATCACCCGACTGGTACACCATCTTGCCGGTGCCCTGCGGTTCGCCCGCGGCCACCGGGCCTTCGTACAGGTTGCCGTTGGCAAAGCGCAGGGTGCCGGTGCCCTCGGGACGGTCGGCCACCCATTCGCCGTTGTAGCGCTGGCCGTTCTGCCACACGAACTCGCCGAGGCCCTGGCGCTGGTTGGCCACCACGGCGCCGTCGTACACCTCGCCATTGGGCCAGATGATCTTGCCGCGGCCGGTGTAGGTGCGCCCGCCCGGATCGGCCGCGAACAGGCCCAGCAACCGCGCGCCGCCCCCCATCTGCAGGTCCACCTGCTTGGCGCCGGCCGGCAGCGCGGCCGCCACCCGGGGCGCCGGCGCGCTGGCCGCGGCCGGTAGCGTGCTGGCCGCCGGGGCCGAGGCGGGGGCTGGCGCCAGCGGCACCACCACCGCCGTGACCGGCCGCTCGCGCGTGTTGCTCAATGCGTTTCGCGCATCGGTGGCGGCCTGCTCGCGCCGCTGCTGCGCAATGCGCTGCTGGTTGCCGCGGCAGCGCTCGGCCGCCAGGTCCCAGGTGGATTCAACCTTGCGGAACAACAGCGCCGCATCCTGCCAGCGCCGCTCCACGACCGCCTGCTCGGCCAGCAGCTGCATCGCACCGGCATCTTTGTGGCTGGCGGTGCAGGCCGCGTTGTCGGTGTGCTGGTCGACAAAGCGGTTGCGCACCTGCCGGCTGTCGGCCAGGTTGCGCTCGGCGCGTTCCTTCTGCCGGCCCTGGCAGAACTCGACCGCCTGCTCCCACCAGGCCACGGCCAGGTCGTGCAGCCGCACCAGTTCGGTGGTATTGCTGCCGTTGTGCGGGGTGGTCGCGGCCTTCACGTCGGCCGCCACGGCCTGGTCGGTGGCCACTGCGCAATCGCTGGCCTGGGCCCGGGCGCCGCTGGCGCCGAGCAGGCCGACGGTGCATGCAGCGGCGGCCAGCCATGCCGAACGCTTGCTCCGATCTCCTGCCAATGCGCACCCCGCTGTGTGATTCGACACCGCATCGGACGACGAGCGGCGCTGAAAAGTGTAGCCGCGCCCGGCAGGCCAATGGCGCACCGCCGCGGGAGGAATTGGCTCTTGCGGTTCCCGTGACGGCAACGGTACACCCTACACCATGCACGAATGGCTGCTTCCGATGCCGACAACGGCCCCTGGGCCGACACGCCCGGGCCGCCGTGTGGGCCTGTGGTGCGACGATGCCGAGGCCGCCCGGCCCTGGCGCGAGGCCTTGGCCGATGAAGGCCTGGTGCTGCAAGACTGGCGCTGGCCCGAGGCCGCCGGCACTGGCGCGGGCACCCCGCGGCCCGATGCGATCGCGCTGCACCTGGCGCGCGGCGTGACTGCGCAGCTGGGCCGCCTGCGCACGCTGTGCGCCGATGGGCCGGGCCTGCCGATCGTGGTGGCCTGCCGCGGCCTGCGCGAGCTGGACCACGTGCTTGCGCTGGAGATGGGCGCCGATGACGTGTTCGATGCCGCGCTGGGCGCCCCGGTGGCCGCGGCCAGGTTGCGGGCGTTGTGGCGCCGCAGTGCCCCGGCCACCCCGCCCGCGGCCATCCCGGCGGTGCTGCGGTTCGGCCCGCTGGTGCTGCAGCACGCGCAGCGCCAGGTCCATCTGCAGGGCCGGCCGGTGGACCTGACCGAGGGTGAGTTCGAGCTGCTGTGGCGCCTGGCCGCGCGGGCCGGCGAGGCGCTGGCCCGCGGCACGCTGCTGCGCGAGCTGCGGGGCTTCAGTGCGGACGGCCCCGACCGCTCGATCGACAGCCGCGTCTACCGCATCCGGCAGAAGCTCGGCGGCAGCACCGGCGCCGGCGCCTGCCTGCGCACCATCCGCAACGTGGGCTACCTGTTCTCGCCGATGTCCGATTGAGCCGGGGCCACCGGCCGCCGCGCCGGCACGGCCCCCGTGGCACGCAGCGCGGCGCCGATGACGCCGATCGCACGCTCGATCGTGGCTTCGTCGGCGCCGGCATAACCCAGTGCCAGGCCGTTCACATCGCGCGCGTGCCAGCAGATCGACGACAGCGGCACCGCCCCCACGCCCTGCCTGCGGATGCTGCGGAACACCTCCACATCCGGCACCGAGCGCGGGAAGTGCAGCGCCGCGTGCATGCCCTCGGTGGTGGGGCCCAGCTGCGCCCACGGCGGCACATGGCGCTGCACCGCGGCCAGCAGCGCGGTGCGGCGCTCGCGGCAGCGCAGGCGCAGCTCGCGCAGGTGGGCGCTCATGTGGCCTTCGTCGATGAAGGCGGTCAGCGCGATCTGGGTGGCCACATGGGCATGCTCGCCCAGCAGGCCGCGCATCGCGGTGAAGATGTCGGCCAGGTGCGGCGGCACCACCAGGTAGGCCAGGCGCAGCGAGGGGAACAGCACGCCCTCGAAGGTGCCCACCAGCAGCACGTGCTCGCCGCCATCCTGCGTGTGCAGGGCCGGCGGCGGCACGCCATCGTGCACGATCTCGGTGTTGTAGTTGCCCTCGATGATCCAGCTGCCCTGTTCGGCCGCCCACTGCAGCAGTTCGGCACCGCGCCGCGCGCTGGTGCGCACGCCCAGCGGGTGCTGGGCCAGCGGGTGCAGGTACACCGCCCTGGCATCGGGCGCCACCGCGCGGCCATGCGCCACGTCCAGCCCGTGTTCGTCGAAGGGGACACCGATGGCCTGCGCCCGCAACACCTCGAACAGCACCGGCATGCTGGCATGGCCGGGGTCTTCCAGCCACACCTTGTCGCCTGGCTCCAGCAGCACGCGGGCGATCAGCTCCACCGCCTGCATCGGGCTGTTGAGGATCAGCACCTGCCGCGCCTCGCACTGCACGCCACGCGTGAGCATCAGGTGCCGCCGGATCGCCTCGCGCAGCTGCGGCAGCCCGGCCGAGGGGCCGTAGTTCAGGTGGCTGCGGTAGGTTTCGCTGCAGGCGCGGTTCATCAGCCGGCGCCAGGTGTCGAGCGGAAAGTCCTGCGTCGGCACATTGCGCGGGTGCAGCGCCGGCAACGAGAACAGCTCGGTGGCCACTTCCAGCCGTGACCATTGCCCCAGGTGCGGCGCAAAGCGTTCGATCACGCGCCGGGCCGATGCGCTGACCGGCCGCTCGGCCACCGGCACCGCGATGCTGAAGCCCGCCGGCAGCACCTGGGCCACGTAGCTGCCGTCGCCGACACGGCGCTCGATGAAGCCCTCGCCCTGCAGCTGGTCGAAGGCCTCGTCCACCGCGCCGCGCGACACCGCGCAGTCGGCCGCCAGCCGGCGCGCCGACGGCAACCGGGTGCCGGGCCGCAGCGCCCCGCTGCGCACGCCCTCGAGCACGGTTCGGTAGACGCGCACACGCTGCGCCAGGGCGGAGTGCTCACCGCCCTGAAGCGACTGGATGAAGATGCTCGAGACCTGTCGACCCACTGCCGGCTCTGTCATGCGGCCACTCTAGCCACGCACCGGGTGGCGGCCAGCGGCCATGTGACGAACGGCGGTTTCGGAGGCCCGAGCTGCAGTGCCGCCCGAAAGGCGCGGCATTGGCCGCGGCGGCCGCACCCGATTGGCCCTTGCGGCGTGCCGCAGGCGCCGGAATCATGCGCCCCACGATGATCCGCGACGACCCGCTGCTGCAGGCCCTGCGCCCGCCGGTACCCCCCCTGCCCCGTGGACCCACGCCCTCGGGCTGGTGGGGCGCCGATGCCGCCAGCGCGGCACTGGTGCTGTTCGTCGGCCCTGGCGTGCGGCCCGATCGCACACTGTGCGATGCCCTGATGGGCGCCGGCATGCGCTGCGCCGCCGTGAGCCATCTCGCGGCCGCCCACGCGGCCTGCGAGCACCTGCACTTCGACGCGCTGGTGGTCGACGTGGCCGCCCTGGGCCCCAGCCTCGCCCTGGGCCTGGCGGCCCTGCGGCCGGCCGTGGGCTGCCCGGTGCTGGTGGCCGCCGCCCAGCCGAGCGAAGTGGACGAGATCGTGGCACTCGAGCACGGCGCCCTGCACTACCTGGACTGGCCGGTGGCACCGCGGCGCCTGCGCGCGCACCTGCAGGCACTGTTGCGTGTGCAGGGCCCGCCGATGCTGCGTGGCCCCGATCTGCCAGCCCATGCCCCACCGCAGCCGGCATCGCCCGTGCCGGACCTGCTGCGCACGGCCGGGTGGGCGCTCGATGCGGCGCTGCGCGAGCTGCGCAGCGCAGACCGCACGGTGGCGCTGACCTCCGCGCAGTGCGAGATCCTGCGCTGCCTGGCCTCGGCCGCCGGCGGCGTGGTGCACCGCGCCGAGCTGAAGGCCTGCGTGGCCACCACGCGCGCACCGCTCACGGCCCGCAGCATCGATGTCTACGTGCACCGCCTGCGGCGGCGCCTTGCCGAAGGCGGCGTGACCGGCATCGACATCGATTGCGTGCGCGGCCGGGGCTACCGGCTGCGCAGCGTGCCGGCCGGCCGGCCGCTCAGCTGAACGGCCGGCCCGCTGGCCGCTCACTCGAAGATGTAGCGCAATCCGGCGTAGAGGAAGCGGCCGCGCGGGTCGGCGTACTGCGGGTCGTAGCCGGACTGGAACGACACCTGGCCGCCCGAGTTGGTGTACGGCGGGTCGCGGTCGAGCAGGTTGCGCACGCCGGCCATCACGCGCAGGTTCTTCCAGCCGGTGTAGGCCACCTGCAGGTCCAGGGTCTGGTACGACCCCACGCGCGGCGTCTCGCCGCTCACGGTGCTGGGCAGGTCGATGTAGCCCTTCTGGAAGTTCTGCACCAGCGTCAGGTCCCAGGGGCCACGCGCCCAGCTCGCGCTGAGCTGGTGCTTCCAGCGCGGCGTCACGCCCCCGGTGGCCGCGTTCACGGTGTCCACGTTGCCGGTGAAGCTGCCGTCCGGGTTCTGGGTGTCGTACTTGCTGAAGTAGGTGCCGTTGGCGGCCAGGTTCAGCCGGCCGGCCTCACCCAGGTTGAAGGCGATGCGGGCATCGATGTCCACGCCCGACACCCGGGTCTCGCCGAGGTTGATGTTGGTGCCCGAGATGCTGGTGATCGGCCCCGGCAGGCGCGGGAAGGCCGGGTCCACCGCACCCCGGGTGATCAGGTGGCCGTACTTGGTGGTGTCGGCCAGGATCACCGCCGCGGCAATGCCGTTGGTGATGGTGTCCTTCAGGTTGATCTTGAACAGGTCGATCGCGATCGAGCTGTCCGGCCCGGGCTCGAACACCAGGCCCAGCGTGCTGCTGGTGGACTTTTCGGGCCTGAGCGCGGCATTGCCGCCGATGGTGGTGGCGAACTGGGTCTGGCAATCGTTGCCGCCGCCGGTGGTGGGGCAGCGCAGCGGATCCGACAGGCCCGGCGGCGTCACGGTCTGGGTGTTCGGCAGGTACAGGTCCTGGAGGCTGGGCGCGCGGAAGCCCTTGCCCACCGCGGCGCGCAGCAACATGCTCTTCGCCGGCTGCCAGCGCAGGCTGAGCTTGGGCGTGGTGGAGCTGCCCACGCCGGCATAGTCGTCCCAGCGCACCGCAGCCCCGGCCTCCAGGCCCTTGACGATCGGCAGGCTCAGCTCGCCAAAGGCCGCGCGCACCTGGCGCGAGCGGTCGGTGACCAGGAAGTTGCCGCCATAGCCCGAGATGTCGCCGGTCTGGATGGTGGGGCTCGGGTCGAACAGGTACTTCTCGCGCCGCAGCTCGGCGCCCAGCGCCAGCGCCAGCGGCCCTGCGGCCAGCTTCGTGAGTTCACGCGAGCCCTTGAGCTGCAGGCTCTGCAGCGTGGAGGTCACCTCGAAGGCCGTGCCGGTGAAATTGGCCGCGCGCAATTGCGCCACCACGTCCGGCGTGTTGTCACCCCAGAAGTTCACGTTGCCGCTGTTGAGCAGCGGCAGGATCTTGGTCAGCGCGGGATAGCCGTCGTTCACCGTCTCGCGCACCTTGCTCTGGCTGTGCAGCAAGGTGGCATCGACATCCCAGCCCGCGGCCACGCCACGCACGCCGGCGGCCAGGCGGGGGGCGGTGGACGTGTCGGTGATGTCGCGGTCGCCGCTCACATTGGCGCGCCAGCGCACCAGGATGTCCGGCAGCGGATTGCCCGCGCCCACCAGCCCACGCACGTAGGCCGTGGGGTAGTACTTCGCGCTGGGGTGCAGCAGGATGGTGGAGGCGCCGTTGTACGGCGCCACGTTGTACAGCGGGTGGTTGTCCGGCAGCGCGAACTGGTCTGAAATCGGCACCGGCTGGATCACCGTGCGGATGCTGTTGCGGTTGAACGACGCCTCGGCGAAGGCCTCGAGCTCGGGCGTGATCGCGAAGCGGCCGGATGCGAACAGGCTGCTGCGTTCGGTGGCCGGCAGCAAGGTCACCTGGGGTGAAGGGTCGTAGCGGCAGCGATCCTCCGGGCCATTGAGCGGATCGATCACCGAATAGGGCCCAGGGCAGGTGCCGGCTGCGGGGTTGCGGGTGCGGCCGGTGTCGTCCAACAGCACGATGTTGGCCGGGAAGGTGTTGCCCGAGGTCACGTCGTTGCCCTGCGCCACGTTGATGCCGCTGCGGGCGAAGTCGCGGTCGGCGCCGCGCAAGCCACCCTCCTTCTGGAACGAGGCCATTAGCATCAGGTTGAAGCGGTCGCGGCCCAGGTCGCCCAGGCCCCAGGTGGCCGACACCCGGCGCGCGGAGGCCCCGCCCTGCGTGGTGTCGCCCAGGTTCAGCGCCAGTTCGCCGCCGCGGTAGTCGGTGCGCAGGATGAAGTTCACGACGCCGGCGATCGCATCCGAGCCGTACACCGCCGAGGCGCCGTCCTTCAGCACCTCCACCCGGTCGATGGCGGCCAGCGGGATGCTGTTCACGTCCACCGACACCGAATCGCCGGTGAAGCCCACGCCATACGGGGCGATGCGCCGGCCGTTGATCAGCACCAGCGTGCGCAGCGAGGTCAGCCCGCGCAGCGAGATCGCCGAGATGCCACCCGTGGTGGTGCCCGAGGCCGACGAACTGGCCAGGCCGCCCGAGCTGGACATGGCCGAGACCGATTGCAGCAACTGCTCGACGTTCACGACGCCCGCGCGCTCGATCGCCTTGCGGTCGATCACCTGCACCGGCAACGCGGTTTCGCCGTCGATGCGCTTGATCGACGAGCCGGTGATCTCGACCCGCTGGGTCGCGGCCTGCGCGGCGGCAAGCGCGGGCGTGGCCGCCAGCAGGCCGAGGCAGGCCACACGGGCGGCGCGTGCAATGGTGCTCAAGCTCGATGTCATGGGGCTCTCCTTGGCAGGTGGCACCCCGGCCCTTGCGGCCAGGACGAGCACCCAATCTAGGCAGGCCCGTGCCGGCTGTCTGACACGGCGCATGTCGGCGCGGCGACACCGTGCAACGCACCGGCCCGCCGTGTCACGCCAGGTCACGCTGCGTCACCGTTGCGACCCAGGCGACCGGCCGAGGCCACCCGCCGGCGAGGCGGGCAAACCCCAGTTGTCGCGCCCGAGGCACACTCTCGGCCATGTGTTCCCGCGCCGGACGGCGCTGCTGCTCCCATGCCACCGACCATCGTCTTCTCCCATGCCAACGGCTTTCCGGCCGGCACCTACCGCCAGCTGTTCCAGCACTGGCAGGCCGCCGGCTGGCGCGTGGCCGCACTCGACAAGTTCGGCCACGACCCACGCTACCCGGTCACCAGCAACTGGTCGAAGCTGCGTGACCAGCTGGTCGACTTCATCCTGGCGCAGCGCTGCGGGCCGGTGTACCTGGTGGGCCACTCGCTGGGCGGCCTGCTGAGCCTGCTGGCGGCCTGCAAGCGGCCCGACCTGGTGCGGGGCCTGGTGCTGCTGGACAGCCCGGTGATCACCGGCTGGCGCGCCCACAGCATCCGCATGCTCAAGCTCAGCGGGCTGATCCAGCGCGTATCGCCCGGGCGCGTCTCCCGCACGCGGCGGCACGAGTTCCCCTCACGCAAGGCGGCCCTCGCGCACTACGGGGCCAAGAGCGTGTTCGCGCGCTGGGCGCCCGGCGTGCTGGAGGATTACCTGGCCAGCGGCACCGTCAAGCAGGGCAGCAAGGTGGTGCTCGCGTTCGAGCGCGAGGTCGAGACCCACATCTACAACACCCTGCCGCACCACTTTGGCACGCTGCTGCAGCGCCACCCGCTGCACCGGCCGTTCGGCTTCATCGCCGGCACGCGCTCCACAGAAATCCGCCAGGGCGGCGTGCAGACCGCCCGTGTGCTGGCCGGCGAGCGTTTCCGCTGGATCGAGGGCACCCACCTGTACCCAATGGAGAAGCCGGCCGAGACGGCCGCGCTGGTGCTGGAGCTGCTGGGCACCATGCAGGGCGACGATTGAGGTTTGTCCCATGGCCCGACAGGCCGGGCCGGACCACCCCCCCACCCTATAATCGCGCTTTACCACCAGAGCATTCTTGGCCGCGCTCGCCAGCGGCCGGCCACGGGTGCTGCATGACATGACCAAGTTCGTCTTCGTCACCGGCGGTGTGGTGTCCTCACTCGGCAAGGGCATCGCGTCGGCGTCGCTGGCCGCGATCCTCGAATCGCGCGGCCTCAAAGTCACCCTCATCAAGCTGGACCCCTACCTCAACGTCGATCCGGGCACGATGAGCCCGTTCCAGCACGGCGAGGTGTTCGTCACCGACGACGGCGCGGAAACCGACCTCGACCTGGGCCACTACGAGCGCTTCATCACCACGCGGATGAAGCGCAGCAACAACTTCACCTCGGGCCAGATCTACAAGAGCGTGCTCGAGAAGGAACGCCGGGGCGATTACCTCGGCAAGACGGTGCAGGTGATCCCGCACGTCACCAACGAGATCCAGGAATTCGTCAAGCGCGGCGCGGCCGAGGTCGACGTGGCCATCGTCGAGATCGGCGGCACGGTGGGCGACATCGAATCGCTGCCCTTCCTCGAGGCCGTGCGCCAGATGAGCCTGAAGCTGGGCCCGCAGAACACGGCCTTCGTGCACCTGACCTACGTGCCCTACATCGCCGCCGCCGGCGAGCTGAAGACCAAGCCCACCCAGCACACGGTGCAGAAGCTGCGCGAGATCGGCATCCAGCCGGACGTCCTGTTGTGCCGCTGCGACCGGCCGCTGTCGCGCTCGCTGCGCGAGAAGATCTCGCTGTACACTAACGTCCCCGTCGACCGGGTCA
>JACRAZ010000061.1 GCA_016213205.1 Burkholderiales bacterium
CGTGGGCCCTCGGCCTGCGGCGCACGGCTCCGGCGGTCGGCCCTGCGGGCCGACTGCCCGGTCTTGGTCGCTTCGGGGGGCGCGCTGTCGGATTTATCTCCGCGCGCTGCGCGCGCTTCGACCAGCGCCAGCGAGTCAGTTGGGAAAGCGGGCCCTGCGGGCCCGCCGCCCCCCGGACCGCCCAAGCCCGGCGCCTGCGAACGCGCGCCGCAGGCCGAGGGCCCTCGCCTTTGCGAGACACCGAGGCGGTTCACGCGCCGCGTGCCAAGGCCTTGCGCGCAGGGCCGCACGCCACCACTGCATCGGCAAGCGCCAAGGGCCGCGTGCGCAGCGGGCCGTGGGAGGCGGCGAAGGCGCGCAGGCTTCGGGGCGGCGCGCGCAGCGCGCTTCAAGAACTGACTCGCTGGCGCTGGTCGAAGCGCGCGCAGCGCGCGGAGATAAATCCGACAGCGCGCCCCGAGGCCGAGAACCGTAGCGAAGTCAGCCGCAGGCTGACCGCCGGATTCGGCCCGCTGCGCACGCGGACCTTGGCGCTTGCGCGCTCCGCACCTAGAACGTCGGCTTTCAGCAACCGACCCCAAAGGCAGCAACGGGCCGACAGCCGCCCCTCTCGCGCACGGCAGGGCCTCATGCATCGCCGGCAGCGCCCAGACCAACGGAGCCACTGACATGAGCGCGGTCTACCTCGACCACAACGCCACCACACCGGTGGCGCCGCAGGTCATCGAGGAGATGACCGACGCGCTGCAACGCGCCTGGGCCAACCCCTCGTCCACCCACGGCCCCGGCCAGGCCGCGCGCCGGCTGCTGGCCGATGCGCGCAGCCGCGTGGCCAGCTTCCTGGGCTGCCGGGGCGCCGAGCTGGTGTTCACCAGCGGCGCCACCGAGGCCAACCACATGGCCGTGCTCGGCGCGCTGGCCGCGGCGCGGGCGCAGGGCCGCACGCGGCTGGTGGTGTCGGCGGTTGAACACCCGGGATTGCTGGCGCTGGCGCAGCGGCTGGCCGACGACGGCGTGCCGGTCGACCACATCCCGGTGGACACGCAGGGCCGTCTCGACCTGGACGCGGCGCGGTCGCTGATCGGGCCCGACGTGGCGCTGGTCAGCGTGATGGGCGCGAACAACGAGACCGGTGTGGTCCTGCCCACCGCGGCGCTGGCCGAGCTGGCGCACGCACAGGGCACCTGGCTGCACGTGGATGCCACGCAGCTGGCGGGCAAGTCGGCGCTGTCGTTTGCCGCCAGCGGGGCCGACCTGATGTCGGTCTCGGCGCACAAGCTGCAGGGCCCCAAGGGCATCGGCGCACTGTTGCAGCGCCAGGGCTTCGCGCTGCCGCCGCTGCTGTCGGGCCGGCAGGAGCGGCACCGCCGCGGCGGCACCGAGAACCTGCCCGGCATTGCCGGCTTTGCCGCCGCCTGCGAGCTGGCCGGGCGCGAACTGGCCGAGGCCCTGCCACGCATGGCCGCGCTGCGTGAACGGCTTGAGACATCGCTGATGCGCGCCTTGCCCGGCGCCCACCTGTACGGCCGCGAGGCGCCCCGCCTGCCCAACACCGCCTGCCTGCGCTTCGGCGCGCTCGATGCCGAGCAGGTGCTGGGCAAGCTCGAACGTGCCGGCGTGGTGGCTTCGTCTGGCGCGGCCTGCACGGCCGGCGGCACCCAGCCTTCGCATGTGCTGCTGGCCATGGGTGAAAGCGGGCTGCACGCCAAGGCCGGCGTGCGCTTCTCGCTGGGCCGCGACACCACGGCGGCCGAGATCGAACACGCCATCGCCGCCACGCTGCGCTGCCTTGCCCCGCTGCTGGCCGAGCACGCAACCGAACCCGCCCCCCTTGCCGCATGACCCCCAGGAGCCCCGCATGAAAGTGATGATCCGCCGCGCCAGCAACGGCGTTCTCTCGGCCTACGTGCCGAAGAAGGACCTGGAAGAGCCCATCGTCGCGCAGGAGAAGGCGGGCCTGTGGGGCGGCACCATCACGCTGGCCAACGGCTGGCTGCTGGGCCTGCCCGAGATGGCGGCCGAAACCGCGCTGCCGATCACCGTCGAGGCCAAGCGCCTGGCGGGAGACTGAGCATGCAGGCCACCCAGCTGACCGAGGCCCTGGCCATTGCCGATGCCGCCGGCAACGTGCGCGAAGCGGCGGCCGCCTTGCGTGCGCACTTCGCCTCGCTGCGGGTGGTGGTGGTCGATGCCTTCGACATGCGGGCCGAAACCCCGGCCGCGCGGGGCGAGCGCCGCGCGCTCTGGCTGGGCGCGAGCGACGGCCACTGCTGGGCCGTGACGCAGGATCCGGCGCAGGCCGTGGGCGTGTTCATTGCCGACCGGGGCTGAGATGAGTGCGCTGCCCACGTCCGACACCGCCGCCGACGTGCTGGACCTGCCGGACGACTGGCTGCGCCTGTCCGAGCCCGACCTGGGCGAGGTGGAGGCCGAGCTTGTGCTCGCCACGCTACGCGAAGGACGCCTGTCGGCCGGGCGCATGGTGGCGCATTTCGAGGCCGCCTTCGCGCGCTGGCTCGGCCGCGCGCATGGCGTGGCGGTGGCCAGCGGCACCGTGGGCACCTGGCTTGCGCTGCGCGCGCTGGGCATCGGCCCGGGTGACGAGGTGATCGCCTCGCCCTACGGCTGGCACCAGGTGGCGCATGCGGTCACGCTGACCGGCGCCCGTGTGGTGTTCTCCGACATCGACTACTGGTCCGGCTGCCTGGACCCGGTGCGCGCCGCGGCGCAGGTGACGCCGGCCACCAAGGCCATCCTGGCCGGCAATGTGAACGGCCATCCGGCCGCCTGGAAGGCGCTGCGTGCGCTGGCCGATGAGCGTGGCCTGGCGCTGATCGAGGATTCCACCGAGGCCATCGGCTCGGTCTACCTCGGCGCCGGGGGCCCGCAGAAGGTGGGCGGCTTCGGCGACCTGGCGGTGTTCGATTTCTCGCAGCCCTCGGCGCTGTGCTGCGGCGAGGGCGGCATCGTCGTCACCGACGATGCCAGGCTGGCCTCCGAACTGCGCTACCTGCGCTCGCGTTCGATCGACGACCGGCGCTCGGTCTCGGTGGGCGCGCGCGTGCCGCTGCAGGCCTCGATGGGCGAGCCCACGGCGGCCATCGCCGCGGCGCAGCTGGCGCGCATCGACGAGCTGCTGGCCGCGCGCAAGCAGGTGGAGGCCGGCTACCTGGCCGAGATGCAAAGCTTCGAGGGCATCAAGCCACCCTACGTGGCGCCGGACGTGCAGGAGGTGCACTGGACGCTCTACCTCGTGCACCTGGGCAAGCGTTTCACGCCCAGCGCCTGCGCCGAGATCGTGGAGGACCTGGCCACCGAGATGATCGAGTCGGTCCTGTACTGCCAGCCGCTGCACCAGCAGTTCCACTACATGCAGCAGGGCTGGCGCCGCGGCCAGTTCCCGCTGTGCGAGCGCATCGCCGACCGCGCGCTCGCGCTGCCCTTCCACAGCGCGCTGGCGCCCGACCACCTGAAGTTCATCGTCAAGACGCTGAAGGACTCGTCGGTCAACGTGGGCGCCGGGGCCGCGATCTACTGACCCTTCAGGACACCTCCATGAGCTTCGACACCCTCACCGAACTGCCGGCCGCCGTGGCCGAAGGCCTGGCCGCCGGCACCCTGGTGCCTTACTGCGGCCCCGGCCTGCTGGCGCTGTGCGAAGGCGCCGCGCCGCCCGCCGACCCGCTGGCGCTGGCCGCGGTGCTGACGGCCAAAGTGTCCGTCCCCGGCAAGATCAAGAACCGCCTCACCGCCGCGGCGCAGTTCATCGAGAACTTCAAGCACCGCAAGACCCTGGTGAAGGCGATGGACGAGGCCTACGCCGCGGCCGCCGCGCCGAGCGCGCTGCACCGCTGGCTCGCGGCGCTGCCCGCGCCGCTGATCGTCGACGCCTGGTACGACGACACGCTGCGCAGCACGCTGGCGGCCAGCCGTGACGATTGGGCCGAGGTGCAAGGCCTGTCGCAGAGCGAGCATTTCGGCACCTGGGTGGGCTGGTACGGCGCCGGCGGCGCGCTCAGCCCCGATCCGATCGAGGCCCGCACCGTGCTCTACAAGCCCTGGGGCGGCCATGCGCCGGCGGGCAACTTCCTGGTGTCGGACACCGATTTCGTGGAGGTGCTCACCGAGATCGACATCCAGACCCCCATTCCGCCGCTGGTGCAGCAGCGCCGCGGCACGCTGGGCTTCGTGTTCCTGGGCTGCCGTTTCAACGACCAGCTGCCACGCGCCTTTGCGCGCCAGGTCATGAAGCGCTCCCAAGGCCCGCACTACGCGGTGCTGCCCGACGAGCCCACCCGCATGGAAGCGCGCTTCCTGCAGGAGCAGGGCATCACCCGCATCGCGCTGCCGCTGGCCGAGGCCGCCGCCGCGCTGACCCGCCACCCCCTCGTTGCCGCACAGCCGGCCTGAACCGCCTCGCAGGAGAAACCGCCATGACCACCCTCACCATCCAGCCCTCGGGCAAGACCGTCGAAGCCGCGCCCGGCACGTCGATCCTGCAGGCCATCCTCGCCGCCGGCGAGAAGCTGGTCAGCAAGTGCGGTGGCGAAGCCAAGTGCGGTGCCTGCCACGTGTTCGTGACCGAAGGGCGCAAGACCGTCTCGAAGATGAGCCCGCTGGAGAACGGCAAGCTCGACACCCTCGTCGGCGTGGGCTCCAAGTCGCGCCTGGCCTGCCAGACGCTGCTGGGCACCGAGCCGGTGACGGTGGAACTGCTGGGCGCGCTGTCCGGCTTCTGAGGCCGGGCAACGCTGCCGCGCGGCCCGCGCCGACATGCTCGGCACCGCGATCATCGGCGGGGGCCTGTGCGGCCTGGCGCTGGCGATGGTTGCCCGCTGCGCGATGTTCCGCGCGATGGACCCCGCGCGGCCCGGCTGACGAAGGAAGCCCGCCCGATGTACCACCGCTCGCTGATCTCGATCGTGCTCGAGACCGGCCGTTCCATCCAGGGGCTCACGCAGGAGATGCAGGACGAACACGAACTGTTCGCCAGCACGCTGACGCTGCGCGCGGTGGAAGCGCAGCTGCTGATCATGGCCCACACGCTGGGCAACGTGACGCCTGCGCTGCACCGCCGCCTGGCCCAGGTGGACTGGAACGGCTGGGCCGCCCTGCACGACAAGCTGCGTCGCGGCGTGCAGCCGCGGCGCGAGGAGATCTGGTACGCCGTCAACGGCCTGGTGCCGCAGACCCTGGCGCTGCTGCAGGCGCTGCTGCGCCAGCAGCCGATCTGGCTTGAACTGGGCTACTGAGCGCAGCGCCTGCGGCGGGCTTTTCGTTTCCGGCGGCCGTTGTGGCCTGCTGCGCGCAGGCCCGCCAGCCAGCGCCCCCGGCGAGGTCAGCCGCGGGTGGACAGCAGCTGCGACAGCGCCTGCGCCTCGGCCAGCAGGTCCTTGGCCAGGGCCTGGCTGCGGGTGCCGCCCATCTGGTCGGCCACGCCGGCGGCCACCAGCGAATGGGCCAGCCGGCCCTGGCCGTCGAACACCGGCACCGCGATCACCACCACGCCGTGGATGTAGTTGCCGCGGTCGATGCTGTAGCCCTTCTTGCGCACGGCGTCCACTTCCTTGCGCCAGGCGTCCAGGTCTGGCGGCTGCTCCCAGCGCAGGGCCTTGAAGCGGCGCTCGATCTCGTCGTCGGGCAGCGGGTTGAAGGCCGCCACCAGCCGGCCGGTGGCGCTGATCAGCCCGGGAAAGCGGCTGCCCACGTCCACGTGCAGCCGGAACGGCGCGCGCGAGCGCGACAGCGCCAGCACCACCATGTGGTCGATGCCCGTCACCTCCACCCCGATGGCGGTGACATTCCAGCTGCTCGACACACGGTCGAGCACCGGCTGCACCAGCGCCGGAAACGGGCTGCTCTCGATCACGCTGCGCGCCAGCGTCAGCATGCCCACGCCCAGGCCATAACGCTTGGTGGACGCGTCCACCTTCACCAGGCCTTCGTCCACCAGCACGCGCAGGATGTGCAGGCAGGTGCTGGTCACCATGCCCAGTTCCTGCGAGATGGATTTCAAGGTCATCGGCGCCGGGCTGCGGCCCAGCAACCGCAGGATCGCGATCGCGCGGGTCACCGCGGGAACGGGCCGCACGCGCGGCCCGGCGGCGGTGCCCGGGCCTTCGGGGTGGGAGGAGGTCATCGCTGGTTCAGGGCAGTTGCAGGGGGCAAGCATACGGCCGCGCGGCACCTTCCGGCGGGCCGTGGGGTCGGCGGGGGCGCCTTGCAATTGTCTATAGACAATCAATAGACGCTATTGACAATCGCGCTGGCGGCGCGCAAAGTGGCGGCCACTCGCTGCGGAACACACCGACCCCCCATGACCCCACTCACCGAGCACACCACCTACGCGGATGCCCAGGCCCACTGCACGCCGCAGAAGCTGTGGGCGCTGTTCGATGGCAACCGCGAGCACATGAACATCGCGCACGAGTGCATCGATCGCCACGCGGTGAACGACCGCGAAGCCATCGTGCTGGTGCGCGCCAGCGGCGCGGATGAATCGCTGTCCTTCCGCCAGCTCTCCCAGGACTCGGCCCGCTTCGCGCACTACCTCGTTCAATGCGGCATCCAGCCGGGCGACCGGGTGGCGGTGATGCTGGAGCCCTCGCGCGAGTTCTACGTGGCGATGTTCGGCGCCATGAAGATGGGCGCGATCGCGGTGCCGCTGTTCACGCTGTTCGGGCCCGACGGCATCCGCCTGCGGGTACAGGATTGCAGGCCCCGCATGCTGGTCACCAATGCCGAAAAGGCGCCGCTGGTGGCCACCACCCCGGGGCTGAAAGTCATCGTGGCCGATGCGTCCTTCATGAAGACGCTGGACCGCTTCCCGCCCAGCTTCGTGCCCCGCACCCGGGCCGACGACTTTGCGATCTTCCAGTACACCTCGGGCACCACGCGCGAGCTGCCCGATGCGGTGAAGCACACCCACCGCGCCCTCGTCACGCTGATGCTGGCTGCGCTGTACGGCACCGGCATCCGCCCGGGGGACCGGTTCATGTGCCCCTCTTCGCCGGCCTGGGGCCACGGCCTGTGGCACGGCACGCTGGCGCCGCTGGCGCTGGGTGTGACCATCGGTGCCTATGCCGGCAAGTTCAATGCCGAGCGGCTGCTCAAGGCACTGCAGGACCACCGCTTCAACAACATCTCGGCCGCGGCCACGCACTACCGGATGATGCGCAACTCGGGTGCCGCTGCAAACTACCGTTATTGCCTCGACAAGGTGTCCTTCACCGGCGAGCCGATCGACAGTGAAACGGCGCAGTTCGTCGAAGCCACCTTCGGCCGGCCGGTGTGCAGCATGTACGGCACCACCGAGATCGGCGTGTGCCTGGTCAACTACCCCGGCGCGCCGGATTTCGTCGTCAAGCCCGGTTCGCTGGGCAAGCCCATTCCGGGCCTGCGCGTGGAAGTGCAGGACGCCCATGGCGCACCCTGCGCGCCCGGCGTCACCGGCGAGCTCAAGCTCTGGCGCCGCGGCGAATGGCTGCCCACCAAAGACCTGGGCCGGGTGGACGAAGACGGCTACTTCTGGCACGGCGGCCGCGCCGACGACGTGATCATCTCGGCCGGCTGGACCATCGGCGCGGTGGAGGTGGAAGACGCCATCCTCACCCACCCCGACGTGACCGAGGCCGCCGCCATCGGCGTGCCCGATGAACTGCGCGGCCAAGTCGTCAAGGCCTTCGTGGTGTCGAAGCGCAGCGGCGACGAAGCCTTCGTGCAGGAAATCCAGCACGCCGTGCGCACCCGCCTCAGCCAGCACGAATACCCGCGCCAGGTGGCCTTCGTGGCCGAACTGCCGAAGACCCCCGCCGGAAAGATCCACCGCAGAAAACTGCGGGAGCAGGAACTCGCCACCACCACCGTTGCGGCACCCGCCGTGCATTCATGACAGGCCACCCAGGAGACACGATGTCGACCCACACTGAACGCAGCTTCCCCAAGATCACCGACGCCGGCCTGGACGACCTGCGCCGCCGCATCGGCGTGAAGATCGGCAAGACGGTGGAGCCCTGGTGTTACGAAGCCACGCGCGACAACATCCGCCACTATGCGCACGGCATCGGCGACGACAACCCGCTGTGGTGCGACCCCGACTACGCGGCGAAGACGAAACACGGCGGCCTCATCGCGCTGCCCAGCTTCCTGTTCGCCACCAGCCGCATCGTCTCGGGCTACGTGGGCGGCCTGCCCGGCGTGCATGCCATGTGGTCGGGGGCCGATTGGCAGTGGCACAAGACTGTCAAGCGCAACGACGTCATCTCCACCGAGGCCTACCTGAAGGACCTGGTGGAGCACCAGACGCGCTTTGCCGGCCGCGCCGTGCAGCAGATCTACAACGTGAAGTTCTTCAACCAGCAGGGCGACCTTGTCTCCGAGGCCGACAGCTGGTGCTTCCGCACCGAGCGCGACCATGCGCGCGAGCAGGGCACCAAGTACAAGGACGTGCGCGCCCGCGAGCCGCGCCGCTACACCGACGAGGAACTGGCCGCCGCCTACCAGCTGTACCGCGACGAGCCGGTGCGCGGCGCCACGCCGCGCTACTGGGAAGACGTGAGCGAAGGCGAAGCCCTGCCGGTGATGTTCAAGGGCCCGATGACGGTGACCGGCTTCATCGCCTACGCGCAGGGCTGGGGCGGCCTGTACATCCGCGCCAACAAGCTGGCCTGGAAGCTGCACGACGAGCACCCCGGCACCGGCATCAAGAACCGCTTCGGCATCCCCGATTGCCCCGAGCGCGTGCACTGGGAAGAAGACTTCGCGCTCGAAGTGGGCGCCCCGGGTGCTTACGACTACGGCCCCGAGCGCACCTCCTGGCTCACCCACCACCTCACCAACTGGATGGGCGACGACGGCTTCCTGCGCAAGGCCAGCTGCAAGATCCGCCGCCACAACCCGGAGGGCGACATGCTGTTCATCAAGGGCTTCGTCAAGCGCAAGTTCGTCGAGGACGGCCGCCACCTGGTGGAGATCGAACAGGAAGCGCGCAACCAGGACGACGAGCTCTCGGTGCTGGGCACCGGCATCGTCGAGCTGCCCTCGCGCGGCTGATGGACAGCGCTCTGCCGGGCGCGCTGGCGGGCCTGCGGGTGATCGACCTCTCCCGCGTGCTGGCCGGCCCGCTGTGCACCCAGATGCTGGCCGACCAGGGGGCCGACGTGATCAAGGTGGAGCCACCCGCCGGCGACGAAACCCGCAGCCTCGGCCCACCCTTCAACGCCGCGGGCGACGCGGCCTACTTCACCGCGGTGAACCGCGGCAAGCGCGCGATCGCGCTCGACCTCGCGCAGCCCGACGGCCAGGCCACGCTGCTGCAGCTGCTGCAGGGCGCCGACGTGCTGGTGGAGAACTTCCTGCCCGGCACCATGGCGCGCTGGGGGCTCGATTTCGACACGGTGCTGAAGCCGCGCTTCCCGCGCCTGGTGTACTGCACCGTCTCGGGCTTCGGTGCCGACGGGCCGCTGGGCGGCCTGCCCGGCTACGACGCCGTGGTGCAGGCCATGTGCGGGCTGATGAGCATCAACGGCGAGCCGGCCACGGGGCCCACCCGCATCGGCGTGCCGGTCGTCGACCACCTCACCGGCTACACCGCGCTCAGCGGCATCCTGATGGCCTTGCTCGAACGCGCGCGCTCGGGCCAGGGCCAGCGCGTGGAGGCCACGCTGTTCGACACCGCGCTGAGCCTGCTGGTGCCGCATGCGGCGAACTGGCTTCACTCGGGCCGCACGCCCGAGCTGCTGGGCAGCGCGCACCCCAACATCGCGCCCTACGACCGCTTCGAGTGCCGCGACGGCATGATCTTCCTCGGCATCCTGAACGACCGCCAGTTCCGCCGTTTCTGCGAGCACATCGGCCTGCCCGGCCTGTGGGCCGACGAGCGCTTCGCCAGCAACGCCCAGCGCCTGCACCACCGCGCGCTGCTGCGCAGCGAGATCGAGGCCGCGCTTGCGCCGCTGGCGCGTGATGCGGTGTGCGGCGAGCTCATGCGCCAGGGCGTGCCGGTGGGCCCGGTGAACACGGTGCCGCAGGCCTTCGAGCAGGCGCATGCGGCGCACCGCGGCATGCACGTGGAGCGGGAGGGCTACCGCGGCATCGGCCTGGCCACCCGGCTGGCCCGCACGCCGGGCCGCCCGGCCCGCACGCCACCCCGCTACGGGCAGCATACCGACGAAGTGCTGCTGGAAGCGGGCCTGAGCGAACAGCGCATCGCCGACCTGCGCGAAAGCGGCGTGCTGCCGCAGCGGCCCTAGCCCCATCACCACCCAACCGCACACACAACGAGCAGGAGACACCCATGAAGCCACTGACCCTGGTCGCCGCCTTCGCGGCTTCGCTCTTCATCGCGCAGCCGGCGGCGGCGCAGGCCTACCCCACCAAGCCGGTGAAGATCATCGTGCCCTACCAGCCGGGGCAGGGCACCGACGTGGCCACACGCTACCTGGCCGAGCACCTGGGCAAGGCCCTGGGGCAGGCCATCGTCATCGAGAACAAGGCCGGCGCGGGCGGCAACATCGGCGCCGCGGAAGCCGCGCGCGCCGGCGGCGACGGCTACACGCTGCTGATGGGCACCAACGGCACCCATGTGCTGAACCAGTTCCTGTACCCCGCGATGCCGTTCGACGCGGAGAAGGACTTCGAGCCCGTGATGCTGGTGAGCACCTTCCCGATGGTGGTGCTGGCGCCGGCCAGCTCGCCGTTCAACAGCCTGGCCGACCTGCTGGCCGCGGCCAAGGCCAAGCCCGACGACGTGCAGGTGGCCCTGCCCAGCACCACCGCGCTGCTGGTGCTGGAGCTGCTGAAGCAGCAGACCGGCACCAGCATGATGGGCGTGCGCTACAAGGGCTCGGGCTCCTCGATGACCGAGCTGATGGGCGGCCACGTGCCGCTGGCCATCGACACCGTGAGCGCCTCGCGCTCGTTCATCGCCAGCGGCAAGCTCAAGGCCCTGGGCGTGACCTCGCTCGAGGCGAGCGAACTGCTGCCCGGCGCCAAGACCGTGGCCGCCCAGGGCGTGGCCAACTTCCAGGTGGTGGCCTGGAACGGCCTCTACGCCCCCAAGGGCACGCCGCCGGCGGTGCTGCGCAAGCTCAACGGCGAGCTGGCGAAGATCCTGGCCCAGGCCGAGGTGAAGCAGAAGCTGCTGGAACTGGGGCACGAGCCCGCCGGCGGCACGCCCGCGAAGCTGGGCGACTTTGCCCGCAGCGAGCGGCAGAAGTGGGGCCCCTTGATCCAGAAGGCGGGCATCAAGGCGGATTGACAGGGCCTGTTGCGCCGGCAGGGCTGTTGATGCGGGCCGCCGAAGCGGCAAGATACGGGCATGCCCAACCCGCCTGCCGACAACACCCCGAGCGACCCCGAAGCCCTGAGCGCCCAGACGCTCGCGCACTACGAGCGCAATGCCGAGAGCTTCTGGCAGGGCACGCGTGATCACGATGTCAGCCAGAACATCGAGGCGCTGTTGAGCCACCTGGGCACCCCGCCGCCGCACACGGTGCTGGACCTGGGCTGCGGCCCGGGGCGCGACCTGGCAAGCTTCAAGGCCCGCGGCTGCATCGCCATCGGGCTGGACGGCGCGCCACGCTTCGTGGCGATGGCACGCGCGCACAGCGGCTGCGAGGTGTGGCAGCAGAACCTGCTGGCGCTGGACCTGCCGCCCGAGCACTTTGACGGCGTGTTCGCCAACGCGGTGCTGTTCCATGTGCCCAGCGCGCTGCTGCCCGGCGTGCTGGGCGCCTTGCACCGCACGCTCAAGCCCGGGGGCGTGTTGTTCAGCTCGAACCCGCGTGGCCAGGGGCAGGAAGGCTGGCAGGGCCAGCGCTACGGCGTGTGGCACGACCTGGCCTCGTGGCGGCGCTACCTCAGCGCGGCCGGCTTCGACGAGCTGGCGCATTACTACCGGCCGCCCGGGCTGCCGCTCGAGCAGCAGGCCTGGCTGGCCAGCCTGTGGCGCAAGGGGCTCAGCCTGCCCCGGCCGGCCGGGGCTTCTCGATCACCTTGAGCACCGCGCGAGCGCCAGAAGTGGGGGCCGCTGATCCAGCAGGCCGGCATCAAGGCCGATCGAGCCCTCGGTCCCGCGCTCAGCGCCGGTGCTGCGCCACCCAGCCGAGGTAGCGGTCCATCCAGCCCTGCAACAGCGGCCGGGTGGCCGGGCCCAGCCCGCCGTCGGCATCGAACAGGCCTTCCTTGGCCTGCAGGAACACCTCGGGCTGGCCGAGCGTGGGCATGTCCAGGTTGGCCAGCACGTTGCGCAGGTGCTGCTGGGCCAGGGCCGTGCCGATGGCGCCCACCGACACACCGATCACGCCCGCGGGCTTGCCCGCCCAGGCGCTGTGGCCATAGGGCCGCGAGGCATGGTCGATCGCGTTCTTCAGCACGCCCGGCACCGAGCGGTTGTATTCGGGCGTCACGAACAGCACGCCCTGGCTGGCGGCGATGGCGGCCTTCAAGCGCAGCACCGGTGCTGCCTGCTGTGCATCGTCGTCCTGGTTGTACAGCGGCAGGTCCGCGATGCCGATCTGCTGGAAGCGGAACTCCGGTGGCGCCAGCAGGGCCACGGCCTCGGCCAGCCTGCGGTTGAACGATTCGCGCCGGAGGCTGCCGACGATGACGGCGATCTGGGTCTGGCTCATGGTGTCCTCTGCGGCGGTTCGATGCCCGATGGCCCAGTGTGCAAGCCCCCCGGCCGCGCATCTGTGCGGTGCCGTACACCGCAGCGGTGATGGCGGCGCAACCATGCGCCGCCGCGGGGCTTGTCCGATGCCGGACGCACGCGTATGTTCGCTATCGAACGGACGCCACGAGCGTCGACGCCTACCGTCGACCCTGGGTAGCCCACCGCTGGTCACGCCATGGCCGGGGGGGCACCGAGGCCGTCGCAGACCGCTTCGACCGCAAGACGTCGAAGCCCTCTGTCGGGCCGTTGCAGTTTGCGGGGCTCGACATGATCACGGACATCCATCGATCCAGGCCGCGGGCCAAGCCCGCCGACAGCGCCGGCACCAGCGACGATCGGGCCGCGTCGGCCCTGGTCGACCGGCTCACCGACATCAGCCTGGACGACCTGTTCGATGCCGCCGGGCTGATGCGCCTGCGCCACACGCCGCTGCAGCGGCTGCTACGGCCCGCCGCCCGGCGCTTTGCGCTGGTGGCCCATGCGTTCGACGAACTCGTGGGCACACAGGGGCTGGCGCCCGGCAGTGCGTGGCTCGCGCAGCGCATGGCCGCGGGCATGCAGGTGTCGGGCGCCGAGCATGTGCCGGCCACCGGCCCGGCGGTCGTGCTCGCCAATCACCCCGGCATGACCGACACCGTGGCGCTGATCGCGAGCCTCACCACACGCGCCGACCTGCGCGTGATCGCATTGGACCGCCCCTTCCTGCACGCGCTGCCGAACATGGCCCGCCACCTGATCCTGGTGCCCGACCACGAGGTCGGGCGCATGAGCGTCGTGCGCGCCGGCGTGAAGCACCTGCTGCAAGGCGGCGCCTTGCTGACGGTCCCCGCCGGCGAGATCGAGCCGGACCCGGGCACCTTCGGGCCGCACCGGGCGCTCGAATCGCTGCGCCGCTGGTCGGACAGCTTCGTGCTGTTCGCGCGGCGGGTGCCACAGGCGCGCTTCGTGCCGGCCCTGGTCAGCAACGTCGTCTCGCCGGCGGCGCAGCGCCATGCGCTGACGCTGCTGCGCCGCAGCGCGCACGACAAGCAGCGGCTGGCCGCGGCCCTGCAGGTGGCGCTGCCGCGATACCAGAACCTGGTGGCGCAGGTGGCGTTCGGGCCGGCGCTGGAGGCCGACGCCAGCGACGCGGGTTCGCTGCAGGCGGCCCTCGTCGATGAGATCCGCCAGCTGATTGACGCATCGGCCACCACAGGCCCGGGGGACGATGCCGGCGCGCTGCGCCCCACCAGCCCATGACGGCGGCATCGGCCCAGGCCTGCTGGCTGGTGGCGCCCGGCCGCGCCGAACTGCGCACCCAGGCCTTGCCCGCGCCGGGCGCCGGCCAGGTGCTGGTGCGCACGCTGCACAGCGGCATCAGCCGCGGCACCGAGACCCTGGTGTTCCGCGGCGAGGTGCCGGCCAGCGAGCACGAACGCATGCGCGCGCCCTTCCAGGCGGGCGACTTTCCGGGCCCGGTGAAGTACGGCTACAGCAGCGTGGGCGTGGTGGAAGCAGGGCCTGCCGCCTTGCTGGGGCGCCCCGTGTTCTGCCTGTACCCGCACCAGACGCGCTACGTGGTGCCGGCCGACGCGGTGCACCCGCTGCCCGACGGCGTGCCGCCGGCACGCGCGGTGCTCGCGGCCACCCTGGAAACCGCGGTCAATGCGTTGTGGGATGCGGCGCCGCGCCTGGGCGACCGCATCAGCGTGGTGGGCGGCGGCGCCGTGGGCCTGCTGGTCGCCTGGCTGGCCGGCCGCATGCCGGGCTGCGAGGTGCAGGTGGTGGACACCCAGCCGGCGCGGCGCCCGGTGTGCGAGCGGCTGGGCGTGGGCTTCGCCCTGCCCGAGGCCGCGCGCGACGAAGCCGACCTGGTGGTGCATGCCAGCGGCCGTGCCGAGGGCCTGGCGACGGCGCTGCGCCTGGCGGCCTTCGAGGCCACGGTGCTGGAGCTGAGCTGGTACGGCCAGCGCCAGGTGTGCGTGCCGCTGGGCGGCGCATTCCATGCACGCCGCCTGCTGCTCAAGAGCTCGCAGGTGGGCCAGGTGGCCGCGGCGCAGCGCAGCCGCTGGAGCCACCGCCGCCGCCTGGCATTGAGCCTCGCGTTGCTGGCCGAGCCGGCGCTGGACGCGCTGATCACCGATGCGTCGCCCTGGGCCGAGCTGCCGGCCGTGCTGGCCCGCCTGGCCGCGAGCCCCTCCGATGCCGGCCTGTGCCACCGCATCGACCACCCGCCGGCTTGAACGAGGACCCGCCATGTACAGCGTCAACGTCCGCGACCACTTCATGGTGGCCCACAGCTTCCAGGGCCCGGTGTTCGGCCCGGCGCAGCGCCTGCACGGTGCCACCTACGTGGTCGACCTGGAGCTACGCCGGGCCGAGCTGGACGCGGACGGCATCGTGGCCGACATCGGCCTGGCCACGCAGCTTCTGCATGCGGTGCTGGGCGAACTGAACTTCCGCAACCTCGACGAGGTGCCCGCGTTCCAGGGGCGCAACACCACCACCGAGTTCCTGGCCCGCGTGGTGTTCGACCGCGTGGCCGGGCGCATCGCCGGCGGCGAACTGGGCCCGAACGCCGCTGGCCTGGCCCGGATGAAGGTGACGCTGCACGAATCGCACGTCGCCTGGGCCGCTTACGAAGGCGCGCTGCCGGCGCGCGCCGGCGCCTGACGCCCCGCCATGCCCGCCAGCGCGCTGGTCTTCGTCGTCCCCGGTGACCTGGGCAGCGCCACCGGCGGTTACGCCTATGACCGCCGGATGATCGCCGGCCTGCGCGCAACGGGCCATGCGGTGACGCTGGTCTCGCTGGCGGCCGGCTTTCCCTGGCCCGACGCGGCGGCGCAAGCGCACGCCGCGCAGCAGCTGGGGGCCATCGGCGACGGTGCGCGCGTGGTCGTCGACGGCCTGGCCTTCGGGGCCCTGCCGGCGCTGGCCGAGCAGCATGCGGCACGGCTGCGCTGGGTGGCGCTGGTGCACCACCCGCTGGCGCTGGAAACCGGCCTCGGCCCGGAGCAGGGCCGCACGCTGTTCGACAGCGAGCGGCGCGCCCTGGCCACCGCGCGCGGCGTGATCGTGACCAGCGCGGCCACGGCGCGCGCGCTGGCCCGCTATGGCGTGGCCGCCGAGCGCGTGCAGGTGGTGCACCCGGGCACCGACCCCGCGCCGCTGGCCACCGGCCCGGGCCCGGGCGCGGGCGCGGGCGCCGCCCGGCAGGCTGGCCTGTGCCTGCTGTGCGTGGCCACGCTGATCCCGCGCAAGGGCCATGCCGTGCTGATCGAAGCGCTGCGCGGCCTGCAGGACCGCGCCTGGACGCTGCACTGCGTGGGCAGCGCCACGCGTGATGCCGGCACGGCCCGCGCGCTGCGCGCGGCGATCACCGCGCAGGGCCTGGGCGGCCGGGTGCGGCTGCACGGCGAGGTGTCGGCGCCGGCGCTGCAGGCGTTGTACGCGCAGGCCGACGCCTTTGTACTGGCCACGTATTTTGAAGGTTACGGCATGGCGCTGGCCGAGGCGCTGGCGCACGGCCTGCCGGTGGTGAGCACCACCGCCGGCGCCATCCCCGACACGGTGCCCGCTGATGCCGGCCTGCTGGTGCCGCCGGGGGATGTGGCGGCCCTGCGCGCCGCACTCGCGGCGCTGCTCGACGAGCCGGCCCTGCGCGCCCGCCTGGCCAGCGGCGCGCGCTCGGCCCGCGCCGCGCTGCCCAGCTGGCCGCAGGCGGTGGCCCGCTTTGCGGCGGCACTGGCCTCGATCGACACCGAAGCCGTGCCGGGTGTTGCGCCATAAGCGGATTCAGCGCCGACTGGCTGCAACTGCGCGAGCCCTTCGACCTGGCCGCACGCGGGCCGGCATCGGCGGCGCTCGGCCTGCCCGCGCGGCTGCTGCCCTGGCGCCAGCGGGCCGCGGGCCGGGCGCTCGTGGTCATCGACCTGGCCTGCGGCCTGGGCGCGAACCTGCGGGCCCTGGCGCCAGTGCTGGGCGGCGCGCAGCACTGGCGCCTGGTGGACCACGACCCCGCGCTGCTGGCCGCGCTGCCGCAGGTGCTGGCCGAGTGGGCGCGCCGCAGCGGCTACCGCTTCCTGCGCTCGGGCGGCGGCGGGGATGAACAGGCGCTGCACCTCACCGGCCCGGGCTTCCGCGCCCGCGTGGTGTGCCAGCGTGCCGACCTGGCGCAGGGCCTGGCCGGCCTGGATGTCGGCGAGCGGCCGCTGATCACCGCCTCGGCGCTGCTGGACCTGGTTTCGGCGGCCTGGCTGCAGGCCTTGCTGCACCAGGCGCGGGCCGCCCACGCCGCCGTGCTGTTCAGCCTCAGCGTTGACGGGCGGACGGCCTGGGACCCGGCCGATCCGGACGACGCCTTGGTGCACGGCCTGTTCAGCCAGCACCAGCGGCGCGACAAGGGCTTCGGTCCGGCCCTGGGGCCGGCGGCGCCGGCCGCCGCGCTGCAGCAGCTGGCCAGCACCGGCCACGACACCTGGCAGGCCTGCAGCGACTGGGTCATTGACGGCGCCAGTGCGCCACGCATGCAGCAGGCCCTGATCGACGGCATGGCCGACGCGGCGCTGGAACAGCACCCCGCCGCGCACGACACCGTGCAGTCCTGGCGCCTGCGCCGCACGGCCGCCATCGATGGCGGCCGCCTGCGGGTGGGCCATGTCGACCTCCTTGCCACGCCGGCCCAGGGCCTGGGGGCACCGGGGCGATGAGCGCATGAGCAACCGGCCGGTCCGGCGCGTTCAGGTCCGCAGCGCCAGGTCCCACAGATGATCCACCCCCATGCGATGCACACGGCACGGCGGGCGGGCACAGTCGGCCAGGTGCGCGGGGCCTTCGAAGCGCAGGCCGGGCCGGCCGTTGCCGATGATCAGCGGCGCCACGGCCAGGTGCAGCCGGTCCAGGCACCGCTGCGCGAGAAAACGCGACACCGTCACGCCGCCACCTTCGACAAACAGGCGCACCAGCCCGCGTGCCCGCAGTGCCGACACCACGCGCGCCAGATCCAGCGTGCTGTCCTCGCGCAGCAGGCCGGCCACGGCGAGCACACGCTCGGCGCCGGCCTGCGCCACGGCCGCGTGCTGCCACCGGGCATCACACGCCCACAGCGTGGGGGCCAGCCCGTCGCGGAACACCTGCGCCCGGGCCAGGTGGCCGGCCAGGCGCAACTGCGGATCGAGCAGCACGCGGGTGGGGTGGGGCCCGTCCACCAGGCGGGTGGTCAGGCGGGGGTTGTCGGCCGCCACGGTGCCGGCGCCCACGATCACCGCGTCGCACAGGGCGCGCAGGCGGTGCAGGTGGCGCAGCGTCTCGGGGCCGTTGATGAAGCGCGAGTCGCCGGTGCGGGTGGCCACGCAGCCGTCCAGGCTCTGGCCCAGCTGGGCCACCACCCAGGCCGCGCCGGCCGGCCCGGCCCCCAGCAGCGGCTGGCACAGCGTGAACAGGGCCTGCGCCTCGGCGTCCCAGCAGCCCTGGAGGCGCCAGCCGGTGTCCGGGGCCCAGGCCAGGGTGTCCGGCGGCAGGGCAGGCGGCGCCATGGCGCTGCGCGCGCGAACCGCATCGCGCAGGGCCGGCCACAGGACGGCCGCCGGCCGGGCACCGGCGTCCGGCAGGGCAGGGCCCGAAGGCGAGGCGGGGGCATTCATCTGGCGCGGGGGCGGGGCCGGCAAGCGGCGTGGCAGCGAAAACGCTGCGGCCATCGTACCCGCCACCGCGCACCGGGCCGAACCACCGGGCCCGCCCCTGGGGCCGCTTCCAACCCGTTGAACACCGCAAAAGCAGCCAGACCATGAACCCACCTTCCCCGAACCTGCAGCAGCCCGGCAGCGAGGCCGCCGGCGCGCAGGCCTCGATCCGGCTCGACAGGCTGCTCACCGAGTTTCGGCGGATGCGCCCGGTCTGGTGGGCGCGGTGCGGCCTGCCGGTGCCGCGCTGGACCGTGTGCTGCAACTGACCAAGCGTGCGCGCCTCGTGCCGGCGGTGCTGGTGTTCGAGCTGCCGGCCGCCGCGTTGCCGGGCCTGCGGCAGGCCGAGGTGCTGCGAGTGTTCGACACCGACCTCGGCGCCAGCGCCGCCAGCGCCGCCAGCGCCACCAGCGGCGCCGGCGCCGGCGCGGCGCTGCTGCGCATCAGCGATGCGCGGCTGCCGATCGCAGCCTGCGACGACTGCACGCTGGTGCTGTTCCGCGAGCCCCAGGGTGATGCCGAACACCTGGCCATCGTGGTGGGCCTGCCGGACATGGACCAGCCGGTGCCCGTGCGCCTGCACTCCGCATGCCTGACGGGTGAGCTGCTGGGCAGCCTGCGCTGCGATTGCGGCGACCAGCTCCGCCTGGGCATTGCCCACCTGGCCGAAACCGGGGGCGTGCTGCTCTACCTGGCCCAGGAAGGGCGGGGCACCGGCCTGGCCAACAAGCTGCGGGCCTACCGCCTGCAGGATGCAGGGCTGGACACCATCGATGCCGATCGCCACCTGGGCTTCAGCGCCGACGAGCGCGACTTCGGCCCCGCGGTGGCGATGCTCCGGCACCTGGGCATCTCGCGCATCCGGCTGCTGACCAACAACCCGCACAAGATCGAGTTCCTGCGGCGCGCCGGCCTGGAGGTGGCGGACCGGGTGGCGCTGCCGGTGCCGATGCACGCGCTCAATGCACGTTATGTTCGCACCAAGCAGCAGCGCGCCGGCCACTATGCGCATGCACCGGGCGTGGAGCCGGGCGGTGCCGAGGGGCCCGGCCAGGCCGGGCCCGCCGGCACCGCGCAGACGGTCACCGCCCCGGGGTAAAAAGGCCCTGGGGCAGCGGATGGCGGGCCACCTCGTCCAGCAGCGTGGTCAGCCGGTCGGCCCAGTGGTTCAGCACCTGCTCGCCCTTGGCGGCCGTGGCGGCGGTGGCATCGCCGCAGGCCCCCGCGGGGTTGATGTCCTGCATCATCCAGCCCAGGCTGGCCGCCGCTTCCAGGCCCAGCACGCCGCCGGGTGCGGGCCAGGCACGCCCGGCCGATGCAAAGTCGGCCAGCGCATGCTGCCGCACCAGGTCCGGCCGCAGGTGCAGCAGCACCGAGGTTTCCACCGCGCCGCCGTGCAGGCCGTGGGCCAGCTCGTCGGCCTCGAACAGGCCCGCCGGCATGCCCAGCGCAAAGCTGTGGGCGCGCACCACCAGCAGGCCGCACTCCGCCCGCAGGCGCAGCGCCACCTGGTCGACATGCGCGCGCTGGCCGCCGTGGCTGTTGAAGACCACCAGCTTGCGCACGCCGGCGCGCGCCACGCTGCGCCCGATGGACAGCCACAGCCCGAGCAGCGCGTCCAGCTCGACGCTCAAGGTGCCCTTGAACGCTGTGTGTTCGAGGCTGTCGCCCACCGTGAGCGCCGGCAGCACCAGCACCGAGCTGCCGGCGGGCAGGCGCTGCATCGCCAGGCGCACGATGCCTTCGTTGATCAGCGCGTCGGTCGACAGCGGCAGGTGCGGGCCGTGCTGCTCGATGGCGGCCACCGGCAGCAGCGCGATCGTGCGCAGCGGATCGACCTGCGCAAAATCGGTGGTGCACAGGTCCTGCCAGAAGCCCGTGGGTGGCGTACCCGCCGATGACGCTGCTGCCGTGCCCGTGTTCGCTGTCATGGGGGTGCCGTGGGAGCTGCCGGAAGGCCGATGGTAGGCGCCATCGGCCGCCCAGCAGGCCTTCAGCGCCCGGGAAAGTCGAGCAGGTCCTTGGTGAGCCGCTGCTTGTGGGTGGCGAACAGGCCATGTGGCGCGCCCTCATACTCGACCAGCGTGTGGTGCGCGATGCCCTTCGCCGCGGCCCGGCTGGAGGCGTCGATCGGCACCGTCTTGTCTTCGGTGCCGTGGACGATCAGCGTGGGCACCTTGATGGCGCCGAGGTCACTGCGGAAGTCGGTGCTCGAGAACGACGCCAGGCACGCCAGCGTGGACTTCAGGCTGGCCTGCATCGCGACGCCGCGCGCCCAAGCCAGCAACTCGTCGCTGACGGGCTCGCGCGCCGTGTCGACGCCGAAGAAGGTGCGGAAGAAGCCGGCCAGGAACCTGGGGCGGTCTTCCGCGAGGGCCAGCGCGGTCTTGTCGAACGCGGCCTGGTCGGTGCCGGCGGGGTTGTCGGGCGTCTTCAGCCGGAACGGCAGCACCGAGGAGACGAGCACCGCCTGCACCACCGACTTGCCGCCATAGCGCGACATGTAGCGCGCCACCTCGCCGCCGCCCATCGAGAAGCCCACCAGCACGGCGTCGCGCGCCTCGGTCTGATGGATCACCGCCGCCAGGTCGTCGGCCAGCGTGTCGTAGTCGTAGCCGCTCCACGGCTGCGACGAGCGGCCGAAGCCGCGCCGGTCGTAGGCGATCGCGCGGTGGCCGGCGTCGGCGATGGCCATCGCCTGGTCGTCCCAGCTGTCGGCCGAGAGCGGCCAGCCGTGGATCAGGATCACGGGCCGGCCCGTGCCCCAGTCCTTCACGTAGAGCTGGGTGTTGTCTGCGGTGGTGACGGTGCTCATGGCGGGTCCTTCCCGGTGCAGTGAGGGCCTGTCGCCCGCGCGGCCCGGCCGGGCCAGGGCGTGCGGCCCGAGCGCTGCATCCTGCGGCGTGCGGCGGCGCCTGTCGGTGCGCCGGCGCACACGCGCGTTGCGGCACTAAACTGGCGCGGGTGGCAGGACCACGCGTGCCGAACGTGTCCTGAGGCTCGAGGAGCGCCCATGGCAGCGATGTCTTCAGCCCGCGCCGGGCATGGCGCGGCAATGCGCAGCGAAGGCCGGCAGCGGGCAGTGAGGCGCGGGCCGGAGCGCCCCGCATGAGCCGGGCCGCGCGCCCCTGGTCGCTGCACTTCGCGGTGGCGTGGGTGGCCACGGCGGTGCTCGTGGCGCTGTGCGCCTACGTGCTGTTGAACCAGCGGCAGGAGAGCCGGCGCCTGTCCGAGCTGACGCTGCGCAATGCGGCCATCCTGCTGGCCGAGCAGACCGAACACGCGTTCGACCAGGCCGATGCGCTGCTGAACTCGGTGGCCTACCGCTACGCCTATGTCACGCGGATGGGCGAACCGGAACTCGCGCGCCTGACCGAGGAGGTGCGCAACGATGTCGCGATCAACCCGTTCATCAAGCGCATCGGCATCATCGACAAGGACGGCATCAACTTCTTCAACACCGGGTTCACCGATCTCCACGGCGCCCGCCCCGACGCCGCCGACCGCCCCTACTTCATCCGTGCCAGGGCCGGCGAGCGCGAGCTGATCTTCGACGGCCCGCTGCAGCCCCGGCTGTCGCCTGAATGGTCGCTCGTCGTGGCCCGCCGCATCGAGCGCAGCGATGGCGAGTTTCTCGGGGTGGTGTATGCCACGATCCCGGTGGCGTCCATCGCCGACTTCTTCGGCCAGGTGGACGTGGGCCCGCAGGGGGTGATCAACCTGCGCACGGCCGATCTGCGGCAGGTGGTCCGGGTGCCGGCGCTGGCCGCGGCCGACGCTGGCGTCGGCAACCGCAACGTGTCGCAGACGATCCGTGACCTGATGCGTGCGCAGCCCGGCCGCGACCACTACGTGTACCGCACGGTGGCCCCGATCGACGGCATCGAGCGGGCCTACACCTACCAGCGGTTCCGCCATTCGCCGTTCTGGATGACCGTGGGGCACGCCACCCGCGATGCCGCCTGGCTGCGCACGGCCGCGTCGCTGGCACTGGTGGTGCTGCCGGTGACGGCCTTCTTCTTCTGGGGTGCGCGCCGGCTGGCGCAGCAGAAGCAGCGGCTCGAGCAGGGCGTGGCGGACCGCACGCGCGAGCTCGAACGCGGCGAGCGCTTCTTCCGCGGGCTGACGGACACCCTGCCCAGCGCGATCGGCTACTGGGACAAGGGGCTTCGCAACCGCTTTGCGAACACGGCACTCGGGCGCTGGTTCGGCAAGGCCCCGCGCGATCTCGTCGGCGTGCCGCTGGGCGAGCTGCTGGCGCCGCCGCAGCTGGCCCGGGAGGAGGCCTTCTACCGCGCGGCGCTGGCCGGTGAGCCCCAGACCTTCGAACAGCAGCTGACCGGGCCCGACGGCCGCGCGCAGGACCTGCTGGTCACCCTCACGCCCGAGCGCTTGGACGGGCGTGTCCAGGGCGTGTTCTCGCTGGCCACCGACATCACCGGGCAGAAGCAGGCCGAGGCGCAGATCCGCGGCCAGGCGCACGAGCTGGACGACCTGTACAACCAGGCCCCCTGCGGCTACCACTCGCTCGATGCCGAGGGCGTGCTGCTGCGCGTGAACGACACCGAGCTGAAATGGCTGGGCTATGCGCGCGAGGAGATGCTGGGCCAGCACATCACCACCTTCATGACGCCGGCCTCGGTGCTGACCTTTCAGCAGAACTTTCCCCTGCTCAAGGCCACCGGCTCGCGCAACGAGCTGGAGATCGAGTTCGTCAGGCGCGACGGCAGCACCCTGCCGGTGCTGGTGTCGGCCTCCGTCGTCCGCGATGCGCAGGGGCGCTTCCTCAGCACCCGCACGGCGATGATCGACTACTCGCGGCTGCGCCAGCAGCAGGCCACGCTGCGCCGGGTGCTGGCGGCCTCGCCGATGGCGGTGCGCGTGGCGGGCCTGGAAGACAACCGGGTGCTGTTCATGAACCGGGCCTTCTGCGAGCTGGTGCGCCGCAGCGAGGACGAAGCGCGCGGCATGGACATCTCCACCGCCTATGTCGATCCGGCGGTCTTCGCGGACATCCGGCGTTGCCTGCGCCAGGGCGAGACGGTGCTCAACCGGCTGGTCGAGCTGCACCTGCCCGATCGCCCGGACCTGCCGCCGCAGTGGGCGCTGGCCTCCTACATGGTGATCGAATACGACGGCCGGCCGGCCGTGCTGGCCTGGCTGTTCGACGTGACGGAGCTGCAGCACGCCCGTGCCAACGCCGAGGCAGCCAGCCGCGCGAAGAGTTCGTTCCTGGCCAACATGAGCCACGAGATTCGCACGCCGATGAACGCGATCATGGGCCTGAACCACCTGCTGCTGCGCGACGAGAAGGACGAACTGCAGCGCAGCCGGCTCGACAAGGTGCAGACGGCCTCGCGTCACCTGCTGCAGGTGATCAACGACATCCTCGACCTCTCGAAGATCGAATCGGGGCGCATGACGCTGGAGCAGCGCGAGTTCCTGCTCGACGACGTGGTGCAGCGCTCGGTGGAGCTGGTGCGGCCCAAGGCCGACGAGAAGCAGCTCGAGCTGGTGGTGGACACCGACCACCTGCCACCACGGTTGCTGGGTGATCCGACCCGCCTGACCCAGATGCTGGTCAACCTGCTCGGCAACGCGGTGAAGTTCACGCCCACCGGCTGGGTGCGCCTGCGCGGCGAACGCGTGTCGGAGGACGCCACCTCGCTGCTCGTGCGCTTCGAGGTGCAGGACACCGGGCCGGGCGTGCCGCAGGCGCTGCAGGCGCGCGTGTTCGACGCCTTCGAGCAGGGCGACATGTCCACCACCCGGCAGCACGGCGGCACCGGCCTGGGCCTGGCGCTGACGCGCCACTTTGCCCAGCTCATGGGCGGCAGCATCGGGCTGGACAGCCCGCCCGCCGGCGGCAGCAGCTTCTACTTCACCGCGCGGCTGGACAAGGTGGCCGGCGATCCGGCGCCGCTGAAGGCGCCCAGCCTGGACGGTCTGCGGGTGCTGCTGGTCGACGATCTGGCCGAGTCACGCGAGGCCATCACCGACCGGCTGCTTGCGCTGGGCCTGCAGGTCGCCTCGTGCGCCAGCGGGGCCCATGCACTGGCAATGCTCGAACAAGGTGTCCATGACGGGCGCTTCTTCGATGTGCTGGTGGTCGACTGGCTGATGGACGGCATGGACGGTGTCGAGCTGCTGCAGCAGGCCGCCGGCCTGCTGGGGGCGGGCATGCCGCCCAGCATCCTGGTGACGGCCTACGACGACCCCCGGATGTGGCAACGCAGCCGGGTGGCCCAGATCGGGCGCGTGCTGCTCAAGCCGATCACCGGCTCGGCGCTGCACGATGCGCTGGTGGGCCTGCTCAAGCGCGAGGGGGCTCAGGGCCCCGGCGCCCCGGCCAGCACGGCCGAGGCCCGGCTAAAGCGGTGGTACCAGGGCACCCCGATCCTGCTGGCCGAGGACAACCCGATCAACCAGGAGGTGGCCGTGGCGCTGCTGCAGGCCGTGGGCCTGCAGGTCGACACGGCCGCAGACGGCCAGGCCGCCACCGAGCTGGCCGGCCAGCGGCCCCATGCGCTGATCCTGATGGACATGCAGATGCCGGGCATGGATGGCCTGGAGGCCACGCGGCGCATCCGGCAGGCCGGCACAGCGGCGGTGCCGATCATCGCGATGACGGCCAATGCCTTCGGTGAAGACCGGGCAGCCTGCCTGGCCGCGGGCATGAACGATCACCTGTCCAAGCCGGTGGAGCCGGAAAGCCTGTACACCAAGCTGCTGCAGTGGCTGCCGCCGGTGCAGGGCGCTGGCGACGAACCCGCGTCGTCGCCGCCGGCCGAGCCCCGGTGAAGCGGCCGGCCGTTGCACCGCGTGCGGGTGCGGCTGGTGTGCGCCGGTTCAGCGCAGCTTGGCGCGTTCGGCCTTGCTGTAGTGGCTGAAGTGGCCCTCGCGCGCGGCGGCGCGGCGGCCGGCGGCGATGATGGCCTTGCTGTTGCCCTGCGGCGCGGTGAGCGAGATGCAGCGCTCCAGCACCGTGCTGCCGCACTGCGGACAGGTGGGCACGGTGCTGCTGCGCACCAGCAGCTCGAACTGGGCCTGGCAGGCGGTGCAGCGGTAGTCGTGGATGGGCATGGGGGGCTCCTCAGGGGCAGGCGTGGGGCACGGGCAGGGTGCCGGGCCGTGGGGGTGGCGCAGGCGGAGGCGGGCTCGGGCGCGATGCGGCCAGCGCCAGCAGTGCGTCCGCCTGGCGGGTGACGGCCTGCACCACCGCGGGCAGCAACTGGCGCAGCCAGTGGCGCGGCAAGGCGCGTGCGCCGCAGCGTGCGCCGGCCAGCATGCCCACCAGCGCGCCGGTGGTGTCGGCGTCCTCGCCACGGTTCACCGTGGCCAGCAGCGCGGTCTCGAAATCGGCGTGGGTGTTCAGGTGGTGCAGCACGGTCTGCACCGTGTCCACCACGTAGGCACTGGCGCGGCCCCGGTAGGGGCGGAAGCGGAAGGCCGGCTGGCGCTCGGCCAGCGCGTCGCTGGCGGCGGCCACGGCGGCGGCATCGGCGCCGGCCAGCAGCGCGCGCAGCAGGTGGCCGATGCCCAGCACCGCCGCATCGGACAAGGCGTGGTGGTGCGTGATGCGGGCCTGCGCGACGGACACGCGCTCGAACCCCGCGTCGTCGCCCAGCGTGGCCAGCGCCACCGGCAGGTTGCGCATCAGCGCGCCATTGCCGGCATCACCCTCGTTGGGCTCGCCCTGCAGGCTGCCGTGCTGCAGGTAGCGCAGGATGCCGCGCCGGCAGGTGTTGCCGCAATCCACCGGCCTGGCGCGCCACCAGGCGGCAAAGGCGTCGGCGATCAGCCGGGTGTCGAAGGGCCGGCCTTCGCGGTGGCCACGCAGCAGCGCATCACCCAGGGCCAGGCTCATCGTGGTGTCGTCGGTCACCTGGCCGGCGGGCAGCTTCAGCCAGCCGCCGCCCACGATGTGCCGGTGCATGCCGCCCTGGCCCGCAAAGTGAGCGGCAATCTCGCGCGGGGTCATGAACTCCACGGTGGCGCCCAGCGCGTCGCCGATGGCCAGGCCCAGGTAGGCGCCGAGGGCGCGGTCCTGCAGGGCGGCCGCGGCCTCAGCAGGCATAACGGGCCTCCACCCGGTAGTCGCCACCGAGGGCGAGCACCTCGTCCTCGCCGTGCAGCGCCACGCTGTTCAGCAGCCCGGGCACCAGCAGCAGCTTGCAGCGCGGCACCTGGGCGTGCAGCACCCAATCGCCGAAGCACCCGGCGCCTTCGGCCGTGCGGCTGAACGACACCAGGTTGTTCAGCCGCAGCGTGCAGCGGCGCTCGCGCAGGCTGCCCGCAACGAGTTGCTCCTCGCAGCGCGTGCTGCCGCGCCACAGGGGCAGGTGGGTTCCCTCGCCCGGCCCCCAGCCGCGCGCCAGCATCCATTGGCAGAACTCGAACAGCAGGTCGAGCTGCTGGAAGATGTTGTTGTTGTGGAAGCGGCTGGACGCCTTCTCTTCGAGGTAGCCCACCCACGCGGGGGACGGAAAGCGCCCCAGCGGCGCCTTGTGGAAGCGCGGCACCAGGCCGAAGCGGCTTTCCACCCAGCCCTTGAGCACGGCGCCGGCGGGGCCGTTCGAATCGAGCCCCCAGCCCTGCAGCAGCTTCAGGTAGCTGGCACGCCAGCGGCGCCGCTGCCCGCCGTCGGCCGCGCCGGGCACGGGCTTCTCCAGGCCGAAGGCCAGGCTCATGTAGTGGGCGAACATCTCGCGCGCCTCTTCGGCATTGCTGCTGCAGCCCAGCAGTGCGAACAGGCCCGCATTGGCCTCGCGCGTGCCGGCAATCTGCAGCGGCTGCGGGTGCGCGTTGAAGGCCTCGCTCGCCAGCACTGGCGCGGGAATGCCGACCAGGTTGGTCGAATACCAGCGAAAGGGATCATGCTCTGCCGACATGGCCGAAGGGGAGAGGCCCGGCGCCGGGCCGCCCCAAGGCGGACGCTCCCCAGGGAGCACGAGCGGGCTCCCTACGGGAACCCCTCGTGGCCGACGCCGCAGGCGTCTTGGCGGCCAACATCACACGGGCCGGTTTTCGTTGGGGTTGCGCACCGGGCCCATCAGGGCCAGGCCTTCGGCGTAGGTGATGGTGTCGAAGGTGATGTCGAACTTCAGCGCCGCATCGGCCACGCGGTCGGTCTTGCCTGCCGTGTCCAGCTTCTTCAGTTCGTTCTTCTCGAGGTACAGCAGGTCGAGCAGCTCGTTGTAGACGGTGGCTTCGTCGATCGGCAGCACGTAGAACATCGCGCCCTTGTACGGCACCTGGTACTTCTTGCTCAGGTCGATGTTGTTGCAGAACAGGAAGTACTTGCCGCCCGCCGAGAGCGTGTCGCCCAGCGCCTCGGCCACGTCCTTCAGGTGCTCGAAACTCAGCAGGTAGCCGGCAAAGAACGGCAGCTTCGCGTCGCCCGCCTGCGCCACCGCGATCACCTGGTCGCAGGTGAGTTCGGGCGGGCGCGCTTCGTCGGCCATCTTGGCGGCAAAGCGCAGCGCCAGTTCGCCGCGGAAGCCGAAGCGGCCAGGCTTGTGCGTGGCGCCCTTGAGCACCGGGTTCAGCAGGCGCCCTTCGGCTTGCAGGCGGGCGAAGGCGGTGGTGTCCAGGCCGGGTTCGGCAACGGTGGTGCTCATCAGAGGCTCCGGGGTGGGGAAGGGGTTTCGGTGTTGCGGATGTGGGTGGCGATCTTGAAGAAGGCCTGTTCCAGTTCCGCGTTCAGTGCGCTGTCGGCGCAGGTCTCGTGCAGGGCCTGGCGCATGCAGGCCATCCAGGCGTCGCGCGCGGCGTCGTCGATGTCGAACGGGTGGTGCCGGCGGCGCAGCATCGGCGGGCCGCGGTCGGCCGAATAGGCTTTCGGCCCGCCCATCCATTCAGCCAGGTAGTTCACCAGCACGGCTTGCGTGGCGCGCAGGTCGGGCGCGTGCATCGCGCGGATCGTGCGCGCCTCGGGCAGCGTGTCCATTGCGGCATAGAAGGCCTGCACCAGCTTCACCACGGCGGCCTGGCCACCGAAGCGCTCGTAGTGCGGATTGGGGTTCGCGGCCAGGATGGGCAGGGCTTGCATGCGCTCTACAGAGCAACGGCCGTACCAGCCCGCGCGGGCAGAGCGCTTTGCCCTGTGAGAAGGGCGCCGCCGCGGGGCGCGGGCGATGGCGCGTTGTGGGCGCCGCCACGTGACATGGCCCCCGGTTTGTCGTGTTTCCCACATTCGCCGGCGGCCCCGCCGGGAACCCCGTTTTCGGCGATTTCCCCCGCAAAAACAAGCACTTGGCGCTCGAAGCACAACATGGCACGGGCATTGCGATGGAGGGGGTGCGCGACGCCCGATGTCAGGCCCCGAGGGACCTTCATAAGAAGACCCATACAGGCACCGAAGGCTGCATAGAGATCGCGACGACCGCTTGTGTCTCGTCCAACGTTTCTCGAATTCACTGGAGCACTGAAATGGCAAAACTTCGGCAGATCGCCTTCTATGGCAAGGGTGGCATCGGCAAGTCCACCACCTCGCAGAACACCCTGGCCGCGCTGGCGGAAATGGGCCAGAAGATCCTGATCGTCGGCTGCGACCCCAAGGCCGATTCCACCCGCCTGATCCTGCACGCCAAGGCGCAGGACACCATCCTCTCGCTGGCCGCCGAGGCCGGCTCGGTGGAGGACCTGGAGATCGAAGACGTGATGAAGATCGGCTACCGCGACATCCGTTGCGTGGAGTCCGGTGGCCCCGAGCCGGGCGTGGGCTGCGCCGGCCGCGGCGTGATCACCTCGATCAACTTCCTGGAAGAAAACGGCGCCTACGACGGCGTGGACTATGTCTCCTACGACGTGCTGGGCGACGTGGTGTGCGGCGGCTTCGCCATGCCCATCCGCGAGAACAAGGCGCAGGAGATCTACATCGTGATGTCCGGCGAGATGATGGCCATGTACGCGGCCAACAACATCTCCAAGGGCATCCTGAAGTACGCCAATTCCGGCGGCGTGCGCCTGGGCGGCCTGGTGTGCAACGAGCGCCAGACCGACAAGGAGCTGGAGCTCGCCGAATCGCTGGCCAAGATGCTGGGCAGCCGGCTGATCCACTTCGTGCCGCGCGACAACATCGTGCAGCACGCCGAGCTGCGCCGCATGACGGTGCTGGAGTACGCGCCCGACAGCAAGCAGGCCGGCGAGTACCGCACCCTGGCCGAGAAGATCCACGCCAACGCCGGCAACGGCACCATCCCCACCCCCATCACGATGGACCAGCTGGAAGACCTGCTGATGGAGCACGGGATCATGAAGACGGTTGACGAATCGGAAGTCGGCAAGACCGCTGCCGCGCTCGCCGCCTGATTGGCCCACCCCCGGAGCGCCTGCGGCGCTTCCCCCTCAAGGGGGCGCCGCCGGCGGCCCGGCAAAGCCGGTTCCGCGGTGGCCGCTTGGTGGTCTTTCCCCAGTCGCACTGTTGCTACAGGAGCATTCAAATGAGCATGACGGTTGAAGAGCGCAAGGCCACCAACAAGGCCTTGATCGATGAAGTGCTGAAGGCCTACCCCGACAAGATGGCCAAGCGCCGGGCCAAGCACCTGGGCCAGTTCGAGGAGGGCAAGCCCGATTGCGGCGTGAAGTCCAACATCAAGAGCCTGCCCGGCGTGATGACGATCCGCGGCTGCGCCTACGCGGGCAGCAAGGGCGTGGTGTGGGGCCCGATCAAGGACATGGTCCACATCTCACACGGCCCGGTGGGCTGCGGCCAGTACAGCTGGGCCGCGCGCCGCAACTACTACATCGGCACCACCGGCATCGACACCTTCGTGACGATGCAGTTCACCAGCGATTTCCAGGAAAAGGACATCGTGTTCGGTGGCGACAAGAAGCTCGACAAGATCATCGACGAGATCCAGGACCTGTTCCCGCTGAACAAGGGCATCTCGATCCAGAGCGAGTGCCCGATCGGCCTGATCGGCGACGACATCGAGGCCGTGAGCAAGAAGAAGAGCAAGGAGTACGAAGGCCACACCATCGTGCCGGTGCGCTGCGAGGGCTTCCGCGGCGTGAGCCAGAGCCTGGGCCACCACCTGGCCAACGACGCCATCCGCGACTGGGTGTTCGACAAGATGGACGCCAACAAGCGGCCCGACTTCGTGAGCACGCCGTACGACGTGACCATCATCGGCGACTACAACATCGGCGGCGACGCCTGGAGCAGCCGCATCCTGCTGGAAGAGATGGGCCTGCGCGTCATCGCGCAATGGTCGGGCGACGGCACCATCGCCGAACTCGAGAACACGCCCAAGGCCAAGCTCAACCTCATCCACTGCTACCGCTCGATGAACTACATCAGCCGGCACATGGAAGAGAAGTACGGCATCCC
>JACRAZ010000062.1 GCA_016213205.1 Burkholderiales bacterium
CAGGCGCCGGGCTTGGGCGGTTCGGGGGGCGGCGGGCCCGCAGGGCCCGCTTCCAAAACTGACTCGCTGGCGCTGGTCGAAGCGCGCGCAGCGCGCGGAGATAAATCCGACAGCGCGCCCCCCGAAGCGACCAAGGCCGGGAAGTCGGCCCAACGGGCCGACCGCCGGAGCCGTGCGCCGCAGGCCGAGGGCCCACGCCTTTGTCGCGCCAGCCATCGAAGGTCTGCATTGCACGATGACCAAAGACCGCAACGGGCCGCCAGCAGCCGTGTCCTGGCGCGCGAAAGCACCACCACCTCCGGCGGGCGCGCATCCCTACGCGCTTGCATGGCGATGCCGTTCCGGTCGCCCGACAGGGCTCGGTTCCGATCGGCCAGCCCGCAGGTGTCCCGGTGAACACGGACCCGGCCACCGCCCTGGGCGTGCATCACCGGCGCCGCCTGCGCGAGCTGTGGCGGTCGGCCGGCTGGCCCTTCCAGGACCAGATCGAGATCGAGCTGCTGGCCGCCGGGCTGCTCACCCGCGAGCGTGATGCCCTGGGCCGCGAGACCGTTCGGGTGACGGATGCCGGCATCGCCTTGCTGGCCCAGACGCTGCAGCGCAACCGCGCCGCACGTGACGCCCACGAGGCACTGGTGGCCCGCATTGCCCGCGAGATGCAGCGCGCCGGACGGGTGGTGTGGCGCGGGTTGTCGCTGCGCGCGAAAGTGGGCGCAAACCTGCCGGAAGACACAGCCCCCGACGAACGCACCGACACCGGCACCGCCGGCGCCGCGGATGACGGCCGCTGGGTGATGGCGATGCCCGATGTCTACTCTATCCGCCACACCACGGTGGAGGACTACCTCGAGCCCGTGGTGCACGAGGTCAAGGTGCGCCGTGCCGACCTGCTGGCCGACCTGCGCAATCCCGCCAAGGGCGAGGCCTACCGCCAGATCGGTGGCGAGTGCTGGTACGTGCTGAAGGCCGGCATCGGCAGGCCGGACGAAGTGCCGCCGGTTTATGGCGTGATCGCCGCGCACGACAGCGGCGAGCTGGAAGTGCTGCGCCCGGCGCCGCGGCGCGCGATGAAGCTGCCCTTCGGCATCTGGATGGCGCTGGCCCGGGCCACGCCCGAACCGCACGACGACGACGCGCAATCGCCACTGGTCTGAGCTGGCGCCGGACAACGCCGCAGGCCAGCCTTCCCCCCGACGGGCGCCGGGCCCCTTTCGCGGCCCGATGACCTGACAGGTCATCGCCACGCTGCGCGCCTTGCGGCACCATGCCGCCATGCACAGCACCGCCGCCCCCGTTCGCCACACCGCCGGCCCCGGCGGCAAGGCCCCTGCGCCCACGGCCCCGGGGCACGCGTTGCGTACGCTGCGCCAGCGTCGCCGCATCAGCCAGCTCGAACTTTCGCTGCGCGTGGGCGTGTCGCAGCGGCACCTCTCGTGCATCGAGACCGGTCGCGCCCAGGCCAGCCGGGAGATGCTGCATGCCTTGCTCGACGCACTGGAAGCACCACTGGCCGAGCGCAACGACACCTTGCTGGCCGCCGGCTACGCGCCGGCCTTCCGGCAGCGCACGCTGGCCGATGCCGAGATGGCCCCGGTGCGCGACGCGCTCGACCGCCTGCTGCAGGCGCACGACCCCGCCCCGGCCTTCGTGCTGGACGATGCCTGGAACCTGCTGCAGGCCAACCGGGGCACGCTGGCCTTGATGGGGCTGCTGGGGCTGCCGCACGCCACGGTGGCCGGCGGGCTGAACCTGCTGCGGGCCACCTTCATGCCGGGCGGCCTGGCGGCGGCACTGGTCAATGCCGACGAGGTGTGTGCCGAGATCTGGCAGCGCGCCCAGCGCGAAGCGATGCTCAGCCCCGCGCTGCGCGGCATCGTCGACGAGCTGCGCCCGCAGCTGCCGCGCCGGCTCGCCACGCACGCGCCCACGGCCGGCGCCGTGCCACTGCTGCTGACCTGGCTGCGCACCGCCGAGGGTGGCGAGCTGAAGTTCTTCTCGGCCTTCACCACCTTCGGCGCGCCGCTGGATGTGACGGCCGCCTCGCTGCGTGTGGAGCACTTCTTCCCGGCCGACGAGCCCACCCGCGTGCGCATGGCCCGCGCCGTGGCGGCACTGCCGGCCTGATCGGGCCACCAGCGCCCTGCGGACTGCCCCGCCCGCAAGGGGCATCCGCCCGGAAGGCTGCGGCGCGGCCCGGCCTGGCGGCACAATCCCAGGTCCCCACAAAGGAGCCTCCATGATGCGACGCCGCCTCACCCGGGCCGCCCACGCCGCGCTGCTCAGCGCCACGCTCTGCCTTGCGGCCCTGCCCGCGCACGCCGCCGCGCCGCCCACCAGCGCGGGCGTGGCCTGGCTGGCCGCCGCCGGCGATGCCGATGTCGACAAGGCCTTCGCCCAGGCCCGCAGCGAGAAGAAACCGCTGCTGCTGTACTGGGGTGCCAAGTGGTGCCCACCCTGCAACCAGCTGAAGGCCACGCTGTTCAACCGGCAGGACTTCATTGAGCGCTCGAAGAGCTTCGTCGCGGTCAACATCGACGGCGACCTGCCCGGCGCCCAGAAGCTCGGCACCCGTTTCAAGGTGCGTGGCTACCCCACGCTGATCCTGATGAACGCCGACGGCGCCGAAATCACCCGCCTGCCCGGCGAGGCCGACGCGCCGCAGGTGATGGCCCTGCTGCAGCAGGGCCTGGCCGGCGGCCGGCCGGTGAAGGCCGTGCTGGCCGATGCCCGCGCGGGCAAGCCGCTGGCCGGCACCGAGTGGCGCGCGCTGGCGCTGTACTCCTGGGCCACCGACCAGGACCAGCTGGTGCCCGAGGCCGAACGCCCGGGGCTGCTGGCGCAACTGTCGGCGGCCTGTCCGGCGGGCGAAAGCGAGTCGGCCACGCGGCTGCTGCTGAAATCGCTGGCCGCCAGCGACGACGGCAAGGGCATCAAGCCGGACGCCGCGCTGCGCGAGCGTGTGCGCAAGCTGCTGGCCGAGCCGGCACAGGCCCGCGTGCAGATGGACATGCTGGTGAACTACGCGCCCGACATCACCAAGGCCCTGGCGCCCGAGCCCGGCGCCGAACGCCAGGCCCTGGCGCGCGCCTTCGAGGCGGCGCTGCTGCGCCTGGAGGCCGACGCCTCCCTGTCGCGCGCCGATCGGCTGTCGGCACTGATGGCGCGGGTGGACCTGGCCCGCATCGACAGCCCGAAGGACGAACGCCACCCGAAGATCGACGCCGCGCTGCTCAAGCAGGTGCGCGAACACACCCAGCAGGCCGACCAGCAGATCACCGACGGCTACGAGCGCCAGGCCGTGATCACCGCCGCGGCCCACCTGCTGGGCCAGGCGGGTCTGTGGACCGAAAGCGATGCGCTGCTGAAGGCCAACCTGGCCAAGAGCCACTCGCCCTACTACCTGATGAGCCAGCTCGGCAGCAACGCGCGCAAGCTCGGCCGCAAGGACGAGGCGCTGCGCTGGTACCGCGAGGCCTTCGACAAGAGCGAGGGGCCGGCCACGCGGCTGCAATGGGGCGCGAGCTACTTCAGCGCCCTGGTGGAGCTGGCGCCGCAGGACACGGCGCGCATCGAGAAGACCGCGGCCCAGCTGTTCGCCGAGGCCGCCCAGGACAAGGGCGCGTTCTACGAGCGCAGCGCCCGCTCGCTGCAGCGGGTGGGCAGCAAGCTCGCGAGCTGGAATGCCAAGGGCCAGCACAGCGCCACGGTGCAGCGCCTGCGCCAGCAGCTCGACGGCGTGTGCGGCAAGCTCGACGCCGCCGACAGCCAGCGCGCCACCTGCGATGCGCTGGCCAAGTCCCTGTCGCCCCGCAGCACCTGAGCCGGGGCCGACAGCCGGGCCGGATCAGGCGATCAGGCCTTCGGCCTTCATCGCGGCCTGCACCGCCGGGCGCGCCAGCATGCGGGCCATGAAGGCCTGCAGGTGCGCCAGCCCGGAGAGGTCGACGCCCACGCGCGAGGCCCAGTTCGTTACCGTGAACAGGTAGGCGTCGGGCACGGTGAACTGCTCGCCCATCAGGTACTGCCGGCCCTCGAGCTGTTCGTTCAGCCACTGGTAGCGGCCCAGCAGGCGCTGGCGGTACACCGCCTTGCCCTCTTCGGGCATGGCCGGGTTGAACAGCGGCGAGTAGCTCTTGTGCACCTCGGACGAGATGAAGTTCAGCCACTCCATCACGCGGTAGCGGGCCATCGTGCCGGCTGCCGGCGCCAGGCCCTGGGCCGGCACCTGGTCGGCGATGTACTGCACGATGGCCGGGCCTTCGGTCAGGCGCTGCCCGTCGTCGAGTTCCAGCAGCGGCACGTAGCCCTTGGGGTTGATGGTGTAGTAGTCGGTGCCATCGGCCAGCTTGTGGGTCTTGGTGCTGGCCAGCACGGCCTCGAAGGGCAGGCCGGATTCCTTCAGCACGATGTGCGGGCTGAGCGAACAGGCGCCGGGGCTGTAGTAGAGCTTCACGCGGATCTCCAGGGCAAGGGGAGGCCGACGATAGCCCGCGCCGAATAGCCCCGGGCCGCGCTGCGGCTATGCTCGCGCCCACCACCGCAGACCACGGACCCGACATGCCCCGCGCCATCCTCGACGAAGCCCAGATCCACCCGGCCGTGCGCCAGTTCGTGGCAACGCACCATGCCGACGTGGTGCGCGAGGTGCAGGCCGCCGCCGCGCAGCACGCGGTGCTGGTGGTGGGCATGAAGCAGAACCCGTTTCCGCGCAAGGCGCGCCGCCTGCTGGACAACGCCGGCGTGCCCTACCACTACCTCGAGTACGGCAGCTACCTGAGCCAATGGCGGCGCCGCAATGCACTGAAGATGTGGACCGGCTGGCCCACCTTCCCGATGGTATTCGTCAAGGGCATGCTGGTGGGCGGCGCGAACGACCTGGCCCGACTGATCAACAGCGGCGAGCTCACCCGGCTGCTGGCGGGCTGAGCCGCCGCGACCGCAGACCCGCCGACTCGCACGCCGCCGATGCGTCCTGCACGACCCTTCGTGCCACCTTTCCCGCCGCTGGCCGCAGCACCGCGCGCTGCCGGCGTGGCCACCGCAACAATCGGCGCCATGCTCTCGCGCCCGTTGACGCTGCCTGTCGCACGCATCGCCATGCTCCTGTTCGCCGGGGCCGCCGCGGGCATGGCCACCGCCGCCCCGCCAGCGCTGCAGCCCTGCCGCCTGAAAGGCGTGGAGCACGAAGCGCTGTGCGGCAGCGTGGCGCGCGCGCTCGACCCGGCGGCCTCCGGCGGCGCACGGATCCAGCTGCAGTTCGCGGTGCTGCCCGCGCTGGCGCGCAACAAGGCGGCGGACCCGGTGTTCTTCTTCGCGGGCGGGCCGGGGCAGAGCGCGATCGATCTGGCCGGCCCGCTGTCACGGCGCTTCGCGCGCCTGGCCAACCGGCGCGACCTGGTGTTCGTGGACCAGCGGGGCACCGGCCGCAGCGCGCCGCTGAAGTGCCCCGACGACGACGAACGCCAGCCCCCGCGCCCGCTGGCCGAGCTGCTGGACGAAACACGCCAGCTGCAGCGCCTGGAGGCCTGCCGCCAGGCACTGCAGGCCCTGCCGCACGGCGACCTGCGCCAATACACCACCACCCTCGCCATGGCCGACATCGACGCCGTGCGCGAGCAGCTGGGCGTGGCACGGATCAACGCCATCGGCGCCTCCTACGGCACCCGCGCGGCGCTGGAGTACCAGCGCCAGTTCCCGCAGCGCGTGCGGCGCGTGGTGCTCGATGGCGTGGCGCCGCCGGACATGGTGCTGCCCGCGGCCTTCTCCACCGACAACCAGGCGGCGCTGGAGGCGGTGTTCGCCGCCTGCGAGGCCGAGCCCGGCTGCAGCCGCCGCCACCCGGCGCTGCGGGCGTCCTGGCAGCGGCTGCTGGCCGGCCTGCCGCGCACGCTGACGCTGCAGCACCCGGTCACCGGCCAGGAAGAGCGCGTCACGCTCACGCGGTCGATGGTGCTGGGCACCGTGCGCGGCCCGTTGTACAGCCCCGCGCTGGCCTCGGGCCTGCCGGCCGCGATCACGGCCGCGGCCGATGGCCGCTTCACACCCTTGTTAGGGCTCTCCAACGCGCTGGGCGGCACCGGCGCGCTGGCCACCGGCATGCACTTCTCGGTGGTCTGCGCCGAAGACCTGCCGCGGCTGGACGACGCCACCGACGCCCCGGGCGCGGATTTCGGCACCAGCTTCGCGCAGCTCTACCGCCAGGTGTGCGCGCACTGGCCCCGCGGCACCCCGCCAGCGGGCTTCTACACCCTGCCGCCCGCACCGGCCCCGACGCTGGTGCTCAGCGGCAGCGCCGACCCGGTGACACCACCGCGCCACGGGGCGCGCGTGGCGCAGGCCCTGGGGGCCCGGGCGCGGCACGTGCTGGTGCCCAATGCCGGCCATGGCACGCTGCAGCTGGCCTGCCTGCGGGATGCGGTGCAGCGCTTCATCGACGCGCCCGACGATGCGGCCGCGCTGGGCACCGACACCACCTGTGCCGCGAAGCTGCCGCGCCCGCCGGCCGTCGAGCCGCCGGGCCCGGCCTCGGGAGCCGCCCGATGATCGACGTACAGGGGCTGGACAAGCGCTTCGTGCAGGGCCGTGGCCGCAAGGCCCGGGTGGTGCAGGCGGTGCAGGGCCTGGGCCTGCGGGCCGCCAACGGCTGCATCACCGGCCTGCTGGGGCCCAACGGCGCCGGCAAGACGACCACGCTGCGCATGATCGCGGCGCTGATCGCGCCGGACGCCGGCCACATCCACGTGGACGGCATCGATGTCTGCCGCGAGCCGCAGCGGGCGCTCGCGCGCATGGGCATCCTGTCGGACGCACGCGGGCTGTACCCGCGGCTCACCGCACGCGAGAACATCGTCTACTACGGACAGCTCCAGGGCATGGCCGCGGCGGCCGCCCAGGCGCGCGCCGACACCCTGGCCGAGATGCTGGAGATGCAGGCGCTGCTGGACCGGCGCACCGAGGGCTTCAGCCAGGGCGAACGCATGAAGACGGCGCTGGCGCGGGCGCTGGTGCACGACCCGTCGCACATCATCCTGGACGAGCCGACCAACGGGCTGGACGTGCTGGCCACGCGCAGCCTGCGCGACGCCCTGCGCCGGCTGCGCGACGAGCAGGGCAAGTGCATCGTGTTCTCCACCCACATCATGCAGGAGGTGGAGCGCCTGTGCGACCAGGTGGTGGTGGTGGCGCACGGCCGCGCGGTGGCCCAGGGCAGCGTGCCCGAGCTGCTGGCGCGCACCGGCGACACCGACTTCGAAGCCTGCTTCGTCAAGCTCGCGTTCGGCACCGCGGCGGCGGCTGGCGCGGGCGCCTCCGGGGAGCGTTCATGAAACTCGCGTGGATCGTCTTCCTGAAGGAGCTGCGCGATGCCCTGCGCGACCGCCGCACGCTGATGATGGTGGTGCTGTCGTCGGTGGCCATCGGGCCGGTGATCCTGGTGGCGCTGTCGGCGCTGGTGGCCGGCATGGAGCAGCGCGCCGAGGCGCGCGAGATCCATGCGGTGGGCATCGAGCACGCGCCCAGCCTGCGCAACTACCTCGAGCGCCAGACCTATGTGCTCAAGCCCGCGCCGGCCGACTACGAACGCCAGCTCGTCGCGCGGCGCCTGGGCGACCCGGTGCTGGTGCTGCCGCCCGACTTCGAGGCCGACCTGGCGCGCGGCGTGCCGCCGCTGGTGGAGGTGGTGAGCGCCAGCGCCAACACGCGGGCCCAGGGCGGCGTGGGCCGGCTCACGCGGCTGCTGCAGGGCTTCAGCCAGGAGCAGGCCCTGCTGCGCCTGGCCTGGCGCGGCGTGGCACCGGCGCTGCTGCAGCCGGTGCAGGTGGAGGAGCGTGACCTGGCCGACCCGCGTGCCCGTGCCGCGCAGCTCACCAGCATGCTGCCGTTCTTCGTGCTGATGGCGGTGCTGTACGGCGCGCTGAATGCCGCGCTGGACACCACCGCCGGCGAGCGCGAGCGCGGCTCGCTGGAGCCCCTGCTGATGAACCCGGCGCCGCGGGCCGCGCTGGTGCTGGGCAAGTGGGGCGCGGTGGCCAGCGTGGGCATGCTGATCGCGGTGCTGTCGTGCTTCAGCTTCCTGCCGGCGCAGTGGTTGCTGCGCAGCGAAACCCTGGCCGCGATGTTCCAGTTCGGCCTGCGCGAGGCGCTGCTGTTCCTGGCCTTGCTGCTGCCGCTGGCGGCCATGCTGTCGGCGCTGCTGATGGCGGTGGCCATCCGTTGCCGCAGCTTCAAGGAGGCGCAGGCCAACAACACGGTGGTGATCCTGGTCGTCTCGCTGCTGCCGCTGCTGACCTTGTTCAACCAGGAGGGTGAGCAGGCCTGGCACCTGTGGACGCCGGCGCTGGCGCAGATCACGCTGATGACCCGCGTGCTCAAGGGCGAGGCCATCGGCATGCCCGACATGCTCACGCCGCTGGGCGTGGCGGCGCTGGCCACCGCGCTGTGCGTGGCCTACGTGGCGCGCCAGTTGCGCGGCGCCGCGCTGCGCTGAGCCGCAGGCAAGCCACAGGCGCGGCAGGCGCCATGCCTATCGCACCAAGTGGGCGGCCACGCGCGGCACGGCCACGCCGGCCGGTGGCGGCCGGCCTGCGCCGCGCCGCGGCCCTCAGGCCTTCTTCATCGGGCAGGTGTTGAGCCCGAGCAGCGGGTACACGGGGCAGAAGCCGATCGCGCCGGTCGCCAGGGGCACCACGCCCAGCCAGCCCCAGGCGCCCACCGTGCCCGTGGCCGCCAGGCCGATGAGGACGAGTCCTGCTGCGACGCGAAGTACGCGGTCGATGCCGCCGACGTTGAGTTTCATGCGGATGCTCCTGGTGTGCTGCGGCGAAATGGCCGTCATCGCCATGGTCGCCTCGACGCGCCCCTGCGTCGGTGACCCGGGTCACCGAGCGGATTGACCTTCGGCAAGCGCGCGCAGGGCCGGTGCGTCCAGCACCTCGATGCGCTGCCGCCCGAGCGCGATCCAGCCCGAGCGCTCGAAGCGGCGCAGCAGCCGCGTGACGATCTCGCGCACCGTGCCCAGCTCGTCCGCCAGCACCTGGTGCGTGAGCTCGATCTGCTGGCCGCGCCCAAGCAGGGCGCTGGCCAGGCGCTGGTCCAGGCGCTGGAAGGCCACCGCCTCGACCAGCGACATCAGGTCGGCCAGCCGGTCGGCGAAGTTGCCGAACACGAAACGACGGAAGGGCTCGTGCGACACCCAGCGCTCGAACTCGGTGGGCGACAGCACCACCAGCTCGGTGGCCACCGCCGCAATGCCGTGCGCCACCAGCAGCCCGCGCCCGAACAGGCAGGACGTGGAGGCCACGCACACCTCGCCGGGGCCCACGCGGTAGAGCTCCAGCGCACGCCCGTTCGGTGCGCCGCGCGCCACCCGCACCTCGCCGGCCAGCACCAGCGGGAACCCGCCGCAGGGGGCGGCCTCCTCGAACAGCACCGTGCCCCCGGACACCTGCACATGCGGGCAGCGCGGGCCGCCCGCGGTGGACAGCCAGTCGGCGGGCAGGGTGTCCAGCGCCGGGTACAGCGTGCGCAGCCGTTGGGCCAGGGGGGTGTCGATGCTGTCGTTCATGGGCGTGAGGTGCCGATCATCCGATGGAGCGGCGGTGTCGCATCGGCCACCGGCCCGGGCCGCGTCTGGTGGTCCAGCCGGCGCAGCCAGCGCAGGGCATGCGCGCGCGACGGACCGCACATGTCCGGCGCGGGCTGCAGGCTGGCGCACACCGCGGGCCGCTCGGGCCGGCCGAACAGGCGGCAGCGCCCGGCCGGGTCGAGCTGCACGCAGGCCACGCCGGCGGGTTTGCCCTGCGGCATGCCCGGGATCGGGCTGCTGATCGAGGGCGCGATGCAGCAGGCGGCGCAGTGGGGTCGGCAGTCCATGGCGGCCGATCATAGGGGCCGGCCCGTCCGGCCGTGCGGGCATCACGCCGATCGGGCGCCCGCGCGGGGTGCCGCTTCCTACAATCCACGTTTTGCTGCTTCCACCGGCGCGCGCTCCGCGCGGGCCCACCACCGTGCTGCACCCCCAGAGTTTTGATGTCATCGTCGTCGGCGGTGGCCATGCCGGCACCGAGGCTGCGCTGGCCGCGGCGCGCATGGGCTGCACCACGCTGCTGCTGACCCACAACATCGAGACGCTGGGCCAGATGAGCTGCAACCCCTCGATCGGCGGCATTGGCAAGGGCCACCTGGTCAAGGAGGTCGATGCGCTGGGCGGCGCCATGGCCGCGGCCACCGACGAGGCGGGCATCCAGTTCCGCATCCTCAATTCGTCCAAGGGGCCGGCGGTGCGCGCCACCCGGGCGCAGGCCGACCGCATCCTCTACAAGGCGGCGATCCGGCACCGGCTGGAGAACCAGCCCAATCTGTGGCTGTTCCAGCAGGCGGTGGACGACCTGATGGTCGAGGGCGACCGCGTGGTGGGCGCCGTCACGCAGGTGGGCATCCGCTTCCGGGCCAGGGCGGTGGTGCTGACGGCCGGCACCTTCCTGGACGGCCGGGTGCATGTGGGCCTGCAAAACCATGCCGCCGGCCGCGCGGGCGACCCACCGGCAGTGACGCTGTCGGCCCGGCTGAAGGAGCTGAAGCTGCCGCAAGGGCGGCTGAAGACCGGCACGCCGCCGCGCATCGATGGCCGCAGCATCGACTTTTCCCGCCTGACCGAACAGCCGGGCGACCTGGACCCGGTGCCGGTGTTCAGCTTCCTCGGCGATGCTGCGCAGCACCCGCGCCAGGTGCCCTGCTGGATCACCCACACCAACGCCCGCACGCACGAGATCATCCGCTCCGGCTTCGACCGCAGCCCGATGTTCACCGGCGTGATCGAAGGCGTGGGCCCGCGCTACTGCCCGAGCATCGAGGACAAGGTCAACCGCTTCGCCGACAAGGACGCGCACCAGATCTTCCTCGAGCCCGAGGGCCTGACGACACACGAGTTCTACCCGAACGGCATCTCCACATCGCTGCCCTTCGACATCCAGCTGGCCGCGGTGCAGTCGATGCCAGGACTGGAGCATGCGCACATCCTGAGGCCGGGCTACGCGATCGAGTACGACTACTTCGACCCACGCGCGCTGCGGGCAAGCTTCGAGACGCGCTCGATCGCCGGGCTGTACTTCGCCGGCCAGATCAACGGCACCACCGGTTACGAGGAAGCGGCGGCGCAGGGCCTGTTCGCCGGCGTCAACGCCGCGTTGGCGGCCCAGGGCCGCGAGCCCCTGCTGCTGCGGCGCGACCAGGCCTACCTGGGCGTGCTGGTGGACGACCTGATCACCAAGGGCGTGAGCGAGCCCTACCGCATGTTCACCAGCCGGGCCGAGTTCCGGCTGCAGCTGCGCGAGGACAACGCCGACGCGCGGCTGACCCCGATCGGCCGCGACCTGGGCCTGGTGGACGACACCCGCTGGGCCGCCTTCAGCCGCAAGCAGGAGGCGGTGGCCCGCGAGGCGGAGCGGCTGAAGTCCACCTGGGTGCACCCCGGCATCCTGGCCGCGGCCGAAGCCGAACGCTGGCTGGGCAAGGCCATCGAGCGCGAATACAGCCTGGCCGACCTGCTACGCCGGCCGGGCGTGGACTTCGACGCGGTGGCCGCCATCGCCCGGTCGGCCCGCCCGGAGGCCGGTGTTTCACGTGAAACACTGCGCGCCGAGCTTGGTGGGTTGCTGGCCGATGCGGTGATCGAGCAGGTCGAGATCGCCACCAAGTACGCCGGCTACATCGGCAAGCAGGCCGAAGAGGTGGAACGCGCCGCCCACTTCGAGCACCTGCGCCTGCCGCCTGAACTGGATTACACCCAGGTCAAGGCCCTGAGCTTCGAGGTCCGCCAGAAGCTCAGCCGCCATCGCCCCGAGACCCTGGGCCAGGCCTCCCGCATCTCCGGCGTCACGCCGGCGGCCATCTCGCTGCTGCTGGTGCACCTGAAGAAGGGCCGGTTCAAGGGCTTCGCGGGCGCTGAGGCTGTTGCCGCGCCTGGCGACGCCAGCGCCCCCGCTGCGACGGCCGCCTCCGCACCCGCGCGGGACGCCGCGTGAGCGCCCAGGCCCCCAGCGCCAGCGCGGCCCGGGAACGGCTGGCCGACGCCTGCCAGGCCCTGGGCCTGGCCCTGGCCCCCCCCACGCAGGACCGCCTGCTCGGCTACCTGGCCATGCTGCAGCGCTGGAACCGCGTCTACAACCTCACGGCGCTGCGCAACCCGGACGAGATGCTCACCCACCACCTGTTCGATTGCCTGGCCGTGCTGCCACCCCTGCGCCGGCACGCCGCTGGCCGCCCGCTGCGGGTGCTGGACGTTGGCAGCGGCGGCGGGCTGCCCGGCGTGGTGCTGGCCATCGTCGAGCCGGGCTGGGACATCAGCTGCATCGACACGGTGGCCAAGAAGGCCAGCTTCATCCGGCAGGTGGCCAGTGAACTGGCGTTGCCCAACCTGCATGCGCTGCATGGACGGGTGGAAGCCCTGCCGCCCAGCCGCGGCGGGTTCGACCTGGTCATTTCGCGCGCCTTCGCGTCGTTGGGCGACTTCGTCCGCTGGACCCGCACCTGCCTGGCCCCCGGCGGCACCTGGCTCGCGATGAAGGGGCGGGCGCCCGACGACGAGATCGCCGCGCTGCCCCCTGACGTGACCGTGTTTCACGTGGAACACCTGCAGGTGCCCGCGCTGGATGCGCAGCGTTGCCTGGTCTGGTTGCGCCCGCAGCCGGCCCCCTGACAGGCCCGCGCCGCCGGGCCGCGCCCAGCCGGACCCCTGCAGCAAGCGCCAAGCCGCGCGCCCGAGCAGCGATACTCCGGCCCCATGGCCAAAGTGTTTTGTGTCGCGAATCAGAAGGGCGGTGTCGGCAAGACCACCACCACGGTCAACCTGGCCGCCGGCCTGGCCCGCGTGCAACAACGGGTGCTGGTGGTCGACCTCGACCCGCAGGGCAACGCCACCATGGGATCGGGCATCGACAAGCGCGCGATGCCGCTGTCGGTGTACGACGTGTTGCTGGAATCCGCCGCCATTGCCGAAGCACGCCAGGCCTCGCCCCAAGGCGGCTACGACGTGCTGGGCGCCAACCGCGAGCTGGCCGGCGCCGAGGTGGAGCTGGTCGCGCTGGAGCATCGCAACGAGCGCCTGCGCCGCGCCCTGGGCGCCGTGGCCGACCAGTACGACTTCGTGCTGATCGACTGTCCCCCCTCGCTGAGCCTGCTCACCCTCAACGGCCTGTGCAGCGCGCATGGGGTGATCGTGCCGATGCAGTGCGAGTACTTCGCGCTCGAGGGCCTGTCCGACCTGGTCAACACGATCAAGCAGGTGCATGCCAACCTCAACCGCGACCTGCAGCTCATCGGCCTGCTGCGGGTGATGTTCGATCCGCGCATCACGCTGCAGCAGCAGGTGAGCGAGCAGCTCAAGTCGCACTTCGGCGACAAGGTCTTCAATGCCGTGATCCCGCGCAACGTGCGCCTGGCCGAGGCGCCCAGCTACGGCCAGCCCGGCGTGGTGTTCGACCCCGCCGCCAAGGGCGCCCAGGCCTACCTGGAGTTCGCCGCCGAACTGGTGCAGCGCGTCAAGGCCGCCTGACGATGCTGCTGCGTGCCGACCTGCCGCAGGCCTTGTTGTCACGCGTCGAGGATGCCGGCCTCAACGCCAGCGCGCCGCCGCAGCAGCGCTGGCTGGACGGCTGGTTGCTGCGCTTTTCGCCCGGCAAGGCCAAGCGCGCGCGCTGCATCAATGCCGTGGCCAGCGGCCAGCTGCCGCTGGACGAGCGCCTCGCGCTGTGCCGGGCCGTCTTCGCCGAGGCCGGCTTGCCGATGTTCGTGCGCATCACGCCCTTCACCCAGCCCGCCGGGCTGGACCGGCAACTCGCCGATCTGGGCTACCACTCGGTCGACGACACGCGGGTGATGGTGGCGCCGGAACTCCCGGCCCACACCGAGCCGGTGCCCGCCGCCTTCACGCTGGAGCGCCTGCCCGCTGCCGACTATGCGGAGCAGGTGGGTGGCTTCCGGGGCTCGCCGCCGGCTCAACGCCGCGCGCATGCCGAGCGTCTGGCCGCTTCGCCGGTGCCCTACCAGGGCTGGGTGCTGCGGCGGCGGGACGACGGCCTCATCGCCGCCTGCGGCCAGTTCGCCACCGAGGCCGAGCTGGTGGGGCTGTATGACGTCTTCACCCACCCCGAACACCGCGGGCAAGGCCTGGCACGTGTGTTGTGCAGCCAGCTGCTGGGCCACGCCCAGGCCGCCGGCGCCCGGGTGGCCTACCTGCAGGTGGACTCCGACAACACGCCGGCCCGCGCCATCTACCACCGGCTGGGCTTTGCCGACGCCTACGCCTACCGCTACCGCACCCCGGATCGCGACGCCCACTGAGTGCGCGCGCAAGCGCCACGCGCGGGCGGCATCCTCCGCAGGCGAGGGCTGGGCCGCTGCCCAGCGGCGGCCCTGGGCTCAGAGGCCCAGCGCTTCGTCGACCCCCAGGTGCACGTTCATCGACTGCACCGCGGCGCCGCTGGCCCCCTTGCCCAGGTTGTCCAGGCGCGCCATCAGCACCGCCTGCGTGTCGTTGGCAAACACCACGATGTCGCAGCGGTTGGTGTCATTGCAGGCCTGCACTTCGAAGAAGCCTTCGTCCAGCGCCGCCGGGTCGGACAAGGGCAGCACCCGGATGAAGGCTTCGCCGGCATAACGCTCGGCCAGCGCGCGCTGCAGGGCCGCACCGTCAGTGCCACCCCTCAGCTGCGAGAAATGCAAGGGCACACTCACCGCCAAGCCCTTGTAGAAGCTGGCCACGATCGGCACGAACACCGGCTTCACGGTGATGCGGCCATGCGCCATCATTTCCGGAATGTGCTTGTGCGCCAGTGTCAGCGCATAAGGGCGCGGGGCTTGCAGCCGCGCATCGCCACCGGCCTCGTACTGTTCGATCATCTTCTTGCCACCCCCGGAGTAGCCGGTGATCGAGGTGGCCGACAACGGCAAGCCTTGCGGCACCAGCCCCGCATCGACCAGCGGCCGCAGCAGCAGGATGAAGGCGCTGGCATGGCAACCCGGGTTCGCGATGCGCTTGCTCTGGCGAATGGCCTCGCGCTGCCCCGGCGCCAGTTCGGGCAGGCCGAAGGCCCAGCCCGGCACGGTGCGGTGCGCGGTGCTGGCGTCGATCAGGCAGGTCTTCGGGTTGGTCACCAGCGCCGCCGCCTCGCGCGCCGCGGCATCGGGCAGGCAGAGGAAGGCCACGTCGGCCGCGTTCAGCAGGCGGGCACGCTCGGCAGCGTCCTTGCGCTTGTCGGCCTCGATGCGCAGCACTTCGATGTCGCTGCGGCGGGCCAGCATCTCATGGATGCGCAGGCCGGTCGTGCCTTCCTGGCCGTCGACGAAGACGCGGTATGTCATGGCGGGGTGTCCTGAAATCGCACAATGCGGGGGAAACCCGAAGGATAAGCCAAGCATGATCTCGCGCTGCCGTGTCCTGATCCTCCCCGGCTGGCTGGACTCCGGCCCCGAACACTGGCAATCCCGCTGGGAGCACCAGCACGGCTGGCAACGCGTGGTGCAGGACGATTGGCTCTGGCCACGCCGCGGCGACTGGATGGCACGGCTGGAAGAGGTGCTGCTGGAGGCCGACACCCCCGCGGTGCTGGTGGCCCACAGCCTCGGTTGCCACCTGGTGGCGGCCTGGGCCGCCCACTCGGCCCACGCTGCGCGCGTGCAGGGCGCGCTGCTGGTGGCCCCTCCCGACACCGAGGCCAGCACCATGCCGCCGCAGCTGAGCGCCTGGCGCCCGGTGCCGCGGCAGCGCCTCCCGTTTGAATCGGTGCTGGTCTACAGCAGCGACGACCCCTTCGGTGGACCCGACTTCGCGCTCGCCCTGGCCACCGCCTGGGGCGCCACGCCGCGCGGCCTGGGCGGACGCGGCCACCTGAACGCCGACTCGGGCCTTGGCGACTGGCCCGACGGCGCCGCCGAGGTGCGCCGCCTAGCCGGGCTGACGTGAGAAGTCGGACGCTGCGTGCTGCGATGCGGGGTGGGCGACGATGCTGCTCGCCAATGGCAGTTGTCGGCCCGTTGTTGTCTTTGGTGTTGGGTCGAAGCAGACGTTCGATGGTTGGCGCGACAAAGTCGTGGGCCCTCGGCCTGCGGCGCACGGCTCCGGCGGTCGGCCCGGTGGGCCGACTGCCCGGCCATGGTCGCTTCGGGGGGCGCGCTGTCGGATTTGTCTCCGCGCGCTGCGCGCGCTGCGACCAGCGCCAGCGAGTCAGTTGGGAAAGCGGGCCCTGCGGGCCCGCCGCCCCCCGAACCGCCCAAGCCCGGCGCCTGCGAACGCG
>JACRAZ010000002.1 GCA_016213205.1 Burkholderiales bacterium
CTACATCCTGGCGATGCCCTTCGTCGGGCTGGGCGCGCTGATCTGGGTGGCGCTGCACGGCGAAACCAAGCAGGACGAGCAGGCCTGACCCACCGGCCCTTCCAGCGGCCGGCCAGACGCGGGGCGCCACCAGGCGCCCCGTGCCATTTGCATGCAAGCAACCCCGATCAGGTCAAGTCTGTTGTCGCAGCGCAGGAATAAGCTGAAACTCTGCCGCAACGGGCTGAACCATGAAGAACATGAAATTGACCGACCACCGCTCAGGCAGCTTGCGGCGGGTCGGTGCGCTCCTTGTTGCTGCCATCGCGCTGGGCCTGGCATGGGCCGCGCCACCGGCCTCTGCAGCCGAGCCCTCGCTGGGTGACGAGAGCCAGGCCTGCCAGAAGTGCCACGACAAGCCAGACATCACGATGAAGACGCAGGACGGCAAGACCTGGCCGCTCACCGTCTCCACCGACGCCTACCTCAAATCACGCCACGGCACCACCGATTGCGCCGACTGCCACGAGGACATCGGCGACGACAAGCACGCCACCGAGAAGCCGGCGGTGAAGAGCCGGCGCGACTATGCGCTCAAGCTCAACGACGGCTGCATTTCCTGCCACAAGAAGCACGTCACGCAGTTCCAGGACAGCGTGCACGCGGCCATGCTCAAGGAAGGCAGCGACAAGGCGCCGTTGTGCTCGGACTGCCATGCCGTGCACACGCTGCTGAACGTGAAGTTCCACAAGCCGGTGGCCGAGACGCCCTGCCTGAAGTGCCATGAAGACATCGGCAAGGCCTACGTCAAGGACGTGCACGGCCTCGAGCGCGTGGCCAAGGGCAAGCCTGCGCCCATCTGCGCCGATTGCCACCAGGCCCATGCGATCAAGGCCGCATCGTTCGGCACTGCGCTGAAGGACAACTGCCTGGCCTGCCACAAGGAAGCGGTGGCCCAGCACAAGGACTGGCTGCCCAACACGGGGCGGCACTTCGAGGCCATCGCCTGCGTGGTGTGCCATGCGCCGAATGCCGAGCGCCGCGTGAACCTGCGCCTGTTCAGCCAGAAGGGCCAGAAGCAGCTGATCGAACAAGCCGGCGTGCCGCGCTTCGAGCAGTTGGTGAAGGCTGCCGACCAGCAGGACCAGGGCCTGGATGAACGGGCGCTGTGGAGCCTGCTGCAGGAGTTCAACCGCGGCAGCGGCCTGGGTGATGTGGTGCTGCGCGGCCGGCTCGAGGTGGCCTCGGGCGTGCAGGCGCACCAGCTGGCCGAGAAGTCCAAGGCCATCAGCGATTGCGACACCTGCCACCGGCGTGACGCACAGGCGTTCCAGAGCGTCGTCGTCTCGATCGCCGGCCCGGACGGGCGCACGCTGCGCCACGGGGTCGACAAGGATGTGCTGCGTTCGGCCGTGGCCACGGCCTCGGTGCGCGGCTTCTACGCCATCGGTGCCAACCGCATTCAGTTGCTGGACTGGCTGCTCGTGGCGGCGGTGCTGGGCAGCATCGGCGGCGTGCTCGCGCACATGACCGTGAAGTGGGCCACGCGCCGCATCCGCGCCAAGGTGGCAGCCGAGCAACACGGCGGCCCCACGCACTGAACCCGGAGCCTGCGATGACAAGAATCTACGTGAACCCATTGCCGGTGCGCATCTGGCACTGGACCAATGCCCTCGGCTTCGTGCTGCTGATCCTCACCGGCCTGCAGATCCGCTACCTGGGCGCGGTGCAGGTGGTGTCGTTCAAGACCGCGGTGCAGCTGCACAACTGGGTGGGCTTCGTGCTGATCGCGAACTTCGCGATCTGGCTGGGCTTCTACCTCTTCACCGACAAGATCCGCGTCTACCACCCCAACCTCAGCCCCAAGGGGCACTTCCTCGCCACCTTCCGGCAGATGCGCTACTACGGCTACGGCATCTTCCGTGGCGACCCGAACCCGCACCACGTGACCGCGTACACCAAGTTCAACGCGCTGCAGAGCGTGATGTACCAGATCGTGATGATGATCCTGGTGCCGGTGCAGTTCTACACCGGCGTGCTGCTGTGGGACGTGGCACGCTTCTCGGGCCAGGTGGAGTGGCTGGGCGGCGTGCGCATCGTCGACACGCTGCATGTGCTGCTGTTCATCTTCTTCAGCGCGTTCATCTTCGTGCACGTGTACCTGTCGAGCCTGGGCCACACCCCCAGCGCGCACTTCAAGGCCATGATCACCGGCTGGGAAGACGTGGAAGACGACGCGAAACCCGCTGGCACGACCTGACGGGCGAACGCGCCCTGCACGCCGCGGCCTCGACCGCGGCGGTTTCTTTCGTGTCAGTCGGCCTCGGTGTCGGACGCGCCGGAGTCGCCGTCGCGCACGCGGATGTTGTGCTTCTTCATCAGCGCCTGGAAGTTGGCGCGCTGCATGCCGGTGTCCTCGGCACTCTTGGTCACGTTGGAGTGGTTGCGCTTGAGCGCTTCCTGCACGAAGCGACGTTCGATGTCCTCCACCGACTTCTCGCGCGCGTGCTTCTTCATCAGCTTGAGTTCCTCGCCATTGCGGGGCACCCCGTGCTCGGCCGCCTGCGCCGGGTCCAGCAGGCTGGCCACGTGCGCCACGCGCACCACGTTGTCGGCCGCCAGGATGGCGGCACGGTGCATGGTGTTCTCGAGTTCGCGCACGTTGCCCGGCCAGTCGTGCGCCACCAGCAGGCTCATCGCGCCTTCGGAGATCTCGCACATCGGCTTGTCCAGCTCGGCACAGAACTGCTTGAGGAAGTGGAAGGCCAGCGCCGGGATGTCGGCCTTGCGCTCGCGCAGCGGCGGCGCCTGCAGCGGAAAGACGTTGACGCGGTAGTACAGGTCTTCCCGGAAGCGGCCCTCGGCCACCATGGCCTTCAGGTCCTTGTTGGTGGCCGCGATCAGCCGCGCGTTGGTGCTCAGCAGTGTGGTGCCGCCGACCTGGCGGTACTCGCGTTCCTGCAGCACACGCAGCAGCTTGGCCTGGGTGGCCAGCGGAATGTTCGCGAACTCGTCGAAGAACATCGTGCCGCCATCGGCCATCTCGAACATGCCGCGCTTGTTGGCCACCGCACCGGTGAAGGCGCCCTTCACATGGCCGAACAGCTCGCTCTCGAACAGCTCTTCGTTGAAGGTGTTGCAGTCCACCGCCACGAAAGGCTTGTCCGCCCGCAGGCTGTTGTAGTGGATGGCGCGCGCGATCACCTCCTTGCCGGTGCCGCTTTCGCCCGTGATCAGCACGGTGGCGTTGGTGGGCGCACATTGCGCGATCAGCTTGAAGACCGACTGCATCGCCGGGCTGGTGCCGATGATGTTCTCGAAGCGGTACTTGGTGCCCACCTCGGACTTGAGATCGCGGTTCTCCTGCGTCAGGCGCCGGTGCTCGAGCGCCCGCTCGACCACATGCTCCAGTTCGTCCGGATCGAAGGGCTTCGAGAGGTAGTCGAAGGCACCCAGCTTCATGGCCTTCACGGCCGTCTGCACTTCGGACAGGCCGGTGACCATCAGCACCTCCACGTCGGGGTGGCGCTCCTTGATCTCGCGCAGCACCTCGATGCCGTCCATCTTGGGCATCTTGATGTCCAGCACCACCAGGTCGTAGGGCGTGGCATCCACCATGCGCAGGCCTTCGGCGCCGTCGGACACCGTGTCGACATGGCGCTGCTCGCTGGCCAGGATGCGCTGGCAGCTGCGGAGGACGACTTCCTCGTCGTCGATGACCAGGATGCGCACGCTCATGTCAATGGGCTCGACTGTGGCGCCTGAATCGGCGCCTGGTTATTCTCGGTCAATGGCGGCCCCACGGGCAGCACGATGCGGAACGTCGTGCCGCTGCCGACTTCGCTGTCCACCTCGATGTTGCCACCGTGCGAGGCCACGATGCCGTAGCTGACCGACAGGCCCAGGCCGGTGCCCTTGCCCACTTCCTTGGTGGTGAAGAAGGGGTCGAAGATGTGGGACAGGTGTTCCGGCGCGATGCCGCAGCCGGTGTCGGTGACCGCCACTTCCACCTTCTGCTGCTCCGGTGCATCGCCCGGTGCGCCGACCAGGCGCGTGATCACGTCGATGCGGCCCTGGCCTTCGATGGCCTGCTGCGCGTTGACCACGATGTTCAGCACCACCTGCTTGATCAGGTCGGCGTCGCCGAAGACCTGGGGCAGCGCGGGGTCGTGCCGGGTATGGATCTCGATGCGTTCAAGTTCGGCCGAACGCTCGACGAAGGCCACTGTTTCCCGCACCACCTGGTTCAGGTCGAACAAGCCCTTGACCGGCACTTTCTCGCGCGCGAAGTCCAGCAACCGGCGGATGATGCCGGCGCAGCGCTTGGTCTCGCGGATCACCAGGTCCAGGTCTTCTGCGTCCTGGGTGCCCGCGGGTGTCTTCTTGCGCAGCAGCGAGGTGAAGGTGAGCACGCCGGTCAGCGGGTTGTTCAGCTCGTGCGCAATGCCCGAGGCCAGCATGCCGATGGAGGCCAGCTTCTCGCTGTGCGCCGCCTCGGCCCGGGCCTTGAGCAGTTGCCCGCTGCGCTCCTGCACCCGCGCTTCGAGCGTCTGGATCAGGTTGGCGGTGTCGTTGCGCGATTGCTGCAGCGCCGTGCCCATGGCATTGAAGGCGCCGGCCAGGCGGCCGAACTCGTCCTCGCCGCGCACCGGCACCACATGGTCCAGGTCGCCCTGGCTGATGCGGGCCGCGCCGGACTCCAGGTCGCGCAGCGGCGCATAGATCTTGCGCTTGAGCAGCCACACGATACCCAGCGCCAGCAGCGTGGTGAAGCCCAGCCACAGCCCGATGATCACCGCCGCATGGCGCGCCACCGAGCGGTCCACCTCGGCCAGCGAATAGGTGATGTCCACCACGCCCAGCACCTTCTGGCTGGCGGGGTGTTCGTGGCAGGACGCATTGGCGCAGGTGGCCTCGTTGCGGATGACCTCCATCGCGATCAGTGAGCGCTGGCCCTGCGCGTTCTCGATGATGCGCCAGCGCTGCTCGGTGGGCACATGCTCCAGCGGCACATCGCCCTTGTGGCAGTGCAGGCAGGGTTCCTCTTTCTTGTCGACCGTGTAGCCGACTTCCTTGCCGTGGTTGGAATCGATGATCTGGCCTTCACCGTCGATCAGGCGCAGCCGCTCGATCCCAGGCTGGCGGCTGACATCGGTGATGATCTGGGTGACCGCCTCGCGGTCGTCAAGCAGCATGGCCAGACGGGTGCTCTTGACCACGGTCTCGGCCACCTGCACCACGTGGCGCGAGGTGGCGGCATGCAGGTCCTCGCGCGCGAACTTGGCCACCAGCAGCGAGAACGGGATCGCCGCCGCCGCCAGCACCACGAACAGCGACCATCCGATCGCCGCGCGCAGGCTGGTGGGCCTGATCATGGTGACCTGCTCAGCGCGCGGTTGTCGGACCGGGCCGCGTCAGCCCAGCGGGCGCTACTGCGCCAGGATCCACTGCACGACCTCTTTGATCTGCTGCGCATCCTTGGTGTCCAGGCGCTTGTGCTCTTCTTCGGTGCCGTCGGACAGCTTGACCTTCGGGCTCGTGGTGATGCTCTTGGTCAGCTTGGCCTCGACATCCGGCTTGCCCTTGTTGTCGGCCGCGACCTTCTTGTACGCCGGCCCCTTCTTGTCCTTGTCGATCGCGTGGCACTTGGTGCATTCGCTCTTCTTCAACAAGGCCTTGATCGCAGCGTCATCCAGCGCGAACGCGCCCGGGGTACCCAGCATCAGCACCCCGGCCCCGAGGCCGGCGACCAAGCTGCGAAGAACCGTTGTGCTCATGGGGACTCTCCTGTCGACAATGAAACGGTGCGGCGGCGAACCGCGCATGACAGGAATTTTCCGCAGCCTGGCCGCGGACGCTCATGATCGATGTCAAGTCGCGGCGCGGGCGCCGGATGCGCTGGATCAGCGGTTGCGCATCCAGTCGGCCGTGCCGAAGAAGCTCTCGGCCAGGCGCTGGGCCAGCGCGGCGTCGACCGCCTGCTCCTGCATGGCCTGGACCATGCAGGCCACCCACTCGTCGCGCTCGCGCAGGCCGATGGCATAAGGCATGTGCCGCGCCCGCAGCCGCGGGTGGCCGAAGCGGCTGACGTAATGGTCCGGCCCGCCCAACCAGCCGCAGAGAAACCAGAACAGCTTGTCGCGTGAGCCTTCCAGCGTGCCGGGGTGCACGGCGCGCAGCGCGGCGTAGGCCGGCTCCAGGTCCATCAGGTCATAGAAGCGGTCGACCAACGCGCGCACCGCGGCCTCTCCACCGAGCACCTGGAACGGGGTCGCGGCGCCGGTACCGGCCGGATCGTGGCCCTCGCCCATCAATCGAGCAGCTTGTTCGCGGCGGCGACGAGGGCCTGCGCGGCCGCGCAACCCGGCAGGCTCTCCAGCAGCAGCAGGCGTCGCTGCACGGTTTCGCGCACGGCCTTGTCCTGCGGCACATCGCCGATGTGGTCCAGCTTCACCGGGCGAGGCAGGCCGGCGTTGACGAACCGGTCCACCACCTGCTGCAACTGGGCGCGCACGGTGCGCCCCTCGCCCATGCGTTCGGTCTGGTTCACCAGCAGGCGCATCGGCCGCGCGGCCTGGGTGGCGGCCAGCACCTTCACGGTGGCGTACGCATCGGCCAGCGAGGTGGGTTCGGGCGTGGCGACGATCAGCACCTCATCGGCCAGCGAGATGGTGAACAGCACCACATCGGAGATGCCGGCGCCGGTGTCCAGCAGCACATGGTCGTAGCGCGGCCGCACCTTGGTGATCACCTCGAGCAGCTTGTCGCGCACCTCGGGCGTCATGCGCGAGTACTCGATCAGGCCCGAGCCGGCCAGCAGCACCGAGAAGCCGCCCGGCGCGGGCAGGATCGCGTCTTCCAGCGGCGTGCGGCCGGTGAACACGTCGTGCAACGTGACGCGGGAGTACAGGTTCAGCACCACGTCCAGGTTGGCCAGGCCGAGGTCGGCATCGAGCACCAGCACGCGCTCGCCACGGCGCGCCAGTGCCGCGGCCAGGTTGGCGGTGACGAAGGTCTTGCCCACGCCACCCTTGCCACTGGTGACGGCCGTGATGCGGGCGCCCCCCGGTGCTGCCTTGGGCGGCGTGCCACCCGGCGGCGCTTTCTGCGGCTGGCCGGGCGGTCCGGCGGGCGCTTGCGCTGCGTCGCTCATTCGAGGTCCTGGAACTGAGAGGTACCGTACAGCATGCCTTTTTCTTCGGCCGTGACGGACGAGACGGCCGAGGCTTCGAGGCAGACGCGGTCGCGCCCTTCGGCCTTGGCACGGTAGAGCTGGCGGTCGGCGCGTTCCATCCACAGCTCGGCCGACGAGCGCACCCATTGCTGCGCAAAGGCGCCGCCGACGCTGACGGTGACCGTCACCGACCCACCATCGAACAGCGGCATCACGGTGCGCGCCACCCGGTGCCGCACCCGCGCGGCCACCTGCGGCCCGAATGCGGCCGGGCAATTGGGCAGCACGATCGCGAACTCCTCGCCGCCGATGCGCGCCACCAGGTCCATCGGCCGCACGGTCACGGCCAGGGCCTCGCTGACGGCGCGGATGACCTGGTCGCCCACCGCATGGCCATAGGTGTCGTTGATGCGCTTGAAATGATCGATGTCCACCACCAGCAGCAGGGCCGATTCGCCCGAGCGGGCCACCCGGTCGACCTCGCGTGCCAGGGCCAGTTCGAAGAAGCGGCGGTTGGCCAGGCCGGTGAGCGGGTCGCGGCTGGACAGATCGACCAGCCGGTCGATCAGCTCCTGCAGCCAGGCCACCGACCCCGGAACGCCGGCGGGTGCGCCCTGGCCCGCATGGTGCAGCAGCGCAAGCGCCGACTCCAGCCGCAAAGCGGTGGTCGGGCTGGTGCTGGCATGCGATCGGTGGGCGTCCACGTCGTGGCTGGTGGCGAAGTGAGGGGCAGTCTAGCAGTGGCCCCAATGGGAGCAGGGGTTCGAAATGCCGCAGGTTCGAGGTTCATTTCTGCAGCTTGGGTGAGCTGCGGCTCGGTCAGACTGCTGTTCACGCACCGGTTCGTCCCGGCGGCCGATCGTCTTCGCATCCAGTGACGCAAGAAACACACATGTCCGACCTGATCACTGCACCACGCCCAGCGCCTGCCACCGCCGACACGGTGGACCAGGAGTTCAGCTTCTCGAAGGCCGACTTCGAGAAGGTGCGCGAACTGATCTACCAGCGGGCCGGCATCAGCCTGCACGCGGGCAAGCAGGCCATGGTGTACAGCCGGCTGTCGCGGCGGCTGCGCGAGACGGGCCACCGCTCATTTGCCGATTACCTGCAGTGGCTGCAGTCGCACATGGGCGCGAACGGTGATTCGGAGTGGCAGGAGTTCATCAACTGCCTGACGACCAACCTGACCTCCTTCTTCCGCGAAGACCACCACTTCCACGCGCTGGCCGACGACCTGAAGGCCCGCACCGGGCAGAGCCTGCGCATCTGGTGCAGCGCCGCGTCCACCGGCGAGGAACCCTACTCGATCGCCATGACCGTGGTCGAGACCCTGGGCACCAGCCCCTCGGTGCGCATCATGGCCAGCGACATCGACACCAAGGTGCTGGCCACCGCCCAGCGCGGCGTGTACGACGCCGAGGCGCGCGGGCTCTCGCCGCAGCGCCTGCAACGGCACTTCCTGCGGGGCAAGGGCGCCAATGCGGGCTTCATCCGCGTGAAGCCTGAACTGGCGCGGCTGATCGAGTTCCGCCCATTCAACCTGATGACGCGCGACTGGTCGCTGGGCGAGCCCTTCGACCTGATCTTCTGCCGCAACGTGATGATCTACTTCGACGCCGCCACGCAGCGCAACGTGCTGCAGCAGATGCACCGCGTGATGCGCCCGGGCGGGCTGCTGTACGTGGGGCATTCCGAGAACTTCACGGAGTCGCGCGATCTGTTCAAGCTGCGCGGCAAGACGATCTACCAGAAGGTGTGAGCCCCTTGCCGGCCCGCCCCAAGAACAAGCTGAACCAGGACCGTCCATGACCGCAATGCCCCTCAGCGGCGCACCGCTGGCCCCACGCGCACCGATGCTGAACTCGTCGCCCCGGCTCGAGCGGCTGAAGTCCTCGCCGCGCCGCCCCGGCGAGGCCTCGTTCTTCTTCTGGGATGCGCACTTCAAGAACGACGCGGTCAAGGTGCTGCCCGGCGAGTATTTCGTGCACGAGGAAGACCTGCTGATCACCACCACGCTGGGCTCCTGCATCGCCGCGTGCATCTGGGACCGCGAGCGCCGCATCGGCGGCATGAACCACTTCATGCTGCCCGAGGGCAGCGGTGATTCCGGCCGCTACGGCAGCTACGCGATGGAACTGCTGATCAACGAGATGATGAAGCGCGGCGCCGCACGCATGACGATGGAGGCCAAGGTCTTCGGCGGTGGCGCGGTGATCAGCGGCATGAGCAGCCTGAACGTGGGCGAGCGCAACACCAAGTTCGTGATCGAGTACCTGCAGACCGAGCGCATCCCCATCGTCAGCAAGGACGTGATGGACATCTACCCGCGCAAGGTGTGCTTCCTGCCGGCATCGGGCAAGGCCATGGTCAAGCGCCTGGCGCCCACCAATGCCGAGGCCCTGGTGGCCCAGGACCGGGCCGCCGCGCAGAAGGCGGTGCCCACCTCCACCGGCGGCGGTTCCGTCGACCTGTTCTGATCCTCGCTTCCCCCGGAGAACAACATCATGCCGAAGACCCGAGTGGTGGTGGTGGACGATTCCGCCCTGGTGCGTGGCCTGCTGGCCGAGATCATCAACAAGCAGCACGACATGGAGTGCGTGGGTGCCGCGAGCGACCCCTTCGTGGCACGCGAGATGATCCGCAACCTCAACCCCGACGTGATCACGCTGGACGTGGAAATGCCGCGCATGGACGGCATCGACTTCCTCAGCAAGCTGATGCGCCTGCGGCCGATGCCGGTGGTGATGGTGAGCACCCTGACCGAGCGCGGCGCCGACGTCACGCTGCGTGCGCTGGAACTGGGTGCGATCGATTTCGTGGCCAAGCCCAAGATCGGCGTGGCCGATGGCCTGCGGCAACTGGCCGAGGACATCACCGAGAAGGTACGCACCGCCTCCAAGGCCCACGTGCGGCGCCTGCCGCCGGCACCCGCCCCGGCCGGCTCGGCGCCGGGCACGCCGGCCCCCGCCGGCGTGCGGCCCGCCGCGCCGGTGGCCTCGCTGGGCCGGCTGTCCACCGAGAAGATCATCTTCATCGGCGCCTCCACCGGCGGCACCGAAGCCACCAAGGAGGTGCTGATGAACCTGCCGGCCGATGCGCCCGCGGTGGTCATCACCCAGCACATGCCGCCCGGCTTCACCCGCAGCTATGCCACCCGGCTGGACGGCCTGTGCCGCATCCGCGTGAAGGAAGCGGCCGATGGCGAGCGCGTGCTGCCTGGCCATGCCTACATCGCCCCCGGCGGCTTTCACCTCTCGGTGGAGCGTTCCGGCGCCAACTACATCGCCCGCGTGCGCGACGGCGAGCCGGTCAACCGCCACAAGCCCTCGGTGGAGGTGCTGTTCGAATCCGCCGCCCGGGTGGTGGGCCAGAACGCGCTGGGGGTGATGCTCACCGGCATGGGCGCCGACGGCGCCCGCGCGATGAAGACCATGCGCGACGCCGGCAGCTACAACATCTGCCAGGACGAAGCCAGTTGTGTGGTGTTCGGCATGCCGCGCGAGGCCATCGCGCACGGCGCGGCCGACGAGGTGCTGCCGCTGCAACGCATTGCGCCGGCCCTGCTGGAACGCCTGCGCAGCACGGTCGGCGCGGTGATTCACCGGGTCTGACACCGCGGCCTGCAGCACCGCAGGCCAGGCGGCCCGGTGCGCGCGCCGCGGCCTGGCGCCCGCCTTGACCAGGCGGGTGTCAGCCCGGCAGCGTCAGGCCGTCCCTCACTGCCAGCGCATGCCGCCGCCGCCCAGTTCGTTGCGCGCGCTGCGCAGGGCCAGCGAATCGGCCTCGCGGCGGGCCTGCGCCTGAACGCGCAGCCACTCGGGCGCGCCGATGTCGCGCAGCGTGGCGTCGTTGAGCTCCATCGCGGACTGCAGGTCCATCTCGGGCGCGGGCGCCAGCAGCGCCTGCCGCCAGGCCTGCCAGCGTGCGTGCGCGGCATCGAGCCAGCGTTGCCACAGCGGGCGGTACAGCGGAATGGTCACGGGCATGCAGCAGTCGTTCATCTCGGGCTCCGGTGGGCATCGGGGGGATCGTCAACGCTGGTAAGGATAGACATCCAAAACAGGGTTGAGAATTGATTTGTTCCGGCCAGTTTGGTCAGCTATGCTTACCAGCATGGCCCGGCTGCCGCTGCACACACTGCCCACCTTCCGCCTGGTCGCCCAGCGCGAGAACCTGCGCTCGGCGGCCGAGGCGCTGCACCTGACCCACAGTGCCGTGAGCCAGCAGATCCGCCTGCTCGAAGAACAGATCGGATTCCCGTTGTTCGAGCGCCAGGGCCGCCGCGTGCGGCTGAACAACGCCGGCGCCGCCTTGCTGCGGGCGGTGGCGCCGGCACTGGACCAACTGGACGAAGGCCTGCGGGCCGCCGCCGCCGTGGTGGCGGGCGACGACCCGCGCGTCCGCCTGACGATGCTGCCGTCCTTCGGCCAGCGCTGGTTGATGCCACGCATGGGCCGCTGGCGCGCGCGGCATCCGGGCATCGCGCTGGAGCTCGATGCGTCGCAACGCCTGGTCGACCTGCAACGCGATGGCTTCCACGCCGCGCTGCGCCAAGGCGCCGGCCCCTGGCGCGGCCTGGTGGCCGAGCGCCTGATCGATTCGCCCCGCATCGCGGTGGCCGCGCCGGAGCTTGCCGTCAAGCTGCTGGGCCACGACATCGACGTGCTGGCGCGCCAGCCGCTGCTGGGGGATGCCGAGCAGTGGCAGGACTGGTTCGCGCTGCACGGCCTGCGCACGCAGGTGAACCCGGTGGCCAGCTTCAACGACGCCGGCCTGATGCTGCAGGCCACCGAACAAGGCCTGGGCCTGGCCCTGCCCCGCGCCCTGCTGGCGGCCGATGCCTTGCGCGACGGACGCCTGGTGCGGCTATCGCCCTTGAGCCTGGGCGGTGACGGTTATGACACCTACTGGTTCGTGCACCCGCCCGCGCTGGCCGACTGGGCCCCCTTGAAGGCCCTGCGCGATTGGCTGGTGAAGGAACTCGCGCAATCGGCGCTCGAGCTCGCCGAGATGCCCGCGGCGGTGATGCCGGGCCTGGCCCCGCCGGCGGTCACGCCGGCGCCAGGAACAGCGACTGCAGGTCCGACAGGAAGTCGAAACCCCGCGCCGTCGGCCACACGCGCTCGAAATCGCGGGCGATGAGGCCACGCGCCTCGGCTTCGGCCAGCGGCCTGGCGATGGCGGTCACGGCCAGCCCGGTGCGGGCCGTGAAGTCGGCCAACGCAAAACCCTCCCGCAGGCGCAGCGCATTGAGCATGAACTCGAACGGCAGCTGCGCGCGCGGCACTTCGTCGTCATTGCTCATCGCGCGGCCGGCCAGGGCCTCGGCCATGTAGCGCTGCGGCTCGCGCCAGCGCACCTGGCGCAGCACACGGTGCGGGTAGCTCAGCTTGCCATGGGCGCCGGCGCCGATGCCGAGGTAGTCGCCGAACTGCCAGTAGTTCAGGTTGTGGCGGCAGCGGTGGCCCTCGCGCGCGAAGGCCGAGACTTCATAACGCTTCAGGTCCGCGGCCGCGGTGCGCTCGACGATCAGGTCCAGCATGTCGCTGGCCAGGTCGTCGTCGGCCAGCGCAGGCGGCGGCTGCACCGCGAAGCGCGTGTTCGGCTCGATCGTCAGGTGGTAGATCGACAGGTGTGGCGGCCGGTACGACAAGGCCGTGGCCAGGTCGGCCTCCAGCTGCGCCAGGCCCTGGCCCGGCAGCGCATACATCAGGTCGATGTTGAAGGTGTCGAAGGCCTCGGCGGCCTCTTCGATCGCCGCACGCGCCTGGGCACCGTCGTGCACCCGGCCCAGGCGCCCGAGCATCGTGTCGTCGAAGCTCTGCACACCGATCGACAGGCGCGTGACGCCCGCGGCGCGGAAGGCCTTGAAGCGCTCGCGCTCGAAGGTGCCGGGGTTGGCCTCCAGCGTGACCTCGCTGCCCGCCTCCAACGGCAGCCGCGCGCGGATGGCCGCCAGCAGCCGGTCGATGCCCTCGGGCGAGAACAGGCTGGGCGTGCCGCCGCCGATGAACACGCTCACCACCGGCCGGCCCCACACCAGCGGCAACGCGGCTTCGAGGTCGGCGATCAGGGCGTCGAGGTAGCGCTGTTCGGGCAGGCCGCCGGCCGGCGACGCGTGCGAATTGAAATCGCAGTAGGGGCACTTGGCCAGGCACCACGGCAGGTGCACGTACAGCGACAAGGGCGGCGATTCGCCCAGCTGCAAGGTGCCGGGCCGCAGGTAGCGGCTGACCAGGTCGTCCACGCGGTACCGCCCGGGTGTCAGGCGCCGAGGTGCCAGGCCTCGTGCAGCAGCGTGCGCAACGCAGCCGCCGAGCGTGCCCGGTGGCTGTGGCGGTTCTTGCGCTCGGCGTCGAGCTCGGCGACGGTGGCGCCCAGGTCGGGGATGTACATCAGCGGGTCGTAGCCGAAGCCTTGGGTGCCACGCGGCGCGGCGAGGATCTCGCCCGGCCAGCGGCCCACCGCCACCAGCGGCTCGGGATCATCCGCATGCCGGATGGCCACCAGCGTGCTGATGAAATGGGCCCGCCGGTCGGCCACGCCTTCGAGCCGCTGCAGCAGCAACGCGTTGTTGGCGGCATCCTGGCGGCGGCGGCGGTCTTCGCGCCCTTCATCACCCTGCGCCGCCACTTCGCCGGCAAAGTGCGCCGAGATCACGCCCGGCGCGCCGCCCAGCGCGTGCACGCACAGGCCGGAATCGTCGGCAATGGCGGCGCCGGCCGCGGCCGCCGCGGCATGGCGCGCCTTGGCCAGCGCGTTCTCGACGAAGGTGTGGTGCGGCTCCTCGGCCTCGGCGATGCCCAGCTCGCCCTGCGCCACGATGGCCAGCGGCAAGCCACCCAGCAGCGCGCGCAGCTCGGCCAGCTTCTTCGCGTTGTTGGAGGCCAGCACCAGGCGCATGCTCAGCGCCCCGCGGGTGCTGCCAGCGCGGCCTGCTGCGCCTGCACCAGCTCGCGGATGCCCTTGTCGGCCAGCGCGAGCAATGCGTCCATCTCGGCGCGCGAGAAGGCGGCGCCCTCGGCGGTGCCCTGCACCTCGACAAAGCCGCCGGCGCCTGTCATCACCACGTTCATGTCGGTGTCGCAGGCCGAGTCTTCGGTGTACTCCAGGTCCAGCAGCGGCGTGCCCTGCACGATGCCCACCGACACCGCGGCCACCGCATCCTTGATCGGGCTCTTGCTCAGCTTGCCTTCGGCGATGAGCCAGTTCACCGCGTCCTGCGCTGCCACGAAGGCGCCTGTGATGGCCGCGGTGCGGGTGCCGCCATCGGCCTGCAGCACGTCGCAATCGATCAGGATGCTGCGCTCGCCGAGTGCGGCCAGGTCGAACACGCAGCGCAGCGAGCGGCCGATCAGGCGCTGGATCTCCTGCGTGCGGCCGCTCTGCTTGCCGCGCGCGGCCTCGCGGTCGCCGCGGGTGTGGGTGGCGCGCGGCAGCATGCCGTATTCGGCCGTGACCCAGCCTTCGCCGGAACCGCGCTTGTGCGGCGGCACCTTCTCTTCCACCGAAGCGGTGCACAGCACCTGCGTGTCGCCGAAGCTCACCAGCACCGAGCCTTCGGCGTGGCGCGTGAAGCCACGCTGGATGGAGACCGGGCGCAATGCATCCGGCGCACGGTGGCCCGTGCGTTGAAACTGACTCATGGGAACCTCAGTGTTTCTTTTGGGACGACTTGCGGATCGCCTCGTTGATCTCGCGGATGGACCGCTCGATCTCGGCGTCGTCCAGCTCGTCGGGCGGCGCTTCGCCGGCGGCCAGGCTGGCCTGGATGGTCGAGGCGAAGACATCGTCGCCCAGCGACTGGGTGGACACGGCCACGGTGGAGTCGTCGTCCTCGGCCGCTTCCCATTCCACCGCGAGCACGGTGACGTTGTCGCTTTTTTCACCGGCGTTGCGCAGGGCCTGCTCGGCCAGCTCGGGCACCGCATCCGAGATGGGCCGCTGGGCCAGCTGCTCGGTGATCATCGTGTCGGTGACGCTGCCCCACAGGCCGTCGGAGCACAGCAGCACCTTGTCGCCGGCCTGCATCAGCAAGGGGCCGGCGGTGTCGACCACCGGCTTGCCGGGCGAGCCCAGGCAGGTGAACAGCACGTTGCGGTTGAAGCGCTGCGCGATCGGCACCACCTGCGCCATGGTGTCCTGCAGCTCGGTGTAGGAATGGTCGCGCGTGCGGGCGATGAGCTTGTCGCCACGCACCAGGTACAGCCGCGAATCGCCGCAATGCGCCCAGTAGGCCGCGTTGCCCTGCAGCAGGCAGGCCACGATGGTGGTGCGCGGGGTGTCCAGCAGCGCCTTGTCGGTGGCGTAGCGCAGCAGTTGGTGGTGGCCGGCGAGGATGGCGTCGTGCAGGAAGCGCAGCGGGTCCTTCAGGCCGGGCTTGGCATCGCGCTGGAACATCGCCGCCAGGGTTTGCAGGGCCAGCTGCGAGGCCACCTCGCCCTCGGGGTGCCCGCCCATGCCATCGGCCAGCGCAAACAGACCCGAAGACCGCGTGTAGCAGTAGCCCATGCGGTCTTCATTCTTTTCGCGGCCGCCCTTTCGGCTGACCTGGTAAACAGAAAACCGCATGACCACGGGATTTACGGCTTGGCGCCGGTCTTCAGGTTTTCGATCTGCAGCTTCAGGCGTTCGCTGAAGCTGAGCTTGGTGTAGCGACGTTCGGTTTCGCGCGAGAGTTCCTTCTGCAGCGCGAACACGCTTTGCGGGCGCGACAACGGGTCCAGCGACATGCACCACTCGGTCACTTCGATCAGGTTGTCGGAGTACACGTTGCGCAAGCGCGAAAGGCTGAGCGCGAGACGGTCCTTCTCCAGCCGCTGCGGCGCATCGTTTGGCGGGTAGCCCTGCATGCAGGCATAGATGCAGGCGCCGATGGCGTAGATGTCGGTCCACGGTCCCAGGGTGCCATCCCGGCGGTACATCTCGGGCGCGGCAAAACCCGGCGTGTACATCGGCCGGATGAAGTTGCCTTCTTTGCTGAGCACCTCGCGCGCGGCGCCGAAATCGAGCATCACCGCCTTGTTGTCGTTGGTGATGAAGATGTTGGCCGGCTTGATGTCCAGGTGCAGCATCTTGTGCTGGTGCACGATGCGCAGGCCACGCAGGATTTCGTCGAACAGGCTGCGGATGGTGGATTCGCGGAAGACCTTGTCGCGCTTGAGGTCGCGCGCGGTGACGATGAAATCCTGCAGCGTATCGCCCTGCAGGTAGTTCATCACCATGTAGACGGTTTCGTTCTCGCGGAAGAAGTTCAGCACCGAGACCACGCTCGAGTGCGAGATCTGCGCAAGCGAGCGCCCTTCTTCGAAGAAACTCTTCAGCCCCAGCCGGTACAGTGGCTGCTTCTCGGGCTTGACGCGCGGCGTCAGTTCGCCCGGCGAGCGCTCGGCCAGCGAGGCCGGCAGGTACTCCTTGACGGCCACCAGGTGGCGGTCGGTGTCCTCGGCCAGGTACACCACGCCAAAGCCCCCGGCCGCCAGTTTCTTGACGATCGAGTAACCCCCGACAACGGTGCCCGCAGGCAACGGAGCGGGTTTCGGCTTTGACATAATTGCTTTTTTCGCAGGTAAAAACGGCGATGGCAGTTTACAGCATGACCGGTTTTGGCAGTGCCCTCGCGGCCACCGGGGCCACGGGCTCGGCCGGCAGTGACAGCGTGCCATCAAGCGGCGGCGGCGTGGGTGTCGAATTGCGTTCGGTGAACGGGCGTTTTCTCGATTTCAGCCTGCGCCTGCCCGACGAACTGCGAGGCCTGGAGCCCGCCCTGCGTGAACTGGTGGGCGGCGCCTTCCGCCGCGGCAAGATCGAGCTGCGCCTGACCACCCAGCGCGAGGCCGACACCGCGTGGCCGCAGCCCCAGCCTGAGCAGATGATGCGGCTGGCGCAGCTGGAGTCCACGGTGCACAGCTGGCTGCCCAAGGCGCGGCCGATCAGCGTGACCGAGGCGCTGAACTGGTGCCGCGGCGGCAACGCCCCCGAACGCCTGGACGAAGCGGCGATGGTGGCCGCCCGCCGCGCCGTGGAGGCGCTGCGCGAAGCGCGCGAGCGCGAAGGCGCGCGGCTGGTGGCCATCCTGATGGAACGCATCGCCCACCTGCGCACGCTGGCCACGCAGGCCGCGCCGCTGCTGCCGGCGGTGGTGCAGCGCCAGCAGCAGCGCTTCCTGGAGCGTTGGCGCGAAGCGCTGGCGCAGGCCGGTGCGGGCACCACCGTCAGTGCAGACGCGTTGCAGGAGCGTGCACTCAACGAGGCGGCGGCCTACGCGCTGCGCATCGATGTGGCCGAGGAACTCTCGCGCCTGAACGCCCACCTGGACGAGATCACGCGCCTGCTGAAGGCCGGCGGCGAGCTGGGCAAACGGCTCGACTTCCTGATCCAGGAACTGCACCGCGAGGCCAATACGCTGGGCTCCAAGTCTTCGGCGCTGGAGCTGACCAACATTTCGGTGGAGATGAAGGTGGCGATCGAGCAGATGCGCGAGCAGGTGCAGAACATCGAGTGATGTTCGCCAGGGGTGGCCCGCCCCCTCGGCGACACGGGTGTCGGCCGGGGTGCCGGGATGGGCGTGTCAGCCCGCCGCGCCGCCCTCTGCCGGCAGGCCCAGCACCTTGCGGATGCCCCTGAGCAGGGTGTCTTCCCTGTGCGGCTTGACGATCCACGCCACCACGCCGCAATCCTTGGCCTTGGCCTTGAGTTCCGGGCTGGTCTGGGTGGTGAGCATGAAGACCGGCACCACGTGGCCCTGCGCCTTGATGTGGGCGCACATGGTCAGGCCGTCCATGCCGGGCATGTTCAGGTCCGAGATCACCAGATCAGGCTTTTGCTGGGCCACCTGCTCCAGGCCCTGCTCGCCGTTGTCGGCCTCGATCACCTCGAAGCCATGGGCCTCCAGCAGGCCGCGAAGCTCACCACGGATGGCGGAGGAGTCGTCGATCACCAGGATCTTGGGCATGTCAGGCTCCCTCATGCGCCTCGGCACACACCTTGTTCTTGCCGCTGCGCTTGGCATGGTAGAGCTGGTCGTCGGCCCGCTGGGTCAGCGTGGCCAGCGTGTCGTCCTTGCGGAAGTAGGCCACACCGAAACTGGCGGTCACGCTCAGGCTGGTGCCCCGGCCCACCTGCACCGGGCTGGCCGACAACCGCGCGCGGATGCGCTCGGCCACGATGGAGCCGCCCTGCTCACGCGTGTCGTTGCAGGGCAGCACCAGCATGAACTCCTCGCCGCCGAAGCGCACCGCGATGTCGGTGTCCCGGATGCTGGCCCGGATGACGCGGCCGATCGCCTCGATCACGCGGTCGCCGCCGTCGTGGCCGTGCGTGTCGTTGACGGCCTTGAAGTTGTCGATGTCCAGCATCACGATGGCCAGTTCCTTGAAGTTGCCACGCTTGGCCGATGCGATCAGCGTGGCCACGCTGTCGTTCATGAACAGGCGCGTGTACAGCCCCGACAGCGGATCGCGCACCGCGCATTCGTACAGCGCCTGGGCCTGCTTGCCCAGCAGGTCGGCCTTCTCGATCTGCCGCTCGGCCAGGCAACTGGCGGTGATGTCTTCCAGCACCACGAGGTAGCGGTCGACGGTGCCGTTCTTCGTCATCGGCTGGAAGCGCGGGCGCAGCCACCGCTCGTCGCTGCCCTCGCGCTGGATGCGCAGGCGGCCCAGGCTGTCGCCCGCGCCATCGAACCCGGCGGCCGGGCCGCCGGCGCTGTCGTGCAGGCGCTGGAACAGGGCGTCAAGCTGCGGCTGCAGTTCCGGGTTGCCCCGGGCCAGCAGCGGCTGCAGCGCCTCGCCCACCAGCGCGTGGTGGTTCAGCAGCACCTGGCAGTAGGCCGACAGCACCTCGGCAATGTTGCCGCGGTGATCCACCACCATCAGGCCGAGCGGAATGCTCGAGAAGATGCTCGTCAGCTTGAGCTCGGACTGGAGCATCGCCGACAGGTCGTCGCCGACGATGGAGACCACCGAGCCCTCGGCCTGGCTGGGGTGCTCCAGCCGCGCGAAACGCCAGAAGAACTGCCGGCTGGCATTCGACGGGTCGGCGCACTGGATCTCGATCTGCACGCTGGCCTTGGCACCGGGCACCGTGCCGGCGCGCACCTGTTGCAGATGGTGCAGCAGCAGTTCGCGGTTCTCGTGGGTGAAGGCCTCGGTGAAATCGCGGTGCATGGCGTCGGCCATGCTCAGGCCCACCAGCGCGCAGAACGCGAGGTTGGCGCGGATGATCTGGTTGTGCTGGTTGATCTGCACGAAGACGCTGGGGATGTCGTCCAGCACCCGCTCGCTGGATTCGCAGGCGCTCTCCAGCATCGAGAGCACACGCTGCGAGGCCAGCAGTTCGTTGTGGTTGCTCATAGGAAGTCCAGCTCGCCTTCGTCGGCCTGCTCGTCCAGGCACACCAGGTGGCGCAGGTCGGCGTCGCCGGGCATCTCGATGTAGCAGCTGCAATAGAGCTCGCCGAACGCGCCCTGCAGGCGCCAGAGGTCGCCGAACTTCACGATGGCGCCGATCTTGGCGTCGTAGTCCGCGTACAGCTCGTAGATGCCGCGCGTGCACAGCGGAACGCTCATGCCCATGGCCACCGCCTGCGCCCCGAGGATGCGGCACACCCGGCCGCCCATCTGGTTGCTCAGCTCCTTCATGTAGTCCACGATCTGCGGGTGCGCCAGTTCGCTTTCGCGGCAGCGCATCGCGCGCCGGTAGGCCGCCACCCGTTCGGGGTCGAAGTGCAGCTTGAAGACGATGCGCAGGTCCTCGCCGTTGAGGATGACGATGGCCATGTAGCGCTCGAGCACCTGCCCCAGCCGGCACTGCGGCGCCGGGTCGGCCGTTGCCACGCCATCGTCGCCGAAGTACTGGCGCGCCTGGATGAGGGAGGCCTCGCGCAGCAGGCTGCGCAATCGGTTCATCGAAGCTTGCGGGTCCGTCTCGGGTGCCATCTTTGCCTTGCATGCCTGGGTTGGCGGCCGATACGCTGCAACCGGTGGCAGCCATCAGAGGCAATTACGACGCCGCTTCGCCGTACTTGAGCCTGCACGCGGCCGGCACGATGCATATGCCCGCTTTCGCCCCGCTGCGTGGGCCCGCGGGCCTGGCAAGGTCGGTCAAGGCTGGTGCGCCGCCAGCCAGGCCAGGATGTCGGCTTCCACCTGGTCGCGGTGGGTCTCGTTCAGCACCTCGTGCCGGGCGCCGGGGTAGAAGGTGTGCTGCACATCGGCAATGCCCAGGCTGCGGTAGGTGTTCAGCAGCACCTGCAGCCCGGCCGTGCGGCCGCCCACCGGGTCCTGGTCGCCGGCGATCACGTAGATCGGCAGGCTGCGCGGAATGCCGGCCTGGCGGGCCGGGTTCCACAGCGCGTGCAGCCCGCAGAAGAAGTCGCGCACCAGTTCGTTGTTGAAGGCGAAGCCGCACAACGGGTCGTCCACGTAACGCTGCACCTCCTGCGCATCGCGGCTCAGCCATTCAAAGCCCGGGCGCCCATCGGCAAAGGGTGCATTGAAGCTGGCGAACACCTGGGCCAGCACCGGCGAGGGCGCCATCGGGTCGGCCTGTGCCAGCTGCTGCAGCAAGGCGATGGTCTGCTCCGGATTGGCCAGCACGCCGTTGCTGCCCGACAGCACCAGGCCTGCCAGCGCCGCGCCGAACCGGGCCGCGCAGTCCTGGGCGATGTAGGAACCCATGCTGTGGCCCAGCATGAACAGTGGCAGGCCGGGATGGCGCTGTGCCAGGTGCTGCTGCAGCGCGTGCTCGTCGTCCACAAAGCGTTGCCAGGCATCGGGCCCGGCATCACCCAGCGCGCCGCTGCGCACCCGCGTGCGGCCGTGGCCGCGGTGGTCGTCCGCATAGGCCAGCCAGCCCGCCGCGTTCAGCCGCCGGGCCAGCCGTGCGTAGCGGCCGCCATGTTCGGCGGCGCCGTGCACGATCTGCACCACGCCGCGGGCCGGCGCGGCCAGCGTCGTCCAGCCGCGCACGAACAGCGCCGTGCCGTCGGCCATGGGCAGGGTGAAGCAGGTGGGCGCCTCGGCGCCGACGGGGTCGATGTCTGGCATGCTGCGGCCTCCGGTTGCGCTGCGCATTGTCCGCGCGCATCGCGCCGCCCCGGCTCGGGGATGGGCGCAATTGCCGGCGCGGAACCGACCTGTTAACGTGATCTGGACGAACTTTTAGAACACCCGTTCTGCCTGACAGACATGACACACCCCCCTGGAGACTGGACGTGAGCTCTCGCCCCGCCAAGGCCTGCATCGTCGGCGCCTTTGAACACCCCACCCGCAAGGCCACCGACAAGTCGGTCGCCCAGCTGCACGCCGAGGTGGCCGCCGGCGCGCTGGCCGATGCTGGCCTCACCAAGGACGACATCGACGGCTACTTCTGCGCCGGCGATGCGCCGGGCATGGGCCCGGTGTCGATGGTGGACTACATGAACCTGAAGGTGCGCCATGTGGACGCCACCGAGCTGGGCGGCTGCTCCTACCTGGCGCACGTGGCGCATGCGGCCGATGCCATTGCGGCCGGGCGCTGCAACGTGGCGCTGATCACGCTGGCCGGCCGCCCGCGCAGCGAGGGCGTGGCCACCGGCACCGCGCCACGCGTGCGCAACCCCAACCAGCCCGATGCGCAGTGGGAGTTTCCGTACTCGGTCACCAACGTCACCGGCTACGGCATGTGCGCGCAGCGCCACATGCACGAGTTCGGCACCACCAGCGAGCAGCTCGCGTGGATCAAGGTGGCCGCCTCGCACCATGCCCGGCACAACCCGCACGCGATGCTGCGCGAGGTGGTCACGGTGCAGGACGTGCTGGCGTCGCCGATGGTGGCCGACCCGCTGCACCGGCTGGATTGCTGCGTGATCAGCGATGGCGGCGGCGCGCTGATCGTGGCGCGCCCGGAGCTGGCACGATCGCTGAAGCGCCCGGTGGTCAAGGTGATCGGCGCGGGCGAATCGGTGTACCACCCGTTCGCCGGCGCGATCGACCTCACCCACACCGGCACGGTGGTCTCCGGCCGCCATGCGTTCGAGGAAGCGGGCGTCACGCCGGCAGACATCCGATACGCCTCCATCTACGACAGTTTCACGATCACCGTGCTGCTGCAGCTGGAAGACCTGGGCTTTTGCGCCAAGGGCGAAGGCGGGCGCTTCGTGGCCGATGGCAACCTGATCTCCGGCGTGGGCCGCCTGCCTTTCAACACCGATGGCGGCGGGCTGTGCAACAACCACCCCAGCAACCGCGGTGGCATGACCAAGGTGATCGAGGCCGTGCGCCAGCTGCGCGGCGAGGCCCACCCCGCCGTGCAGGTGCCCGACTGCCAACTGGCGCTGGCCACCGGCACCGGCGGCATGCTGGGCACCCGCAGCGGCAGTGCCACGCTGATCCTGGAACGAGAGTAAGAGCCCCGACCATGACGACGATCACCGCACGCACCGTGGCCTCGCCCGAGGCCAACCCCGAGACCCTGCCGTTCTGGCAGGCCGCCCAGCGCGGCGAGTTCCTGCTGCGCCGTTGCAGCGCCTGCGGGCGCACGCACTGGTATCCGCGCGCCATCTGTCCGCACTGCTTCGGCACTGAGCTCGCCTGGGAGCCCGCCAGCGGCCGTGGCACGATCTACGCCTTCAGCCCGATGCGGCGCGTGGAGCCGGCCTACGTGGTGGCCTATGTCACGCTGGCAGAGGGCCCGACGATGCTGACCAACCTGGTGGACTGCGAGCTCGAGAGCCTGCACATCGGCCAGGCCGTCAAGCTGGTGTTCACGCCCAGCGAGAACGGCCAGCCGGTGCCGATGTTCACCCCCGCCTGAGGACCGATCACGATGCCGCGCCTGCCCTACCTCACCGACGAACAGGCCGGCCCGCCGGAGCTGGTGGCCGCGATCCGCGCGCGCCGCGGTGGCCGGCTCGGCAACCTCGATCGCATCCTGCTGCACAGCCCCCCGGTGGCCACCGGCTGGGGCCAGCTGATGGGGCGCGTGCGCAACGAGCTCGCGCTCTCGCCCAAGCTCAAGGAACTGGCCATGTGCGCGGTGGCCGTGCTCAACCGTGCCGACTACGAGCTGCACCACCACGCCCCGCTGCTGCTGGCCGCAGGCGGCACGCAGGCCCAGATCGACGCGCTGGCCCAGTTGCCCGCCTCGGCCGAACGCGAAGACCTGTTCGACGCCGCCGAGCGCGCCACCCTCGCGCTCACGGTGCAGATGACACGCGACGTGGCAGTGAGCGACGCGGTGTTCGACAGCGTGCGCCAGGCACTGGGCGAAGACCGCCTGGTGTTCGAGCTGATCACCGTGATCGCGGCCTACAACATGGTGTCGCGCATCCTGGTGGCGGTGGGCATCGACATCGAAGCCTGACATGCGCCTGCGATCCGCACCCGGTGCACGCTGGCTGCAGTTCGCATGCGGGTCGTCGATGGCTGCTGTCGGCCCAAACCGGACCACCCCCGGAGCGCCTTCGGCGCTTCCCCCTCAAGGGGGCGACACCAGCGGCCCGGCAGAGCCGGCTCCGCGGTGTCCACTTGGCGTGCGGCCCCTGCTCGCGGCGCAAGGCCACGATCGTGCGGCTGCCGCAGGCCTGCGCCTCTGGCAAACAAGACCCGCGAGGCATCACGCACTGTCCGAGCGCGCCGCTGCGCCGCGTGCAGCGGCCGCAGCCCCAGCAGAACACCGCGGAACCGGCTCTGCCGGGCCGCTGGTGTTGCCCCCTTGCAGGGGGCGCGCGAAGCGCGTACGGGGTGGTCCGTTTTGGGCCGAACGCAGGCATCGCCGAACAGCGCCCGCGGGCCACTGGCGCACGAACCCCTGACACATGGCCGCGCCACCACCCAAGCCCCGCAGCGTCAGCATCCGCGAAGTGGCGGCGCTGGCCGGCGTCTCGCTGGGCAGCGCCTCGCGGGTGATCAACCAGGTGCCCGGCGTTTCCGACAACACGCGCGAGCGGGTGATGAAGGCCATCACCGAGCTGGGTTACCGGCCCAACCATGCGGCGCAGGCACTGCGCGGCAGGCGCAGCCGCACCATCGGCTGCATGCTCACCGACGTGGCCAACCCGCTGTACGCCCGCCTGTTCCGCGCGGTGGAGTCACGTTTTCGCGAGGCCGGCTACGTGGTGCTGCTGGCCAACAGCCTGAACAACCCGCAGTGGGAGATCGACATCCTCGAGATGTTCCACAGCCGCGGCATGGACGGCGTGCTCATCGCCCCCGGCAACGAGCGCCATGCCCAGGTGCTGGCGGCGGTGCAGGCGCTGGAAATGCCGGCCGTGATCCTGGACCGCGACATCGCCTGCGAGCACGACCGCGTGCAGTTCGAGCATGCACAGGGCATGCAGCACGCGGTGTCGTACCTGCTGGGCCTGGGCCACCGCGACATCGGCCTGGTGATCGCGCCGGCGCACAACCGCCCGATGCGCCGCCGGCTCGAAGGGTTCCAGGCCGCGTTCCGGGCCGCGGGCCTGCCGGCGCCGAAGGACTTCATCGTGCACCTGCCCGGCGCGATGAGCCCGGCCTTCGACGCCGTGAGCGAGCTGCTGCAACGCCCGCGGCGCCCCACCGCCCTGCTCACCATGGGCACCAGCGTCCTGAACGACACGCTCAACGCCATCCACCGCCAGCGCCTGCGCATCCCGCAGGACATTTCGCTGGTGTCCATCGGCGACCCGGACTTCGCACGCAGCTACACCCCGCCGCTGTCGGCGCTGCGGGTCGATCTGGACACCGTGGCCAGCCAGAGCGCGCGGCTGCTGCTCGATCGCATCGAGGGCCGGCAGGGCGTGGCCGAGCCCCGGCGCGTGAAGGTGGACGTGGAGTTCATCGTGCGCCAATCCTGTGCACCCGCGTCCGGCGCCGCCTAGAACCAACCGCGCCCCGCCGTCGCCCCTGCACCCCTTGGGGGCACTCGCCCGCCGACTGCGCGGCAGTTGACGGCCGTCAACCACGACCGGCCGTGCATCGCCGAACCTTCGGCGCCTTCCCCCTCGATGGCTGCGCTGGAGATCCGCGATGAGCACCCCCCCGAAATACGTTTACCTGTTTGGCAGCGCCCGCACCGAAGGCGCCGCGGCGATGAAGAACCTGCTCGGCGGCAAGGGCGCCAACCTGGCCGAGATGTGCCGGTTGGGCATCCCCGTGCCCTCGGGCTTCACGATCAGTACCGAAGCCTGCACGCTGTTCACCGATCGTGGCCGCGAGGTGGTGCTGCCCCTGATCGAGCGCGAGATGCGCGAAGGCATCGCCTTCATCGAGAGCGAGATGGGCAAGCGCTTCGGCGACGCCTCCGACCCGCTGCTGCTGTCGGTGCGCTCGGGCGCCCGGGCCTCGATGCCCGGCATGATGGACACCATCCTGAACCTGGGCCTGAACGACGAGGCCGTGCTGGGCCTGGCGGCCAAATCCGGCAACGAGCGCTTCGCCTGGGATTCCTACCGCCGCTTCGTGCAGATGTACGGCGACGTGGTGATGGGCCTGAAGCCCGCCTCGAAGGAGGACCACGACCCCTTCGAGGTGATCATCGACCTGATGAAGCAGCACCGCGGCGTGCAGCTCGACACCGAGCTCGACGCCGCCGACCTGAAGGAGCTGGTGGCCCGCTTCAAGGCGCTGATCCGCGCCCGCCTGGGGCAGGACTTTCCCACCGACCCCTGGGACCAGCTGCGTGGGGCCGTGGTGGCCGTGTTCGAGAGCTGGAACAACGACCGCGCCCGCGTCTACCGCGAGCTCAACGACATTCCGCAATCCTGGGGCACCGCCGTCAACGTGCAGGCCATGGTGTTCGGCAACCTGGGCAACAGCAGCGCCACCGGCGTGGCCTTCACGCGCGATGCCGGCACCGGCGAAGACCTGTTCAACGGCGAGTTCCTCGTCAACGCCCAGGGTGAAGACGTGGTGGCCGGCATCCGCACGCCGCAGCAGGTGTCGCTGGTCGGCTCGCGCCGCTGGGCCGAGCTGGCGCTGGTGAGCGAAGAGGAGCGCCGCGGCAAGTACCCCTCGCTCGAGGAGCTGATGCCCGCCATCTACCGCCAGCTGATCGAGGCCGAGACCACGCTGGAGAACCACTTCAAGGACATGCAGGACCTGGAGTTCACGATCCAGGAAGGCAAGCTCTGGATGCTGCAGACGCGCAACGGCAAGCGCACCGGCGCGGCGATGGTGCGCATCGCGATGGAGATGCTGCAGCAGGGCATGATCGACGAGAAGACCGCGCTGCTGCGCGTGAGCCCCGACCGGCTGAACGACCTGCTGCACCCGGTGTTCGACCCCGCGGCGCTGAAGTCGGCCGAAGCCATCGCGCGCGGGCTGCCCGCCTCGCCCGGCGCCGCCAGCGGCCAGATCGTGTTCTTTGCCGACGAGGCCGATGAATGGGCCAAGCAGGGCAAGGCCGTGATCCTGGTGCGCCAGGAAACATCGCCCGAAGACCTGCGTGGCATGAGCGTGGCCAAGGGCATCCTCACCGCGCGTGGCGGCATGACCTCGCATGCCGCGGTGGTGGCGCGCGGCATGGGCAAGTGCTGCGTGTGCGGCGCCGGCGCGGTGCACGTGGACTACAAGGCCCGTACCATGAGCATCGGCGACCAGGTTTACGCCGAGGGCGACTGGCTCTCGCTGAACGGCTCCACCGGCGAGGTGTTCGCCGGCGCCATCGCCACCCGCGATCCGGAACTGAGCGGCGACTTCGGCGCGTTGATGAAGCTGGCCGCGCGCCACCAGCGCCTGGAGGTGCGCGCCAATGCCGACACCCCGGCCGATGCCGCGGTGGCGCGCAGCTTCGGTGCCACCGGCATCGGCCTGGCCCGCACCGAGCACATGTTCTTCGAGGGTGAGCGCATCAATGCGATGCGCGAGATGATCCTGGCCGACGACGAAGCCGGCCGCCGCAAGGCCCTGGCCAAGCTGCTGCCGATGCAGCGCGGCGATTTCGAAGGCCTGTTCCGCGAGATGAACGGCCTGCCGGTGACCATCCGCCTGCTCGACCCGCCGCTGCACGAGTTCGTGCCGCACGACGAGGCCGGCCAGCGCGTGATGGCGCAGCAGATGGGCGTCTCCCTCGCACGCATCCGGCTGCGGGTGGAAGAACTGCACGAGTTCAACCCGATGATGGGCCACCGCGGCTGCCGCCTGGGCATCACCTACCCCGAGATCACCGAGATGCAGGCGCGCGCCATCTTCGAGGCCGCGCTCGACACGCAGGCGCGCGGCTTCGAGGTGAAGGCCGAGATCATGGTGCCGCTGGTGGGCACCGTGCGCGAGTTCAACGCCCAGGCCGCGGTGATCCGCCGCACCGCCGAGGCGGTGTTCGCCGAGCGCGGGCAACGCCTGGAGTACCTGCTCGGCACGATGATCGAAACCCCGCGCGGCGCGCTGGTGGCCGACAGCATCGGCAAGCAGGCCGAGTTCTTCTCCTTCGGCACCAACGACCTGACACAGATGACGCTGGGCTTCTCGCGCGACGACGCCGGCAAGTTCCTGCCCGCCTACCTGAAGCAGGGCCTGTACGAGCACGACCCCTTCCGCAGCATCGACCAGAAGGGCGTGGGCCTGCTGGTGGAGATGGCGGTGCAGAAGGGCCGCGCGGTGCGCCCGGGCCTGGAGGCCGGCGTCTGCGGCGAACATGGCGGCGACCCGGCCTCGGTGGCCTTCTTCCACCGGGTGGGGCTGGACTACGTGAGCTGCTCGCCGTACCGGGTGCCCATCGCGCGGCTGGCGGCAGCCCAGGCCGCGCTCGGCGATTGACCCGCGGCTGGCGGCAGCCCAGGCCGCGCTTGGCGATTGACCCGCGGCTGGCGGCGGCCCAGGCCGCGCTTGGCGATTGACCCACGCTCGCGCGGGCGCGGCCGATGCACCAGAATCGGCCGATGCCCCACCATGAACCCGATTCCCGCTACGCCTGGACCCGCCTGGCCGTCACGCTGCTGCTGATGACGATCGGCAGCGCGGCGATGTACGTCGTCGCCGTGGTGCTGCCGGCGGTGCAGGCCGAGTTCGGCATCGCGCGCGCCGATGCCTCGCTGCCCTACACCGCGATGATGATCGGCTTCGGCCTCGGCGGCATCGTGATGGGCCGGCTGGCCGACCGCTTCGGCGTGATGGTGGTCGTGATGATCGGCGCCGCCGGCCTGGCCAGCGGCTTTGTCACGGCCGCACTGTCGAACCACCTCACCGGCTTCACGCTGGCCCATGGCGTGTTGATGGGCGCCTTCGGCAGCTCGGCCTGCTTCGCGCCGCTGGTGGCGGACACCTCGCTGTGGTTCGTGCGCCGGCGCGGCATCGCGGTGGCGGTGTGCGCGAGCGGCAACTACGTGGCCGGCGCGATCTGGCCGCCGCTGGTGCAGCACTACGTGGGCACCGTGGGCTGGCGCCCCACCTACATCGGCCTGGGCCTGATGTGCGCGCTGGCGATGCCGCTGCTGGCGCTGATGCTGCGCCCACGCCCGCCGCTGCCCGCCGCGGTGCCGGTGGCCGCCGGCGCCGGTGCCGCGCCGGTGCCGTCGAACCGCCCCTTCGGCCTGAGCCTGGGCCAGGCGCAGGCGCTGCTGTGCGTGGCCGGCGTGGCCTGCTGCGTGGCAATGGCCATGCCGCAGGTGCACATCGTTGCCTACTGCGGCGACCTGGGCTACGGCGCCGCGCGCGGCGCCGAGATGCTGTCGCTGATGCTGGCCTGCGGCATCGTGAGCCGGCTTGTCTCCGGCATGATCTGCGACCGCATCGGCGGCCTGCGCACGCTGCTGCTGGGCTCGGTGCTGCAGGGCGTGGCGCTGCTGCTGTTCATCCCCTTCGACGGGCTGGTCTCGCTGTACGTGATCTCGGCGCTGTTCGGGCTGTTCCAGGGCGGCATCGTGCCCAGCTACGCGATCATCGTGCGCGAGCACTTTCCGCCCGCCGAGGCCGGTGCCCGGGTGGGCACGGTGATCACCGCCACGCTGTTCGGCATGGCGCTGGGCGGCTGGATGTCGGGCAAGGTGTTCGACCTCACCGGCTCCTACCACGCAGCCTTCATCAACGGCGTGGGCTGGAACCTGCTGAACCTCACGGTGGCGCTGTTCCTGCTGGGCCGCTTTCGCAAGCTGCAGCGGCGCCAGGCGGCCGCCACGGCACCGGGGCTGGCATGACGGCTGTGCCCGGCTTCGACCTGGCGGCGCTGTTCGACGCCGAGGAATACCTGCACTTCCTGGCCCCGACGCTGCGAGACGAGGACACCCCGGCGCAGTGCGGCTTCATCGAGCAGGCCTTGTCTCTGGCCCCCGGCAGCCGCGTGCTGGACCTGGGCTGCGGCCACGGCCGGCATGCCAACGAGCTGGCCCGGCGCGGCCACCGCGTGGTGGGCATCGACCTGGTCGAAGGCTTTGTCGCCCGTGCCCGCGCCGAGGCCGAACGCGAGCGCTTGCCGGCCGAGTTCGTCTGCGGCGACATGCGCGCCTTCCAGGCCGCGCCAGAGTTCGACGCCGCCGTGTGCCTGTTCGATGCCTTCGGCTTCCACACCGACGAGGAGCATGCCCGCATCCTGGCCAACGCGCTGGCCGCGCTGCGACCGGGCGGCCAGCTGCTGCTGGACGTGCGCAACCGCGAGCACATGCTGCGCTGCCCGCCGGTGGCCCTGGTGGAACTGGACAACGGCGACATGATGATCGACCGCTTCCACTTCGACCTGGAAGCCGGCCGCATGCTGGACCGGCGCAGCTACGTGCGCAGCACGGCCCAGGGCCTGACACGGCGCGACATCACCTTCTCGGTGCGGCTGTATGCCGCCACCGAGTTGCGTGCCCTGCTGCAGGCCGCCGGCTGGCGGGTGCAGCGCAGCTATGGCGGCTTCGACGGCGTGGCCGCCTCGGCCGCGCTGCCGCGCCTGCTGGTGGTGGCGAGCAAGCCTGCATCACCCTGGGACTGATTGCCCCTGATGGCGCCCAGGGCATCGTGGGCCTTGAGGATGCAGGCCGCGGGAACGACCGGTATCTTGCGGCGCCGTCACCCGCACCAGGAGGATCCGATGCCCCACGCTGCTGCCCCTGCCCTGACCGCAGGCCTGTGCCTGTCCTGCCTGCTGATGGCCGCCGGCCCTGCCCTGGCCCAGACCGGCTTCCCGACCGACTTTCCGACCGGCGCCGTGGTGCTGGAGCCCCAGGCCCTGAAGGAGCGCCTGGCTGGCAAGGTGTTCGAGGTGAAGACCGCAGACGGTGCCTCCTGGCGTATGCAGTTCCAGGCTTCCGGCCACGTTTTCCTCAACACCAGCCGCGGCCTCAACGACAACGGCACCTGGTCGATCGAGGGCAGCCAGCTGTGCAACGAGTTGCGCCAGATGACGCGCAACTGCGCCGAAATGCGCGACAAGGACGGCACGCTCTACCTCAAGCGCGTGAGCAACGGCGAGATCGTGGCACTGCAGCCGCGCTGATGCGGCAGCCGGCCACGCCGGCCGATCACGCCAGCGTGACGACGATCTTGCCGAAGTGCTGGTTGCGCCGCATGCGCTCGTAGGCGGCGCCGAGCTGGTCGAACGGGAACACGCTGTCGATCGGCAGCGCGAGCCGGCCCGATTGCACCTGTGGCCACAGGTCGGCCTGCAGCGCCGCGGTGATCGCGCGCACCTGCTCTGCCGTGCGGGTGCGGAAGGTCACGCCGATGTACTGCAGCCGCTTGAGCGCATGCAGGTCGAAATCGAACTCGGCCCGCATGCCGGCGAGCCGGCCGACATTGACGATGCGCCCGCCCAGCGCCGCGGCCGCCATGCTGGCATTGGCCACGCTGCCCGAGAGCTGGTCGATGATGAGTTCGGCGCCGCGGCCACCGGTGGCCGCCAGCACCTGCTGCGGCCAGCCGGGGTCGCGCGTGTCCACCACCTGGTCGGCACCGAACTCGGCCAGGCGGGCGCGCCGGCCGGCATCGGTGGAGCTGCCGATCACCCGCCCGGCGCCCAGCAGGCGCGCGATCTGCAGGCCCATCAGCCCCACGCCGGAACTGGCGCCCTGGATCAGCACCGTCTCGCCGGGCTGCAGCCGGCCGTTGGTGACGATGGCATCGTGCATGGTCTGCAGCGCCACCGGCAGCGTGGCCGCCTGCTCGAAGCCCATGCCCTCGGCCGGCAGGCGCATCGTGCGGCCACGGTCGGCCAGCATGTATTCGGCAAAGGCGGCGCGGCCGGCGCACATCACGCGGTCACCGGGCTGCCACGCGCCCGCGTTGGCGCCTGCGGCCACCACCTCGCCCGCGCATTCCAGGCCCAGCACCGCGCCCTTGCCGCCGGCCGCCCCGTGCTTGTGCCCGGCCAGCATGCCGAGATCGGCGCGGTTCAAGGCGCCGGCGCGCACCCGCACCAGCACTTCGTCCGGGCCGGGCTCGGGCACCGGCAGGTCGGCGAACACCAGGCCGTCGTCACCGCAGATCGCTGCCTTCATTGCATGCTCCGCAGGCCGCCACCGGGCGGCCGATCAGGCTGAACCTATCACGCCGGACGAACGACGCCGGACGAGAGCCCGCCGTCCACCACCAGTGCATGCGCGTTCACGTAGCTGGCCTCGTGCGAGACGAGGAACAGGCAGCACTGCGCCACCTCCCAGCCCGTGCCCTGGCGGCCGAAGGGCACCGCCGCCGCGCGCCCCGGGCGGCGGCGCGTCGCGTCGCGGCCCATCGGTGTGTCCATCAGGCCGGGCAGCACGGCGTTGCAGCGGATGCCCTTTTCTTCGCCCGCCACCGCCACCGCACGCGCCAGCGAGATCTGGCCGGCCTTGCTGGTTTCGTAGGCCGGGTTGCGGCTGGAATTGCGCAGGCCGGCGATCGAGGAGATCAGCACGATCGAGCCGCCCGGCGCCATCAACGGCAGCGCGGCCTGGCTGAACAGCATGTGGCTGCGCAGGTTCACCGCGAACTCGTCGTCCCAGGTCTCGGCGGTGATCTTGTGCAGCGGCAAGCCGCGCGAGATGCCCACGTTGAGCACCAGGCCGTCCAGGCCGCCCAGGCGCTCGGCGCAACGCGCCACCAGCGGGCCGATGGCGGCCGCATCCCGCACGTCGGCCACCTCGGCGATGGATTGGCCGCCCTCGCGATCGATCTGGCCGCAGGTGCCATCCAGCGCCTCGCGCGAGACGTCCACGCAGGCCACCGCCGCGCCTTCGCGGGCGAATAGCACCGAAATGGCGCGGCCATTGCCGATCGGCGGATTCTCTTCCGGGATGCTGCGCTGGCCGGCGCCCACCACCAGCACGCGCCGGCCGGCCAGGCGGCCGCGGCCTGGGTCGCGCCCCAGCGTGGGCGATTGCACCTGTCGGCTGGGGTCGAGTTCTGTGGGGGCCAGGTTCATGGCGGTTCTCCAAGGGGGTTGATGCGGCGGGCCGCAGGGTCACTTCTTCTCGATCCACATGCCGCGCACGCGGATCAGGCTGTTCTGCAGCGGCGGCAGGCCCTTGACATGGGGCTGCGCGGCGGCGTGGTAGGTCACCCGCACGGGGATCAGCTGGTAGGCCTCGTCCGAGACGATCTGCGCCACCTGGCAGTACAGCGCGTGGCGCTTCTTCGCATCGGTCTCGATGCGGGCCTGGTCCAGCAGCGGGTTCACCTTGCCGGGGTCGTGCCGGCTCACCGGCTGCTTGCCGCCGAAGTAGTAGGTGAGCACAAGGTCGGGGTCGCCGCCGATGTCGTTGTAGCGCCAGATGTCCATCTGGTAGTCGCCCGAGACGCCGATGCGCACGTTCTGGCTCTGCTCCACCAGCTTGAGCTCGGCCTCCATGCCCGCCTCCTTGACGAACTGCTGCAGCATGGTGCCCATGCGCCGCCCGGTGGGGTTGTTGGTGGTGACGAGCTCGAACTTGATCGGCTTGCCCACCTTGGCCACCAGCGCGCGGGCGCGCGGCAGGTCGTAGCCGCGCCATTCGAGCTTGGGGCAGTACCACTCGGAGTTGGGGCCGAACAGGTCGTTGGTGGGCTTGGTGGTGCCGAGGAAGAAGGTGTCCACCATCGCCTGCGAATTGAAGGCATGCACCACCGCCTGCCGCACCCGCGCGTCGTTGAACGGTTCCTTGCCGTTGTGGAAGTTCCACGAGATCGAGCCCGAGCCCTCGTAACTGCTGACCTTGAGGCCCGGCTCCTTGCGCGCATCCAGCAGGTGGTTGGCCGCGCCGAGATTGGCGATGTCCACCTCGCCGGACTTGATGCTTTGATAACGCGTGTTCGCATCGGGCAGCACGCGGAACACCACGCTGTCCAGGTGCGGCAGCTTGGGATCCCAGTACTTGGGGTTGCGCTCCAGCACCACGCGGTCGCCCGAGCGCCACTCCTTGAACACGAAGGGCCCGGTGCCCACCGGCTTGCGGTGGAAACCTTCCGGGTCGGCCTTGATCGCCGTGGGCGAGCCGATCAGGTTGCTCAGCGAATCGATGGCCAGCGCCGAACGCAGCGCCGTCCAGGGCTGGTGCAGGTTGAAGCGCACGGTGAGCTCTTCCACCTTCTCCACGCTCTTGATCGGCGCCAGCATCGCGGTGTTGATGCCCTGCTCGGGCGCCATCAGCCAGCTGTAGTGCGCGGCCACGGCCTCGGCGTTGAAGGGCGTGCCGTCGTGGAACTTGACGCCGGGGCGCAGCTTCACGGTGGCGCTGAGCCGATCGGGCGCCTCGGCCAGGCTGAGCGCCAGGCGCGGCACGATCTGCTTGCCTTCGTAGGCGAACAGGCCCTCCATCACCGCCATGGCCGGCATCAACGTGTTCTGGTTGAAGATCTTGGCCTTGGCATGGTTGAAGCCGCTGAACTCGGCCTCGGAGCCCACGGTGAGCGTGCCGCCGCGTTTCTGGGCCAGCGCCGGGCTGGCAGCGGCCACCAGGGCCAGCGCGACGACCAGGCTCAGACGAAGGGGGTGGGTGTTCATGCGGCGAGCTCCTGCGAAAAGGGTGTCGACGGGGACGTTGAAGGCACGTGGCGCAACGGAAAGTGGCAGGCCACCAGGCGGCCGCCGCCGGCATCGGCCAGGGCCGGCGGCTCGGCCTCGCAGCGCGCCTCGGCACGCGGGCAGCGGGTGCGGAACCGGCAGCCGCTGGGCAAGGCCAGCGGCGAGGGCATCTCTCCGGTCAGGCGCAGCGGCCGGGGTGGCGCATCGGGATCGGCCACCGGCACCGCGCTGATCAGCGCCGCGCTGTAGGGGTGCGCCGGCGCCAGCAGCACCGCATCGGCGGGGCCGATCTCGCACAGGCGGCCCAGGTACATCACCGCCACCCGGTCGGCCATGTTGCGCACCACCCCCAGGTCGTGCGAGATGAACAGCATCGCCAGCCCCAGGCGGCGGCGCAGCGCGTTCAGCACGTTGAGCACCTGGGCCCGCACCGAGACATCGAGTGCGGACACCGGCTCGTCGCACACCAGCAGCGCCGGCTCGAGGATCAGTGCGCGGGCGATCGACAGGCGCTGGCACTGCCCGCCCGAGAACTCGTGCGGATGGCGGTCGAGCACTGCCGCCGGGTCCAGGCCCACCAGCTCCAGCGCCTCGTGGATGCGTTGCGGGCTGCGCTGCGCGTCGTAGCGGCCGTTCACCTTCAGGGGCATGGCCAGGATCTCGCGCACCCGCCGGCGCGGGTTCAAGGAGGAGATCGGGTCCTGGAAGATCATCTGGAAGCGTGGCCGCAGGCGCTTGAGCTCGGCCGCGCGCAGGCGTGAGAGGTCCTGCCCTTCGATCCGGATGTGGCCCTCGGCCAGCGGCAGCAACTGCATCACCGCGCGCGCCACCGAGGACTTGCCGCAGCCCGATTCGCCCACCAGCGCGAGCGTTTCGCCGCGCGCCAGGTCGAAGCTCACGCCATCCACTGCGCGCAGGCGCTGCCCGCCGGCCAGCGTGTAGTGCAGCGCGAGCTGCTGCACCTGCAGCAGCGGGGCCTCGGCGCCCTGCGCGGGGGAGGTCATGCGGCCAGCTCCTGCGGCTGCACCAGCGGGAACCAGCAGCGCACGCTGCGGCCGCGCTCCGCGGCCCCTGCCAGCGCCGGGGCCTCCTGCTCGCAGCGCGCGCGGCGGTGCTCGCAGCGCGCCGCGAAGCGGCACCCTGCGAAGCCGCCGTACACCGTGGGCGGGCGGCCGGCGATGGTGGGCAGCGGCACGTGCGGTGCATCGCCCAGGCCCGGGATCGAGCGCAGCAGCGCCTGCGTGTAGGGCATGGCCGGCGCCTTGAACAGGGCCCGCGTGGCCGCGCGCTCCACCACCTGGCCGGCGTACATCACCGCCATCTCATCGGCGTGGCCGGCGGCCACGCCCAGGTCGTGCGTGACCAGGATCATCGTCATGTGCCGCTCGGCCTGCAGTTCGCCCAGCAGGGCCAGGATCTCGGCCTGCACGGTGACGTCGAGCGCGGTGGTGGGCTCGTCGGCGATCAGCAGCTCGGGTTCGCAGGCGATGGCCATCGCGATCACCACCCGCTGGCGCATGCCCCCCGAGAGCTCGTGCGGGTACTGCGCCAGCCGGCGCCGCGGAGAGGCGATGCCCACCTGCTCGACCAGGCGCAGCGCCCGCGTTTCAGCCGCATGCCAATCCAGCCCCATGTGCAAGCGCAGGCCTTCCACCAGCTGCGCGCCGATGGTGCGCACCGGGTTCAGTGCGGTCATCGGGTCCTGGAACACCATCGCGATGCGGCGCCCGCGCACACGCTGCATCTGGGCCGGGGTCTGGTCCAGCAGGTTCATGCCATCGAACAGCACCTGCGCGCCCGCGGCCACGCGTGCATGGCCCGGCAGCAGCCGCAGCAGCGTGCGCGCCAGCACCGATTTGCCCGAGCCCGATTCGCCCACGATCGCCAGCGTGCGGCGCGCCGGCACATCCAGGTCCACACCGTCGAGCGCGACCAGTTCGCCGCGCGGGGTGGGAAAGCGCACGCCCAGGCCCCGCACGCTCAGCAGGTTCGTGCTCATGTCGATGCCTCCGTTGCGCGGCATGCCCACTGTGGCGAGAGAGTCCTCGACGCACTGCCACGGTGGCGGCAGGCGGCCCTTGCTTGTCGTTGGCGGCAGCTTCTGAAAGCAGGCGTTCGAGGTGCGGAGCGCGCAAGCCCCAAGGTCCGCGTGCGCAGCGGGCCGACTCCGGCGGTCAGCCCTGGCGGGCTGACTTCGCTGCGGTTCTCGGCTTCGGGGCGCGCTGTCGGATTTATCTCCGCGCGCTTCGCGCGCTGCGACCAGCGCCAGCGAGTCAGTTGTTGAAGCGCGCTGCGCGCGCCGCCCCGAAGCCTGCGAGCCTTCGCCGCCTCCCACGGCCCGCTGCGCACGCGGC
>JACRAZ010000063.1 GCA_016213205.1 Burkholderiales bacterium
CCCTTCGGGTCAGCCCCCAGAACAAGCCCACTCGTCGTTGAAAAGCTCGCCGGGGGAACGGCCACGGCTGCGCTTTTCGCCTAGATTGGGCTTGTTCCGGGGGCTGACGTGGGCGCATGGGAAAGCCTCTCAAGCTCTCAGCCGCCGCGCACGCTGGAGACGCCCCCGTCGACCGCCAGCACCTGCCCGGTGATGTGCTTGCCCGCGGCCGAGGCGAACAGCAGCGCGGCGCCCTTCAGGTCGTCGTCGTCGCCCAGGCGGCGCAGCGGCGCGTGGGCCGCCAGCGTGTCGCCCTGGGTCGCGATCATGTAGGTGGTCATCTTGCTCGGGAAGTAGCCGGGCGCGATGGCGTTCACGGTGATGCCGTGCTCGCCCCACTCGCAGGCCAGCGCGCGGGTGAAGTTGATCACCGCGCCCTTGCTGGTGTTGTAGGCCACGCTGTCGATGCCGGCCGGGTTGCCGCCCAGGCCGGTGATGGAGGCGATGTTGATGATGCGCCCGCCGCGGCGCGGGATCATGCTCAGCCTGGCCGCGGCCTGGCTGAACAGGAACACGCTGCGCACGTTCAGGTTCATCACCTTGTCCCAGGCGTCCAGCGGGTGGTCCTCGGCCGGCGCACCCCAGGTGGCACCGGCGTTGTTGACGAGGATGTCGATGTGGCCCAGGCGCTCCATCGTCTCGTTGCACACCCGCTGCACCTCCTCGGGCCGGCTCGCGTCGGCGGCGATCCAGCGGGCGTCGATGCCGCGCTGGCTCAGCACCGCGGCCGATTCTTCCAGGTCGGCCGCCTTGCGCGAGGTGAGCATCACCTTGGCGCCGGCTTCGCCCAGCGCTTCGGCGATCTGCAGCCCCAGGCCGCGCGAGCCGCCGGTGACGAGGGCCACGCGGCCGGTGAGGTCGAACAGTTGTTGCACGGGCGTGCTCATGGGGTACGGGTCTCCGGCGATGGGGGTCAGGATTTGATGCGCGAGCGCAGCACGATCAGCAGCACGCCGGCCAGCGTGGCGGCGCCGCCACCCACCACCAGCGACCAGCCGAGCGGAGAGTCCACCCGCTCGACCGCGAGTCCCAGCACCAGCGTGAGCAGGCCGCCGTAGATCAGCACCCAGGTCCAGCGCTCCAGGCGCTGTGCGACGGTTGCGCCCATCAGAACCACGCGTCCTGCATCTCGCGGCAGGTGGCGTTGCGCGAGGCCACCACGCCCAGCCAGGCGTCGATCTTCGGCAGTTCGTAGGCAAAGAAGTAGCGGCAGGCCTGCAGCTTGCCCTGGCGGAAGGCGTGCTCGCCCTCGCGCGGTGCGTGGGCGGTGAGCGCCACGTCCAGCCACACCCAGGCCAGCACCAGGTGGCCGAAGGCCTGCAGGTAGGGCGTGGCATTGGCCAGCGCCTCCTCCGGCACGCCGGTGGACCAGGCGGCCTTGGTGGCGGCGCCCAGCCGCTGCAAGGCGCCGGCCAGCGCGTGGCCATGCTCGGCCAGGCCGGCCACCTGGCCGGCGCGCTGGATCGTCTCGTTGATGCGGGTGGCCAGCAGCGTGAGGCCGGCGCCGCCTTCCATCACCACCTTGCGGCCCAGCAGGTCCATGCCCTGGATGCCGTGGGTGCCTTCGTGGATCATGTTCAGGCGGTTGTCGCGCCAGTACTGCTCCACCGGGAAGTCGCGCGTGTAGCCGTAGCCGCCATGCACCTGGATCGCCAGGCTGTTGGCCTCCAGGCACCATTCGCTGGGCCAGCTCTTGGCGATCGGCGTCAGCACCTCCAGCAACAGCGCGGCCTGGCGCGCGGCCTCGGCCTCGCCGGTGTGCTGCTCGTCCACCAGGCGCGCGCAGTAGAGCTCCAGCGCCAGCGCGCCTTCGGCATAGGCCTTCTGCGCCAGCAGCATGCGCTTGACGTCGGCGTGCTCGATGATCGGCACCTGCGGTTGCGCCGGGTTCTTGCCCGAAGGCCCCACCGGCCGGCCCTGGGGCCGTTGGCGCGCGTACTCGAGCGAGGCTTCGTAGCCCGCCATGCCCAGCATCGTGGCGGCCATGCCCACGCCGATGCGCGCCTCGTTCATCATGTGGAACATGCAGCGCAGGCCTTCGCCCGGCTGGCCCACCAGGTAGCCCACCGCACCGGCCTGGCCGCCCGGCTTGAAGCGGCCTTCGCCGAAGTTCAGCAACGTGTTGGTGGTGCCGCGCCAGCCGCACTTGTGGTTCAGGCCGGCCAGCGCCACGTCGTTGCGCTCGCCGGTGAGCTGGCCCTCGGCGTTGACCAGCTTCTTCGGCACGATGAACAGCGAGATGCCCTTGGTGCCCGGCACCGGCTTGCCATCGGGCCCCGGGATCTTGGCCAGCACCAGGTGGACGATGTTCTCGGTGAGCTCGTGCTCGCCGGCCGAGATCCACATCTTGTTGCCGTGCAGGCGGAAGCGCGGGCCCAGCGGGTCGGCCTCGAAGCCTTCGCCATCGGGCAGCGCGCGGGTGGCCACGTCCGACAGGCTGGAGCCGGCTTGCGGCTCCGACAGGCACATGGTGCCCGACCAGCGGCCGGCGAACTCGTTCATCGCGAACACGCGCTTCTGTGCCTCGGTGCCGTGGGCCATCAGCAGGTTGGCGTTGCCCACGGTGAGCATGCCGCTGCCGATGCTGACCGAGGCCTTCGCGAAGAAGGCATTGGCCGCGGCTTCCAGCGTGTAGGGCAGCTGCATGCCGCCGATGTCGTAGTCCTGCGCCGCGCTGAGCATGCCGGAGGCGCCGTAGGCATCCCACGCGTCCTGCGTGGCCTGCGGCAGGATCACGCGTTCGCCGTCGAAACGCGGCTCCTCCACGTCGACCAGGCGGTTGAAGGGCGCGAACTTCTCACGGGCGATGCGTTCGCAGGTGTCGAGCACCTGCGCGAAGGTCTCGCTCGAATGGTCGGCAAAGCGGGTGCGGCCGGTGAGCGTTTGCACGCGCAGCCAGTCGTTGAGCAGGAAGTCCAGGGTCTGTCGCATCACGGTGTCTTGTCGAAGGGGTCAGGCCGGCTCGCCTGGCGTGGGTGGGGCTTCGCCGAGCTTGGCGATGGTGCCCTGGGCGATGGCGCAGAGCTTTTCCTCGCCATCCTTCACCGCGAACACCTCGCAGCGGCACACCGCCTGGTTGCGGGCCACGTGGGCCGTGGCGGCACGCGCGATCAGGCGCTCGCCCACCGCCGGCCGCAGGTAGTTGATCTTGAACTCCGAGGTGACCACCGGCACCCGCATCGCGGTGCCGCCGGCATAGGTGAGCGCGTTGTCGGCCATGTAGCTGAGCACGCCGCCATGGGCAAAGCCGTGCTGCTGCTGGATCTCCTCGCTCATCGGCACCATGAGTTCGCAGTAGCCCGGCCGCAGCGACAGCAGCTGCGCCCCCAGCAGCACCGAGAAGGGCTGCTTGGCCAGCACCTCGCGGCCGAGCTCCAGGAAACGGCGCTGCTCCTCCGGGCTCATTTACAGCACCTCGAACACGCCCGCCGCGCCCATGCCGCCGCCGATGCACATGGTGACGCACACCCGCTTGGCGCCACGGCGCTTGCCTTCGATCAGCGCATGGCCGGTGAGGCGCTGGCCGCTCACGCCGTAGGGGTGGCCCACCGCGATGGCGCCGCCGTTGACGTTGAGCTTGTCCATCGGGATGCCCAGCTTGTCGGCGCAGTACAGCACCTGCACCGCGAAGGCCTCGTTCAGCTCCCACAGGTCGATGTCGCTAACCTTGAGGCCCAGGCGCTGCAGCACCTTGGGCACCGCGAACACCGGGCCGATGCCCATTTCATCGGGCTCGCAGCCGGCCACCGCGAAGCCGAGGAAGCGGCCCAGCGGCTTCAGGCCCTTCTGCTGCGCGTAGGTGTCGCTCACCAGCACGCAGGCGCCGGCACCGTCGCTGAACTGGCTGGCGTTGCCCGCCGTCACCACGCCGCCGGGCACGGCCGAGCGGATGCCCATGATGCCTTCGTAGGTGGTGCCCGGGCGCAGGCCTTCGTCGGCACTCACGGTCACTTCCTTGCTGCGCAGGCCCAGCTGGGCATCGGCCACGCCGGCGGTCACGGTGATCGGCGCGATCTCGTCCTTGAACAGCCCCGCCTCCTGCGCCGCGCAGGCCTTCTGCTGGCTGGCGGCGCCGTAGCGGTCCATGCGCTCCTTGTCGATGTTGTAGCGCTTGGCCACGTTCTCGGCCGTCTGCAGCATGCTCCAGTAGATCTCGGGCTTGGATTTCTGCAGCGCGGGGTCGAACATCATGTGGGTGTTCATTTCCTGCTGCACGCAGGAGATGCTTTCCACGCCGCCGGCCACGTACACATCGCCCTCGCCGGCGATGATGCGCTGCGCGGCCATCGCGATGGTCTGCAGCCCGCTCGAGCAGAAGCGGTTGATCGTGACGCCGCTCACCGTGATCGGCAGCCCGGCGCGCAACGCGGCCTGGCGCGCGATGTTCATGCCGGTGGCGCCTTCGGGGTTGGCGCAGCCCATCAGCACGTCCTCGATGGCGCCTGGGTCGATGCCGGCGCGCTGCACCGCATGCTGGATCGCATGGCCGCCCAGCGTGGCGCCGTGCGTCATGTTGAAGGCGCCCTTCCAGCTCTTGGCAAGCGGGGTGCGGGCAGTGGAAACGATGACGGCTTGGCTCATGCGAGGCTCCTTCGGGGCGAGAAAAGGGGAATGGGGTTCAGCCGCCGGCCGATTGCTGCAGCAGGCGGTGGTAGAAGCGGATCAGCTCGGCCAGGTTGGCCAGCGAAATGCGTTCGTTGGTGCCATGAAAACGCGCCAGGTCCTGCGGCTTGGCACGGATCGGCGAGAAACGGTAGACGTTGTCGGTGAAGGGTTCGAAGTGGCGCGAATCGGTGGCCGCGAGCATCAGCCCCGGCGCCACCAGCGTGCCGGGAAACAGCTCGCGCACGGTGCGGTTGATGAGCCCGTAACTGGCCGAATCGGCCGAGGCCATGCGCGAGGACGGGAAATCGCCGGGCAGCACGGTGATCTCGATCGCCGGGTCGTCGATCGCGTGCTTCACGTGCTGCACCACCGTGTCCTTGGTGTCGCCGGGCAGCAGGCGGAAGTTCACCGTGGCCTCGGCGCGGCCGGGCAGCACGTTTTCCTTGTTGCCGGCGCTGGCCAGCGTGAGCGCGGTGGTGGTGCGCAGCATCGCATTGGTGCTCTGGCCCTGCTGCAGCTGGCGCATCAACAGGGGCTCGAACAGCCAGCGGTTGGTGAGCGCCACACGCGTCATGCCCTCGAACTCGGGCGCCAGGGCATCGAACATCTGGCCCGCCACGCCGACCAGCGCGGCCGGCATCGGCGCGGCATCCACCTTCTGCACCGCACGGGCCAGCTTGGCAATGGCCGATTGGCCGGGCGGGGGTGGCATTGACGAATGGCCGGGGGTGGCCTTGGCCAGCAGCCGCAGCGAGACCGAGCCCTTCTCGGCCAGGCCCACCAGCGCGGCCGGCGCCTTCAGCCCGGGCATGATGCCTTCGGTGATGAGCAGGCCTTCGTCGATGGCGTAGTCCAGCTTCACGCCACGTTGCTGCAGCAGCTTGGCGATCTGCAAGGCGCCGCGCTCACCGCCCACTTCCTCGTCGGCACCGAACACCAGGTACACGGTGCGCTTGGGGCGGAAGCCGGCCGCCACCAGCTTTTCCACCGCCTCGAGCTGGCCGATCAGGTTCGCCTTGTCGTCCCAGGAGCCACGGCCCCAGATGTAGCCTTCCTTGATGGTGCCGGCAAAGGGCTCGGCCTGCCAATCGGCCTCGGTGCCCGGGGCGATGGGCACCACGTCCTGGTGCGCCATCAGCGCGATGGGCTTCAGGCTGGGGTCGCTGCCCGTCCAGGTGTAGAGCAGGCTCAATCCTCCCACCACTTCACGCGTCAGCACCGCGTGAAGTTTCGGGTAGGTGGCCTGCAGGTGCGCGTGCAGGGCCTGGAACTGGTCGGCATTGAGCGAGGCATCGGTGTACGACGACACCGTGCGGGCACGGATCGCCGCCGCCAGCGAGGCGGCGGCGGCCTGCTCGTCCACCGCCACGCCCTGCACCGGCGGCACCTGCAGTTGGCGCGAGCCCTGGCGCAGCGTGTTCACCGCCAGCACGGCGGCAACCAGCAGCAGCAGTCCCAGCAAGGCCCACAACGCGCGCTTGAGCATGGTGCGTGTCAGTTCCCGGCAATGGCCGTGGAAGACTTGTAGACGCTTTGCTTCACCTCGCCGAACACGCGCCGCACCATCGGCTCGAATTCGGTGATCGGCAGCGTCTCGGCCTTCGGGTCGAAGGCCGGGTTGTCGTACAGCGCACAGAACTCCGCGGTGCGCTCGAAATGTGGGTGGCCGCGGTACTGCTCCCGCAGGTCGCGGTCCAGCCCGATGTGGTGGAAGAAGTAGTAGCCCTGGAAGATGCCGTGGTGCTGCACCATCCACAGGTTGGCTTCGCTGACGAAGGGCTTGAGGATGGCCGCGGCGATGTCGAAGTGGTTGAAGCAGCCCAGCGTGTCGCCGATGTCGTGCAGCAGCGCGCAGACCACGTATTCCTCGTCACGCCCGTCACTCCAGGCGCGGGTGGCCGTCTGCAGCGAGTGCTGGTAGCGGTCGATCGGGAAGCCGCCGTAGTCACCGTCCAGCAGCTTCAGGTGCGCCAGCACCCGGTCGGGCAGCTGGCGCGAGAACGGCGCGAACTCGGCGCCGATGGCCCGCCAGTCCTCCGCGGTTGATTCCTCCATCCGGGTGAAGCTGGCGCGGGCGTTCATCGGCGTGTCTCCTCGGTTCCGTGGTGTCAGCTGAAGGTCTTGCCTTCGGCCGCCAGCTTCGCCAGCAAGGGCGCGGGCTGCCAGAACGCGGCGTCATCCAGCGGGTTCTGCGCAAAGCGCTTCATCGCGGTGACCACGTTGTACAGGCCCACCGTGTCGGCGTAGCACAGCGGGCCGCCGCGGTGCAGCGGGAAGCCGTAGCCGGTGAGGTAGACCATGTCGATGTCGCTGGCCTTGTTGGCGATGCCTTCTTCCAGGATGTGCGCGGCCTCGTTGACCAGCGCGAACACCAGGCGCTGCACGATCTCCTCGTCGCTGATCTTGCGCGGCGTGATGCCGAGCTCCTTGCGGTGGTCGGCGATCATCTGCTCCACCACCGGCGAGGCCATCGCGTCGCGCTTGCCGGCCTGGTAGTCGTACCAGCCGGCGCCCGTCTTCTGGCCGTAGCGGCCCATCTCGCACAGCAGGTCGGCCGTCTTGCTGTAGCGCAGGTTGGCCTGTTCCACCGCGCGGCGCTTGCGGATCGCCCAGCCGATGTCGTTGCCGGCCAGGTCGCCCATGCGGAACGGGCCCATCGCGAAGCCGAAGCGCTCGATCGCCTTGTCCACCTGGCTGGGCGTGCAGCCCTCGTCCAACAGGAAGCCGGCCTGGCGGCTGTACTGCTCGATCATGCGGTTGCCGATGAAGCCGTCGCACACGCCGGAGACGACGGCCGTCTTCTTGATCTTCTTGGCGATGGCCATCACGGTGGCCAGCACGTCCTTGGCCGTGGCCTTGCCACGCACCACCTCCAGCAGCTTCATCACGTTGGCCGGGCTGAAGAAGTGCATGCCCACCACGTCCTGCGGGCGCTGGGTGAAGGCGGCGATCTTGTCCACGTCCAGCGTGGAGGTGTTCGACGCGAGGATCGCACCGGGCTTCACCACCGCGTCGAGCTGCTTGAACACCGCTTCCTTGACGCCCAGCTCCTCGAACACGGCCTCGATCACGAGGTCGGCATCCTTCAGGTCGTCGTAGCTCAGCGTGGTGCTGAGCAAGGCCATGCGCTGCTCGTACTTGTCGGCCTTGAGCTTGCCCTTCTTGACCTGGGCCTCGTAGTTCTTGCGGATGGTGGCGACACCGCGGTCCAGCGCCTCCTGCTTCATCTCGAGCATCGTGACGGGGATGCCGGCATTCAGGAAGTTCATCGTGATGCCGCCGCCCATGGTGCCGGCGCCGATGACGCCCACCCGCTTGATCTCGCGCACCGGGGTGGTGTCCGGCACGTCCGGGATCTTGCTGGCCGCGCGCTCGCCCAGGAACATGTGGCGCAGCGCCTTGGCCTCGGGCGTGACCATCAGGCCCATGAAGATCTCGCGTTCGCCGGCCATGCCGTCGTCGAACTTCGCGGTAACGGACAAGGCCACCGCGTCGACGCACTTGCCCGGTGCCGGGAAGTTCTTCGACATGCCCTTGACCATGTTGCGGGCGAACTGCAGGTAGGCCGGGGCATTGGGGTGCTTCACCTTCAGGTCGCGCACCAGCGGCAGCGGCTGGCCGCCGGCATGCAGTGCGGCCACTTCCTTCGCATAGGCGACGGCGCCTTCGAGCAGGTCGCCCTCGATCACCTTGTCGAACAGCTTCTGCCCCGGCTGCGCGGCCAGCAGTTCGCTCTTCACCGGCTCGCCGCTGACGATCATGTTCAGCGCCGTCTCCAGCCCCAGCACGCGCGGCAGGCGCTGCGTGCCACCGGCACCGGGGATCAGGCCGATCTTCACCTCGGGCAGCGCGATCTGCGCGCCCGGCGCGGTGACGCGGTAGTGGCAGCCCAGCGCGAGCTCGAGGCCACCACCCATGCACACCGTGTGCACGGCGGCCACCACCGGCTTGCTGCACAGTTCCAGCGCGCGGATCAGGCTCAGCAGGTTGGGCTCGGCAATCGCCTTGGGCGAGCCGAACTCGCGGATGTCGGCGCCGCCCGAAAAGGCCTTGCCGCCGCCGGTGATGACGATCGCCTTCACGCTGGCATCGGCCTGCGCACGCTCGAGTCCGGACGCGATGCCGATGCGCGTGTCGAGCCCCAGGCCGTTGACCGGCGGGTTGTTCATCGTGATGACGGCGATGCCGTCGCGGATGTCGTAGCTGGCGCTCATGAGGCCCCTTTCAGCGCGGTGATCAGAAGAAAAAGCACGATCGTTCGATTCTAGGAACGCACCGGGGTATGCCCTGTCGCTGCTGCGACAGGGCCCGCGTGACACGGGTAAACCCTGGTATCGATCGACGGACTGCAGGGTGGCAGCTTCGGCCTTTTCAGGGTGGGGCGCAAGCCACCGACACAAGCCCGTGGCGACGGCGCGGGGCACCGGCGGTTCAGCCGGCCGGTGATGGCGGTTCGCGCAGCAGCTCGCGCAGTTCGTCCGGGCGCAGCACGGCGCTGCTGTCCTGGCCCTCGAGGATGCCGTCGGCCAGCGAACGCTTGTCCTGGTGCAGCGCGACGATGCGTTCCTCGATCGAGCCGGCGGTGACCAGGCGGTAGACCGTCACCGGCCGCTGCTGCCCGATGCGGTGCGCGCGGCCCAGGGCCTGGTCCTCGGCCGCCGGGTTCCACCAGGGGTCGACGATCAGCACGTAGTCGGCCGCGGTGAGGTTCAGGCCGAAACCGCCCGCCTTCAGGCTGATGAGGAACAGATCGCCCTCGCCCGCCTGGAAGGCCGCCACGCGCTTGCCGCGCTCGGCCGCCGGCGTGCTGCCGTCCAGGTACTGGTAGGAGATGCCGGCGGCCACCAGCCGCTCGGCCAGCAGGCCCAGGAAGTCGGTGAACTGGCTGAACACCAGGGCCTTGTGCCGGTTGGCCACCAGCTCGAGGGCAAGTTGCTCGAACTCCTGTGCCTTGGCCCCGATGATGCCGAGTTCGGGCGCCACCAGGCGGGGGTCGCAGGCCGCGCGGCGCAGCCGCGTCAGCTCGGCCAGCACGTGGAACGCGGCCTGGCCCGCGCCGGCTTCCTCGGCCACTGCCGCCACCCGCTCGACCGCACTGCGCCGCGCGGCCTCGAGGAAGCTGCGTTCCTCCGGCCCAGGCGCGACACGGTGGACGATCTCGGTGCGGGGCGGCAGGTCGGTCAGCACCTGGGCCTTGGTTCGGCGCAGCAGGAAGGGCGAGACCAGCCTGCGCAGGCGTTGGCGCGCGGCCTCGTCGTGACCGCGTTCGATGGCGCTGGCGAAGCGCTCGCCGAACTGGCTGGCCGATCCCAGCAGCCCGGGGTTGAGCAGGTTCATGATCGACCAGAGGTCGGCCAGGCGGTTCTCCACCGGCGTGCCGGTGAGCGCCAGCCGGAACGCCGCGCGCAGCATGGCCACCGACTTTGCACGTTTGGTGGCGGCGTTCTTCAGGGCCTGTGCTTCGTCCAGCACCAGCGTGCCCCAGTGCAGCGGCTCGAAGGCCTCGGCGTCGATCTGCACCAGGGCGTACGAGGCCACCAGCACATCGCCCGCGGCCAGCGTCTGCAGCTGCCGGGTGCGATCCGCCTCGCCGTACAGCTGCACCCGCAGGCTCGGCGCGAAGCGCTGCGCCTCCGCCACCCAGTTGCTGCACACCGAAGTCGGTGCGATCACCAGCGCCGGCCCGGCGCCCGCCCGCGCCAGCAGCAGCGCGAGGGTCTGCACCGTCTTGCCCAGGCCCATGTCGTCGGCCAGGCAGGCGCCCAGGCCGGCGTGGGCCAGGCGGGCCATCCAGGCAAAGCCCTCGGCCTGGTAGCCGCGCAACTGGGCCTGCAGCGTGGCGGGCGGCTCGGGCTGCAGCGCGGCCGCTTCCTCCAGGCGCTGCAGGCGCTGCGCCCAGGCCTTGTCGCCGGTGAGCGCCGTGCCCTCCAGCGTTTCGGCCAGCCAGCCCGCGGCCACCGCAGGCACACGCAGGCCCTGCGGGGCGGGTTGGCCCAGTGCCTGCAGGTCGGCCAGGCGGCGGCGCAACTGCTCGCCCAGCGCCAGGTAGTCCCCGTCGCCCAGCGCGACAAAACGGCCGGGGCCCGAGTCCTGCAACAGGCGCATCAGCTGCTGCAGGCCGAGCACGCGCTGTTCGTCCACGCGCAGTTCGCCTTCCACCGCAAACCAGTCGGCACCGCTGCGCACACCCACCTGCAGGGCCACCGCCTCCACCGGCAGCACGCGCAGCGGCTTGCCACGCGGCCAGTCCAGCCCTGCCACGCCGGGCAGCTGCGGCAATCGTTCCACCACGGCCAGCGCCTGTTCCGGGTTGTCCAGGCGCCAGCTCGCATCGGCCGCCCCGCCATCGGCCAGGAAAGGCAGCGCCTCGAACACCGCGCGCTGGTGCGCGGCTTCGGCAGCCAGGTCACGCTCGGTCGACAGGTTCAGCCCCTGGTGCACCGCCAGCAGGCGGGCCCGCCCCTGGCCCGGCACCAGCAGGGGCCCGAAGCTGCCGAAGGGCTGCACCAGCAGGCGCAGCACCAGCGTGTTGCCACTGGGGCTGAGCTGGGCACGCAGCCGGGCTTCGGCGGGCACGGCCTGGCCGGCATCGGCATCGCTGTGCAGCTGGAAATGGCCCGCCAGCACACGCAGCGCGGCATCGAGCTCCGCACGGGCCTGCGCCGGCACCGCCCATTGCTTGGCCACCAGCTCGGCCACCCGGCGCTGCGCCGGGCTGATGCGGATCAGCCGCGCCCGGCCGGGGCCGTCTCGCAGGATGCGCAGCCCATTGCGGCGCTCGGCCTCGGCGCTGGGGTCGCTGCTGGTGAAGCGCTCGCCAGGATCGACCGGACGCCTGGCGAGCAGGGCCTCGTGCAGGCGGAACACGTACTGGTCGTTGCCTTCCGCACCGTGCACGCGCTGCACCTCCAGCGTGGGCAGTGCCTCGCGCAGCTCGAGCGGCTGGTCCGGTTCGTCGGCCAGCACTACGCCCGGGTGGCCCGCCAGCGCCAGCACCGCGCTGCTGACATCGATGGCCAGCTGCGAAGGCGCCCAGCGGCAGGCGTCGATGCAGCGCGCCACCGCGGCATCGCGGGCGTCGAGCCGCACGCTCTTTTTCACCCGCGACAGCGGCACCGGCTTCGGCTTGCCCGGGCCACGCACGCCGGCGCTGCGCTCGTACGGCTGCACCTCCAGCGGCCTGCCCTCGTCATCCAGCGTGATGCGCCATTGCAGCGTGGTGGGTTCGGTGCCAGCCGGTGCGGCAGCGCGTTGGCCGCCCAGGGCCTCGATCGCGGCGAGCGCGTCGCGCCAGGCCTCCTGCGGCGCTGCGAAGAATCGCACCGGCCAGGCCGGGCCGTCGTCGGCCAGCCGCTCGGGCACCACGCGGCCCAGCCGCTCGCAGGCCTGGCGCACCAGATCGGCCTTCCAGGGCAGGCCGGTCACCTGCAGGGCGCGCACGGTCGCCTGCACCTTGGCGTCGGTCCAGCCCTTGGGGGGCAGCCCCAACCATGCCGACAGGATCAGCCGGTCCGCGTTGTCGGCCAGCTCGTCGCGCGGGTTCCAGCCCGCACGGTGGGCAAAGGCCTCGGGCTGGTGGGTCTCGTCGCCCAGGCGCACGGCGGCGGCGTGGGCCCACAAGCCCCAGCCGGCATCGGCCGGGGGTTTGCGTGCGCCGGACTCGGCGATGCAGAACTTCATCGCCTGCGTCCACGCGGCCACGCCGCTCTGCGCCAGCAGGCTCAGGGCATACCACTGCATCAGGCTGTACGGCGCGATGCCGCGCTTCGTGCGCAGGGTCTTGGCGGCCTCCTTCAGCGCGGTGGCGAACGCTTCCGCCGCTTCGGGCCACCGCCCGGCATGTGCCTGCAGCGCCGCGCGCAGCAGTGCCGGACCCAGCCCCGCCAGCCCAGCCAGCGCGCGCTCGGTGGCGGCCGCATCACCCCGGTGCAGCCGCCGCTCGGCCAGGGCAAAGCGCAGCACGGGCGACAGCTCGGCGGGCGCCGCGTCCACCCGGGCCTCCAGCCAGGCCAGCAAGGCCGGGTGGGTCGTTGCGCCGCTGCCGAGCGCCGGCTCCAGTGCCTCCAGCAGGTGCGCCCGCACCCCGGCGTTCATGCGCTCGAACAGCGCGGGCATGAAGGGCGACCCCAGAGCCTCGCCCAGGATCGCCTCATTGCCCGCGGGGCCCATGGTGCGGCGCAAGGCCAGTCGAAAGGCCTCGGCGCCCAGGCCGCCGAAGAGCAGCAGGCGTGCAAACGCCACCGCTTCTGCCCGGCTGTGCAGTTCCGGGGCGGGTGGGTCGATGCCTGCCGTGGCGTAGCTGGCGCTTGCGCGGGCCCAGGCCTGCCAGGCAAGGCCGGCCAGTGGCCCGGCCAGCAGGCGCGGCAGTTCGGCCTCGCGCTGCGCGGCGGGAACGTCCAGGCCGAGGCCTTGCACCTCCACCAGCCGATGCTGGCCCTGCAGCGTGCGGATGCCGGCCTCGATGTCCGCCGGCGTGAAGGCGTGGCCCTGCGTGGTGCACAGCGCAAGGGCACGCAGGAAGCGCACCAGCCAGGCCTTGCCACGCGGCACGCCGGCCAGGCACATGGCATCCCACAGGGTGTCGCAGTCGGCGGCGTCCAACGCCGGCGCCGGTGCTGAAGCCTTGGGCGCGGGTGCGCCGGGGATGAAGGACTTGTCGGGGGGCCAGGGCCGCGGCTTCACGTCCGCGCCCTCATCGGCAGGTGTGGGCCGACCGGGGCGCAGGGTCGAGAGGTCGATCGCCTCGCCGCGCAGGTTCACGAAGCGTGGCGGTTGCGGCGGCTTCTTGGGCGGGCGTGCCATCGAGGGGACCCCGGATGCGGCCGATCATTCGGCCAAGACCGCCAGCCGGCCGCTCGCCCGCAGGGGCCGGCGGCCGGTCGCGCACCGGATCAGACCTCCAGCCACTCCTTGCGGATGTAGGCGTTGGCCTTCAGGTCGTCGGGCGTGCCCTCGAAGACGATCTGGCCATGGCCCATGACCAGACAACGCTCGGACACCTCCAGCGCGATGGTGAGCTTCTGCTCCACCAGCAGCACCGAGATGCCGCGGCGCTTGAGCTCGCGCAGGTACTCGGCCACGAGCTCGACGATCTTGGGCGCCAGGCCCTCGGTGGGCTCGTCGATCATGATCAGGTCGGGGTCGCCCATCAGGGTGCGGCACAGCGTGAGCATCTGCTGCTCGCCGCCGGAGAGCACGCCGGCTTCGGTGTGCTGGCGTTCCTTCAGGCGCGGGAACATGCCGTACATGTCGTCGAAGCTCCAGCGCGGCTTCTTCTGGCCGCGCTTTTCACCGAGCATCAGGTTCTGGTGCACGGTGAGCTTGGGAAAGATGTCGCGGTTCTCGGGCACGTAGCCGATGCCCTGGTGCGCAATCTCGTAGGCCTGCTGGCCCAGGATGGGTTTGTCGCGCCAGTGCACCTGGCCCTGGCCTTCGACCAGCCCCATGATGGTCTTGACGGTGGTGGAACGGCCGGAACCATTGCGCCCCAGCAGGCTGACGATCTCGCCCGGCTTGACCTCGAAGGTGACGCCGTGCAGCACATGGCTCTTGCCGTAGAAAGCGTGTACGTCTTGGAGTTTCAGCATCTCAATGCCCCGCGGCCTGTTGGTCGGCCAGCACCGAGCCCAGGTAGGCTTCCTGCACGCGCGCATTGGCGCGCACCGCATCTGGCGTGTCGAAGGCGATCACCTCGCCATAGACCAGCACCGCGATCTTGTCGGCCAGGCCGAAGACCACGCCCATGTCGTGCTCCACGGTGAGCAGCGTCTTGCCGGCCGTGACATCGCGGATGAGCTGGATGAAACGCTTCGTCTCGCTCTTGCTCATGCCCGCGGTGGGCTCGTCCAGCAGGATCACGCTCGAGCCACCGGCGATGGTGATGCCGATCTCCAGCGCCCGCTGTTCGGCATAGGTGAGGTTCACCGCCAGATGGTCGCGGCGACGATCGAGCTTGATCATCGCCATCACCTCTTCGGCCCGATCGTTGGCGTCGTGCAGGTCGGCCAGGAACTTCCAGAACGCGTAGCGGTAGCCCATGGACCACAGCACAGCGCACCGCAAGTTCTCGAAGACCGACAGGTTGTTGAACAGGTTGCTGACCTGGAAGCTGCGCGACAGACCGAGGCGATTGATCTGGAACGGCGACAGGCCGTTGATGCTGCGCCCGTTCAGCAGGATGTCGCCACTGGTCGCACCGAAGCGACCACTGATGAGGTTGAACAAGGTGGACTTGCCGGCACCATTGGGGCCGATGATCGCAACCCGCTCGCCTGGCCTCACCGCCAGGCTGGAGCCACGGATGATCTCGGTCTTGCCGAAGCTCTTGCGAACGTTCTTCAGCTCGACCGCGTACTGCGAGGTTTGGGCAGTCGTGCTCACATCGCCTCCCGACGTTTGGTTTCCTTCTCGATTTCTTCCTGGATCGTGTTCCAGATGCGGCTGAAGCGGCGCCGGCCAAATTCGAGCACTGCTGCACCGGCCACGGCCACGGCCAGCGCGCCGAGCCAGGATCCGATCGCCTTGGCGTCAAGCTGCACGCCCAGGAACTTCATCGTGGGGCCGAGCGCCTCGTTGAGCTGCAGGTGATAGAGCATCTCGATCATCGCCGACACACCCAGCAGCGCGACAAGGCCCGCCACGCCCAGCACCAGGTACGACGACAGCACCCGTTTGAGCTTGCCGAACATGTACAGCCGCACGTTCATCATGATCAGGCTGGCAATGCCGCCGGGCGCGTACATCACCATCACCAGGAACACGATGCCCAGGTACAGCAGCCAGGCCTTGGTCAGCTCGGACAGCAGCACCAGCGCAAGCACCATCAGCACGGCACCGATGATCGAACCGAAGAAGAAGGTGGCGCCACCGAGGAACACAAACAGCAGGTACGCGCCCGAGCGCGCGGCACCAACGACCTCGGCAGTGACGATCTCGAAGTTCAGCACGCCCAGGCCGCCCGCAATGCCTGAGAAGAAGCCCGAGATCATGAACGCGAGGTAGCGAACGTTCTGGGTGCTGTAGCCGATGAACTCCACCCGCTCGGGGTTGTCGCGCACGGCATTGAGCATGCGCCCCAGCGGCGTGCGTGTCAGCGCGTACATGGCCGCCGTGGACAGGAAGCAGTAGACCGCGATCAGGTAGTACACCTGGATCTGTGGCCCGTAGCTGATGCCCAGGAACGGCTTGCCCACCACACGGTTGGTCGAGATGCCGCCTTCACCACCGAAGAACTCGGGCAGCATCAGCGACATCGACCACACCAGCTCACCGATGCCCAGCGTGATCATCGCGAAGGTGGTGCCGGCCTTCTTCGTGGTGACATAACCCAGCACCGCCGCGAAGAACAGGCCTGCCACCCCGCCCACCAGGGGGATCAGGCTCACCGGCATCCAGATCTTGCCGGCCGAGGCGAGGTTCAGCGTATGGATCGCGAGGAACGAACCCAGGCCGCTGTACACCGCATGGCCGAAGCTGAGCATGCCGCCCTGGCCCAGCAACACGTTGTAGGCCAGGCAGGCAATGATCGCGATGCCCATCTGCGACAGCATGGTCTGCGCGAAGCCGCTGGTCCACAGCAGCGGCGCCAGGATCATGGCCAGCGCAAACAGGCCCCAGATCAACCAGCGGCGCAGGTTGAACGGGCGGAATTGGACGTGAGGACGAGATTCGTGGATATGCATGATGTGCTTAACCTTCCCGGGTACCGAGCAGGCCCTTCGGGCGCAGGATCAGCATGAGCACCAGCAGCAGGTAAGGCAGGATCGGCGCGGCCTGGGCCAGGGTGATGCGAAGCACCGGCCAGCCGAAGGTGGAAGCGCTGACCGTGCCGCTGCCCGCCAGGCGGTTGATGAGGTCGGCCAGCGAGGCATCCACCGTCAGCGGCAGGGTCTGCAGCAGGCCGATCAGCAAGGACGCGACGAACGCGCCGGCCAGGGAGCCCATGCCGCCCACCACCACCACCACGAAGATGATCGAGCCCACCACCGCGGCCATCGCCGGTTCGGTCACGAAGGTGATGCCACCCACCACGCCCGCCAGCCCGGCCAGCGCGCAACCCACGCCGAACACCAGCATGAACACCCACGGAACGTTGTGCCCGAGGGATTCGACCATGTGGGGATGGGTCAGCGAGGCCTGGATCACGAGGCCCACCCGCGTACGCGTCAGCAGCAGCCACAAGGACACCAGCATCAGCAGCGCCACCATCATCATGAACGCGCGCGTCATCGGGAAGCGGGAGCAACTGGCCGCGCTGCACACGGCGTCCGATGCAGCCCCCAGGGACAGCGACAGACCATCCTTGGCGCTCTGCACCACCGTGAACGCGGCACCACGCAGCACCTCGGGCGGGTCGAACGTCAGCGGCGTGCGCCCCCAGATCAGCTGCACCACCTCCAGCACGACATAGGACAGGCCGAACGTGATCAGCAGTTCCGGCACATGCCCGAACTTGTGGACCCGGCGCAAGGCCGTGGTCTCGAACAGTGCACCCGCCACGCCGACGGCCACGGGCGCCACGAACAGGGCCACCCAGAAGCCGAGCAGGCCGGAGATCGTGTACGCAAAATACGCACCGATCATGTAGAAGCTGGCGTGCGCGAAATTGAGCACGCCCATCATGCTGAGGATCAGGGTGAGGCCTGAACTCAGCATGAAGAGCATCAGGCCGTAGCTGACGCCATTCAAGGTGTTGATCAGTATCTGGTCCACGTTCGGTTCCCAGCGCTATTCATGGATTCAGAAAAAAAAGCACGGCCCGTCGGAGATGCGCTCCGTCGGGCCGGGCTGGCCGATCATGTCGAGCTTACGGACGCTTCATCTGGCACGAGGTGGGCGTGCTCGCGATGTAGGGCTCGTAGTACTTCACGCGCTGGAAGTTGTGGCCGGTCTTCTCGACGTCGACCGGGTTCTTCGCATCCAGCTTCTTCCACACCGTGATGAACAGGCCCTGCTGCATCTGGTGGTCGGTCTTGCGCATTTCCACTTCGCCGTTGAAGCTCTTGAACTTCATGCCGGACATGGTGGCTGCCACCTTGGCTGCATCGGTCGTCTTCGCGCGCGCCATCGCCTCGGACAGCATCGAGAATGCGTGGTAGACCGACAGCGTGTACAGGTCGTCGTTGAACTTGGCGCGGAACTGGTCCTGCAGCTTGCCGATTTCGCCCGGCATGTTGGTCTCGCCGTAGCCCACGTAGAACACGCGGCCGGCCGCACCGGCGCCCAGCACCGACGGCGTGCCCGACACCGTGGCGTAGTAGGTCAGGAACTTGACGTTCAGGCCCGCGTCGTTGGCGGCCTTGATCAGCAGCGTCAGGTCCGAACCCCAGTTGCCGGTGAGCACCGTGTCGGCGCCCGAGGCCTTGATCTTGGCGATGTAGGGCGCAAAGTCACGCACCTGAGCCAACGGATGCAGGTCGTCGCCGACGATCTGGATGTCCGGGCGCTTGCGACCCAGGGTTTCCTTCGCATAGCGCGAGACCTGGTGGCCGTGGGCGTAGTTCTGGTTGATCAGGTAGATCTTCTTGATGTCGGCCTGGTCCTTGACCCACGTGGTCAGGGCTTCCATCTTCATCGAGGTGTCGGCATCCAGGCGGAAGTGCCAGTAGCTGCACTTGCTGTTGGTCAGATCAGGATCGACCGCGGCATAGTTCAGGTACACCATTTCCTTGCCGGGGTTGCGCTCGTTGTGCTTGCCCACCGCATCCATGATGGCCAGCGCGCCGCCCGAGCCGTTGCCCTGCACCACGTAGCGCACGCCCTGGTCGAGCAGCGACTTGACCGCGTTGGTGCTTTCCTGCGGGCTGAGCTTGTTGTCGATCGGGATGATCTCGAACTTCACGCCGGCGGGGTTGTTCTTGCTGAAATGCTCAGCCATGAACTGGAAGCTCTTGAGCTGGTTCTGGCCCACCGGGGCCATCAGGCCCGACAGGGGGTCGACCCAGCCGATCTTGACCGTTTCGCCCTTCTGGGCCTGCACTGCCGCCGCCCCGAGCAGCAGGGCCGCCGAGACCGACAGGTTCAAGAGACTTTTCACGTGTGCCATTGGATTCTCCGGAAGGAATGATGCAGTGCAATCAACGCCCGCGACGGTAACGGAAGCGGCCGCGCTTGGGTTTCAGGGACTACCCCACACACGCTGTCGCGCCAGGGACAAACCCTAGGGCAGCCGCGTACAGCGGGGGGTTCAGGTCGATGGCAGCTGATGGTCCTTGAACTGCTCGCGCAGCTTGAGCTTCTGCATCTTGCCGGTGGCGGTGTGCGGGATCTCGCTGACGAACACCACGTCGTCCGGGATCTGCCACTTGGCGATGCGCCCCTCGAAGAAGCCGAGCAGCTCCTCGCGGGTGAGCTCGGCACCGGGCTTCTTCACCACCACCAGCAGGGGCCGCTCGTCCCACTTCGGGTGCCGCGCGGCGATGGCCGCTGCCTCATGCACCGCGGGGTGGGCCATCGCGATGTTCTCGAGGTCGATCGAGCTGATCCATTCGCCGCCGGACTTGATCACGTCCTTGCTGCGGTCGGTGATCTGCATGAACCCGTCGGCGTCGATGGTGGCCACGTCGCCCGTGGGGAACCAGCCCCCCTGCCCGTCGACACTGACCAGCGCATTCTCATCGGCCCGGCCGAAGTAGCTCTGGATCACCCAGGGGCCCCGCACGACCAGGTTGCCCGCCGCGCTGCCGTCCCAGGGCAGCGCCTTGCCATCGTCGTCGATGATGGCCATGTCGATGCCGTAGATCACGCGACCCTGCTTCTCGAGCAGGCGCTGCTGGCTTTCGGGCGGCAGGGTGCGGTGCTTGGCCTTGAGTTTGGACAAGGTGCCCAGCGGCGAGAGTTCGGTCATGCCCCAGGCGTGGATCACTTCGACACCGTAGTCCTCCTGCAGCGTCTTCATCATCGCCGGCGGGCAGGCCGAGCCACCGATCACGGTGCGCTTGAAGCTGCTGAACTTGAGCTTGTTGTTCTGGACATAGGTCAAGAGGCCGAGCCACACGGTGGGCACCCCGGCGCTGAAGGTGACCTGCTCGCCTTCGAACAGCTCGTACAGCGACTTGCCGTCCAGGTGCGGACCGGGCATCACCAGCTTGCAGCCCACCAGTGCCGCCGAATACGGCAGCCCCCAGGCGTTGACGTGGAACATCGGCACCACCGGCAGCACCACGTCGGCGGCCGAGCAGTCCATCGCGTCGGGCAGGGCCGCGCCGTAGGCATGCAGCACGCTGGAGCGGTGGCTGTACACCGCACCCTTCGGGTTGCCGGTGGTGCCGGAGGTGTAGCAGATGCTCGAGGCCGTGTTCTCGTCGAATTCAGGCCAGAGGTAGCGGCCGTCCTCTGCCTCCACCAGCTCCTCGTAGCACAGCAGGTTCGGGATCGCGGTCTGCGCGGGCATGTGGGCCCGGTCGGTCATCAGCACGAAGTGTTTCACGGTGCCCAGCAGCGCAGCCAGCTTCTCGATCAACGGCAGGAAACTGAGCTCGAAGCACAGCACGCGATCGGCCGCGTCGTTGGCGATCCAGACGATTTGCTCCGGAAACAGCCGCGGGTTGATCGTGTGGCACACGAGTTGCGAGCCCGAGGTGCCGTAGTAGATCTCGACGTGTCGATAGCCATTCCAGGCCAGCGTGGCCACGCGGTCGCCCGCCTCGCAGCCCAGCCGGGCCATCGCCTGAGCCAGCTTGCGCGAGCGCAGCTCCACCTCACCCCAGGTGGTGCGGTGCAGATCGCCTTCGACGCGCTTCGAGACGATCTCGGTGTCCGCAGCATGCCGCGCGGCATGGCGGATCAAGGACGAGATCAGCAAGGGCATTTGCATCATCTGGCCCATCAAGGCTGGCATGTCGGTCTCCAGGAAGGAAAGTTGAAAGCACTGAAACCGCGCATGCTGGCACGGCAGCGCATTGGCCCTTGTCGCTGCGACGACATGGCACCCATGCCTACACTGCCGCCCATGCACACGGTCGAGCAGCAGGATTCTGCGCCAGCCGCGGCCACGCCGGCCACGGCTGCGTTGCCAGCGCGTCCCCGCCCGCCCGCGCCACCGCCCGCAGGGGCACGACGCCTGGAGGGGCCCGCCTCATCATGAAGTTCACGCTGAAACCCACCGAACCGCTGCCCGCCCACGACGACCCGCGCTACCCGGTGCGCAAGTCCGACGCCGAGTGGCGCGCCCAGCTCGACCCGATGCAGTACCAGGTGGCGCGTCACGCCGCGACCGAACGGCCCTTCACCGGCCAGTACTGGGACCACTGGGTTGACGGCGCCTACCGCTGCATCGGCTGCGGCCAGGTGCTGTTCGAGTCCGATGCCAAGTTCGACGCCGGTTGCGGCTGGCCAAGCTGGTGGCGCGAGATCGAGCCCGGCCGCATCGAGCGCCTGGCCGACCACAGCCATGGCATGACACGCGTGGAGGTGCGCTGCGCGCAATGCGGCACCCACCTCGGCCACGTGTTCGACGATGGTCCCGAGCCCAGCGGCGAGCGCTACTGCATCAATTCCGCCGCGATCGACTTCGTGCCGCGGGGGTGAACACGCCCGCTGCGCGGCGCACTACACTGCGCGCCGGATGAAACTGCTGCTCGACTTCCTGCCGATCCTGCTGTTCTTCGGCACCTTCAAGTACGCCGAGGCCCACAAGGCCTGGGCGAGCGAATTCGCCACCGCGCACTTCGGCTTCCTGGTCGCAGGCGGCAAGGTGGGCCCCGACGAGGGCCCGGTGATGCTGGCCACCGTGGTGGTCATCGTCGCCACACTGGCCCAGGTGGCTTGGCTCAAGCTGCGCGGCCGGAAGGTCGACTTCATGCTGTGGGTCAGCCTGGTGCTGGTGGTGGTGCTGGGCGGCCTGACGATCTGGTTCCACAGCGAGACCTTCATCAAGTGGAAGCCCAGTGGCCTGTACTGGGCCATGGGCCTGACCTTCTGGATCAGCCAGGCGGTGTTCGATCGCAACCTGCTGCGCATGATGCTCGGCGAGCAGCTGCAGTTGCCCGACGCGGTGTGGCGACGCCTCAATTTCGCCTGGATCGCCTTCTTCGGCATGATGGGCCTGCTCAACCTCTGGGTGGCCTACAGCTTCACCACCGACGTGTGGGTGAACTTCAAGCTCTTCGGCGGCCTGGGCCTGATGCTCGCGTTCACGGTGGCGCAGGGCCTGTACCTCGGCAAGTACATCGAGGACGCGCCCGCGACCGACGCCCCCGACAAGGAGCCCCGCGCGTGACGCATGTGACCGCGGACCAGGTCGAACACGTGCTGCGGCAGGCGATCTCGCCGCTGCACAGCCTGGAAGTCATCGACGACAGCCACCTGCACGCCGGCCACGCCGGCGCACGCGAGGGCTCGCACCTGCGGGTGCGCATCGTCAGCCCCTGCATGGCCGGCCTGAGCCGCGTGGCGCGACATCGCCTCGTGTATGATGCCCTGCGCCGGGTGATCCCCCAGGGCATCCATGCGCTGGCCATCGAGGCCCGCGCCCCGGACGAGGCCTGACGAGGCCCCCTTCCCACCCGCCCGGCAGGATTGAACCTTTCCCAGCAGCCCGGTTCCGAGGCTGATCCACCCCCCGAAAGACGCTCATCGCCATGATCCGCAAGACCTCTGCCGCGCGCGCGGCTGTTGCCCTCGCTGTTGCCGCCTTGATGTTGCCGTTGGCCGTGCAGGCCCAGAACATCGCCATCGTCAACGGCAAGGCGGTGCCGAAGGCGCGCCTGACGCTGCTGGTGGAACAAGCCAAGCGGGCAGGCCAGCAGGTCACGCCGGACCTGGAAGCCCAGGCCAAGGACCAGGTCGTGCTGCGCGAGATCTTCGCCCAGGAGGCCGAGAAGCGCGGCATCGCCGCCAGCGCCGACTACAAGGCCCAGATGGAACTGGCGCGCCAGAGCATCCTGATCCGCGAGATGTTCGAGGACTTCAAAAAGAAGAACCCGGTCACCGACGCCGAGGCCAAGGCCGAGTACGACAAGTTCAAGGCGCAGGCCACCGGCAGTGAATACCGCGCCAGCCACATCCTGGTCGAGGGCGAGGAAGAAGCCAAGGCCCTGATCGCGCAGATCAAGGGCGGCGCCAAGTTCGAAGACCTGGCCAAGGCCAAGTCCAAGGACCCGGGCTCCGGCGCGAACGGGGGTGACCTCGACTTCGCCAAGGCCGAGAACTACGTGCCCGAGTTCAGCAAGGCCATGACCGCGCTGAAGAAGGGCGAGATGACCGAAACCCCGGTGAAGAGCCAGTTCGGCTGGCACATCATCCGCCTGGACGACACGCGCGAAGCGCAGTTCCCCGATTTCGACGCGGTGAAGCCGCAGATCCAGCAGCGCCTGGGCCAGATGAAGCTGCAGAAGTTCCAGGAAGACCTGCGCAAGTCCGCGAAGACCGACTACAAGTTCGCCGGCCAGTGAGCCCCGGCCGCCTGGCGGCCGCCCCCGAGGGGCTGACCAAACCCGACCGGGCAACCCGGATCGGGTTTGGCGCTTCGACTGGCAACGCGCTCCCCTGGCCGCTGCGCGGCCTGTCCCCTGCCGGGGCCTAACGCACCCTTCGGTGCGACATCAGCTGACCACCCTGCCCGCCTCGATGTGCAGCTGACGGTCGCAGCGCGCGGCGATGCTGCGGTCGTGCGTCACCAGCACCAGCGTCGTGCCGGATTCGCGGTTCATCGCGAACATCAGCTCCATCACACGCTCGCCGGTGGCGAAGTCCAGGCTGCCGGTGGGTTCGTCGGCCAACAGCACCGCGGGCTCCACCACGAAGGCGCGCGCCAGCGCCACGCGCTGCTGCTCGCCGCCTGAGAGCGTGCGCGGGTAGTGGTTCAGGCGCTCGCCCAGCCCCACCCGGCGCAGCATCTCGGCGGCCTTGGCCCGCGCATCACCCCGGCCCAGCAGCTCCAGCGGCAGCATCACGTTCTCCAGTGCGCTCAGGTGGCCCAGCAACTGGAAGCTCTGGAACACGAAGCCGAGCTTGCGCGCGCGCAACGCGGCCCGCGCGTCTTCGTCCAGCGCGAACAGGTCGGTGCCGGCCAGCCGCACCGTGCCCAGCGTGGGCAGGTCGAGCCCGGCGATGATCGCCAGCAAGGTGCTCTTGCCCGAGCCCGAGGCCCCGACGATCGCGGTGGATTCCCTCGGCCGCAGCACGAAATCGATGTCGTGGAGAATCGTGAGCGTGCCAGTGGAATCGCTCACTTGGCGGGTGACATGTTCAACGGCAATGATGGGGTCGGTCATGAATGATGTGGGCACGCGAGGCCGCTCGCGTCGAGCCGGGTTGCTGCACTGTAGCGTGGCGCTGCTGGCCCTGTTCGCCGCCCCGTTGCTCGCCGCCGCTGCGCCGACGCGTGTGGTGCTGGTGCTGGGCGACAGCCTCTCGGCCGAATACGGGCTGGCCCGCGGCTCCGGCTGGGTGGCACTGCTGGAAAAACGCCTGGCCGCGGAGAAGATCGCCGCCAGCGTGGTCAATGCCAGCATCAGCGGCGACACCACCTCGGGTGGCCGCTCGCGCCTGCCCTCCCTGCTGAAGCAGCACCGGCCCACGCACGTGGTGATCGAACTCGGCGGCAACGATGCGCTGCGCGGGTTGCCGCTGTCGATGACACGTGACAACCTCGAGGCCATGGCCCGCGAGGCCAAGGCCGCCGGGGCGAAGGTGATGCTGGTGGGCATGCAGGTGCCGCCCAACTACGGCGCCCGCTACACCCAGGACTTCTCGGCACTGTTCGCCACCGTGGCCCGCGCCGAGGGCGCCCCGCTGGTGCCCTTCCTGCTGGCCGGCGTGGCCGATGCGCCGCAGGCCGAGCGATTGTTCCAGCCCGACCGCATCCATCCCACGGCCGCCGCGCACCCCACGCTGCTGGCCAATGTCTGGCCGGTGCTCAAGCCCTGGCTGCTGCGCTGACGCCTGCCCGCCAGCGCCTGCAATCCCCGGGCGGCACGCCCGCCCCCGGTTCGGATCGGCCGCTGGCGGCGGCCGCACCGGCCGTGCAATCGATCACGAAGCCTTGTCGGGGCGTCTGGATGCCCATGCCACTGCCGCTCCGATGGCGTGGCATCACGCCGATAGCCTTCAGACCGCCGGCCAGGCCATCGCATGGTGAGCCGGCTCACATCCGTCAGGGAAGGATCGATGATGAAGGACACGCTACATGCGCGGCTGCTGGCCGCCTTCGCCGCCGTGGTCGGCCTGATCGTGCTGGCGGCCGCCACGGCCGGCTGGTTCACGCTGAAGACCCAGCGCGACCTGCGCAGCCAGAACGGCGCAACCCTCGGCGCGGCCGAGTTGCTGAAGGCCAACAACGCACTCTGGCAGCTGCGCTACAACCTGGCCATGGCCGCAACGGCCGACGAGGCGGCGGTGCGCCGCGCCGCTGGCGAAGAGCAGGCGCTGTTCAAGACCATCCACGCCGCGCTCGATGCCTATGCCGCCACCGGACCCTCGCCGGAGGAGACGGCCAGTCTCGCCAAGCTGCGCGAGGCCGTGCGCCACTACGCCGAAGTCCGGCCGCAGTGGTACGAGCTGCGGCTCAAGGGTGACGATGAGGCCACGCGCAGCTATCGCGCGAAACACACGACACCCACCGGCGCCGCGCTGGTGAAGGCCTTCGACGCGCACGTGGCGCTGCAGGCCGGCGCGGCGGCACGGGCGCATGCCCAGCTCGACCAGGGCGCGACCACCGTGCGGGCGGTGGTGCTCGGCGTCTGTGCGCTGGCGATGGGCGTGACGCTCTGGCTCGCGCGCTGGATCGTGCGGGTGCTCACCGGCCCGGTGGCGCGCGCCACCGCGCTGGCGCACAGCATCGCGCATGGCACGCTGTCGAACGAGGTGCACGTGGAAGGCGGGCCGATGGATGCCTTGCTGAGCGCGCTGCGCGACATGCAGGCCAGCCTGGCCCGCACCGTGCACTCGGTGCGCAGCCACGCCGAGCAGGTGGCCGACACGGGGGCCCGCATCGCCCACGACAACGAGGCGCTGAACCAGCACACCCAGCAGCAGTCCGGCGCCCTGGGCGACACCGCCGAATCAATGCGCCACCTGGGCGACACCGTGCGCCGCAATGCCGATCATGCGAACCAGGCCAACCAGCTGGCCCAAGGTGCGGCCAGCGTCGCGCAGCGGGGCGGCGCGGTGGTGGCGCAGGTGGTCGACACGATGAAGGGCATCAACGAGAGCTCCAAGCGCATCGCCGACATCATCGGCGTGATCGACGGCATCGCGTTCCAGACCAACATCCTGGCGCTCAACGCCGCCGTGGAAGCCGCCCGTGCCGGCGAGCAGGGCCGCGGTTTCGCGGTGGTGGCCGGCGAGGTGCGCACGCTGGCCCAGCGCAGCGCCGAGGCCGCACGCGAGATCAAGGGCCTGATCGCCGCCAACGTCGAACGTGTGACGCATGGCAGCACGCTGGTCAGCGAGGCCGGCGCCACGATGGGCGAGGTGGTGCAGTCGATCGGCCGGGTGACGGCGATCGTGGCCGACATCAGCCAGGCCAGCGGCGAGCAGAGCGCCGGCGTGGCCCAGGTCGGCCAGGCCGTGGCTCGCATGGACGAATCGACCCGGCAGAACGCCGCACTGGTGTCGCGCAGCAGCACCGAGGCCGACGGCCTGAAGCACCAGGCCGGCGAGCTGGTGCAGGCGATGGCGGTCTTCCGGCTGAGCTGACGCCGCGCCGCCACGCCCCGGCCGCAGCGGCGATTCAGTCGTCGCCGGCGCCGGCGTCCAGGCCCGGGAACAGCACGCTGGTGAAGCCCAGCTTGCGCAGATCGGTCATGCGGGTGGGGTAGAGCCGTCCGATCAGGTGGTCGCACTCGTGCTGCACCACGCGGGCGTGGAAGCCCTCGGCCTCGCGCTCGATCGGGCGGCCCTTCTCGTCGAAGCCGCGGTAGCGGATGCGCGCATGCCGCGGCACCACGCCGCGCAGGCCGGGCACCGAGAGGCAGCCCTCCCAGCCCTCTTCCATCGCCTCGGTCAGCGCCGTGATCTCGGGGTTGATCAGCACGGTCATCGGCACCGGCGGCGCATCCGGGTAGCGCTGGTTGCGCTCGAACCCGAAGATCACGACCTGCAGGTCGACGCCGATCTGGGGCGCCGCCAAGCCGGCACCATTGGCGGCCACCATGGTCTCCAGCATGTCGGCCACCAGGGCCTGCAGCTCGGGGGTGTCGAAGGCGCGCACCGGCTGCGCCACGCGCAGCAGGCGGTCGTCGCCCATCTTCAGGATTTCGCGAACCGGCATGCAATGCTCCGGGGGTCAGGTCAAGGTGCCATGCTGCCAGGCCAGCCAGACCGCCGTGATGCCCAGGGTCAACAGCGTCACCGGAACACCGGTGCGGGCATGGCGGCGCCAATCGATCGTGATGCCGGCCCGACGCGCGGCGTCGACGACGATGATGTTGGCGATCGACCCCACGATCAGCAGGTTGCCCGACAGGGCGCTGACCAGGGCCAGGGTCGGCCCGGCGTGCGGGCCATCGGCCACCGGCAGCAGCAGCATCACCGCCGGCACGTTGGACACCAGGTTCGACAGCAGCAGGGTGGCGCCGAACAACGGCCCCGGGTCCCCCAGCCGCAGGCCCTGCGCGGCGAGCCACTGCACGGTGTCGCGCGTGACGCCGGTCTGCGCCAGCGCATGGTTCACGATGAACAGGCCGATGAACAGGATCAGCAGTTCCCAGTCGATCAGGCCCATCACCCGCGACGAGTGGAAACGCTGGCTCAGCAGCAGCACGCCCGCGCCCACCAGGGCCGCGACGTCACGCGGCCACGGGGTGAACAGGAACACCAGCATCAGCACGGCGGCCACGGCCAGGCCCTTGAGGGTCTGCCAGTGGTCCAAGCGTGGCTCGTCGTCCGGCGCCGCCGTGGCGGGCGCAGGCGCGGGCGCGGGCGCGGCGGGTCCCGGGCCGGCCGGGCGCGCTTGCCGCAACGGCCAGGCCAGCAGCAGCCACAGCACCAGCAGGCCGGCCACCACCGGCGGCAGCGCCTGCGGGATGTAGGCCGCGAACGGCAGGCGCAGCACCTCGCCGATCAGCATGTTCTGCGGGTTGCCGATCAGCGTGGCCGCCGAGCCGATGTTGGCCGCGCAGGCCAGCGCCAGCAGGAAGGGCACCGGGTCGAGCCGGCGGCGCAGGCAGGCATCGGCCAGCACGGGCGCCATCGCCAGGCAGACGATGTCGTTCGAGAACACGGCCGACAAGCCCGCCGCGACCGCGATCACGGCCCCCATCAGTGCCGCCGGCGGCCAGGGCAGCGCGGCGATGTGGCGCGTCACCGCGCCATAGAAGCCGCCCAGCCGCATTTGCGCCGAGATCACCATGAACGAGAACAGCAGCAGCACGGTGGGCAGGTGGATGGCTTGCGCGGCCTGCTCCGGCGTCAGCACGCCGGCCCCGACGATGGCAATCGCGCCCAGCAGCGCCACCCCGGTGCGGTCCAGGTGCAGGCGCGGCAGGCCGCCCAGCACCATGCCCAGGTAGACCAGGCCGAACACGCCCAGCACCAGCAGCGTGCTGGCCGGCAGTGCGGCCACGGCCGCGATCATCCGGCGGCGCCGAGCAGGGCCTTCAGGCCCGCTTCGTCGAGGATGGCCACGCCCAGCTCGCGGGCCTTGTCGAGCTTGCTGCCGGCCTCGGCGCCGGCCACGACGAACTGCGTCTTCTTCGAGACCGAGCCGGCCACCTTGCCGCCGGCGGCCTCGATCAGTGCCTTGGCCTCGTCGCGGCTCATCGAGGGCAGCGTGCCGGTGAGCACCAGGGTCTGGCCGGCCAGCGGCTTCGGCGAGGTGTCGGCCACGGTGCCGTCGTGCTCGGGCCACTGGACACCGGCCGCGCGCAGCTGTTCCACCACCTCGCGGTTGTGCGCCTGGTCGAAGAAGGTGCGGATGCTGCGCGCCACCACCGGGCCGACGTCGTTGACCTCCAGCAGTTGCTCCAGGCTGGCGTCCATCAGCCGGTCGATCGCGCCGAAGTGCCTGGCCAGGTCCCTCGCCGTGCTCTCGCCCACGTGGCGGATGCCCAGCGCGTAGAGAAACCGGGTCAGCGTGGTGTGCTTGCTGCTGGCCAGCCGGTCCAGCAGGTTCTGCGCGCTCTTGCCACCCATGCGCTCCAGCGCGGTGAGCTTGGCCAGGCCCAGCGTGTACAGCTCGGGCAGTGTGCGGATCAGGCCGCTGTCGACGAGCTGGTCGACCAGCTTGTCGCCCAGGCCTTCGATGTCCATCGCGCGGCGGCCCGCAAAGTGCAGCAAGGCCTGCTTGCGCTGCGCGGGGCAGAACAGGCCGCCGGTGCACCGGTGGTCGATGCCGCCCTTTTCGCGCAGCACCGCGCTGCCGCAGGCTGGGCAGCTGCGCGGCATGCGGAAGTTGGGCACGTACTGCGGGCGCAGGCCAGGCACCCGGCCCACGACCTCGGGGATCACGTCGCCGGCGCGGCGCACGATCACCGTGTCGCCGATGCGCACGCCCTTGCGCCGCAGCTCGAACAGGTTGTGCAGCGTGGCGTTGCTCACCGTGGTGCCGCCCACGAACACCGGCTCGAGCTTGGCCACCGGGGTGAGCTTGCCGGTGCGGCCGACCTGGATCTCGATGCCGCGCAGCAGGGTCATCTGCTCCTGCGCCGGGTACTTGTGGGCCACCGCCCAGCGAGGCTCTCGCGTGACGAAGCCCAGCCGCTGCTGCAGGTCGCGCCGGTTGACCTTGTAGACCACGCCGTCGATGTCGAACGGCAGCGCATCACGCAGCGCGCCCATCGCGCGGTGGAACTGCACCAGCCCTGCAGCGCCCTGCACCACCGCACGGTGCTCACACACCGGCAGGCCCATCGCGGCCAGGGCATCGAGCAGCGCGCTGTGCGTGGCCGGCAGCGGCCAGCCCTGCACCTCGCCCAGGCCATAGGCGAAAAAGCTCAGCGGCCGCTGCGCCGCAATGGCCGGGTCGAGCTGGCGCACCGCGCCGGCCGCCGCGTTGCGCGGGTTCACGAAGGTCTTGTCGCCGCGCTCGCGCTGGCGCTCGTTGAGCGCCTCGAAGTCGTCGCGCCGCATGTACACCTCGCCACGCACCTCGATCACCGCCGCTTCGGGGCCCTGCAGCCGCAGCGGGATGCCACCGCCGGCGCCGGGCCGGCCCCGCACGGTGCGGATGTTTTGCGTCACGTCCTCGCCGGTCTCGCCGTCACCGCGCGTGGCCGCCTGCACGAGCACACCCTGCTCGTAGCGCAGGTTGATCGCCAGGCCGTCGAACTTGAGCTCGGCCGCGTACTCGACGGGCGGCGCCTGCTCGTCCAGCTCGAGCTCACGCCGCACACGGGCATCGAAGGCCTCGGCGCCCGTGGCCTCGGTGTCGGTCTCGGTGCGGATGCTGAGCATCGGCACCGCGTGGCGCACCGGCGCGAAGCCCTCGAGCACCTGGCCGATCACGCGCTGGGTGGGCGAATCGGGCGTGCGCCATTCGGGATGCGCGGCTTCGATCGCCTGCAGCTCCTGGAACAGGCGGTCGTACTCGGCGTCCGGAATCTCCGGCGCGTCGTGCACGTAATAACGCTGGGCGTGGTAGTGGAGCAGCGCGCGCAGCTCGGCGGCTCGGTGTGCGGTGTCGGTGCTCACGAGGGGACCTTCTGGCTCATGGCTGCAGTGTAGAGTCGCCGATCCATCCACCCGGCGCTGCCACCAGCCACGCGCACGACCCTTGCCGATGCCCCGCCCGATCGCCCGGCTGGCCGCCGCGCTGGCCACCTTGCTGCTGGCCGCCGCGGCCAGCGCCGCCGCCCCGCCGCTGCGCCTGCCCGACACCGTGCGGCCGCTGGCCTACCACCTGGCCCTGACCGTGGACCCCGCCACCCCGGGGCACAGCGGCGAGGTGGGCATCGACGTGGAGCTGCGCCAGCCCCAGCGCAGCCTGCTGCTGCACGCCAAGGAACTGCAGATCCGCAGCGCCTGGCTGGACATCGGCGCCAAGCGCTGGCCGGCCAAGGCGAGCCGCTTCGATGCCGAGCGCATCGAACTGCGTTTTGCCCAGCCCGTGCCCGCGGGCCGGGCACGGCTGGTGCTGGCCTTCACCGGCCGCCAGCAGGACACCGACCTCGACGGCCTGTTCCGCCGCCGCGAGGGCGGCGAGTGGTACGCCTACACCCAGTTCGAATCCACCAGCGCGCGGCTGGCCTTCCCGGCCTTCGACGAGCCGGGCTGGAAGGTGCCTTGGACCTTGAGCCTCACGGTGCCGCAGGCGCTGGTGGCCGTGGCCAACACGCCGGTGCGTCGCGAGGAGCCGGCCCAACCCGGCTGGAAGCGGGTGGAGTTCGAGCCCACCCCGCCGCTGCCGAGCTACCTGGTGGCGTTTGCCATCGGTCCGCTGGACGTGCTGGATGCACCACCGGCCGGCAGCCTGCCGATCCGCTTCCTCGCGCCGCGGGGTCGGGCCGCCCAGGCGGCCTATGCGGCGGGCATCACCGCGCGCATCGTGCAGCGGATGGAGGCCTACTTCGACCTGCCCCACCCCTACACCAAGCTCGACAACGTGGCGCTGGCGGTGCCGGCCCACTTCGGTGCGATGGAGAACGCCGGCCTGGTGACCTACGCCGCCCCGCTGATGCTGGCCCCACCGGGCGAAGACACGCCGCAGTTCCAGCGCACCTACGTGAGCCTTGCGGCACACGAAATCGCCCACCAGTGGTTCGGCAACCTGGTCACCATGGCCTGGTGGGACGACCTGTGGCTCAACGAGTCGTTTGCCAGCTGGCTGGGCGACCGCATCGTGGACGAGCTGATGCCGCAATGGCAGTGGCGCACCAGCGTGCCGCAGGCGCGCGCCCGCGCGATGCAGACCGACCGCCTGCTGAGCGCGCGCCAGGTTCGCCAGCCGGTGACCAGCGACGACGACTTCGGCAGCCTCTGGGACCCCATCACCTACGAGAAGGGCCAGGTCGTGCTGGCCATGCTCGAGCAATGGCTCGGGCCGGAGCGCTTTCGCGACAGCGTGCGGCGTTACGTGAACAAGCATGCCTGGGGCCACGCCACCGCGGAGGACTTCATGCAGGCCCTGGGCGCGCAGGACCCGGCCCTGCCCGAGGTGCTGCGCAGCTTCACCCAGCAGCCGGGCATCCCGCGGGTGGCGGTGTCGCTGCAGTGCGGGGAAGGGCCGCCGCAGCTGTTGCTGCGGCAATCGCGCCTGCTGGCGCTGGCGCCGGCCCGGGCGCCCGGGCCGGCCCCGCTGTGGCGGGTGCCGATGCTGATCCGCACGCCGGCAGGCCTGACCCGCCACCTGCTCGACGCCCCCGAAGCCCGCGTGGCCCTGCCCGACACCGAGTGCCCGGCCTGGGTGCAGGCCAATGCCGGCGGCGCGGGCTACTATCGCGCATCGTACGCGGCCGAGCACTGGCAGGCGCTGCTGGCGCGGACCGACCTTCCCTTGAACGAACTGCTCGCGCTGGCCGACGACGCCCTGGGCCTGAGCGAAGCGGGCGACCTGCCCCTGCCGGCGCTGCTGGACATGGCCGAACGCCTGGCCCGCCATCCAGCGCGACAGGTGGCGGCGCAGGCGGCCACCGTGTTGCGGCGCGCCCGGCCCACCTTCGACGCGGCGCACCAGGACGATCTGGCACGGCGCTGGCAGGCCGCGTTCGGCGAGCGTGCGCGCCAGCTCGGCTGGGCCCCCCACGAGGGCGAGGACGAAGACACGCGCCTGCTGCGCGCGGTGCTGGTGGAAGCGGTGGCGATCCAGGGCGCCGATGCCACGCTGCGGGCCCAGGCCCGCGGCCGGGTGGACGCCTGGCTCGCGAACGGCACGCCGCTCGATCCGCAGCTGCGTGGCGCCCTGCTGGCCAGCGCCGCGGTGGACGGTGACGAAGCGCTGTTCGATGCCCTGCTGGCCGCGGCCCGCCGAGCGCCGGAGCGCTCGCTGCGCAGCGAACTGCATGCCGCGCTGGGCCACTTCCGCGCGCCGCGGCTGGCCCAGCGCGCACGCGAGCTGCTGCTGATGCCGGGCCTCGAGTTCAACGAAGTGGCACCCGCCGTGATGCGGGCCCACAACCGGGTGCCGGCGCTGCGCGAGGGCCTGCTGCAGTTCCTGCAGGCGCGCCAGGCCGAGATCGTCAAGCGCATGGGCCGCGACGAGCCGGCCACGCTGCCGACCTACCTGGACGATGCCTGCAGCGAAGACGAGGCCCAGCGCATCGAACGCCTGTTCACGCCGCAGGCCGCGCGCTACCAGGGGGGGCGCCGCGCGCTGGCCCAGGTGCTGGAGCGGGTGCGCATCTGCGCGGCCTGGCAGCAGCGCGCGGCCCTGCGTTGAGGTGGGCACCGCGGCGACGCGGGGCCGCCGGCGCCCTCAGCTGAACAGCCGGCGTGCGGCCGTGGATCCGGCGGCCAGGTCGCGCGCCTCGAGGGCGCGGTACAGCGTCTGCAGGTCGGTGCCGATGGACGCGAACGCATGCAGCGTGATCGGGTGGCCCTGGTCGTCCACCATCGTCGCGTCCATGTCGGCGGCCAGGTTGCGCGCCGCCTCGTGCCAGGCCGGGAAAGGCTCGGCGGCCTCGGGCGTCTGCGGCACGTCCAGCGACAGCGTCACCTGCCGCACCGCCGCGATGTGGGGGTCTTCGGCCAGCGCGGCCTGCGCGTCGAAGGCCAGCACCAGCGACGGCGGGGCGCCTTCGTCGGGCGAGGGCATCACCAGCCGACCGGGCAGCACGCCGGGCACGAAGCCCCGGCGGCCGGCGCACTGCTGAAGGTAGCCCACCGACCAGGCGGCCCCGTTGGCCCGCAAGGTGACGGCCAGTTGCGCGTCGTGTTCGCCGGCAAAGGCATCGAGCTCGCGCGCGCGGCTGACCACATCGATCATGTCGGGCACCTCGACCATGCCGCCCACGCCCTCGGCAAAGCCTTGCAGCTTCTGCACGAACTCGGAGAACTCGATCTGGTTCAGCGCCCCGCTGCGGTTGGCCATCTGCACGCCGGCCTGGAACTCGCCGTAGTGCTGGCCGCTGGCCGGCAGCTCCCAGTCGCCGGTCTCGGCGTTCAGGCCTTCGATCAGGAAGGGCTTGGTCCCCGCCCGGCGCGAGGGCGGCAGGTGCGTCAGCGCCAGTTCGCCGGTGACCGGGGCTTCCAACGTGATCGGCGCGATCGCGTCGATCAGCGGGTCCAGCCGTGCGCTGGGCCGGCGTGGCATCACGCTGCGCAGTTCGGCATTCGAGGCCGCCTCGGCCACCGCCGGCGTCTCGGCGCCCAGCACCGGGTCGACACGGTCGCCCTCGGCCAGGGCCTCCGGCTGCCGGGGGCTGGCCCGGCGTGCGCTCCATGCGCCATGGGCCACCACCGCGGCAAGCACCAGGCCGCCCAGCACGGCGAGCGCGGCCATCAGGCTCACGGAAGGGTCCTCCACACGGCGTGCCTCCGGGTTGGCGCTGGCGGGCGGCCCGGCGCGGTCATGCGGCCTCGGCCATGCTGATCGCGGCCTCCATGTCCACGGCCACGATGCGCGAGACGCCCTGCTCCTGCATCGTCACGCCGATCAACTGCTCGGCCATCTCCATCGCGATCTTGTTGTGGCTGATGAACAGGAACTGCGTGCCCTTGTGGCTCATCTCGGCCACCAGCTTCGAATAGCGTTCGGTGTTCGCGTCGTCCAGCGGCGCGTCCACCTCGTCGAGCAGGCAGAACGGCGCCGGGTTCAGCAGGAAGATCGCGAACACCAGCGCGATGGCAGTGAGCGCCTTCTCCCCGCCCGAGAGCAGGTGGATCGTGGAGTTCTTCTTGCCCGGCGGCTGGGCCATCACCTGCACGCCGGCGTCGAGGATCTCGTCACCCGTCATCACGAGCTTGGCCGTGCCGCCGCCGAACAGGCTGGGGAACATGCGGCCGAACTGTTCGTTGACCTGGTTGAAGGTCTTGGCCAGCAGGTCGCGTGTCTCGAGGTCGATCTTGTGGATCGCATCTTCCAGTGTGTTGATGGCCTCGTTCAGGTCGGCGTTCTGCGCGTCGAGGAAGCCCTTGCGTTCGCGTGCCGCGGTGAGCTCGTCCAGCGCGGCGAGGTTCACCGCGCCCAGCGCGGCGATCTCGCGGTTGATGCGGTCGATCTCGCCCTGCAGGCCCCAGAGCTTGACGTTGTTGGCCTCCACGTCGGCGGCCAGCACGTCCAGGTCCACCTGCGCGGCGGTGAGCTGCTCGAGGTACTGCGCACCGCCCAGCTGCGCGGCCTGGGCTTCGAGCTGCAGCTTGGTGATCTTCTCGCGCAGCGGGTCGAGGCTGCGCTCGAAGCTCAAACGCTGCTCGTCGGCCTGGCGCAGCTTGGCCGCGAGGTCGTCGTACTCGCTGCGCTGCGCGGCCAGGGCCTGCTCGCGCTCGAGCTTGAGCGCGAGCGCCGTCTGCAGGCCGGCCTGGGCCGCGGCGTCGTTCAAGGAGCCGAGTTCGAGTTCGAGCTGCTCGCCGGCCTGCGCATTGCTGACCGACTGCTGCTGCGCCGTCTCGATGGCGCGCTGCAGCTCGCCGCGCCGCGCGGCCAGCGCGCGCGCCTGGAACTGCGATTCCTGGGCCTGGCGCTCCAGCGCACGCAACTGCTCGCGCGCATCGGACAGGCGGCGCTCGGCGGCGATCACCGCTTCTTCCAGCTCGGCGTGGCGCTCCTGCGTGTTCGCGAGCTGCATGTCCAGCTCCTCGAAGCGGGCTTCGCCGGTGGCGCGCCGCTCTTCCAGGCCCTCGAGCTGGGCGTCGATCTCGGCCAGTTCCTCGTCGAGCTGGCCGCGGCGCAGGCTGGTGGCCTCGGCCTGCTGGCCGAGGCGCAACAGTTCCACGTGCAGCTGGTGGGCCCGGGTCTGCGTTTCGCCGGCCTCGCGCCGGGCACCAACCAGGCGCTGCGCCACGTCGGTGTAGGCGGCCTCCAGGCGCACCAGCGCGCTCTTGGCTTCCTCGGCGATCAGGGATTGCGCGCGCAGCTGGCGCTCCAGGTTCTCGATCTCCTGTGCCCGCGCGAGCATGCCGGCCTGTTCGGAATCGGGGGCGTAAAAGCTCACCGAATACTGGCTCACCGCGTGGCCTTCGCGGGTCATGATGATCTCGCCGTGGGTGAGCTTGCCTCGGTTGGCCAGTGCCTCGTCGATGCTGGCGGCGGTGTAGACGCCTTCGAGCCAGTCGTTCAGCAGGGCCTTCAGGCCCGCGTCGCCCAGCCGCAGCAGGTCGGACAGGCGCGACAGCGTCTGGTGCGTGTTGCTGATGGCCGCCTGCGGCGGCGTGTAGAAGGCCAGCTTGGCCGGCGGCGGGTCGGCCGCGAAGGCGCGCACGGTCTCGACGCGGCCCACCTCCAGCGCGTTGAGCCGCTCGCGCAAGGCCGATTCGAGCGCGGTTTCCCAGCCGTTGTCGATGTGCACCCGCGTCCACAGGCCTTGCAGGCTGTCCAGCCCGTGCGTGGCGAGCCAGGGCTTGAGCTTGCCCTCGGTCTGCACCTTCTCCTGCAGCGCACGCAGCGCGGCCAGCCGGGCCCCGATGTCGGCCTGCTTGCCGGCTTCGGCATTCACCGCGTCCTGCTGCGCGCGGCGTTGTTCGTCCAGCGTGGGCGCCTGCTCCTGCAGCTCGTGCAGCCGGGCTTCCGCCAGGTCCTTGGCCTCGTCGGCGGCGGCGGTCTGGGTGCGCAGCTCGTTCAGGCGCTGCAGGTCGGGCGCGGCCAGGGTCTTGGCCTCGGTGGCCAGGCGCTCGCGCCGCGCCCGCAGCTGACGCGACTGTTCGTCGATGTTGCGGCTGTCGGCGGCCAGCACCTGGATCTGCTGCTGCACCTCGTTGACCTTGCTGCGCTGCTCGTTGGCGCGGCCTTGCGCACTGCGCACCGCGTCCTCGGTGTCGGGCAGGCGCATGGCTTCTTCCTCGGCCTGCGCGGCCAGCAGCTCGGCCTGTTCCTCGGCGGCGGCAATCTGCTCGGCAATCGTTTCCTGCTCGCCTTCGGCCTGGGCCCGGCGCTCGTCCCACTGCGCCGTCTGCGCCTGCAGCTCGGCCAGGCGCTGCTGCACGCGCTGGCGGCCCTCCACCACGTAGCGGATGCGCTCTTCGAGCCGGCTCACCTCGAGCGCGGCCTCGGCCAGCGAGCCTTGCGCGGTGTGCAGCTTGTCGCTGGCGGCGTAGTGGGCCTGGCGCACGGTTTCGAGCTCGGCCTCCACGTGGCGCAGTTCGGCCAGGCGCGCTTCGAGTGCATTGGTGGCTTCCAGCACCGCGCGCTTCACGCGTTCTTCCTCGCCTGCCGCGTCACGCTGCTTCAGGAACCACAGGTAGTGCAGCTTGCGCGTGCCCTCTTCCTGCAGCGCACGGTACTGGCTGGCCACGGCGGCCTGCTGTTCGAGCTTGTCGAGGTTGGCGTTCAGCTCGCGCAGGATGTCTTCCACCCGCGTGAGGTTCTCGCGCGTATCCTTCAGCCGGTTTTCGGTCTCGCGGCGGCGCTCCTTGTACTTCGAGACACCCGCGGCCTCCTCGAGGAACATGCGCAGTTCCTCGGGCCGTGATTCGATGATGCGGCTGATGGTGCCCTGGCCGATGATCGCGTAGGCCCGCGGCCCGAGGCCGGTGCCCAGGAACACGTCCTGCACGTCGCGGCGGCGCACCGGCTGGTTGTTGATGAAGTAGCTGGAGGTGCCGTCGCGCGTGAGCACGCGCTTGACGGCGATCTCGGCAAACTGGTTCCACTGGCCGCCGGCGCGGGCATCCTCGTTGCTGAACACCAGCTCCACGCTGGCGCGGCTGGCGGGCTTGCGGTTGCCCGAGCCGTTGAAGATGACGTCCTGCATCGACTCGCCACGCAGCTCGCTGGCCTTGCTTTCGCCCAGCACCCAGCGCACCGCATCCATGATGTTGGACTTGCCGCACCCGTTGGGCCCGACCACGCCCACGCGCTGGCCGGGCAACTGGAAAGTCGTCGGCTCGGCAAAGGACTTGAAGCCCGAGAGCTTGATCGAATTCAGACGCATGAGCGGGAACGCCAGCCGCGGACGGTACGCGACCGGCCTTCGGGGCAGATGCCTAAGCTATTGATTTATAAGCAAAAAACGCCGGAACGAGGGCCCTGGCGAGCGCCGCGGATATTACCATCGCCCCTTTCGGCCAGCGGCTCAGGCCGCCTGGCCGGGTGTGACCAGCAGTTGCGACACCGCATCGACCAGATCACGCGCGTTCATCGGCTTGGCCAGGTGGGCGTTCATGCCGGCCTCGCGGCAGGCCTGCTGGTCGTCGGCAAACACATTGGCCGTCATGGCCAGGATGGGCGTGTGCTCGTGGACCGGCATGGCGCGGATCAGGCGCGTGGCCTGCAGGCCGTCCATCTGCGGCATCTGCATGTCCATCAGGATCAGGTCGTAGCCGTGTGCGCGCGCCATCGCCACGGCCTGCACGCCGTCCTGGGCCAGATCGACCTGTGCACCGGCGCGTTGCAGGATGGCGCGGGCCACTTCCTGGTTCACCGCGTTGTCCTCCGCCAGCAGCACCCGCACGCCGTCCAGGTTGCGCTCGACCACCGGGGCCGACAGTGCCCCGGGCGCCGCCACGGCGGCTTCCACCAGCGGCAGTTCCACCCAGAAGCAGCTGCCCTGCCCGGGCGTGCTGTGCACGCCGATGCTGCCCCCCATCAGCTGCACCAGGCGCCGGCTGATCGCCAGGCCCAGGCCGGTGCCGCCGTACTGGCGCGTGGTGGAGGCATCGGCCTGCTCGAAGGGCTGGAACAGGCGCGCCTGTTCCTCGCCGGTCAAGCCGATGCCGGTGTCCTGCACCTCCAGCCGCCACAGACGCACCGGCCCCGTGTGCGCCGACGCCACGCTGGCGCGGATCGTGATGTGCCCCTCGGCGGTGAACTTCACTGCATTGCTTAGCAGGTTCAGCAGCACCTGCCCCAGCCGGCGCCGATCCCCATGCAGGCGCGCCGGCACGCCGGCGAGCAACACCTCCAGCGCGATGCCCTTGCCCTGGGCGGTGCCGCGCACGATCGAGCAGCAGGCGTCCACGAGGGCCGGCAGCTCGAAGTCCTCCGCCGCCAGCTGCAGCTTGCCGGCCTCGATCTTGGAGATGTCGAGCACGTCGTTGAGCACGCCCAGCAAGTGGTGCGCCGCCTGGTCCACCTTGTCCAGCCGATCACGCTGCACCGGGGTGGGGGTTTCGGCCTGCAGCAACTGGGTGAGCCCGATGATCGCGTTCAAGGGCGTGCGGATCTCGTGGCTCATGTTGGCCAGGAAGCTGGTCTTGGCGCGGCTGGCCTGCTCGGCCGCGTCCTTTGCGCCAGCCAGCTCGGCGGTGCGGGCGAGCACCTGCCGCTCCAGGTCGGCGTTCAGCGCCTGCAGCCGGCCTTCGCTCTCGCGCAGCTGGAACTCGGCCTGCTTGCGCTCGCTCACGTCCTGCCGCGTGCCGTACATCGACAGCGGCCGCTGCTGCGCATCACGCGCCACCACGCGGCCGCGGTCGAGCAGCCAGACCCAGTGGCCCTGGCGATGCTGCATGCGGAACTCGGCCTCGTAGACCTCGGACGCGCCGGCAAAGTGGCGCGCCAGCGCATCGCGCACCAAGGGCAGGTCCTGCGGGTGCGTGATCGCCTGCAACCGGTCCAGCGTGATCGGCTCGAGATCGGCCAGCGACCACCCCAGCAGCTGCGCGAAGCGCTCGTTGGCGAGCACCGCGCCGGTGGCCACGTTCCACTCCCAGGTGCCCACCCGGGTGGCCTCGATCACTGCGGTCATGCGTTCGTGTTCGTGCGAGAGCTGCTGCCATTGCGCGGCCAGCCGCTCGTTCATCGCGTTGAAGGCCTGGCTCAGCCGCCGGAACTCCTGGGGCCCGGACACCGGTGCCCGGCGCTCCAGATCGCCGGCCGCGATGGCCTCGGCCGCCTGCGTGAGCCGGACCGCCGGGCGTGCCAGCAGCCAAGCCAGCGGCAGCACGGCCGCCAGCAGCAGCACGGCCAGCACGAGCTGGTTGCGGATGAAGTCCTGCCGCATGGCCAGCAGCGGCGCATCGAAGGCCGCACGCGGCTGGGCCAACACCACCGTCATGCTGCTGTTGGGCACCGCCAGTGCCAGCCCGACCATCGGCTCGCCCTCCAGCACGAAGCCCTGCGGACCGCTGCGCACCGCGGGCAGGCCCGCCGGCGCGGCATCACCCACCCGCCGGCGCTGGTCGGCAGCAGCCAGGACGCGGCCGTCACGCGCCAGCACCCAGGCGCGCAGGCCCGGCGCATCACCCAGGTTGCGCGTGACCACCTGCTCGACGAAGGTCGGCTCCAGCCGTGCCCGCAGCACGCCCAGGATCTGCTGCTCGCTGTCCTTCACCGGGGCCGCGACGAACAAGCCCGCCTGCCGGTCGCCCGCCGGCTGCAGGGGGCCGAACAGCTGCGGCACGCCGCCGCGCAGGGTCTCGCCCACATAGGCCGCGGCCGATTCATCGATGCCCGCCAGGCCGGGCCGCGTGTCGGCCAGGTTGATGCCCTGGGCATTCAACAGGCCCACCGAAGTGACGTTCAGCGGCTCGCGGATCGTCACCAGCACCAGGATGCGGTTCACCGCCACCGTGTCGTAGCCGCCGCGGCGTGCATCTCGCAGCGCATCCGACAACGCGGGAATGCCGGCATCCGCGCGCATGTTGTCCAGCAGCCGGTCCAGCCGCTCGGCCAGGTCGCGGGTGATGTCTCGCGCTTGGGTGACCAGGCGTGCCTCGCGTTCGGCGGTGGCACGGGCCAGGTCGCCCCGGAAGCCCAGCAGGCCCAGCAAGGCCCATGGCAGCACGGCCAGCAGCAGCAGGCCCAGTGCAATGTAGCGGCGCGTGGTCACGGCAGCAGGTCACCACGCAGCACGGCGTCGGCCTTCAAGGGCCGGGTGAGGCTGCCGTGCTTCAGGAAGAACTCGCTGTAGCGCGTCAGCACCGGCGCCATCGCAGGCGGCACGCCACCGTGGCCCAGCATGCGGTGGTTTTCCGCCAGCGAGACCAGGCGCACGCCGCGCAGCGAATCGGCCACCCACTCGGGTGTCTTGTCCAGCCGTGCGGCCAGGCGGCGGTTGCCCTCCTCGCGATGGGAAGTCCACCAGGCAAGTGCACGGAACCAGCCCGCTGCAAAGGCGCGCACGTCCTGCTGGCGGTGCTCGATCGTGCCGCGTGAGGCGGCCACCACGTCCGGGATCAGCCCCGGCGTGTCGGCACTGGTGAAGACCGTGCGTGCCCCCTGGGCCAATGCGGCCGCCGCGTAGGGCTCCCAGCAGTGGCCGACATCGATCTGCCGCTGCTGCAGCGCCTGCCCGACTTCGGAGGCGTCCACGTTGACCCAGACCACGCTGTTCAGCGGCACACCGCTGCGGGCCAGGAACTCGCGCACGAACAGCTCGCCGAAACCGCCCAGGTTGGTGCCCACCACGACCCGCTTGTCGTGCAGGTCGAAGCCCTCGCGCAGCAGGATCTTGTCGCCGCCAGCGGATTCGTCGCTCTGCAGCACCACCTGCACCTCATGCCCGCCACGCGAAAGGTTGACCAGATCGGCCAGCGCAATGCCGACCAGTTCGTGCCGACCGGCCAGGAACTCGGCCATCATGCGGTCGGTGTTGCCGGGGATGCTGATCTGCACCTGCACGCCGGCCTCGCGGAAATGGCCCAGTTCGTCGGCCAGCAATGCCGGAAAATAGCCGCCCCAGAGGTCGATCGCCAGCCGCAATGCGGTGTGCCCGTTGCCACCCTCGCGCTGCCCACAGCCGCTGTGCGACCAGGCCAGGCCCAGCCAGCACACCGTGGCAAGAAAGGATCGACGCATCAGAACCTCCTCCGCCGGCGGCGCTGCGCGGCGAAGTGATCAGAACCTGCAAAACCGATAATCCCGTCCCACTTTACACCCGACCAGGCGCCCCATGGCCAAGAAACCTGCGCTGAACGAGCGCCCGATGCCCCCGAACCCGCCCAGCGCCCCGAGCAAGGACCTGCACGTCTTTGCCAACCCGGCACCGGAGCGGGATTACCTGATCCAGTTCCAGGTGCCCGAGTTCACCTGCCATTGCCCGTTGACCGGCCAGCCCGACTTCGCGCACTTCACGATCGACATGATCGCGGACAAGCTCTGCGTCGAGCTCAAGAGCCTGAAGATGTACTTCTGGAGCTACCGCAACGAGGGCGCCTTCCATGAGAAGGTGACCAACACGATCCTCGACGACCTGGTGAAGGCCACCGCGCCGCGCTTCGTGCGCATCACCGCCAAGTGGTACGTGCGCGGCGGCATCTACACCAACGTGGTGGTCGAACATCGCAAGCGCGGCTGGAAGCCGGCGCCCGCGGTGGCACTGCCGACGCTGCCGGTTGAACGCGGGCTGCTGTAGGGAATTGGCGCCCGCCGGTCGCCGCCATCAGCACCGATTCGTATCATCAACGGACGTCATGCGCCCGCCACGGGCCGAAGGAACCGCTCCATGATCCGCACGCTGATCGCCGCCGCCACCGCCGCCTTGCTGGCCGCACCGGCCATCGCCGCACTGGACATCGGCGACAAGGCACCGGACTTCACGATCGACGCCTCGCTGGCCGGCAACATCTACAAGTTCCAGCTCTCCGAGGCGCTGAAGAAGGGCCCGGTGGTGCTGTACTTCTTTCCGGCGGCGTTCTCGGCCGGCTGCACGATCGAGGCCAACAAGTTCGCCGAAGCCACCGACGAGTACAAGCAGCTCGGCGCCACCGTGATCGGGGTCTCGCACGACGACATCGACACCTTGAAGAAGTTCTCCACCACCGAATGCCGCAACAAGTTCGCCGTCGGTGCGGACGTGGACCAGCGCGTGATGAAGTCCTACGACGCGGTGCTCTCGCTGATGCCCGACTACGCGAACCGCACCTCCTACGTCATCTCGCCCGAGGGCAAGATCGTCTACCAGTTCACCAGCCTGAACCCCTATCGCCACGTGGCCAACACGATGTCGGCGCTGAAGGGCTGGCTCACCGCGAAGAAGTGATGCCCTGCTCATGACACTGGCCACCCGCCCGCCCTACCAGAAGTACGACGTCGCGGTGCGACGCAGCCCGATCGATGGCTTCGGCGTGTTTGCCGCCGAGCCGATACCACCGCATCGCAAGATCGGCGAGATCCGGGGCGAGGCGATCAGCGTGGCCGAGGCGCGGCGCCGCGCGCAGGGCAAGCAGCGCATCATGATCGTCGAGGTGTCGGAGCGCAAGGCGATCGATGCCTCCGGCTCGCAGGACCCGATGCGCTTCACCAACCACGCCTGCCGGCCCAACGCGCGGCTGACCATCCGCGACGGTCGCATCGAGTTCTACGCGCTGCGCGACATCACGCCCGGCGAGGAGATCACCGTCGACTACGGCGAGACCCACCACGAGGGCACGCTGGCCTGCCGCTGCGGCGCGCCCAACTGCATCGGCTGGTTGTGACAGTTGGCGACAGCGCTTCGGGGTGCGTCGCGATAATCCGCGCATGAACCCGCGCCTTGCCACGCTGCACCCCTACCCGTTCGAACGCCTGCGCGAACTCACGCGCGACATCACCCCGCCGGCCGCATTGCGCCCCATCGGCCTGGGCATCGGCGAGCCGCGGCACCCGACCCCTGAGCTGGTGAAGCACGCCCTGGTGGAGGGCATGGGCGGCCTCGCGGTGTACCCGCCCACCGCCGGCGAACCGCGCCTGCGCGAGGCCATGGCCGCCTGGCTGCGGCGCCGCTATGGCGTGGAGGTGAACCCTGCCACCCAGGTGCTGCCGGTCACCGGCTCGCGCGAGGCGCTGTTCGCGCTGGCGCAGACGGTGGTGGATGCCAGCCGCCCCGGCGCCACCGTGGTGTGCCCGAATCCGTTCTACCAGATCTACGAAGGCGCCGCGCTGCTGGCCGGTGCCCAGACGGCCTTCGCCAACAGCGACCCGGCGCGCAATTTCGCGGCCGATTGGGGCCAGATCGACGAGGCCACCTGGGCCCGCACCCAGCTGCTGTACGTGTGCTCGCCGGGCAACCCCAGCGGCGCGGTGATGCCGATGGCCGAATGGCAGCGCCTGTTCGCGCTGAGCGACAGGTTCGGCTTCGTGATCGCCAGCGACGAGTGCTACTCCGAGATCTACTTCGGCGACGATGCCCCGCTGGGCGGCCTGGAAGCCGCGCGTGCGCTGGGCCGCGACGACTACCGCAACCTGATCATGTTCACCTCGCTGAGCAAGCGCTCGAACGTGCCAGGCATGCGCTCGGGCTTCGTGGCCGGCGATGCGGCGCTGATCAAGTCCTTCCTGCTCTACCGCACGTACCACGGCTCGGCGATGAGCCCGATGGTGCAGCACGCCAGCCTGGCCGCCTGGTCCGACGAGGCCCACGTGGTGGCCAACCGCGAGCTCTACCGCACCAAGTTCGCGCAGGTCACCCCGCGCCTGGCCTCGGTGCTGGACGTTCGGCTGCCCGATGCCGGGTTCTACCTCTGGGCCGGGGTGCCCGGCGGCGACGACCTGCACTACGCCCTGGGCCTGCTCGCTCAATACAATGTGGCGGTCCTGCCCGGCAGCCTGCTGGCCCGCGATGCCCATGGCAGCAACCCCGGCCGAGGCCGCATCCGCATGGCGCTGGTGGCCGAGACCGATGAATGCCTGGCCGCCGCCGAGCGCATCGTCGAGTACACCCGTTCCTATTCCCCCCCTTCGAGCACCCGCGCATGAGCCAACAACTGCAATCCATCATCGAGCTGGCCTGGGAAGGCCGCGCCAACCTGGGCCCCGCCACGCTGGCGCCGGAAATCCGCGAGGCGGTGAACCAGGTGCTGGCCGACCTGAATGCCGGCCGCATCCGCGTGGCCGAGCGCCAGGGCGTAGGCCAGTGGACGGTGAACCAGTGGGTCAAGAAGGCGGTGCTGCTGAGCTTCCGCCTGAACGACAACCAGGCCATGCACGCCGGCGACCTGACCTTCTTCGACAAGGTGCCCACCAAGTTCTCGCACATCGACGAGGCCGCCATCCGCGCCTCGGGCGTGCGCATCGTGCCGCCGGCGGTGGCGCGGCGCGGCAGCTACCTCGGCAAGGGGGTGGTGCTGATGCCCAGCTACGTGAACATCGGCGCCTATGTGGACGAAGGCACCATGGTCGACACCTGGGCCACCGTGGGCTCCTGCGCGCAGATCGGCAAGAACGTGCACCTCTCGGGTGGCGTGGGCATCGGCGGCGTGCTCGAGCCACTGCAGGCCAACCCCACGATCATCGAGGACAACTGCTTCATCGGCGCGCGCTCCGAGGTGGTCGAGGGCGTGATCGTCGAGGAGAACTCGGTCATCAGCATGGGCGTGTACATCGGCCAGAGCACCAAGATCTACAACCGCATGACGGGTGAAGTGATCTACGGCCGCGTGCCGGCCGGCTCGGTGGTGGTGAGCGGCTCGCTGCCGGCGGTGGATGGCAGCCACAGCCTGTACTGTGCGGTGATCGTCAAGCGGGTCACGGCCGAAACGCGCGCCAAGACCAGCATCAACGAGCTGTTGCGTCCGTAAGGCAACCGAAGGGAGATCGGCATGAGCGGCAACATGGAGCGGGTGCTTCGCCTGATGAGCGAGCGGAACGCGTCGGACGTGTACCTCTCGGCCAACATGCCGATCCTCATCAAGATCCACGGCCAGGTGCTGCAGCTGTCGGACCAGGTGCTCACGCCGCACCAGCCGCGCCAGCTGCTGTCGGAGCTGCTGGCGCCCAAGCAGATGGAGGAGCTCGAGGAGACCGGCGAGCTCAACCTCGCGATCGGCCTCGAGAAGGTGGGCAGCTTCCGGCTCTCGGCCTTCCGCCAGCGCGGCACCATTGCCGCGGTGTTCCGGCACATCCCGCACAACATCCCCACGCTCGAATCGCTGAACGTGCCCACGCTGCTGTCGCAGCTGGTGCTCGAGAAGCGCGGCCTGATCCTGATGGTGGGCGCCACCGGCACCGGCAAGAGCTCCACGCTCGCCTCGATGCTGGAGATGCGCAACAAGCAGATGGCCGGTCACATCCTGACGATCGAGGACCCGATCGAGTTCCTGTTCAGCAGCAAGAAATCGGTGGTGAACCAGCGCGAGGTGGGGCGCGACACCAACTCGCTGCAGATCGCGCTGAAGAACGCGCTGCGCCAGGCGCCGGACTGCATCATGATCGGCGAAATCCGCGATCGCGAAACCATGACCTCGGCGCTGAGCTATTCGCTGTCGGGCCACCTGGTGCTGGCCACGCTGCACGCGAACAACAGCTACCACGCGCTGGGCCGGATCCTCTCCTTCTACACGCCCGAGTCGCGGCCGGTGCTGCTGTCCGACCTGGCCGCGGGCCTGCGGGCGATCGTCTCGCAGCGCCTGCTGCGCGCCACCGCCGGCGGCCGCCTGCCCGCGGTGGAGGTGATGCTCAACACCAAGCTCGTCTCCGAGATGATCGAGAAGGGCGACTTCCCCGCGGTGAAGGAGGCGATGGAGAAGTCGCTCGCCGAAGGCTCCCAGACCTTCGAGGCCGACATCGCCCGCATGATCACCGAAGGCCTGGTCACCCGCGACGAAGGCCTGGCCTATGCCGACTCGCCCACCAACCTGATGTGGCGCCTGCAGAACGACACCGCCCCGGTGGCGCGCACCCCGCCCAAGAAGGACGAGCCCGACACCGCGAGCTTCACCGAGTTCAGCATCGACGTCTTCCCCGAAGGCGCGCCGCCGCCACGCAAGGTGGTGTTCGGCCCGGCGGGGACCACCAAGTGAGCGACACGCTGCGCCTGCTCGAGGCACTGATCGCGCGCCGTTCGGTCACGCCGGACGATGCGGGCTGCCAGTCGCTGGTGGCCGACCGCCTGGCCCCGCTGGGGTTCACCTGCGAGACGCTGATGCGCGGGCCCGAGGATTTCCGCGTGGCCAACCTCTGGGCCATCCACCGCGGCAGCCGGCCCGGGCCCACGGTGGTGATGGCCGGCCACACCGACGTGGTGCCCACCGGCCCGCTCACGGCCTGGACCAGCGACCCCTTCGTGCCCAGCCACCGCGAGGGCAGGCTCTATGGGCGTGGCGCTGCCGACATGAAGACCTCGATCGCCGCGATGACCGTGGCCGCCGAGGAATTTGTGCGTGCCCATCCGGAACACCGCGGCGCGGTGGCGGTGCTGTTCACCTCCGACGAGGAAGGGCCCTCGCTCGACGGCACCGTGCGGGTGGTCGAGGCCCTGGCCGAGCGCGGCGAACGGCTTGATTGCTGCATCGTCGGCGAGCCCACCTCGGTGGACCGGCTGGGCGACATGATCAAGAACGGCCGCCGTGGCTCACTCTCCGGCCGGCTCACCGTGCAGGGCGTGCAGGGCCACGTGGCCTACCCGCAGCTGGCGCGCAACCCGATCCACCAGCTCGCGCCGGCGCTGGCCGAACTCGCCGTCACCGTCTGGGATGCCGGCAACGAGCACTTCCCGCCCACCACCTGGCAGGTGTCCAACATCCATGGGGGCACCGGCGCGCTGAACGTCATCCCCGGCGAGGTGGTGGTGGACTTCAACTTCCGCTTCTCCACCGAATCCACGCCCGAGGCCCTGAAGGCCCGGGTGGATGCGCTGCTGCAGCGCCACGGCCTGCAGTACCAGCTCGCCTGGACGCTGGGCGGCTCACCCTTCCTCACCCGCCCGGGCAGCCTGAGCGAGGCGCTGGGCGCGGCCATCGAGGCCGAGTGCGGCATCCGGCCCGAGCTCTCCACCACCGGTGGCACGAGCGACGGCCGCTTCATCGCCCGCATCTGCGAGCAGGTGGTGGAGTTCGGGCCCATCAACGCCAGCATCCACAAGGTCGACGAGCATGTGGCGGTGGCCGATGTCGAGCCGTTGAAGAACATCTACCGCCGCACGCTGGAATCTCTTCTGGCATGACCCTCCTCGAACTGATCGAGCGCAGCAGCGCCCGCCTTGAAACGGCGGGCGTTTCGTTTGGCCACGGAACGACCAACGCGTTCGACGAGGCGGCCTGGCTGGTGCTGTGGAAGCTGGGCCTGCCGCTCGATGCACTCGATGCCCACGAAGCCGAAGCGGTGGCACCGGCCGACGAGGCCGCCGTCGAGGCGCTGCTGGACGAACGCATCCGCAGCCGCAAGCCGGCCGCCTACCTCACCGGCGAGGCCTGGCTGCAAGGCGTGCCCTTCACGGTGGACGAGCGCGTGATCGTGCCGCGATCGCTGATCGCCGAGTGCATCGCCGAAGCCACCATCGACCCCTGGTTGTCGGAACACACCCGGTGCGTGCTCGATCTGTGCACCGGCAACGGCAGCCTGGCCGTGCTGGCCGCCCTGGCCTGGCCCGAGGTCACCGTGGATGCGGCCGACCTGAGCACCGATGCGCTGGCAGTGGCGCGGCTCAACATCGAGCGCCATGGCCTGGCCGAGCGCATCACGCTGCTGCAAGGCAATGGCCTGGCCGCGGTGGCGGGCCGGCGCTACGACCTGATCCTGTGCAACCCGCCCTACGTGAACAGCGCCTCGATGGCCGCACTGCCACCCGAGTACCGTGCCGAGCCCGCGCTCGCCCTGGCCGGCGGCGAGGACGGCATGGACTTCGTGCGCCGCCTGCTGGCCGAGGCGCCCGCCGTCTTGACCAATGTCGGGGTGCTGGTGCTGGAAATCGGCCACGAACGCGAACATTTCGAACGTGCGTTCCCGAAACTGTCACCGGTGTGGTTGTCCACCAGCGCCGGACATGATCAAGTGCTTCTGTTGCCTCGCGCGGCGCTGTCCGCGTGAGTTCACCCACCCTTCGAGGAGAACCCGACCATGCAAGCTGCCGTGATGCAGGACTTCGGACAACCACTTGCGCTGCGTGAGCTGCCCCTGCCCGAGCCCGGCGCCGACGAGGTGCTGCTGCGCGTGCTGAACTGCGGTGTCTGCCACTCCGACCTGCACATCATCGACGGCGACACGCCCGGCTTCAAGATGGGCACCAAGGCCCAGCTGATCCCGGGCCACGAGGTCGTCGGCGTGGTCGAGCGCCTGGGCGCCGACGTCTCCCACCTGCAGGTGGGCCAGCGCGTCGGCGTGGCCTGGCAGCACTGGGCCTGCGGCCAGTGCGACCAGTGCCGCGAAGGGCTGGAAAACCTGTGCCGCAAGGGCACCGTCACCGGCATGGTGGTCGATGGCGGCTACTCGCAGTACATGCGCGCCAAGGCCGGCTTCGCGATTCCCGTGCCCGACAAGCTCAGCTCGGCCGAGGCCGCACCGCTGTTCTGTGCCGGTGTCACGTCCTACCGCGCGATCAAGAACGCCGGCGTGCATGCGGGCCAGCGGGTGGCGGTGGTCGGGGTCGGCGGCCTGGGCCACCTGGCGGTGCAGATCGCCCGCGCGATGGGCGCCGAGGTCATTGCCATCGACGTGGCCGACGACAAGCTCGCCGCCGCCCGCACGCTGGGTGCGGCGCATGCCTTCGACGCCCGCTCGCCCGACACGCCCAAGGCCGTGCGCGCGCTGGGCGGCGTGCATGTGGCCGTGGTCACCTCGGCCGCGCGTGCGGCCTACGACCTGGCGCTGAAGCTGCTGCGCCCGGCCGGCACCATGTCGGTGGTGGGCCTGCCGCCCGAGCCCCTGTCGATCGGCGCGGTGCAGATCGTCAGCGGCGAGTTCCGCATCGTCGGCTCGGCCGTGGGCACGCGTGACGACCTGCGCGCCACGCTGGACCTGGCCGCTGCCGGCAAGCTGCACTGCCACACCGAGACACGGCCCCTGGCCCAGGTGAACGAGGTGCTCGAACTGATGCGCGCCGGCCGCATCGACGGCCGCATCGTGCTCGACTGCGCCTGAGCCCCCGCGGAGCGTGCCGGCCCCATGATCCAGCTGAAGAACCTGACGCTGCGCCGCGGCGTCAAGGTGGTGTTGCAAGGCGCCAGCGTCACGCTCAACCCCGGGGAGAAGGTCGGCCTGGTCGGCCGCAACGGCGCGGGCAAGTCCTCGCTGTTCTCGCTGCTCGCCGGCAGGTTGCATGCCGATGCCGGTGATGCCGAGATGCCGCCGCGCTGGCAGCAGCCCGGCGGCATCGGCGAGGTGGCGCAATCGATGCCCGAAACCGGGCAGCCCGCCACCGAGTTCGTGCTCGAAGGCGACGTGCCGCTCACCGAGGCCCGCGCCGCCCTGGCCGCGGCCGAGGCCTCGGGCGACGGCCACGCCATCGCCGACGCCCACATGCACCTGGAGCAGGCGGGCGCGTTCGACGCGCGCTCGCGTGCCCAGGCGCTGCTGCTGGGCCTGGGCTTTCGCAGCGAGCAGCTCGACGCGCCGGTGAACAGCTTCTCCGGCGGCTGGCGCATGCGGCTGCAACTGGCCCGCGCGCTGATGTGCCCGGCTGAGCTGATGCTGCTGGACGAGCCCACCAACCACCTGGACCTGGACGCGCTGGTCTGGCTCGAAGGCTGGCTCAAGCGCTATCCGGGCCTGCTCATCATCATCAGCCACGACCGCGAGTTCCTCGATGCGGTCACCAACGTCACACTGCACCTGGAAGACGCGTCCTTGACGCGTTATGGCGGCAACTACACCGCCTTCGAGGAGATGCGCGCCGAGCGCATGAGCCAGCAGCAGGCCGCCTTCGCGCGCCAGCAGGACAAGATCGCGCACCTGCAACGCTTCATCGACCGCTTCAAGGCCAAGGCCAGCAAGGCCAAGCAGGCGCAAAGCCGCGTGAAGGCACTGGCGCGGATGGAAAAGCTCGCGCCGGTGCTCACCGCGAGCGATTTCGATTTCGAGTTCCGCGCGCCGCAGAGCCTGCCCAACCCGATGCTGACGATGCGCGACCTGGTGTGCGGCTACGGCGAGACGGCCATCGTGCGCAACGTGAACCGCACCGTGCTGGCGGGCCAGCGAATCGGCATCCTGGGGGCCAACGGCCAGGGCAAGTCGACACTGGTGAAGACCATCGCGCATGCGCTCGCGCCGCTGGCCGGCACGCTCACCGAGGGCAAGGGCCTGGCCATCGGCTACTTCGCCCAACAGGAACTCGATCTGCTCAGCGAGGACGACACGCCGATGCAGCGCATGGTGCGCCTGGCCCGCGAGGTGTCGCCGCAGGCCCGCGACCAGGAACTGCGCGACTTCCTCGGCCAGTTCCGCTTCGTTGGCGACATGGTGCACCAGAAGGTGGGCACGCTGTCCGGCGGCGAACGCGCACGCCTGGTGATGGCCACGCTGGTGTGGCAGCGGCCGAACCTGCTGCTGCTGGACGAGCCCACCAACCACCTGGACCTGAACACCCGCGAGGCGTTGTCGATCGCGCTCAACGAGTTCGAAGGCACGGTGATGCTGGTCAGCCACGACCGCGCGCTGCTGCGCGAGGTGTGCGACGAGTTCTGGCTCGTCACCGCCGGCGGCGTGCAGCCCTTCGACGGCGACCTGGACGACTACCAGCGCTGGTTGCTGGAGGTGTCGCGCGCCGTGGCGCGCGGCGCGCCGCTGCCGCCACTGCCCGGGCCGGAGCTGGCAGGCGCCGGGCCTGGCGCGGCACCGGCCCTGGCCGGCAAGCCCGCCGGCGCGCCTGCCAAGGCGTCGCCATCGGCCGAGGGCGGCGGCAGCAAGCGCGACGACCGCAAGCAAGCGGCGCAGAACCGCGCAGCGCTGGCCAGCCGCACCCGGCCGCTGCGGCTGGAAGTGCAGCAGATCGACACCCGGCTGGAGAAGCTGGGCGCCGAACGCGCCGAACTCGAGGCCGCGCTCGCCACCGGCACCCTGTCCGGGCCCGACATTGCCGAGTCGGGCCGTCGGCTGAACCACATCGCGGCCGAGGTGGCGATGCTGGAGGAGCGCTGGCTCGAGCTGCAAGGCGAGATCGAGTCGATCTCGTCCGAAGGCGCCTGAAGGCCGCGGCGCACCACGCGCCCGCTGGCAGCCCTCTGCCCCCCCGCTGGCGGCCCACTGGCTCACCCGCCGCCCTGTTTCGGCGCCCTCGCACCGGTCCCGAGGTGAATGCCCTTTTAAATTGTGTGCAATTCAATTGCGCGCTACATTCATGCCCATGCCGCGCCGTACCTCCCCGCCCACCGCCGACCAGTGGCTCGCGCTGGACCACCAGCTGTGCTTTGCGCTGTACTCGGCTTCGCTGGCCATGACCAAGGCCTACAAGCCGCTGCTCGCGCCGCTGGGCCTGACCTACCCGCAGTACCTGGTGATGCTGGTGCTCTGGGAAGCTGATGGCATCACCGTCTCCCAGGTCGGCGAGCGCCTCACGCTCGATTCGGGCACGCTCACGCCGCTGCTCAAGCGCCTGGAAGCGCTGGGGCTGCTGCAGCGCCTGCGCGATGCGGCGGACGAACGCCGCGTGCTGCTGCAGCTCACCCCCGCCGGTCGCGCCCTCAAGCAGCGCGCCGTGGCCGTGCCCCAGGCCATGGCTTGCGCCGCAGCCTGCGACCTGCAGGACCTGGGCGGGCTGGTGCAGCGGCTGGCGGCACTGCGGCGCCAACTGGAATCCTCCCCCCCGCGGGCGGCCTGATCCGCCCCGCACCATTCCCCACCCCCCACCCACAAGGCTCAGACCATCATGGCACTCGACAAGGTTCTCTACACCGCCACCGCCACCGCCACCGGGGGCCGCACCGGCGTCGCCTCCTCCTCCGACGGCGCGCTGAAGGTGTCGCTGTCCACGCCCAAGCAGTTGGGCGGCGCCGGCGGCGACGGCACCAACCCCGAGCAGTTGTTCGCGGCCGGCTACTCGGCCTGCTTCATCGGTGCCATGAAGGCCGTTGGCGCGGCGCAGAAGATCAAGCTGCCCGACGACGTGTCCATCACCTCCGATGTCGGCATCGGTCCGATCCCCGGCGGCTTCGGCATCCAGGTGGCCATGCGCATCAGCCTGCCCGGCTTCGAGCGCGAGGCCGCTGAGGCGCTGGTGGCCGCCGCGCACAAGGTGTGCCCGTACTCGAACGCCACGCGCGGCAACATCGACGTCACGCTGACGGTGGTGTGACCGCCAGGCGTCAGCGCGTCGCGGGCCAGGCCCTCAGCAGGGGCCGGCCCACAGGCAATGACGCGCCCTTTGCACGCTAGGCGGCCGCAGGGCTGGCCAGCAGGCCGAGCATCAACTCCACCCGCGCCTGCCAGGGCGAGAGCGTGGCCGCGGGTGTCAGGCCCATGTCGAACTCGCCCACCAGCGCGCCGCCAGCGCAGCGTGTGCATCGCAGCACTGGCACGCCGGCCGTTGCCGCACGGCGCAGCGCCGGCTCCAGCGCCTGGTGCAGCGTGCCGTTGCCGGTGCCGGCCACCACCAGGCCGTGCACCCCGCCGGCCACCAGCGCATCCACCAGCGTGCCACTCGCGCCGGCGTGGCTGAACACCAGCTCCACGCGTGGCCAGGAGGCCGGCTCGAAGCCGATGCAGGCCAGCCCCAGCGGCTTGCCCACCGGCCAGGTGCGGTGGCGCCGCAAGCGCCCCTGCTCCACGCGCGCGATCGGGCCTGCATCCCCCGAGCCGAAGGCATCGAGCCGGTAGGTGTGCAGCTTGCGCACATCGTGCGCGCCATGCACCTGCCCGGCCATCACCACCACCACGCCGCAGGCGCCGGGCTCGCGTGCCACCGTCACCGCATCCAGCAGGTTCTGCGGGCCATCGGCCTGCAAGGCCGTGGCGGGCCGCATCGCCCCGGTGAGCACCAGCGGCTTGGCCGGTGCCAGCACGCGCTGCAGGAACCAGGCGGTCTCCTCCATCGTGTCGGTGCCGTGGGTCACCACCACGCCACAGACCTCCGGTCGCGCCAGGTGGTGCGCAGCGCGCTGCGCGAGGCGCTGCCAGGTGGCATGGTCCATGTCCTTGCTGTCGAGCTGGGCCAGTTGTTCGGCCTCGATCGCCTGGCCCGCCAGCTGCGGCACGGCAGCCACCAGCTCGGCCACCCCGCGCTGGGCAGCGGCATAGCCGGTGTGGTCGTCGGCACTGGCCGCAGTGCCTGCGATCGTGCCGCCAGTGCCCAGGATCACGACAGTGCTTGGCATATCGGCCTCATCTGGATAAAAATACAGATACTGGATGCAAACGCAGGCATTCTGCCCCAGGCTCCAGCACTCGAAGGGGTACGCGCATGGAAGAAGGCCCGAAGCTCACCGCTCGCCAGCAGCAGATTCTCGATCTGGTGCAAAGCGCCATCGAGCGCACCGGCGCCCCGCCCACCCGCGCCGAAATCGCGGCCGAACTCGGCTTCCGCTCGGCCAATGCGGCCGAGGAGCACCTGCAGGCCCTGGCCCGCAAGGGCGTGATCGAACTCGTGGGCGGCACCTCGCGTGGCATCCGCCTGCGCTCGGACACCCTGCGCGCCCTGAACGAGGCCCGCGGCAAGCAGTTCTCGCTGCCGCTGCCCAGCCTGGCGCAGCTCACGCTGCCGCTGGTGGGCCGGGTGGCGGCAGGCAGCCCGATCCTCGCGCAGGAACACATCGACCAGACCTACCTGATGGAAGCCAGCATGTTCCCCCGCCGCCCCGACTACCTGCTGAAGGTGCGCGGCATGAGCATGCGCGATGCCGGCATCCTGGATGGCGACCTGCTCGCGGTGCAGAAGACCCACGAGGCCAAGAACGGCCAGATCGTCGTGGCGCGCCTGGGGGACGACGTCACCGTCAAGCGCCTGCGCCGCACCCGCAACACCATCGAGCTGATCCCCGAGAACCCCGACTACGAGACCATCGTCGTGCCGTTCGGTGATGTCGATTTCGAGCTGGAGGGTGTGGCCGTCGGCCTGATCCGCAACACCATGCTGATGTGATGAAGGCGCAGCTGAAGTCGCCCAAGGCCGCCAGCGCGGCCGAGTGCGAGCACCTCGAGCAATTGCCCAACATCGGCCCCGCGATGGCGGCCGACCTGCGCGCGCTGGGCATCGCCCATCCACGCGAGTTGGCGCACCGCGATGCCTTCGTGCTGTACCAGGCCCTGTGCGCCCACAGCGGCAAGCGGCAAGACCCATGCGTGCTGGACACCTTCATGGCCGCCACCGATTTCATGCGCGGCGCGGCGCCGGCGCCGTGGTGGTCGTACACCGCCCAGCGCAAGCTGCTGTACGGGCCGGTGTGATGCCGCGGCCTTGAGCCGCAGCCCTGAACTGCGGCGCCGCGCTGCGGCATCGCCGGTGCGCGGCGCCGGGTGCGAAGTGCGGGCCATTCCCCGGGCTGATCCAGCGTTCTCCCCCGGCCGCGCTTCGAACAATTGGCTACAGCCGTGGCCCCCAGCGGTCGATAACGGTTGTATGAGCACGCTGCACCACCTTCTGCCCACCTGGATGTCCCGCAGGCCGGCGCACCGCGACTCGGGGCTGCCCAGCAGCCTGATGTCGCGCGTGGAGGTCTGCCCGCCTGCGATGTGGCCTTCTTCGCTGAGCTTCTGGGGCCGCGCGCGCCGCTGGCTCGACCGCGCGCCCTGGACACCCGCCGCCCAGCGGCCGGTGAACCGGCTCGCCCTGGTGAAGGCGGAGTTCCGCAACAGCCTGGCCGATCTGCGCTCGGCCGACGCCGCGCCGCTGCGCGAGCGCATCGAACGCGCCCGTTCGCTGCGCGAGCTTTGGCACCTGCGCTCGGTGCTGTACGGCCTGCTGGCCACCGAATTCACCCAGGCCGCGGCCGAGGAGCGCATGGCGCTGCTCAACCGCCACTTCCCGATGCGCGCGCCGCGCAATGGCCTGACGCCGCTGGATGCCTGACGTGAAACGACCCCAAGCTCACTTCGTTCGCTGCGCCCGAGGGGCGCGTCAGTGCCTTCGGGCGGCCGGGCGGCACTGACATGCAGACACCCGCCCCGCGCCATTTCCTCAGCGGTCCGGCCAACGGGCTGGCGTTCCATGCCATCGGCATGCCGCAGGAGCGCGCCGCCCGCGAGGCGGCCCGCCGGGCCTTTGTCGAGATGAAGCAGCGCTTCATCGACGCGGTGGCCGAGGTCGAAGGCACGCGTGGCCATTGGCTGCGCCACCAGGTGCGCCAGACCCAGGAGCCCGTCGACCTGTGGCTGCTGCGCGGTGCCGTGTACGCGGCGCTGGGCGGCCACGACCCGGACACGCTGCGCCTTCGGCTGGACCTGCACCGCGCGCTCGACAGCGTGTTCCCGGACAGCGGCGAGCTCACGCCCTTCCTGCCGCTGGCCTGAAGGCGACGCGCCGGCAGGACGTTCGCGGTCCCGCTCGCCCCACGGCCTCGCAGAGCTCGGCCGCTTCGTCAGGCACGAAACCGTCCGCAGTGGACGGTTTCGTGTCCAGACTCAGCCCACGTTCAGGAAATCCTGCTTGCCCAGTTCCACCCCGTTGTGGCGCAGCAGCGCATACGCGGTGGTGCAGTGGAAGAAGAAGTTGGGCAGCGCCCAGTGCTTCAGGTAGAACTCGCCCTTGAACTGCAGCGGATCGCGGTTGCGCAGCGGCAAGGTGATGTCGCGCGACTCGCTGCCGTCCAGCGCATCGGCCGGCACCGACTTCACGTACTCGATGGTCATGCGGATGCGCTGGCGCAGCTCGCCGAGCGTGGCCTCGTTGTCCTCGAACTTCGGCGGCTCCTGGCCGGCCAGGCGGGCCATGCAACCCTTGGCGTTGTCGCTGGCGATGCGGATCTGCGACACGAAGGGCAGCATGTCCGGCGCCAGGCGCGCCTGCAGGTACACCGCGGTGTCGAACTTCTTCGCCTGGGCGTGGGCCTCGGCCTTGTCCAGCCACTTGAGCATGGCCTCGAGCTGTCGCAGGAAGATCGGCGCGCTGGCCGCATGCATCGAGATCGTCACAAGCTGTCTCCTTGGGGTGCGTGAGTGCCTGGATGCTAGCGTCGGGCCGGGAACCCTGCCGGGCACGGCAGAATCGCTGGGCCGCCATGAACATCATCATCCTCGACGACTACCAGGACGCCGTGCGCAAGCTGCGCTGCGCGAGCCGGCTCGAACCCTTCAGCGCGAAGGTCTTCACCAACACCGTCAAGGGCATCGGCCAGTTGTCGGTGCGCCTGCGGGATGCCGACATCCTGGTGTTGATCCGCGAACGCACGCACTTCCCGCGTGCGCTGCTCGAGAAGCTGCCCAAGCTGAAGCTCATCTCGCAAACCGGGCGTGTGGGCTCGCACATCGATGTCGACACCTGCACGCGCATGGGCATCGCGGTGTCCGAAGGCGTGGGCTCGCCGGTGGCGCCGGCCGAGCTGACCTGGGCACTGATCATGGCCGCGATGCGGCGGCTGCCGCAGTACATCGGCACGCTCAAGCATGGCGCCTGGCAGCAATCGGGGCTGAAGTCGGCGTCGATGCCACCGAACTTCGGGCTTGGCATGGTGCTCAAGGGCAAGACGCTGGGCATCTGGGGCTACGGCAAGATCGGCCGGCTGGTGGCCGGCTACGGGCGGGCCTTCGGCATGCAGGTGCAGGTGTGGGGCAGCGAGGCCTCGCGCCTGCAGGCCGCGGCCGACGGCCTGGAAGCGGCCGAGTCGCGCGAGGCCTTCTTCGGCGCGAGCGACGTGCTCTCGCTGCACCTGCGGCTGACCGAGGCCACCCGAGGCCTGGTGACGCTGGACGACCTGTCGCGCATGAAACCCACCGCGCTGTTCGTGAACACCTCGCGTGCCGAGCTGGTGGAGGAGAACGCGCTCGTGTCGGCGCTGAACAAGGGGCGCCCCGGCATGGCGGCGGTGGACGTGTTCGAGACCGAACCCATCCTGCAGGGCCACCCGCTGCTGCGGCTGGAGAACGCGGTGTGCACGCCGCACATCGGCTACGTGGAACAGGACAGCTACGAGCTCTACTTCGGCGCGGCCTTCGACAACGTCATCAACTTCATCCGCAACGAGCCGACCAACCTGGTGAACCCGGACGCGCTGAAGGTGATTCGGTGACCAACGCCCCCGGCCCGGCCGGGGCGCCGGCCGGCACCACCGGCGACGGCGAGGCCTACGCTTCCGCGCGCTGGGCGCTGCTGTTCGGCAACTTCACCATCGGCTGCGGCGTGATGGTCGTGGCGGGCACGCTCAACGACATGGTGCGCTCGCTCTCGGTGAGCATCGCCGTGGGGGGGCAGTTGATCGCGGCCGCCGCGGTGGTGATGGCGCTGGGCGCTCCGCTGCTGGCCGCGGTGGTGGCCGGCATCGACAGGCGCCGGCTGCTCACGCTGTCGCTGGTGTGGTACGCGCTCGGGCATGGCCTCGCGGCGCTGATGCCGAACTACGCGGCACTGCTGCCGGTGCGCGCGCTCTCGGTGCTGGCCGCGGCGGTGTTCACGCCGCAGGCCGCGGCCGCCATCGGCGTGATGGTGCCGCCCGCGCAGCGCGGCCGGGCCATCACCTTCGTGTTCCTGGGCTGGTCGGTCTCGTCGGTGCTGGGCATGCCGGTGCATGCCTACATCGGCGAGGCCTTCGGCTGGCGCTACGCCTTCGGCCTGGTGGCGCTGCTGGCCACGCTGTCGGCCGTGTGGGTGTGGCGCGCCATGCCCGACGGCGTGCGCCCCGCGGCACTCTCGCTTGCGCACTGGCGCCAGGTGTTCACGCACCCGGTGATGATGGCCACCATCGCCGTCACCGCGCTCAGCGGGGCGGGTCAGTTCACGCTGTTCTCGTTCATCGCGCCGTACTACCGCCAGGTGCTGGGGGCGAGCCCGGGGGAGATCAGCGCGATGTTCTTCTGGTACGGCGGCATCGGCGTGCTGGGCAACGTGATGCTGTCGCGCCACATCGACCGCATCGGTGCCGCACGCGCGGTGGCCTGGCTGCTGGCCTGCATCGCGCTGACGATGCTGGTGTGGCCCCTGGCCACCAGCCTGCCGCTGATGGTGGCGGTCATCACCCCGTGGGCGCTGGGCTGCTTCGCGTCCAACTCGGCGCAGCAGGCGCGCCTGAGCCTGGCCGCCCCGGCACTGGCGCCGGCGCTGGTGGCATTGAACAGCTCGGCCATCTACCTGGGCCAGGCACTGGGCGCTTCGGGCGGCGGCGCGATCATGGCCCAGGCCGGCTTCGGCCCGCTGCACTGGGTGGGCCTGGGGTGGCTGCTGGCCGCGATGGCGCTCAGCCACTGGGCCGCACGCCGGGGCCGGCGGCCCGGCATGGGTTTCCCTGAACATGGCTGACACCGGCACGCCACCCGATACCGGGCCCGGCCCTGCCCCGCAGGCCGGGGGCGCGGCCGGGCCGCAGCGCCGGCCGGGCTCGCCGGGCGAGCTGTTCCGCGTGTTCAACCGCCTCGCGCTGCAGGGCTTCGGCGGCGTGCTGCCGATCGCCCACCGCGAGCTGGTCGAGCGCGAGCAGTGGATGAGCCCGCAGCAATTCCTCGAACTGCTGGCGCTGGGCCAGGTGCTGCCGGGGCCGAACATCGTGAACATGTCGATCATCTTCGGCGACCGCCACTTCGGCCTGCGTGGTGCCCTGGCCGCCAGCGCCGGGCTGCTGACGGTGCCATTGCTGATCGTGCTGGTGCTGATGCTGGCGTACCAGCAGTTCGCCAGCCAGGCGCTGGTGGTGGGTGCGCTGCGCGGCATGGGCGTGGTGGCCGCGGGGCTGGTGATCGCCACCGCGCTGAAGCTGCTCCCCACGCTGAAGAAGAACCCGCTGGGCCTGCCGCTGGGCCTGCTGTTCGGCGCGCTGGCGCTGGTGATGGTGGGCCTGCTGCGCTGGCCGATGGTGTGGGTGGTGCTGGGCCTGGGCGCGGTGGCCATGGCGCTGGCCTGGCGGCGCATTGCCGCGGTGGAGCGCGCGTCGTGAGCGCCGACGCCGGCATCACGGCCACCCTGGCTCCCACGCTGGCGATGCTGGGCCTGCACGGCCTGGGCTGGGGCCAGCTGCTGCAGCTGCTGGGGCACTTCATGCTGCTGTCGATGCTGGCCGTGGGCGGCGCGATCACCACCGCGCCGGACATGCAGCGTTACCTGGTGCACCAACAGGGCTGGCTCAGCGATGCGCAGTTCACCGCGTCGGTGGCCATCGCCCAGTCGGCACCGGGGCCCAACATCCTGTTCGTCGCGCTGGTGGGCCTGAACGTGGCCGGGCTCGCCGGGCTGCTGGCCACGATGGTGGGCATCCTGTTGCCCTCGTCGCTGCTGGCCTGGGGCGTGGGCCGCTTGCGCCGGCAGCGGCGCGACGCGATCGCGCTGCGCGCCTTCACCGCCGGGCTGACACCGCTGACGCTGGGCCTGCTGGTGTCCACCGGCTGGGTGCTGCTGGCGCCCACGCGGGCGCACTGGGGCAGCGCGGTGCTGGTGCTGCTGACGGTGGTGGTAATGCTGCGCACCAAGCTCAGCCCGCTGTGGCTGATTGCGCTGGGCGCCGTGGCCGGCATGCTGGGCCTGACGGGATGATGGGGCTGGGTGGGGTGCACGACCTGCCGCTGTTCATCGGCGCGGCGCTGCGGCCGCACACGACACCCGGCGCCGAGCGGGCCCTGGTCGGCGCATGCAGCGGCAAACCGCGGCAGCAGGCGCCGCTTGGCGGCAGCGCTTGACGTTGCACGCAGGGGCTCGATGGCCAGCCCGCAGGGCTGCAGGGCGCCTGCTCAGCCAAACCGGCCCTGCAGGAACCAGCCGCCCCCCTGCCCGTGCAGCATCGGCTCGCGCGGGCAGAACAGCCACACCAGCGCACCATCGGGCAGGCCGGCGATGAAGTAGTCACGCAGGACCAGATCGTCGTCCCACCAGCCGGTTTCGATGCGCTCGGGCCCTGCCAGCAGCAACAACGGCTGGCCATCGAGCCAGGGCACGCCGGCGTGCTCGGCCAGGGGCTGGGGCTCGGGCAGCAGCCACACCGGGCGGAGGATCGTCTCGGGCAGGGCCGAGGGCGCCGATGGGGGCGCGGCCGATGCCACCGCGGCGGCATCGGCCGGCTCGGCGCGGGTGGCGCGCTCGGGGCGGTGGTCCTCGATGGCGCGCAGGCGGCACACCTGCTCGCGGCCAAGCCGGGCCTGCAGGCGCTCGACCAGGCGGGCCAGGCCCGTGCGCTCGCTCGTGCGGCTGGGAAACAGCTCGGCATTGGGCGGCGTGCCGGCCACCAGGGCATCGCATTGCAGGCTGAGTTCGAGCGCGGGCGCCGGCAGCGGCAGCCGGGCCAGGCGTTCGGCCAGCAGCTGCTGCAGGTGGGCGGCATCGGCGGCCGGCTCGGCCAGCGCGATCTCGAGGGTGCTGCGCGCGGGCACGCTGTCGTCGCCCCGATGCCGCCGCTCGTGGTGCATGCACAGCGTGAAGCGGGCGATGCGGCCGTGCCGGGCCTGGGCCCAGGCCACCAGCCGTGCCAGCAGCGCCTGCGCGCCGGTGAGCACCTGGGCGCTGGTGTCGGCGCGGGCAAACAGCTCGAGCCGGCTGTCGAAACGCGGCGGCAGTGCCAGCCAGCGGTGCGGCTCGGGTGCATCGCCCCGGGCACGGTCGAGTGCCTGCAGCAGTTCGGCCCCGAAGCGGCGCGCCAGCCCCGAGCGCGGCAATGCCCGCAGATCGGCCAGCGTGTGCAGGCCCATGCCCTGCAGCGCCTGCCAGTGCTCGCGCCCGGGGCCGAGCAGCCAGACCGGGGCTTCATCGAGCAGGTGGCGCAGCGCGTCGACCCCGCTGCTGTGCGGGCCCTGGGCCAGGTCGTCACGCCAGCGTGCCAGCAGCGCCGCCCCCAGCGCGGTGGGGGCGGTGGCCAACTGCAGCCGGTGGCCCAGCGGCTGCAAGGTCTGCCGCAGCCGGCCCAGCAGGGCCGCCAGGCCACCGAAGTAGCGCAGGCTGGCCTGCACTTCCAGCCGCACCCCGGTGGGCTGCGGCCCGGGCTCCAGTGCCACCGAAGGCGTGAAGGCCAGCGCCGCATGGGCCACGGCACGCAGGGCCTGCGCATCACGCCAGGCATCGGCCTGGCCCAGCACCAGATCGGGCAGCAGCGCCAGCGCGGTGGCGCGCTGGATGCCGGGGCGAACACCGTGCGCCAGCGCTGCGGCATCGGCCTGCACGATGCAGTGATGGCCATCGACCAGCGCCACCGGGCGGCCGGCCTCGGCCGGGCCCAGCGTGGGCACGAAGGCCTCCAGCGACAGCTGTGGCAGGTGCAGGCCGATCCACAGCATGGTGTTGGCAAAACCCGCAGGCCCGTGCGCGTGGCAGGCGTGGCACTGCGCGGCGCTCAGCGCGCGGCGTGGCGCACCGCCACCCCGGCCGCGGCCGCCTGCTGGGCCTGCTGCAGCGCCTGCCGCTGCAGCCCGCGCTCGTGCAGCCCCGGGCTCAGCACCGGCGGCAAGGCCAGGCGCAGCGGCTGCGCCAGCGGTGGCCCGCGGCGCTTGAGCATGCGCAGCGAGAGTTCGTCGAAGCCGCCGGCCTGCAGCAGCAGGCGCAGCGGTGCGGCGCTGGGCCGCTGGCGCGCCTCGCCCTCGCGGAACACGAACACCGGCCCGTCATGCGCCTGCGCGGCCAGTTGCAGCCGGCGCAGCGCATCGGCCTTCAGCGAGGCCGGCAGCCAGGCCAGCACGGCCGCGACATGGCCGCTCTTGAGCGCCTGCTCCAGCGCCCACAGCACATCGGCACTCGGCAGCCATTGGCGCAGCGGGTGGGGCCGGGCGGGGGCGGGCCGCCCGCGCTCAGCCGGCATGGGCGTTGGCCGCCCGGGCTCAGCCGGCATGGGCGTTGGCCGCCCATGGGGTGCCCGCCCCCGCACCACCAGCCAGGGCCGGGCGTCCACGCCCAGCTCGGCCAGCGCCTGCGCATACAGCCCGGCCGGCGGGTCGAACAGCATCACGCAGCGCGGGCCCCCGGCTTCGGCCCCGGCCTGGGTTCCGGCCGACAGGCCGGAGCGGGCCAGCGCGGCCAAGGCCGGGGCCAGCAGGCGCAGTTCACCCAGCCCAGGGTGCGGCAGCAGCAGTTCGGTGAGCACCCGGTGTGGCCAGCCGCCGCCGGGCAGTTCGGCATCGAGCGCGGCAAATCCGCTGGGCGTGACCCCCTGCACCCCATGGCCCAGCTGATGGGCACGCCAGACGGCCGGGTGCAGCGCTTCCGGCGAAGGCAGGAACAAGGGGGGCGTGGTGCGCTCGCCCGGTTCATCGGCCGGCACGGCAGCGGCTGCCGCTGCCCGTCCGGAGGGCGGGGGCACCGGGTCGTCGAAGAACGGCAGCGACAGGTTCATCAGGACCGCCCGGCCGTTCCGAAGGTCCTGAGCACCCCTTTGGGGGGCCGCGAACGAAGTGAGCTGGGGGGCACCATGAAGGAACTGTAGTTTTATCCAGTATCGCTGGCAAGCCCTGCCGGGCCGCCCCCGGCGGTGCGCCCACCCCAGCCGGTGCGCCCTGCCGGGCCACGGGACGGACGGGGCCGATAATCCCCGCCTGCCCCGCGCCCGGCGCCGGCGCCCACACACCCCCTTCATGCCCACCCTGCTGCAACGCCTGGCCCGCATCGCCCCTTACTTCCGCCAGGAACGGCTGGGCATGGCCCTGGCGCTGCTGGGTTCGCTGATTGGCGCCATCACCGAACCGATGGTGGGCGACCTGCTGCGGCGCCTGCTCGACAGCGGCTTCCAGGACCGCACGCTGCCGCTGTGGGCGGTGCCGGTGGCCATCGTCGGGCTGTTCGGTGTGCGCGGCGTGGCCGGCTACATCGCGCAGGTGGCGCTGTCGTGGTCGGCCCAGCGCGGGCTGCAGCGGCTGCGCGAGCAGTTGTTCCAGCGCCTGCTCACCGCCGCGCCGGCGATGTTCGGCGAACGCTCGGCCAGCCACCTGACCAACACCGTGGTCTACGAAACCCAGACCGGCGCCACGCTGCTGGTGGGGGCCGTGCTCACGCTGGTGCGCGATTCGCTCACGCTGGTGGCGCTGCTGGTCTACCTGCTGTGGCTGAACTGGAAGCTCACGCTGTTCGTGGGCGTGATGTTCCCGGCCGTGGCCTGGGTGATGCGCACCATCGGCCGCCGCCTGCACCGCCTCACGCGCGAGGGCCAGGACGCCACCGACGCGCTGGCCTACGTGGTGGAGGAAAACGCGCTGGCCTGGCGCACCGTGCGCATGCATGGCGCTGCCGCCTCGCAGGCGCAGCGCTTCGGCCACCACGCGGTGCGGCTGCGCCGGGTGCAGCTGAAGATCGCCGCCGCCGGCGCGGCCTTGACGCCGCTGACGCAGATCCTCGCCGCGCTGGCCCTGTCGGCGGTGGTGACGCTGGCGCTGTGGCAAAGCCAGCAGACCGGCGCCACCGTGGGCAGCTTCGTCGCCTTCGTCACCACCATGCTGATGCTGGTGGCCCCGGTCAAGCACCTGTCGGACGTGAGCGCGCAGCTCACGCGCGGGCTGGTGGCCATCGAACGCGGGCTGGCGTTGATCGACGATTGCCCGCCCGAGCACGGCGGCCCGCACGACACCGGCCGCGCACGCGGCCAGATCACGCTGCAGGCGGTGGGGCTGCGCTACCGCGACGACCAGTCGCCCGCGCTGGAAGGCCTGAGCCTCGAGATCCCGCCGGGCCAGATCGTCGCGCTGGTGGGCCCTTCGGGCGCGGGCAAGACCTCGCTGATCAACCTGCTGCCGCGCTTCATCGAGCCGACCGACGGCCGCATCACGCTGGACGGCGTGGCCCTGCCCGACTGGCAGGTGGACGCGCTGCGCCGCCAGTTCGCGCTGGTGAGCCAGGACGTGGTGCTGTTCAACGACAGCGTGCTGGCCAACGTGGCGCTGGGCAGCACGCCCGACCGCGAGCGGGCCCGCGCGGCGCTGCGCAGCGCGCACCTGCTCGAATTCGTCGACAGCCTGCCGCAGGGGCTGGACAGCCCGGTGGGCCACAACGGCAGCCAGCTCTCGGGCGGCCAGCGCCAGCGGCTGGCGATCGCCCGCGCGCTGTACAAGGACGCGCCGATCCTGATCCTCGACGAGGCCACCTCGGCGCTGGACAGCGAGAGCGAACGCGCGGTGCAGGCCGCGCTGGACGAACTGATGCGCGGCAGGACGACCATCGTCATTGCGCATCGCCTGTCGACGATAGAACATGCACACCGCATCGTCGTGCTCGACGGTGGGCGCGTCGTCGAACAGGGGCCGCATGCCGAGCTGCTGGCCCGTGGCGGCGTGTATGCCCGGCTGCATGCGATGCAATTCCGCACCTGAAGGAGCCCTGCCGTGACACCCATCAGCCGCTACCCCGTGCCCGAGCTGGCCAACCTGCCCGAGGACATGCGCGAGCGCATCCTCGATGTGCAGCAGAAGGCCGGTTTCGTGCCCAATGTCTTCCTCGCGCTTGCGCACCGGCCGGCCGAGTGGCGCGCCTTCATGGCCTACCACGATGCACTGCTGCTGAAGGAGACCGGCTCGCTCAGCAAGGGCGACCGCGAGATGATCATCGTGGCCACCTCGGCCGCGAACCAGTGCCTGTACTGCGTGGTGGCGCATGGCGCGATCCTGCGCATCTACGAGAAGAAGCCGCTGGTGGCCGACCAGGTGGCGGTGAACTACCGCAAGGCCGACATCACGCCGCGCCAGCGCGCGATGCTCGATTTCGCGATGAAGGTCTGCCAACGCTCGCACGAGATCGAGGACGCAGACTTCGCCGCGCTGCGCGCGCACGGCTTCGACGACGAGGACATCTGGGACATCGGCGCGATCACCGCGTTCTTCGGCCTCTCGAACCGCATGGCCAACCTCAGCGGCATGCGGCCGAACGATGAGTTCTTCCTGATGGGCCGCCTGCCGCGCGAGAAGAAGTGAGCAGCGTGCTGTCGCCGGTGGTCGCCGGTGCCTGGCGCCTGGCCGAATGGGGCTGGTCGCCGCCGCAACGGCTGCGCTGGATCGAGGAGCGGCTGGACCTGGGCATCACCAGCTTCGACCATGCCGACATCTACGGCGACTACCGCGTCGAAACCCTGTTCGGCGAAGCCCTGGCGCTGGCCCCGGCCCTGCGGCAGCGCATGCAGATCGTCAGCAAGTGCGGCATCAAGCTGGTGTCCCCGGCGCGGCCGGCGCACCGGCTGAAACACTACGACACCTCGCCGGCGCATGTGCGCGCCTCGGTCGAGGACTCGCTCGCCGCGCTGCGCACCGACCACCTCGACCTGCTGCTGATCCACCGGCCCGATGCGCTGCTGGACGCCGAAGCCCTGGCCGACACCTTTGCAGCGCTGCGGCGTGAAGGCAAGGTGCTGCACTTCGGTGTCTCCAACTTCACGCCCGCGCAACTGGCCCTGCTGCACGCGCGCTGCCCGCTGGTGACGAACCAGATCGAACTCTCGCCACTGCACCTGCAGCCGCTGCACGACGGCACGCTGGACCAGTGCCAGGCGCTGGGCCTGCGGCCGATGATCTGGTCGCCGCTGGCCGGCGGGCGCCTGTTCACCAGCGATGAACCGGTGGCACGGCGCGTGCGCGAGGTGCTGCAGGCCACCGCCGCCGAACTCGGCACCACGCCCACCACGCTGGCCGTGGCCTGGGTGCTGCGCCACCCGAGCCGGCCGCTGCCCATCATCGGCTCGCGCAGGCTGGAGGTGGCGCGCGAAGCGCTGGCCGCGCACGGCCTGCCGCTCGATGCGCAGGCCTGGTACCGCATCTGGCAGGCCGGCGCCGGGCACGAGGTGCCCTGAACCCCGGCGGGTGGCCCCCGCCACAACCACTGCAACACGTTCGCACCGCGCCGATACGGTGCTGAAACCGCACGCGGCCAAGATCCCGGGCATCACGCTGCGCCTGTCGATCGATCATGCACACCGCCCCGACCACCCTCCCCGGCACACGCCCGCTGCCCGCCCCGCCGGCGCCACATCCCGCCGCCGATCGGCTGCGCAGCATCGGCCTCGCGGGCCTGGGCATCGCCGCAGCCACCTCGCTGCTGGCCGCCGGCTGGCACAGCAGCACGCCGCCCTCGGCGGCGACGCTGGACACGTTCATGGACGAGCACTATGGACGGTATGACTCGACGCGCCGCGCCTGGCCCGGCCCCACGCCCGCAGGCCGACCAAGCGACGCACGGCCGTGCGCGGTGCGGCCCGGCACCGGCCCCGCGCCCTGGCTGGTGGCCGTGTGCAGCACACCGCGCAGCGGCGGCTCGCAGGCAGAAGCCGCGCGGCTGGACCTGTACCAGCTGCGCCCCGCCGGCCGGCGCTGGCAGGTGATGGCCAGCCGCCTGGCGCTGGCCACGGGCGCATTCGGCGAACCCGGGCAGATCACGATCGTGCAGCTCGGCGAAGGCTGGTTCGGCTTCGCGGTGCAGGAGCACGCCGTCGGCCAGGGCCAGTCGCTCGGGACACTGCGGCTGCACGCCCCCACGCGGGGCGACATCACCACCGTGCTGGCGCTGCACACCGACTACGACAACGAAGGCACCGGCGCCTGCGACACCGAGGCGCGACAGCCCGCCATGCCCGCCTGTCGCCGCATCGAGCGGCGCTGGACCATCGAGCCTGCCGCCGGTGCCGGCGACTGGACGATCCGCATCGACGACACGCGCCAGCTCGGCGCCAAGGCTTCGCAGGCCACCCATCGGCTGCGCTTCGACGCGGCATTGGGCCGGTATCCCCTGCCCCCGAGCCTGCCGGCCTGGCTGGGCTGACATGCGGTACCCACTGACCACGATCCTGTGGCGCTGGCTGGCGCCCTGGCTGCTGCTGGCCGTGCTGGCCGGGCTGGTGGCCTTGGCCGTGATGGGCCCGGCCGCGGCAGCCGCGCCCGACCCCGCCGCGTCACCGCTGGCCGCGGCGCGCACCCAGCAGGTGTTCGGCGCCGTGCAGGCCCTGCCGGAAGGCGGCTGGTCGATGCGCCAGGACAAGCGCCTGCGTCTGCCGGGCACCAGCGCCGTGCGCGCCGAGCTGCCCGCGGGCACCTGGCTGCGCCTGAGCGCCGCGCTCGGCGTGCGCGAACGCGGCCAGGCCCACGAGGTGCTGCTGTGGGACGGCGAACGCCCGGACGACGCCGCCGCGGGCGGCTTCCTGCGCGAGGTGAGCGTGCTGGCCGTGTTCCGCCCGGGCGAAGTGGCGCCGATCGACGTGGCCGAGGTCAAGACCGACCGCCTCACCTTCTTTGCCCAGCGCGCGGTGGTGGCGCTCGGCACGGCCGACGACGCCTTCGTGCTGGTGAACCACCACGCCAACGCCGGCCAGCCCTACACCGAACACAGCCTGTACCACCTGCGCCAGGGCCGGCTGCGCCGGATCGTGCAGGTGGACCTGCTGGGCGAGATGAGCGGCTGCGCCAGGGCCTTCGATCAAACGGTGCACTGGGAGGTGGTGCCCGACCCTGCGGCGCCGCTGCCGCGCATCACCGCCCGCGTGGACCTGACCCATGCACCGGCCGCGGTGACCGGCGACTGCAGGCCGCGGCCCACCCCGCGCCGGGTGACCTATGCCGACCCCTACCGCTGGGACAGCTCACACGACCGCTACGTGCGCGAACCCGGCGGCACGCTCGAGCGGCTGGTGCGGTGGAACGACACGAACCGCTGATGGCCCGCCGCGGCCGCGGCCGCACGCTGCTGCCGCACCTTCAGAGCACGCCCTCGGACCACGCCGCGAACTCGTCCAGTTCATCCATCAGCCGCTCGGCTTCTTCGAGCGTGGTGCTGCGCGCGCCGCAGTTGACTTCGTCCTTGCGGCCCAGGAGTTTGCGAAAGACCTTCTCCTGCCTCTCCGGCAGGCGGTTGCCGAGCGCCTCGCGCAGCAGCTTCAGCGCGTTCCGGTGATCCTGCTTGTTGACGACGCCTCGGTGCTGGGCCGTCACCGCATCGGCATACGCAATGGCCGCCGTGGCCATCAGCGTGATGGCACCGTTGCAGCCCTTGCTCCGGCCAAGCCTGACCAGGCTGCGTGCCGATTCATGGGAGTCGCGCGCCTGCAGAAGCCGAGCCGACGAATGCGTGGCGTCGACCGCCTTGCGCGGACCCTGGTTCGTCATGCGGCAGCCTTTGTGAACCGGCGCCTCGCCTGGTCGGGTGCCGGACCTTTGAGAATGCGGCCGTCGCGCACGACATCGGACCACCACGGATCGTCCACGGGCAACGCAGCAAGCTCCTTCGGCGTGAGCGCCACCAATGAGATGCGCAGTTGCTGGCCGTCCTCGAGTGGGATCAAATCCTCCCGAACGTGGTCTGCGATCGTCTGCGAGCGAACCAGGACGCGATGTCCAGGTCGCTGCCCGGCGAGTCTTCACCGCGTGCGACGCTGCCATACAGCCACGCGGCAACGATCGCTGGGCCGCGCTTGGCGAGCAGCCCGCGAATCGACTCCAGCAGCGCATGACTCTCTTGCGATGCCGGCCTCCGAACTTGCTGGCATGCCCTGCAACAAGGCGGCCCACCGTCGTGCGCTCAAGCCACGTTTGAATGCGAGGTCTGACCATTCGATTGAGTTCACGCTCTCGAACATCAGCGCGGCGCTGCTCGACGCCGGGTTCCCCTGCATCGCGGGCTACAAGCGGCGCTCCAACTACCAGGCGCTGCTGGCAGAGGTGATCACCGATCTACGACGAACGCGGCGCCGAACGACTCATCAAAGTCAGGACAACCAAGTACGGTGTGGACACGCCGTTCTTCGCACCGTGAACCGCTACATCAGCACGATGTCGTACTGCTCCGGGTTCATCGAGGGCTCGGCGCTCAGCGAGATCGGCTTGCCGATGAAATCGCTCAAGCCCGCCAGGTGCTGGCTTTCCTCGTCCAGCAGCATCTCCACCACCGCCGCGTGGGCGACGACGCGGAACTCCTTCGGGTTGAACTGGCGCGCCTCGCGCAGGATCTCGCGCAGGATGTCGTAGCACACGCTGCGCGCGGTCTTGACCTGGCCACGCCCTTCGCAGGTGGGGCAGGGCTGGCACAGCATGTGGGCCAGCGATTCGCGGGTGCGCTTGCGTGTCATCTCCACCAGGCCGAGCTGGGTGAAGCCGGAGACGGTGATCTTGGTGCGGTCCTTGCTGAGCTGCTTGCGGAACTCGGCCAGCACGGCCTGCTGGTGTTCATCCCGCGTCATGTCGATGAAGTCGACGATGATGATGCCGCCCAGGTTGCGCAGCCGCAGCTGGCGCGCGATGGCGCCGGCCGCCTCGAGGTTGGTCTTGAAGATCGTGTCGTCGAAGTTGCGCGCACCGACGAAGCCGCCGGTGTTCACGTCCACCGTGGTCAGCGCTTCGGTCTGGTCGATGATCAGGTAGCCGCCCGACTTGAGGTCCACCCGCCGGGCCAGCGCCCGGGCGATCTCCTCTTCCACCCCGTACAGGTCGAAGATCGGGCGCTCGCCCTTGTAGTGCTCGAGCTTGCCCACCGAGGTGGGCGTGTAGGCCTGGCCGAATTCCACCAGCGCATCGTGCTGCAGCTTGGAGTCGATGCGGATCGATTGGGTCGCGTCGGTGGCCAGGTCGCGCAGCACGCGCTCGGCCAGGTTCAGGTCCTGGTGCAGCAAGGTGCCCGGCGGCTGCGACAGGCCCTGCGCGCGGATCGCGGCCCAGGCCTTGCGCAGGTAGGCGATGTCGTCGGCCAGTTCCTCGTCGGTGGCTTCCTCGGCATTGGTGCGCAGGATGAAGCCGCCGGTGGCGGAATCGTCGGGCATCGCGGCCAGGCGCTGCATGCGCGCGCGCAGCAGCTCACGCGCCTCGGGCGAGCCGATCTTCTGCGAGATGCCGATGTGGTTGTCCTGCGGCAGGAACACCAGCATGCGCCCGGCGATGCTGATCTGCGTGGACAGGCGCGCGCCCTTGGTGCCGATCGGGTCCTTGATCACCTGCACCATCAGCGTCTGGCCCTCGAAGACCTGGCGCTCGATGGGCACCGGCACCGCCACGTCGCCCCGCGGCGGGGCGTGGTGGCCGCTGCCGTGCAGGTCGGCCACGTGCAGGAAGGCCGCGCGCTCCAGGCCCACGTCGATGAAGGCGCTCTGCATGCCCGGCAGCACACGCGCCACCTTGCCGAGGTAGACATTGCCGACCAGGCCGCGCTCCAGAGCGCGCTCGATGTGCAGCTCCTGCACCGCGCCGTTCTCGATGATCGCGACGCGGGTCTCCTGAGGAGCCCAGTTGATCAGGATGTCATGCATGGGGCGCGGGGTGTCTCACTCGTTATCCGTCATCCGCGCGCGTGCGGCCCGGATCAGAAGTGCACGCGCGCTTGTCTCAGCAACTCGGCCGTCTCGTACAGAGGCAAACCCATGATACCGGAGTAGCTGCCCTCGACCCGGCTGATCCAGCCCGAGAACTGGCTCTGGATGGCATAGGCACCAGCCTTGCCGAAGGGCTCGCCGCTGGCCACATAACGCGCAATCGCCTCGTCCGGCAGCGGTGCCACGTGCACCCGTGAATCGGACAGCGCGGCCAGCGTGCGCCGGCCGGTGAACAGCGCCACGCCGGTGAGCACGCGGTGCGTGCGGCCGGACAGCGCGCGCAGCATCGCCACCGCTTCGTCGGCATCGGCCGGTTTGCCCAGGATGCGCCGGCCCACGGCCACCGTGGTGTCCGAGGCGAGGATCGGCGCCGCAGGCAGGCCGCGTCGGCGCAGGCGCTGGCGTGCGGCCTGCAGCTTGGCCAGCGTCACGCGCTGCACGTAGTGGGCGGGCAGCTCGCCGGGCAGCACCGCCTCGATCGCCTCGGCATCCTCGTCCTCACCCGGCAGCAGCAGTTGGTGGTGCACACCGAGCTGGTCGAGCAGCTGGCGCCGGCGCGGGCTCTGCGAAGCCAGGTAGACGAGCGTGGGCGCCTTCATTCCCGGTGGTAGGGGTGGCCGGTGCACACCGTCCAGGCACGGTACAGCGCCTCGGCCAGCAGCACCCGCACGAAGGCGTGCGGCAGGGTCAGGTCGGACAGGCGCATCGTCTCGTCGGCCGTGGCCTTGAGCGCCGGGTCCAGCCCGTCGGGGCCGCCGACGATCAGCGTGACGTCGCGCCCGTCGCCCAGCCAGAACTTCAGCCGCTCGGCCAGCTGCTGGGTGGTGAGGCGCGAGCCGCGCTCGTCCAGCACCACCCGCCGCGAGCCCTTGGGGCACACGGCCTCCAGGCGCTGGGCTTCGCCGGCCATCAATTGCGCCGGCGTGCGGCCGGTCATGCGCGGTTCGGCCTTCACCGAACGCAGCTCCAGCCGCATCTCGGGCGGGAAGCGCTTGGCCAGGTCTTCGAAGGCGGTTTCGGCCCATGCGGGCGGGCGGTGGCCGACGACGGCCAGCACCAGCCGCATCAGCGGGCCGCGCCGGTCTTGCGGGCGGCGGCCTTCTTCGCGGGGGCCGGTTTGCCGGCGGGGGCGGATCTGCCCGCCGGGGCGGCCCGCTTCGCCGGGGCGGCCCGCGTCGTGGGCGCGGCCTTCCGGGCCGGTGCTGCCTTCTTGGCCGGCGCGGCCTTTCTGGCGGGTTCAGCCTTCTTCGCAGGTGCAGCCTTCTTCGCAGGTGCAGCCTTCTTCGCAGGTGCGGCCTTCTTCGCAGGCGCGGCCTTCTTCGCAGGCGCGGCCGGTTCGGCGCCGGACGCCTGCTTCGACGAAGCCTTCTTCGGTGCCGCCGGGGCCGGCGCCGCTTCGGAGGCCTTCACCAGGCCCTTCGGCGCGTCGCTGCCAATCTTCATCTTCACGGCCTTGCCGCCCCAGATCTCCTCCAGGCGGTAGTAGTCGCGGATGGCCGGCTGCATGATGTGCGCGACGGCAGCACCGCAGTCGACGATGATCCACTCGCCGTTGTCGCCACCCTCCATGCCCAGCACCGGCATGCCTTGCGACTTGACCGCATCCCTCACGCTGGAGGCCAGGGCCTTGGTCTGGCGGTTGCTGGTGCCCGAGGCGATGATCACGCGCTCGAACAGCGGTGACAGGTGCTCGGTGTTGAAGACCACGATGTCCTGGGCCTTCACGTCCTCGAGGCCATCGACGATGGCGCGTTGCAGCTTGCGAATGTCCATTCAGCTCCTGGATCGCCCCGCGTCGGGGCAGGTGGAAATCAATATAGCGCGGGCGCCCTGGTTTGGCGCGCCGCTCATGCGGCCCAGTCGCGCGGCTGCAGGAATTCGTTGTATAGACGCGCCTCCGGCGTGCCAGGCTCGGGGTGCCAGTCGTAGCGCCACTTCACCACCGGCGGCATCGACATCAGGATGCTCTCGGTGCGCCCGCCCGATTGCAGGCCGAACAGTGTGCCCCGGTCGAACACCAGGTTGAACTCGACGTAGCGCCCGCGCCGGTAGGCCTGGAAGTCGCGTTCGCGTTCGCCATAGGCCCGCTCGCGCCGGCGCTCCACAATCGGCAGGTAGGCCGGCAGGAAGCCGTCGCCCACCGCACGCAGCATCGCGAAGCTCTGCGCGAAGCCGAGTTCGTTGAAGTCGTCGAAGAAGATGCCGCCGATGCCGCGCGGCTCGTTGCGGTGCTTCAGGAAGAAGTACTCGTCGCACCAGACCTTGAAGCGCGGGTACAGCGCCGGGCCGAAGGGCTGCAATGCGTCGCGGCAGGTGCGGTGGAAGTGCTGCGCGTCCTCCACCTCACCGTAATAGGGCGTGAGGTCCATGCCGCCGCCGAACCACACCACCGGTGGCTTGCCTTCGGGCAGCGCGGCGAACATGCGCACGTTCATGTGCACCGTGGGCACATAGGGGTTGCGCGGGTGGAACACGAGCGAGACGCCAATCGCCTCGAACGGCGCACCGGCCAGCTCGGGCCGGTGCTGCGTGGCCGAGGGCGGCAGCGTGCTGCCGCGCACGTGGCTGAAGTTGCAGCCGCCGCGCTCGAGCAGGCCGCCCTCCTCCACCAGCTGCGTGCGGCCATCGCCGGCCAGCCGGCCACCGGCCTCGCGCGTCCAGGCGTCGGTGGTGAAGGTCTTGCCGTCGACCTGCTGCATCGTCTTCACGATGCGGGCCTGCAGGTCCAGCAGGTAGTTGCGCACGGCGTTGGCATCCATCTCGGATCTCAGCCTTTCAAGCGGATCGGGGCGGCCTGCTGCGGTCGCTTGCCCCGGAAGTGCGCCAGCCGCGCAGCAATGGCCGGCAGGTCCTGCCCGGTGTCACCGGACAGGCGCAGGAACCCCGCGATGCCGATGCGTCGCGAGGGGTAGTCGATGAAGGCCAGCGCCAGCGGCACGCCGGCGCCCACCGCCACCTGGTAGAAGCCGCTGCGCCAGGCCTCGGTGCGGCGGCGCGTGCCTTCGGGCGACAGCGCGAGCCACAGGAATTCGTCCCGCGCGATGGCGGTGCGGAATCGCTCGATCATCGGCGCCACCACGCCCTGCGGCGCGTGCCGCAGCACCGGAATGCCGCCCAGCGATCGCAGCCAGCGGCCGAACAGCGGCCAGTCGAACAAGGTGTGCTTGCCCCAGAAGTGCACCGGAATGCCGATGCCCCACTTGGCCAGCAACGCCACCGGGAAGTCCCAGTTCGAGGTGTGCGGGTACAGGATCAGCACACCCTGGCGCGACGGCAGGCCGTCGAACACCAACCGCCACCCGAGCGCGCGCAGCAGCGCACGCGCCAGCACGCTGCCACGCAGCCGCACCGGGCGTTCGCCGAGTTCGTCAACGCTTGATTGCACGGTGGCCGATGTCGCGGCGGTACTGCGCGCCCTCGAACCGGATGCCGCGCAAGGCCTCGTAGGCGCGCTGCTGCGCGAGCTTGACCGAATCGCCCAGCGCGGTGACGCACAGCACCCGACCACCCGTGACGGTGACGCGGCCATCCTCCTGTGCCGTGCCGGCATGGAAGACCATCGCGTCCTCGGCATCGACCGGCAGGCCGGTGATCTCGTCGCCCTTGCGTGGCGCCTGCGGGTAGCCGGCCGCGGCCATCACCACGCCCAGCGCGACGCGGCGGTCCCACTGCAGTTCCACCTGGTCCAGCGTGCCGTCGGTGGCGTGCAGCAGCACCTCGAACAGGTCGCTCTTCAGGCGCATCAGGATGGGCTGCGTCTCGGGGTCGCCCATGCGGGTGTTGAATTCCAGCGTCTTCGGGTGGCCGTTGGCGTCGATCATCAGCCCGGCGTACAGGAAGCCGGTGAAGGGGATGCCGTCCTTGGCCATGCCGGCCACGGTGGGCAGGATGATCTCGTGCATCGCCTTCGCATGCACGTTGGGGGTGACCACCGGTGCCGGCGAATACGCGCCCATGCCGCCGGTGTTGGGACCCTGGTCGTCGTCCAGCAGGCGCTTGTGGTCCTGGCTGGAGGCCAGCGGCAGCACGTTCTGGCCGTCGACCAGCACGATGAAGCTGGCTTCCTCGCCGACCAGGCACTCCTCGATCACCACCCGGGCGCCACCCGCGTTGTGCTGCACGCCCAGCGTGTTGTCCACCAGCATGAAGTCGATCGCCTGGTGGGCCTCGTCCAGCGTGGCGGCCACCACCACGCCCTTGCCGGCGGCCAGGCCGTCGGCCTTGATGACGATCGGCGCGCCCACCTTGTCGACGTGCGCATGCGCCTCGGCGGCATCGCTGAAGGTGGCGTACAGCGCGGTGGGGATGCCGTGGCGCTGCATGAAGTCCTTGGCGAAGGCCTTGGAGCTTTCGAGCTGGGCCGCAGCGCGCGTGGGGCCGAAGATGCGCAGGCCGCGGGCGCGGAATGCGTCCACCACGCCGGCGGCCAGCGGGGCCTCGGGGCCCACCACGGTGAGCGCGATCTTCTCGCGCTCGGCAAAGTCGGCCAGCGCCTCGGGCTCGGTGATGGGCAGGTTCTCCAGCCGCGCGTCACGCGCGGTGCCGCCATTGCCCGGCGCCACGTACACCTTCTGCAGGCGCGGGCTCTGCGCCAGCTTCCAGGCCAGCGCGTGTTCGCGGCCGCCGCCGCCGATCACCAACGCCTTCATTCGGAAAGCTCGGCGTTGTGGAACACGTCCTGGGTGTCGTCCAGGTCCTCGATCACGTCGAGCAGCTTCTGCATGCGTTGCGCATCCTCGCCGGCCAGCGGGATGGTGTTCTCGGCGCGCATCGTCACCTCGGCGATCTCGGGCTTCAGGCCCGCGGCCTCGAGCGCGTTCTTCACGGCCTCGAAGTCGGGCGGCGCGCACAGCACCTCGATGGCGCCGTCGTCATCGGTGACCACGTCCTCGGCGCCGGCCTCGAGCGCCACTTCCATCACCTTGTCTTCACTGGTGCCGGGGGCAAAGATGAGCTGGCCGCAGTGCTTGAACTGGAACGCCACCGAGCCCTCGGTGCCCAGGTTGCCGCCGTACTTGCTGAAGGCATGCCGCACCTCGGCCACGGTGCGCACGCGGTTGTCGGTCATGCAGTCGACGATGATCGCGGCGCCACCGATGCCGTAGCCCTCGTAGCGGATTTCCTCGTAGTTCACGCCCTCGAGGTTGCCCGAGGCCTTGTCGACGTTGTACTTGATGCGGTCGGCCGGCATGTTGGCGGCCTTGGCCTTGTCGATGGCCAGGCGCAGGCGCGGGTTGCTGCCCACGTCGGCCCCGCCCTGGCGCGCCGCGACCGTGATCTCGCGGATGATGCGGGTCCAGACCTTGCCGCGCTTCTCGTCCTGGCGGCCCTTGCGGTGCTGGATGTTGGCCCATTTGGAATGTCCGGCCATGCTGTCTTCTCCTGGTGCGGCGCTGTGCTGGGCTGCCGCCGGGGGTGTCTTTGAGCAACCCGGGATTCTACTCAGCGCCCTCCCGAACGACGGCCGAACCACGCCAGGCAAGCGCGGGGGGTGCCCGGAGCAGCCCGGCTATGCTGCCGGTTTACGCCTGCGCGGCCCTTGCCGCGCCACCGCCTACCCATGACAAGCACCGACACCCGCCACCCGGAACCCCGCCTCACCTCGCTCTCGCACGGCGGCGGCTGCGGCTGCAAGATCGCCCCGGGCATGCTGTCCGACATCCTCAAGGGCACCGCCGCGCTGCCGGTGCCGCCCGAGCTGCTGGTGGGCATCGAGACCTCGGACGACGCGGCCGTGTACCGGCTGAACGACGAGCAGGCGCTGATCGCCACCACCGACTTCTTCATGCCGATCGTCGACGACCCGTTCGACTTCGGCCGCATCGCCGCCACCAACGCGATCAGCGACGTGTATGCGATGGGTGGCCGGCCCATCCTGGCACTGGCCCTGGTGGGCATGCCGATCAACGTGCTGTCCACCCAGACCATCGGCCGCATCCTCGAAGGGGGCGCCTCGGCCTGCCGCGAGGCCGGCATCCCGATCGCCGGCGGCCACACCATCGATTCGGTGGAGCCGATCTACGGCCTGGTGGCGCTGGGGCTGGCGCACCCCTCGCGCATCCGCCGCAATGCCGATGCGCGGCCCGGCGACCGCCTGGTGCTGGGCAAGCCGCTGGGCGTGGGCGTGATGTCGGCCGCGCTGAAGAAGGGCCGGCTGGATGCGGCCGGCTACGCGCAGATGCTCGCCACCACGACGAAGCTGAACACCCCGGGCCCCGACCTGGCCGCGCTGCCCGGCGTGCATGCGCTGACCGACGTGACCGGCTTCGGCCTGGCCGGCCATGCGCTGGAGCTGGCGCGCGGCGCCGGCTGCGAGCTGCGCATCCGCTGGCCGCAGGTGCCGCTGCTGCCCGGCGTGGCCGAGCTCGCCGCGCAAGGGCTGGTCACCGGCGCCTCGGGCCGCAACTGGGCGGGCTATGGCGCACAGGTGGTGCTGCCCGAGGGCTTCGACCCCACGGCCCAGGCCCTGCTGACCGACCCGCAGACCAGCGGCGGCCTGCTGGTGGCCTGCGCCCCGGACACGGTGGACGCGGTGCTGGCCGTGTTCCGCCGCCACGGCTTCGACGCTGCGGCCGACATTGGCGACGTGGCCGCGGCCAGCGCCGGTGCGCGCCTGCTGCTGCAATAGACTGCCCTCCACCCGACCCCCAAACCCGAAACCACCGCCATGGCCGACCCCCTGTTGATTGCCCAACACGGCGACACCCGCTGTGAACTGCTGCCCGCGCTGGCCAACCGCCACGGCCTGATCACCGGCGCCACCGGCACCGGCAAGACCATCACGCTGCAGAACCTGGCCGAGAACTTCAGCCGCGTCGGCGTGCCGGTGTTCATGGCCGACGTGAAGGGCGACCTGACCGGCATCACGCAGGTCGGCAGCCTGAGCCCCAAGCTCGCCGCCATCCTGAAGGAGCGCGGCCTGCCCGAACCGGTGCACGCGGCCTGCCCCGCCACGCTGTGGGACGTGTTCGGCCAGGCCGGCCACCCGGTGCGCGCCACCGTGTCCGACATGGGCCCGCTGCTGCTGGCACGCATGCTGGCACTGAACGAAACCCAGGCCGGCGTGCTGAACCTGGTGTTCAAGATCGCCGACGACAACGGCCTCGCGCTGCTGGACCTGAAGGACCTGCGCGCGATGCTGCAGCACGTGGGCGACAACGCGAGCGACTTCACCACCGAGTACGGCAACGTCAGCGCGGCCTCGATCGGCGCCATCCAGCGCGGCTTGCTGCAGATCGAGCAGCAGGGCGGCGACCGGTTCTTCGGCGAGCCCATGCTGGACATCAGCGACTTCATGCAGACGGTCCACGGCCAGGGCGTCATCAACATCCTGGCCGCCGACCAGCTGATGAACGCGCCGCGGCTGTACGCCACCTTCCTGCTGTGGATGCTGTCCGAGCTGTTCGAGCTGCTGCCCGAGGTGGGCGACCTCGAGAAGCCCAAGCTCGTGTTCTTCTTCGACGAGGCGCACCTGCTGTTCAAGGACGCGCCAGCGGCGCTGATCGAACGCATCGAGCTCGTGGTGCGCCTGGTGCGCAGCAAGGGCGTGGGCGTGTATTTCGTGACCCAGAACCCGCTGGACGTGCCCGACACCGTGCTCGCCCAGCTGGGCAACCGGGTGCAACACGCGCTGCGCGCCTTCACGCCGCGCGACCAGAAGGCCGTGAAATCGGCCGCCGACACGATGCGCCAGAACCCGGCCATCGGTGACATGGCCGCGGCCATCACCGAGCTCGCGGTGGGCGAGGCGCTGGTGAGCTTTCTCGACGCCAAGGGCCGCCCGAGCGTGACCGAGCGCGTGTTCGTGCTGCCCCCGGGCAGCCAGATCGGCCCGATCACGCCCGAGCAACGCCAGGCGCTGATCGCCGGCTCGCTGGTGGCCGGCGTCTACGAGAAGGTGGTCGACCGCGAATCGGCCTACGAGAAGCTCAAGGGCCGCGCCGCGGCCAGCCCGGCCTCGCGCGACGGCAATGGCAACGGCAATGGCGGCAACGGCAGGCGCGGCGCCGATGCCGGCCGCGCGGACGCGGGCAACGCCAACAGCGTGGCCGACGAGGCCGAGGCCGCCACGCGGGCGCGCAGCGGCATGCCGGCACCCGCGCCGGCCGATGCAGGCGGGGGCATGCTCGGTGGCCTGAAGGACGTGCTGTTCGGCAGCACCGGGCCGCGCGGCGGCCGCCACGAGGGCCTGGCCGAATCGGCCGCGCGTTCGGCCATGCGCACCATCGGCTCGACCGTCGGGCGCGAGATCATCCGCGGCGTGCTGGGCTCCATCCTCGGCGGCGGCGGTCGGCGGCGCTGAGCGGCCCGGCTGCAGGGGCTCAGAGCCCCTTCGGCCGCACCAGCACGCGCGCCGCGCGGTCCAGGCCACCGATCAGGCGGTTGGCGAAGAAGCTGTTCTGCGTGTCGGGCTCCAGCGCCGCCACGGCGAGGTTGGCCAGCGGCTGGTCCAGCGGCACGTAGTGGCTGCCGGCCTCGGCCTGCAACTCGCGCGGCGCCAGGCTCACCTGCACCCGCACGATCGTCTGCTGGCCATCGGCCACGCGGCCGCGCACATCGGGCCGCGCGGTCTCGCCACGCGCCTGCTCCACCCAGGCCTCGGCCTGCAGGCTGGCCGGCTCGGCCAGTGGCAGCACCGTCAGGCCCAGCGCCCGCAGGCGTTCGACCGCCGCCCCCTCGCTGGCCGCCAGCCAGTAGCCGCAGGGACGAGGGCGCTCGACCAGCGTGCGCAGCTCGAGTGCCGAGTCCCAGTCCACCGCCACGCGCTTGTCGGCACCGGTTTCGGGGTCGAGCATCAGCAGCTCGCGCCGCTGGGGCGTGGTGGCCGCGGCCACCACCACCGCGCCCCGGCAGGCCAACGTGGCCACCTGGGCATCGGCCGCGCGCTGCAGTGCCTGCAGCTCGTCGGCATGGGCCGCCGCGCTGGCCAGCACCGCGCGCAGGGCCACCACGTGCGAATGCACGCGCCGCGCCAGGTGCAGGCGGCCGATGCCCACCCCCCGCGTTTCCAGCAGCAGGCTCACCGCATGGCGCAGGCCGTTCACGTTGCGCCCGGTGTCGGGCTGCACGCCGCCCATCGAGAGGCGCCGGTTCTCGGGGTCCATCGAATTGGTGTAGTACCACTCGGTGCGCAGGCCCTCCTGCGCCAACGCGGCCAGCACCGGCTGGCGGAACCAGGCTTCGCTGGCCCGCGCCAGTGCCGGCGGCAGGTTGGGCACCATGGCGTACTGCAACAGCATGTCGTTGCGCTGCACGGCGCCGAACTTCTCGAGGTAGCGCCCCACCACCGTGTGCTCGTGGGCATCCACCACCACCACCGGCCGATAACGCCGCGACAGCGCGGCCATGGCCTGGCTCTCGGGCGTGCGCAGCAGCAGGTGGTCGCGGTTGATGTCGAAGCCGTTGGCGGCCACCCGGCTGCCCCACTCGGCGCCATCGGGGTTGGCGCGCGGCAGCACGATCACGTCGATGCGGTCCAGCAGCGCACCGAGCTCGGCCCCGGCCAGCGCCCGCGCCACCACCAGCAGGGCCTCCGCGCCGGCGGGCTCGTCGCCATGCTGCTGGCCCACCAGCAGCACCGTGGGCCGGCCCTCGCCCCGTGTGAAGCGCAGGGCCTCGATCGGCACCCCGGCCTGCGAGCGCCCGGCGGCCAGGTGCTCGATGCGCGTGCCACCGGCCGGCCTGGACTGCACCAGGCGGGCCAGCAGTTCGGCGAGCTCGTCGTTGCGGGTGAAATCGTCCCGCTCGGGGGCCAGGGCCGGCAGGTCGTAGTGCTGGGCCGGTTCGGGAAAGCGCGCGGCCACCGCGGCCGAGTACGGCGCCGCCTGCGCCGGTGCATCGCGTGCGGCCAGCGCCGCCACCAGCAGCACCGGCAGGCCCAGCCAGCGCAGCCGGGCCGTCGAGGGGAAGAACAGGCTCATCGAGGCACTGTAACGTCGGCCCGGCGTGGCGCCACCGGACCAGGCTACAGGGCCAGGCCCTGCAGGCGCCCCTGGGCCAGCAGCGCGGCCACGCCCGGCGCGGCGCTCAGGAAGCCCGGCACCAGCGGGGCCGGCACCTGCGGCAGCGCCTCGCCCTGCAGCCACGCCAGGCCCAGGCGCAGGGCCTGCTGCTGCGCCGGCCGATCGCCCGCATGGCCCAGCACCTCGGCCGCCATGTGGCAGGCCTCGGCGAAGTGCAGGTCGAAGGGCCGGTACTCGCTCATCGTGGCGACCACGTCGCCCAGCGCCGCCACGGCCTGCCGGGCATGGCCCAGCCGCATCAGGCACTGCGCATGCTGCAGCCGGAGCTGCTGCACGGCCGCGCCCAGGCCGGCGCGCTCGGCCTCGGCAGTCATCGCCACCCATTGCGGCAGAGCCTGGTCCGGCGGCAGGCAGCGGGCCAGCTCGATCCACCACAACAGCCGCATGCCGGGATGCAGGCTGTCCCACGGATCGCGCAGCGCCTGCAGGCCTTCGAGCACCGGGCGGCCCTCGAATCGCTCGATCTGCAACGCCACCAGGGCACGCTTGGAGCGCCGGGCTTCCTCCGCTGGCGGCAGCGTGGGCATGCTCGCGCGTGCCAGCGTGGGATCGCCCAGGTCCAGGTACAAGCGCGCCAGCGAGGCCTCGGCATGCACCTGCCACGACAGGGCCCCGGCGTCCCGGAACGCCGCAATGGCCTGCTCGGCCACCGCCAGGGCCTCGGCATAACGCCCCAGCCGCCCCAGGCGGCCCGCGATGGTCATCTCCGAGTGCGCGCTGGCCAGACCGCCCCCCTGCCCGAGCCGGCGTGTCCAGGCCTGCGCCTTGCGCGTGACCTCGATCGCGCGGGCAAACGCGCCCGATTGCGCCACCAGGCCACCCAGGTTGTTGGCCGCGGCGGCGCAGGCCGCCCAGTCGTCGATGGCCTCGGCCAGCTGCAGCGCGCGTTCGGCCGCGTGACGCGCGTCGACGACGCGGTTCGCGCGATGCAGCACCCAGGCCATGGCTTCGGCCACCGCCTGTTGCAGCGCCAGGTCGCCGCACGCCGCAAGACGCGGCTCCAGCGTGGCCAGCAGGGCCAGCCCGGCCTCGGCCTGGCCGTACTCACCCAACCAGGTGGCCTGCACACACACGGCCCCCGCCTCCTGCTGCAAGGGCGGTGGTCGGCCCGCCGCCTGCAGGCGGCGCAGCGCGGCCATGGCCTGGGTGGCGGCTTCGCCCCAGGGTTTGGCTTCCACCCGCTCCGAGGCTTGCGTGGCCACGCTGGTCCAGGCCGCAAGCTGCTGCTCGTCACGGCGCGCGGCCCGCAGCAACCAGCGGTGGCGCTCGTCCACCGCTGCCGCCGGCTCGACCACCCGCGCCGCGGCGCAGGCCTGCATGCGGCAATCGAAGGCCGCGTCGCCAGCGCCCAGGTGGTCGTGGCAATGGGCCGCCTGGTCCCAGCGCGCCAGCTCCTCGGCCCGCAGGTTGAGCCGGCAGGCCGCCCGCGCCGCGCGCTCGAAGCCCGCGGCCGCGGCGGCGTGGTCATCGCCGTGCAACCAGTGCATCGCCACGGCGGCGTCGGGCGCGCCGGCGTCGGCCGCGGCGCGGGCGACGCGGCGGTGAATCTCCTGCGCGATCGACTGCGGGATGCTGCGCCGCAGCCGCTCGCGCAGCAGGTCATGGGTGAAGCCCAGGCCCTGCATCACGCCGGCCGATTCCAGCTCGGCCCAGACCGGGCTGAGGTCCAGCGCAAAGCGTTCGAGCACGGCTTCGGCCAGGGCCACCGAGAACTGGGCCTCGGCCACGCAGGCCAGGCGGGCCAGGCGCAGCCCGGGCTCGGACAGGCGGGCCAGGCGCTCGTCCAGCAGTTGCGTCATCGAGTGCGACACCGTCCAGGCCAGCGGCCGCGGGGCGCGCTGGCGCAACGCGGATTCGCCGTGCAGCGCCCACTGCGCCAGCAGCGCCTCGAGCACGTGGAACGGGTGCCCCTGCGTCACCGGCAACAGCGCCGTGGCCCAGGCCAGCGGGTTCATCTCGGCCACACCCAGCGCTTCGCGCAGCGATTGCATCAGCGTGCACAAGGCATCGCGGTCCAGCGGTGGCACGTTCACCGGCACCAGCCGCTCGGGGGATCGACCTGCCCACTGCGCCACGGCGGCGGGGCGCGCACCACTGCGGGCGCACAGCAGCAGCCGCGGGGCGGCCGTTGCGGGCAGCTGGTCCCAGGCGGCGAGCAGGTCCTCCAGGGTGCTGGGGTCGGCCCAGTGCAGGTCGTCCAGCAGCAGGCATGTCAGGCCCGCGCGCTGCCAACCGCCCAGCGCCAGCTGCAGGGCCTCGACGAAGCGCTCGCGGTAGGCCGGCCTGTCCGGGGCGGCGCCCAGCTCGGGCACCAGGCGAGCCAGTTCGCCCTGCACCCAGGGGGCATGGGCCAGTGGCCAGCGCTCGTGCAAGGCGCGCAGCAGGCGCTTCAGCAGCGCATAGGGCACCGGCGCGTCGCCCGGCGCTGCGCCGACCCGCAGGCTACCGGCCTCCCCGCCCGCCAGCTCGGCCAGCAGCCGGCTCTTGCCGACACCGGCCTCGCCCTCGAGCAGCACCGCCCGCCCACGCCGCCAGCCGGCCTGCACCGCGGCCAGCAGCTCGGTGCGGCCCACCAGGGTCGGGGGATGCACCAGCGCGGCCGGTGGCACCAGGCGCGGCCGCGCGCCGCCCGGCGCGCCGGCGCCCACCCGCAGCATCAGGTCCTGCAGCTCGGGGCTCGCGCCGCGGCGCTGGTCGGCCAGCATCGCCAGGCATTGCGCGACGACCTCCCGCGCCTGCCGCTGCTCGCCCTGCAGGTGCAGCAGCTGCGCCAACCGGACGTAGGGCCGCTCGGCTTCGGGCGCCTGCCGCAGCAGCGCCTGGGCCAGGGACACCGCGGCGTCGGACTGGCCGGCCTCCAGCAACTGCTGCACCCGCGCCTCCTGGTGCCGGCGCTGCGCCTCGGCCATGCGGGTACGCTGCTGCGCCACCCAGCGGCCCAGCGGGCCGGCGCCGCCGTAGTCCAGCCCCGCCAGGAATTCGGGCCAGGCCGCGTCGGCTGGCGCCGGCTCGGGCAGTGACGCCAGGTCGTGCGTGGTGCCGGCGGCCAGTGCGAGCACATCGTCACCCAGCACCAGCGCCTGCCCGACCAGCTTGCGAAGCGACAGCAGGCGCGAGCGCAGCGCGGAACGCGGGTCCTTCGACTCATGCTCGGGCCACAGCCGTGCGATCAGCCTGGCCCGGGGCTGCGGCCCCTCCAGCGCCAGCATGGCCAGCAGCGCCGCGAGCTTGCGCTCCAGCAGCACGGGGGCCGGCAGCCCCGCGCCGCTGACCTGCGGCCGCCCGAGCAACTGCAGGTGCAACGGGCCGCTCTGGCCTGGGGGGCTTGTCCGGCGCCTGGTGCGGCCCTGTTGATCACGCGTGTCCAAGGCCCGCACGATAACGTCGCGGTGGCGCCGGCAGCAAGCGCCGCCGGCGGCCCGATCACGCGGCAATCACGCAGGCCGCCGCAGCCGCCTGCGCCCGGCGGCCGTGCCGGCAGCGCGGCATCACCCGGCGCCGAGGCGCCCGCTCACCTGACCGTGTAGCCCCGCCCTTCCAGGCAGGCCGTGCGGGCGCGCTGGTAGTCGGCGCGTCGCGCGGCATCGCCGCCGGGCTGGCCCGCGGCCGTGGCGCTGGGGTCGAAGCCGGTCTGGGTGGCAGCCCAGCGGTGGCACTCGTAGTCGTCAGTGGCCTGCTGCTGCGCAGACTGGCCCTGCCGCGGATAGATGTAGAGCTTGTCGGTGGCCGGCTGCGGCGCGCCGGTGCCGGGATCCACCGGCGTGGGCACCACCTCGTAGCCGCCTTCCTGGCGCTCGCGGTAGTACACGCCGTTCACGTAGTAGTAGGTGAGCCCGCCGATCACCAGCGCGGTGCGGAAGGTCGGCAGGTCGTGGATGAAGATGCCGATCGGCGGGCGCACCACGGCATAACCGTAGGGGCCGGGCGCGTACCAGACACCATCCCAGAAGTTGTAGTTGACCCCGGCCCAGAACACCACGCGCGCATGCGAAGGCACCGTGCGCACCGCATGGCCGGGCGCCGGGTAGTGGCGCGCGTGGCCGTGGGCGCCGTCCCACCAGCGTGGCGGCTCCACGTGGCGCGAGGGCGGGTCCCGCCGCGGCGGAACCACATGGGCGTCCGGGCGCGGCGCCGGGCGCTCGGCAGCACGCTCGCCACCACGCCCGCCACCCCGTTCGGCCGCCCGCTCCACGGCGCGCTCTGCAGCACGTGCGCCGCTGCGATCAGTGTTGCGGTCGCCCTCGCGCTCGCCGCCACGCGCCGCCGGTGGTGACTCGCCGTGCCGGGGCGGGCCGAGCGCCGATCCTTCGGGTGCAGCCTGCACGGCCGGCATCAGGCCGAGCAGCATTGCCGCCATCAGCGCGGCGAGCCTGGCATTCGGTTGGCGCATCACATCGTCTCCTTCAGCCCACGCGGTAGCCGCGTCCCTGCATGCAGGCCGACATCGCGCGGCGGAAGTTGTCCATCGGCACCTGGGCTGCCGCCGCCGCGGCCTGCTGCCGCGCCTGCGCGCGTTCCATCGCCTGGGCGCGCGATTCCTGGGCGATGGCGCCCAGCGCAAACCCCAGCAGCGCACCGATCACCGCGTTTTCGCCGGCGTGGCGCGGCGAGGACACGGCCGCGCCCAGCGCAGCACCGGTGATGCCGCCGGCCACCACGTCGGCGCCGTCGCGCACCGGGGGCAAGGGCTGCGGGTAGCGCGGCTGGCGGATCGGCGTCATGCCCGGGTCGAGGCCGGTCTGCTGGTAGGCCCAGCGGTAACACTCGTAGCGGTCACGGTCCTGCTGCCCTTCGGGCTGGCCCTGCTCGGGGTAGAAGTACAGCGGCGGCGCTGCCGGTGTCGGCAGGCCGGCAGCGTGGCCCTCGGGCCCGTACACCGGGCGCCGGTGCGCCGGGGCCACCACGCAGCCCGCGAGCTGCGCGGCCACCAGGCAGGCGACGAGGATCGAGACGCCGGGACGCGGCAGCGGGCGACGGGGCAAGGGCGTGGGCATGGCAGGCATGCTCTTCCAACGCCGTGCCCCCTGCCTTGCGTTGACGTAAAGCAGTGCAAAGTTCGGCGCCCTGCGCCGCGCCGCCACGCGCGGCCCGACTCAGGCCGCCTGCGTGGCCGGCATCGTGGCCCCCTGCCGCGGGCGTGGCCGGTAGCCGCGCTGCTCGATGTCGAACTTGTCCTCGGCCGCGGCGGCACGCACCTCCTTGCGGATCTGCGATTCGAGCAGCGGCCGCAGCAGCCGGCCCACCACCGGTGGCAGCGGCAGGCGAATGGTGATCTGCACCTCGGTGCCGGGCTGCCCCTCGCGGCTTTGGGCCTGGAACTGGAAATGCAGCGTGCCGCCCTTGTTGAAGCCCTCGACCGAGGTGTCGACCATGCGGCCATCGGCCAGCAGTTCACGCTCGAACACATCGCGCTGGGTGATGCCCAGCAGCCGCACCTCCTGCACGAAGCGCGCGCTTCGCGCCTGCTGTGCCAGCAGCTCGAAGCGCAGCTTCGGGTGCACGTTGCGGTGGATGTGGTGCTCCAGGTCGGCAAACTGGCATTGCACCAGCGCCACCGGCGCGGCAATCCACTCGCGGTGGGTGACTTCGGCGAAACCGGACATGGTGGTCTCCTCGGGCGACGGCGGGCGCGGTGCGCGCCCGCGTTGATCGGATGGGCTGATGGGGTTTACGGCGCATCCGCCCGCGTGGATGCAGGGCTGGCACGCCGCATCACCCCCGTGCGCTGCGGGGTCGTCGCATCCGGCTGATACGCGGTGCCGTATGCCATGCAGGAACCCGCCATGCCCAGCCGCCAGACCACCCTGACCACGGCGCTGCCAACGCCGCCCGGACGACCGCGCCCTGGCACGGCTCTGGCAAGATGCGCGGCGTCGCCCCGCGGGGCCCTGCGCCTGGTCGTGATGCCGCCTGCCTGCCCGCAACCGCCGCCGCATGCCGCTGCCCAGGCCCCCCGGGCGCAGCGCGACGCGTGCCTGGCCGGCTGGCTGGCCCAGGCGGCACAGGGCAATGCGCAGGCCTTCGAGCAGTTCTACGATGCCACCGCGGCCCCCGCGCGGGCGCTGGCCGTGCGCCTGCTGCGCGGGCCCGACATCGACGACGTGCTGGCCGAGGCCTACTTCCAAGCCTGGCGCGAGGCCGCACGTTTCGACGTCGTCCGCGGCAGCGCCGTCACCTGGCTGCTGACGCTGGTGCGCAGCCGCGCGCTGGACCTGCTGCGGCGCCAGCGGCACGCTGCCCGCGCGCCGGCCGGCGCCGCCGCGGGCGAGGACCCGCAAGACCTGCTGGCCTGCCCGCTGCCCGGCCCCGAGGACCTGCTGTCCCTGGCCGAGGCGGGCGGCCGGCTCGCCACGGCCCTGGCCACGCTGTCGGCGCAGGAGCGCTGGGTGCTGGGGCTGGCGTACTTTCGCGAGCTCTCGCATGCCGCCATCGCCCAGGCCACCGGCCTGCCGCTGGGCAGCGTGAAGTCGCTGCTGACGCGCGCGCAGCACAAGCTGCGCACCCGCCTGAACGCCTGATCCCCCGTGCACGAACCCCGCGCGCCCCGCCATGAATGACCACCCCGCTCCCCCACCCGGCGCCGACCCCGACGAGCGCGCCGTGCTCGATGCCGACATCGCCGACTGGCTGAACGCCGCCGCGGCCACCCCCACCGCGGACGAAGTGAGCGTCGCCCGCGTCAAGCGCCGGCTGCTGGCGCGCGTGGCCGAAGACCAGCGCCGCCAGCACCTCACCGTGCAGGCCGACGAGGGCCAGTGGCAGCCCTTCGGCCGCGGCCTCAGCCTGAAGCTGCTGCACCAGCGCGACGGCGTGATGTCCTACCTGGTGCGGCTGGCCCCCGGCGCGGTGCTGCCGGCGCACCGCCACCCGATCGACGAGGAGTGCGTGGTGCTTGAAGGCTCGCTGCGCATCGGCGAGCTGGAGGTGGGCGCCGGCGGCTTCCACCTGGGCCGCCAGGAGGTGCTGCACATGCCCATCGTCAGCGAGGGCGGCGCGCTGATCTTCCTGCGCGGTGCGGCACCAGAGGCCTCCTCGCTGCTGTAGCGCCGGCGCTCGCGGCCCACGCTTCCGACCCCTTTCCGACCCTCGTCCCACCCTGGTCCGGCCACGGCCGCGCCGCGCCCGCCGCATTTCGCGACACCGGCCCGCATTTCGTCGCCCGCCTGCGGCGCCGCTGGCACCCGGCCGGAACACTGCGCACACCCTCAACCCCCCAGGTGTGCCCATGAGCCTCAACCTCCCTGCCCTTCAACAGGCCCTGCGTGCCGCGCTGTCGCGCCGTGCCGCCTGGCGCCGCGCCGCCCTGGCGCTGGCCGCCGTGAAACTCGCCGTCCTGGCCGTGCTGGCCATGGCCTGGCTGCAGCCGGCCACGGCCCAAGCTGGCACCGACCCGACCGCCTTTGCCAGCGCGACCGCCACGTTCCTGCGCGCCGCCGAGGGCGTGGACGACGCGGTGGAGCCCGCCGCCACGCAACTGGCCCAGTTGTCGCAGGCCGATCCGCAGGACCCGGTGCTGCGCGCCTATGCCGGCGCCGCCGCCGCGATGCGCGCACGCACCGCCTGGCTGCCGTGGCGCAAGCTCAGCCATGCCGAGGACGGCCTGGCGCAGATCGACAAGGCGCTGGCCCAGCTCACCACCGCCCATGACGCACCGCTGCACCGGGGCGTGCCCGCCAGCCTGGAGACGCGCTTCACCGCGGCCGGCACCTACCTTGCGATGCCGTCGATGATGAACCGCCAGGCACGCGGCGCCAAGCTGCTGGACGAGGTGCTCAAGAGCCCGCTGCTGGACACCGCGCCAGCGCCCTTCAGGGCCGCGGTGTGGCTGCGTGCCGGGCTGCAGGCCGCCAAGGACGGCCAGCCCCAGGCGGCGCGCCAGTGGCTGCAGAAGGTGGCCGACAGCGGCGCCCCGCAGGCCGCGCTGGCCCAGGCCAAGCTCAAGGAGCTGTGATGAGCGCCGTGCTGCAACTGGCCGCGGTGCACAAGACCTACCGGCTGGGCGAACACGTGGTGCCCGCGCTGCAGGGCGTGGACCTGCAGCTCGAGGCCGGCGAGATGCTCGCGCTCACCGGCCCTTCGGGCAGCGGCAAGAGCACGATCCTGAACCTCGCCGGGCTGATCGATGCGCCGGACGAGGGCCAGATCCTGCTGCGGGGCCGCAGCGTCAAGGGCCTGGGCGAGACCGAGGCCACGCTGCTGCGGCGCGACGCCATCGGCTTTGTCTTCCAGAGCTTCAACCTGGTGCCGGTGATGACCGTGGCCGAGAACGTGGACTACCCGCTGTTCATCGCCGGCGTGCCCGCGGCCGAACGCCGCGAGCGGGTGGCCGAGATGCTGCGCGCCGTGGGCCTGCACGAGCATGCGCAGCACCGGCCCGATGCGCTCTCGGGCGGCCAGCGCCAGCGGGTGGCGATTGCGCGGGCACTGGTCAAGCGCCCGGCGCTGGTGATCGCCGACGAACCCACCGCCAGCCTCGATTCCCACACCGCCACCCAGGTGCTGGACCTGATGCACGCGCAGGGCCATGCCCATGGCGCGGCCTTCCTGGTGGCCACCCACGACGCGCGGATGCTCGAACGCTGCGACCGCGCCCTCCACCTGCTCGACGGAAAGATCCACTCATGACCACCGCGCTCCCCAGCCCCCTGCCCCCGCTGCGCGCCGGGCGCACCAGCCCCGCGTGGCGTGCCGCCGGCCATGCGCTGCGCTGGTTCCGCTTCGCGTGGCTCAACACGCTGCGCAACCGGCGGCGCTCGGCCGTCACCGCCACCGTGGCCGCGCTGGGCACCGCGGCCATCCTGCTGGCCGGCGGATTTGCGCTCTTCACCTACCAGGCGCTGGCGCAGGCCTCGGCCCGCACCACCGGGCACCTGATCGTGGCCAAGCCCGAGCAGTTCACGAAGGACGAGGACACGCCGCTGCAGAACGGCCTGGACGACGTGGCCCAGCTCAAGGCCCGGCTGCTGGCCGACGACGCGGTGCGCCAGGTGCTGCCCAAGGTGGAGTTCTCCGGCCTCATCAGCAACGGCGACAAGTCCACCGTGATGATGGCCGCCGGCATCGACCCCGATGCGGAATTCGCCGTCAAGGGCCCCTTCCTCATCGTCAAGGCGGGCCAGGTGCTGAGCAGCGGCGAACGCAACCGCGTGATGCTGGGCGAAGGCCTGGCGCGCAGCCTCAAGGCCGAGCCCGGCAGCAGCCTCACGCTGCTGGCCAGCACCAGCGCGGGCGCGCTCAATGCGGTGGACGTCACCGTGGCGGCCATCTTCTCCACCGGCATCCCGGACGTGGACAAGCGCCTGGTCTACACCGACGTGGCCACCGCCCAGCACCTGCTGGTGACGCAGCGCGTGTCCAGCCTCGGCGTCTTCCTGGACCGCATGGAGTCGACCGCGCCCGCCCAGGCCCGCCTGCAGGCCGCGCTGCCGCGGCTGGCGGTGCAGACCTGGATCGACCAGGCCGCGTTCTACCGCAGCGTGCGGGACCTCTACAACCGCATCTTCGGCGCGTTGGGCCTGATCATCGGCGTGATCGTGGTGTTCGTCGTCACCAACGCGATGGCGATGGCGATCATCGAGCGCACCCGCGAGATCGGCACGCTGCGCGCGGTGGGCACGCTGCCGGGCCAGCTGGTGCGCGGCTTCGCGCTCGAAGGGCTGATGCTGGGCGGTGTGGGCGCCATCGCGGGCACCTTGATCGCGCTGGCCGTGTCCACCGCGCTGCTGGTGTTCCCGGTGCAGATGCCGCCCCCGCCCGGCCGCAGCGTGGGCTACCCGCTGCAGGTGGCGGTGGACCCCACGCTCTATGCCGGCACCCTGCTCGCGATGCTGGCGCTGGCCACCGTGGCCTCGGCCCTGGTGGCCCGGCGCACGGTGCACAAGCCCATCGTCGATGCCCTGGCCCATGTCTGAAGGAACCCCCATGAAGAAGACCCTGCTCCTCACCGCGTTCGCGCTGGCCTGCGCCGCGTTCACCGCGCATGCCGCCGACGACGTGGCCACGCTGCTGAAGGCCGCCGACCGCTACCGCACCGGTGCCGACAACCTGCAGGTCGAGACCCAGGTCACGGTGTTCAACCGTGACGGCAGCACCGACAAGGAACGCCGCTACACCGTGTTCACCCAGGCCGAGCACAAAAGCCTGGTGCTGATGCGCTCGCCGGCCGAAGCCGGCCAGAAGGTGCTGATGCTGGGCGACGACTTCTGGCTGCTGCTGCCCGGCAGCCAGCGGCCGATGCGCATCACGCCCTCGCAGAAGCTGCTCGGGGATGCCTCCACCGGCGACATCGCCACCATGAGCTGGTCGGAGGACTACACCGGCAGCCTGGTCGGCGAAGAGCAGTGCGACGGCCGGCCCTGCCTCCACCTCAGCCTGCAGGCCGCCCGCAAGGGGCTGAGCTACCAGCGCATCGAGCTGTGGATCGGCAAGGCCCGGCGCGAGCCGTTGCGCGCCGAGCTCTACGTGCAATCGGACAAGCTGGCCAAGCTGGCGAGCTTCGAGTTCGACAAGCCCGCCGCCCCCACCCTGGTGACCACGATGGTGCTGGCCGACAAGCTCAGCTCGCACAAGGAGACCCGCGTGCGCTACCTCTCGCGCCAGGCGAAGCAGGTGCCCGAGACCTGGCTGAACCCGATGTTCCTGGCCCGCAACCCGGCGCTGGAGTAGGCCATGGCCCGCCTCATGACACTGCGGCGCGCACTGCTCGCCGCCGCAGCGGTGCTGGCCTTCGGCCCGGCGCGGGCGGCCGATGCCGCGCCCGGCGAGGGCCCGGGCGGTGAGCTGCGCCTGCTGTGGCAGGGCCGTGAGGCCGCCCCGCGCGGCCCGCTGGCGGCCGCCAACGCCCGCTGGCCCGGCATGGCCCCGGCCACGCCGGACGCCTGGAGCACCGAGCTGGAGCTGCGCCACACCCTGCGCGCCAAGGTGGCGGGCACGCCCGTGTCGCTGGCCGGCAACCTGCTGGCCTGGCACGAGCGCCCCGCCGGTGGCGCCGGGCATGGCGAGGCCCGCGTCAACGAGCTCTACGCGTCGGCCGACCTCGGTGCCTGGCAGCTCAGCGCCGGCAAGAAGGTGGTGGGCTGGGACGTGGGCTTCGGCTTCCGGCCGAACGACGTGGTGCAGCAGGAGGCCCGCCGCACGCTGCTGGCCAGCACGCCGGAAGGCCGGCCGCTGCTGCAGCTGGAGCACTTCGGCGCCGAGCGCGCGCTGTCGCTGGTGTGGGTGAATCCGCAGCACCTGAACGCCGCCGACGAGACCAGCCGCGGCGCGCGCGAATCGGCACTGGCGCTGCGCGGCTACCAGCGCCTGGGCGCACTGGACGCATTCGCCTTCGCCCGCGTGGGTGCGCGCACCGGCGCCAGCCTGGGCAGCGCCGTGTCCTGGGTGGCCACCGATGCACTGGAACTGCACGGCTCGCTGCGCGTGCTGCAGCGCCACGACGCCTGGGCCCTGGCGTCCGAGGCTGGCCTGCAGGCCATGCCGGCCAACCCCTGGCGCCAGGCCACGCGGGGCGGCACCAGCCAGTGGCTGCTGGGCGCCAGCTGGACCGGCACCTGGCAGCAAAGCGTGATGCTGGAGTACTGGCACGACGGCAGCACGCTCTCCGATGCGGCCTGGGACCGCTGGACGCAACGCAGCGCGGCACTGGCGGCCGCGGCCGGACCGGCGATCCGCAGCGCCGGCAACCTGGCCTGGCAGGCCACGCCGATGGCGGCCAGCAGCCTGCGCCGCGACAACCTGTTCGTGCGCCTGGCCTGGCAGCCCGAGCACTGGCAGCTGGCGCTGGACGCGCTGATCACGCCGGCCGACCGCGGTCGCCTGCTCACCGCCAGCGTGCAATGGCAGGGCGACCGCTGGCGCCTGAACGCGGCCTGGCGCGTGGCCGGCGGCCCGGCCGATTCACTGCTGGCGCAGGTGCCGGTGCGGCGCACGCTGCTGCTGGCCGCCACTTTGGCGTACTAGGGGCCGGCCACCCTCATGCGCCGCGGCCGTCGCCTTCGGCCGGGCCGCCCACGGCCAGCACGGCGCTGACGCACAGGCGTTCCATCTCGGCGGCCCACTGCTGCATCTGGGTGTCGTCCAGCTGCACCAGCATCGCGTAGCGGCGCCCGCCCCACAGGGCCAGGTGCAGCGCCTGCACGGTGGCGGCGGGCGGGCGCTGCGGCAGGTCGGTGCAGGCCTCGAACACGCGCAGCCACATCGCCATCAGCTCCTCGTGCGCGCGGCGCTGGTGCTTGGGCTCGGCCACCTGCGGCTCCAGCGCCAGCAGATCGGGGTGAAACCAGGACAGCGCCGAGCGGTCCACCCCGCACAGCAGCTGCACCAGGCGGTGCAGGCGCAGGCGCCAGGGCATGTCCGGCGGCTCAACCACCTGCGTGTCCACCGCGCGGATCAGCGTCTCGATGCAGTGACGCACGTAGCCCGACACCAGCGCGGCCTTGCTGGGGAAGTAGTCGTACAGCGTGCCCACCGCGATGCCGGCTTCCAGCGCCACCGCGCGGGTGGTGAGCCGGGCCCAGCCCTCGCGCTGCCAAATCCGAACAAAGGCGTCGAAGATGGCCTGCACCGTGGCCTTGGCACGGGCCTGCGTGGGCCGCTTCAGCGGCTTGGCCTTGGGCAGCGGGGGCAGCGCGCTCACGGTGGCGGAAATCCGAACCCGCTCATGCGCCCTGGGCCCTACAGTTTTGACACCCGAAACCGCAGCGACGAAAGCACCCGCCCATGACCGACCTGATCCAGTTGCAAACCGACAAGAGCGCACTGCACCGCACCCGCGTCGTCACCTCGGCGCTGCCGGCACTGCAGCCGGGCGAGGCCCTGCTGAAGATCGACCGCCTCGCGGTGACGGCGAACAATATCACCTACGCCGCCTTCGGCGAGGTGCCGCACCTGCGCTACTGGCACTTCTTTCCCACCGGCGCCGAAGGCTGGGGCCACATGCCCGCCTGGGGCTTTGCCAACGTGGTGGCCTCCACGGTGGAGGGCCTCGCGGTGGGCGAGCGCTTCTACGGCTACTGGCCGATTGCCAGCCATGTGGTGATGCAGCCGGTGCGCGTGGGCGAACGCGGCTTCTACGACGGCACGCCGCACCGGCTGGAACTCACCTCGGCCTACAACCAGTACCAGCGCATCCGCACCGACGCGGCCTACCGCCCCGAGTACGAGAACCAGCAGGCGCTGCTGCGGCCGCTGTTCATCACCTCGTTCATGCTGGCCGACTTCCTGGAGGACAACGCCTTCTTCGGCGCGAAGCAGGTGCTGGTGTCCAGCGCCTCCAGCAAGACGGCCTACGGCACCGTGTTCTGCTTCCAGCAGCTGGCGGGCGTCAGCCTGGTGGGCGTCACCTCCGCGGGCAACCAGGCCTTTGTCGACGGCCTGGGCTGCTACCACCGCAGCGTGACCTACGGCGACATCGAAACCCTGGACCCGGCGCTGCCCACGCTGTATGTCGATTTCTCCGGCGACACCACGCTGCGCCGCCGGGTGCACCAGCACTTTGCCGCTTCGCTGGTGCACAGCTGCTACGCCGGCTCGGCCCAGAACCACGACCACCTGAGCCAGGACCAGCAGGTGCTGCCCGGCCCCAAGCCGCAGCCCTACTTTGCGCCCTACCAGATCAAGAAGCGCAATGCCGACTGGGGTGCGGCCGAAGTCACGCGCCGCTTCAACGAGGCGCAGCTCGCCTTCATCCGCCGTGTCAGCGATGCCACGAAGCCCTGGATGCAGGTGAAGGAACACGCGGGCTTCGGCGCCGCGCAGGACCTGATCGACGCGCTGGTGGCCGGCCGCATCGACCCGAAGGACGGGCACGTGGTCGTGATTTGAACCACCCGCTGCAGCGGCTTCGCCGCTGGCCACCTGCTGACGCTGGTCAGTAACCGGCCGCGGCGGCCCGCGCCAGCAGGTCGGCCAGCGCGCCCACGTCCAGCAGCTGCCAATCGCGGCCGTTGTGCAGCACCACGCGGCCGTTGGCCACGCCGATGTAGTTGCCGGTGGTCGGGTAGTGCCGGTAGGTGTACGGGGCCTGCTGGCCGGGCACGCCCGGGCCGGGGAAATGCTGGGGGTAGGCCGCCTCGGCCCAGTTGAACACGCGGTCGGCGTCGCCCGCCAGCAGCGTGACGCTGCGCGACACGGCGGCCTGCAGCCCCATGCTGTCGGTCACCCGCAGTTGCAGCGTGAAGCTGCCGGCCGCGAAGGTGGTGATGCGCACGGTGGGCCCGGAGGCCTCGCCGCTGATCGACGCCAGCGCGCCGCCCTGGGTGATGGCCCACTCGTAGCCCACCACCGCGCGGCCCTGCGGCGCCCCGGAGCCGGCGCTGCTGGCCATCAGCGGGGTGCCGGCCGGCACCGTGGTGCCCAGCCCGCTGATGGCGGCCGAGGGCATGGGCCATGCCGTCGCCGCGGCCACGGCCGAGGCCGCGTCCAGCAGGCCCGCGCCGCAGGTGGCGCTGGTGCACAGGCATTCGAGCTGTTCGCTGCGGTCGTCCGGCTCGCGACAGGCCGGCACCGTCGGGTCGCTGCTGGCGATCGGGAACGGCCGCGCGCTGCCCGTCAGCAGCTGCCGCAGCTGATCGGGCGTGAGCGCAGGGTTGGCCGAGAGCATCAGCCCCGCGGTGCCGGCCACCAGCGGCGCCGCAAAGCTGGTACCCACCGAGTAGCGGTAGCCATCGCTGTAGGCATGGGACAGCGGCGAGCGCCGGCCGCTGTTGGTGGTGGTGAGGATGGGGTAGAGGCACTCGCCGAAATCATTCACGCAGTTGCCCGCCGGCGCGGCCAGGGCCACCTCGGGCCCGAGGTTCGAGTAGCCCACCTTGGTGCCCGCGTGCCGCACGCCGGCCACCGCGATCACGCCGGGGCAGTTGGCCGGCACGTTCACCGCAAAGCCGGTGTCGTTGCCGGCCGCGGCCACCACCACCACGCCGGCCGCCGCGAGCTGGCTCACCGCGTCCGCATAGGCGGCGCCGCAGGCGCCCGGGCCCCCCAGGCTGAGGTTGAGCACACGCGCCGGGTGCGGGTTGGGCACCGGCAGCTCCGACACGCCGCCGGCCCACAGCATGCCGGCAATGATGTCGGAGTCCCAGCCGCCGCACTTGCCCAGCACCCGCACCGGCAGCAGCATCACCTGGTTGCCCACCGAGGCCATGCCGATGCCGTTGCCGGTGTGCGCGCCGATCAGCCCGGCGGTCTGGGTGCCGTGCCAGCTGCTGTCCTGCGCCGGATAGCCATCGTCGCACTCGTTCGAGCCGGTCCAGTCGCCCGGGTCGGCCGGGTCCGGGTCGCGGCCGTCGCCGTCGGCGGCGGTGGGCAGGTCGTGGATGAAGTCGTAGCCGGGGTGCAGCTTGGCGGCCAGGTCCGGGTGGGCGGCCTGCACGCCGGTGTCGAGCACGGCCACCACGGTGGACGCCGAGCCGGCGTGCAGGTTCCAGGCCGCCACCGCGTTGATGGCCGACACCAGCGTGGCATCCGGCGCCCGCAGGTACCACTGCCCGGCGGCAGGCGACTGGCCGTTGCCGGCGGCAAACAGCGGGTCGTTGGGCACGGCCAGCGCGCGGCGGCGGCGGTCGGGCACCGCGTAGGCCACGTCGGGGTCGGCCGCCAGCCGCGCGGCCAGCGCGGCCGAGCTGATGCCCCTGGCCCCGTGCAGCACCTGGGTGCGGCGGTCGATGGCGCGGCCGTCGCTCAGGCTCAACCCCAGGCGGCGGGCCAGGCTGGCGGCATGCTGGGGCCCGCGTGGCACGGCGCGCTGCGGCCCGCCGGCCGCCTGCGGCCCCACCGGTCCCTGCGTTGCCTGCAGCAGGCTGGCCTGGGCCTTGTACTGGACGATCACGCGGGCGCCCAGGCGTTGATCCTCACGCGCGGCCATCGCGGCGGCCTGGCTGGGGGTCAGGCGCAGCGGTTCACGCGCGGACGCGCCCGGCGCCAGCGCCAGCAGCATCCACGTCAACACCAGCAGCCACGGCCGCACCGGGCGCATCACCACCATCAAAAAGGGCACTCCTCGATCGATGGATTCGATGATAGCCATGCCACCCCACCCGCAATGGCTCGCATTCCGGGCCGATCCACCGCCATTTCGCGACGCCCGGCGCGGTTTCGTCGCCTCCGGCCGGACACCCGGGGGGCCTGCGGGCGACCATGCGTGCACTGCAACCCCACAAGCCACCGAGGACACCAATGAACACCACCGCATACACCTTCCTCACGCACACCCCGGTCTGGGTGTGGTTCCTGCTGGCCGCGCTGATCGCGCTGGGCCTGAAGCAATCACGCGACCAGGTGGTCAGCCGCACCAAGCTGCTGGTGCTGCCGGCGGTGCTGGGCGTGCTGTCGCTGGCCGGTGCCAGCAATGCCTTCGGCGCCGCACCCGAGGTGGTGCTGGCCTGGGCCGCCGGCCTGGCCGCGGGCGTGTCGGTCTTCACCGTGGCCCGGCTGCCGCTGCGTGCCCAGGCCCTGCCGGATGACCGCTTCGCGGTGGGCGGCAGCTGGCTGCCGCTGGTGCTGCTGCTGGGCGTGTTCACGCTGCGCTACGCGGTCAGCGCCTCGCTCGCCATGACGCCGGGCCTGGCCACGCAGGCTGGTTTCGCCCTCACGGCCAGCGTGTTGTACGGCTTGATGAGCGGCTTGTTCGCCGGCCGCGCGATGCGCATCCTGGCCCAGGCCCCCCGCGGCGCCGTGCCGCTGGCGGCCTGATCGACAATCCGCCGATGCAAGCGCCCCCCTTCGCCTGGCCCTCGATGCGCAAAAGCCCCCTGCTGCGCCGCGGGCTGATCAACCAGCTGGTGTCGGTGCTGATCGCGCTGGTGATCTGGACCATCGGCTACAAGGGCAGCCCGCTGTGGGTGGCGCTGCTGTACTCGCTGTGCATCGGCAACCTGATCTGGCTGTTCGTCGATGGCGGGCGGGCCCTGGTGTCCCGGCTGCTCGGCGTGACGCCCCAGCGCGGCGGCGGCTGGCCGGGCTGGGGCGCGATGATCGGCACCGTGACCCTGGGCTCGGTGGCCGGCTACACCCTGGGCGCAGGCCTGATCGACACGCTGCTGGGCTACCAGACGCCCACCATGTTCACCAGTGGCCGGGTGCTGTTCTTCACCTTCCTGGCGGCCAGCCTGGTCACCTACTTCTACTACTCGCGCGAACGCCTGCACACCGAGATGGCGGCTGCCGAGGCCGCGCGCCGCGCCGCGGCGGAGAACCAGCTCAAGCTCCTGGAATCGCAGCTCGAACCGCACATGCTGTTCAACACGCTGGCCAACCTGCGGGTGCTGATCGGCCTGGACCCGCCCCGCGCGCAGGCCATGCTGGACCACCTGATCGCCTTCCTGCGCGCCACCCTGACCGCCTCGCGCAGCGGTGCCCAGCCGCTGAGTGCCGAGTTCGACCGCCTGGCCGACTACCTGGCACTGATGGCCGTGCGCATGGGCCCGCGCCTGGTGGTGCAGATCGACCTGCCCGCCACGCTGCGCGACACGCCGGTGCCCCCGCTGCTGCTGCAGCCGCTGGTGGAAAACGCCATCAAGCACGGGCTGGAGCCCAAGGTCGAGGGCGGGCGCATCGAGCTGGCCGCCCGCAACGAGGCCGGCCACCTGGTGCTGACCGTGCGCGACACCGGGAACGGCCTGCCCGAGGACCCGGCCGGCGCCGCCCCCGCCGGTGCGCCCGGCGCCGGCGGCACGCACTACGGCCTGGCCCATGTGCGCGAACGCCTCGCCGCGCTGTACGGTGAGCGCGGCATGCTGCGGCTGCAGCCGGCGCCCGGCGCCGAGGGCGGCACGCTCGCCATCGTCACCCTGCCCTTGCCCGACACGCCATGACCACCGCCCTGATCGCCGAAGACGAACCCCTGCTGGCCGCCGGGCTGCGCGCCGAGCTGGACAGCTTGTGGCCCGAACTGCAGGTGGTTGCCATGGTGGGCGACGGTGCCAGCGCGCTGGCCCAATCGCTGGCGCTGAAGCCCCAGGTGTGCTTCTTCGACATCCGCATGCCCGGCCTCACCGGGCTGGAAGCCGCGCAGGCCCTGGCCGAGGACTGGCCCGACGACGGCCCGCCCTTCCCGCTGCTGGTGTTCGTGACGGCCTACGACCAATACGCCCTGCAGGCCTTCGAGGCGCAGGCGGTGGACTACCTGGTCAAGCCGCTGCAGCCGCACCGCCTGGCCGCCTGCATCGAGCGGCTGAAAAAACGCCTGGCCGACCAGGCCCCGGGCGGCGCGGTGCTGGACCAGACCTTGACGCAGCTGCGTGCGCTGCTCGGCGGCGCCGCCGCGGCGCCCGCCGTCGCCGCGCCACCGCGGCTGGACGTCATCCAGGCCGGCGTGGGCAACACGGTGCACATGGTGCCGGTGGACGAGGTGCTGTACTTCGAGGCGGCGGACAAGTACATCCGCGTCGTCACCGCCGAGCGTGAACACCTGATCCGCCTGTCGCTGCGCGAGCTGCTGCCACAGCTCGATGCGCAGAAGTTCTGGCAGGTGCACCGCAGCCTGGTGGTGCGTGCCAGCGCCATCACCACCGCGGTGAAGGACGAATCCGGCAAGGTCTTCCTCAGCCTGCGCGGCCGGCCCGAGCGGCTGACCGCGAGCCGGCTCTACGCCCACCTGTTCAAGGGCATGTAGGCCCGCCGGGTCAGGGCACGATGCGCAGCGGCGAACCCGCCCGTGGCGGCAGCGCGCCGCGGCCCAGCACCGTGAAGCTGCTGTCGGGCCCGGCCTCGCACATGTCGCGGCCCAGCGGGCCGAAGTCGATGCGTGGCACCACCAGGCGCGCCAGGCTGGCCGACAGGTCCAGTTGCGGCAGCGTCACCGCCAGCGTGCCGCCCACGCCATCGGGCGCCGCGGCCTGGATCACGTTGCCACCGGCCACCCCCGGGCGGAAGGCCGCGATCTGCGCGCCGCCGATCGACACCCGGCTGCCATCGGGCAGCAGCACCGGCACCTCCACCCGCACTTCGCCGCCGCGCGCCAGCGGCGCGGCGGTGTTGGCCTGCACGAAGCCCGACTGCATCAGCAAGGCGCCGGCCGTGAGGTCGATGTTGCCGCCGTTGCCGCTGCTGCGCCCCTCCACCGAGGTGGTGATGCGCGCATCGTGCAGGCTGGCGGTGCCGCCGGCGCGCAGCGAGATGGCCCCGCCATCGCCCTCCACCGCCGAGGTGAGGATGCCCGCACGCTCGAGCCGCAGCGCCCCGCGGGTGCTCACCACGATGCGGCTCGCCGCGGTGTTGCCGGTGGCCGCGGCCGACAGCTCGGCGTCCTGCAGCCACAGGCTGCCGGCAGTGAGCACCAGCGCGCTCGAGCCCACGGCGGCGGGGTTGGCCACCGTGGCGCGGTTGCTGATGCTGAGCTCGGCATGGTCGCGCAGCAGCACGGCACCGCTCACGTCGATGCCGATGGTGCCGGTGCGTCCGCCAGAGCCCACCAGCGCCCGGCTCACGATGCGGCTGGTCTGGCCGCTGGCCGTGTCGGTGCCCTCGACGCTGAGCGAGCCCGCCTGCACGCTGATGCGCCCGGCCGCGCCGGCACCGCCGGTGTTGGCCGCCACGGTGCCGCCCTGGGTGAGCCGCAGCGCATCGCCCACGCGCAGCGTGATGCTGCCGGCGTCGCCCGTGCCACCGGCCACGCTGTAGATGCCGGCGGCGTTGTGCAGCGTGAGGTTCTGCGCCTGCACCTCGATCGCCCCGCCCGCGCCGGAGCCCAGCGTGCTGGAGGAGATGAAGCCTTCGGCCACCAGCTCGATCTGGCGCGCGGTCACGCTGATGCTGCCGGCGCGCCCGCTGTCCGAGCCGTCGGTGCTCAGGCCGGTGGCGCCGCTCACGCTGCCGCCGCCATCGACGAACAGCGTGTCCGCCACCACCTTCACCGAGCCGGCGTCGGCGGCCGAATTGGTGCCCGAGGAGATCATCCCGCCCTGCAGGATCTCGATGCGGTCGGCCTCCACCTGCACCGCGCCGCCGGCGCCGAAGCCCAGCGCATCGCCGGCGATGCCGGTGAACAGCTGGCGTGCGCCACGGCCGTCGATGCGCAGCAGCGGTGTCTTCACCACGATCTGCCCGGTATCGCCCAGACCCAGCGAGCCCACCAGAATGCCGCCGCCGTCCCGGATGGACAGGCTTTCGCGCGCCAGCACGTCCAGGCTGCCGGCATTGCCCACGAAGCCGTAGGCGAAGGCGCTCAGGCCGCCGGCCATGGTGCCCAGCCCATCGAGCAGGATGCGGTCGGCACGCACCACCACCTGGCCGGCGCTGCCCAGCAGGCTGGTGGTGTCGGCCGAGACGCGGGCGGTGCCCAGCACGCTGAGCTCGCCGGCCTCCACCCGCACCTCGCCGGCACGGCCCGAGGCCTCGCCCAGCGTGCCGCTGGACACGGTGGTGACGCTGTCCAGCGCGCCTTGCAGCTGCACCAGCGGTGCGCTCACGCGCACGGTGCCGGCATCGCCCGGCCCGAGCGTGGCGGTGGTGATCTGGCCGCCCTCGCGCAGCCGCACCGCCTCGCGTGCGTTCACCGACACCGCGCCGGACACGCCCGCGCCCGAACTCAGGCTGCTGATGCCGGCCACGCCACCGGCCCCGCCGCCATCAAGCAGGATGCGGGCGGCGTCCACCGTCACCGCACCGGCGGCGCCCTCGGTGCGGGTGCTGGTCGCAATGCGCGCGCCGGCGCCCAGCGTCAGCTCGCCCGCCACCTGCAGCTGCAGGGCCGGGCCCGCCGCCGCGCTGCCGATGTGGTAGGTGGCCAGCGAGGTGTCGGCCCCCTGCGCATCCAGGCGCAGGCTGCCGGCGGCCACCTGCAGCGGCGCCACCGGGCCGCCACCGGCCTCGGCCGCGCTGACAACCGAGATCTCGGCGCCGCGGCTCAGCACCACCGCGCCGGGCACCTTCACCACCAGGCCGCCGCCACCGGCGCTGCCGGTCTCGGTGTACAGGCCAGCCACCGTGCGGCCGCCGCTGCCCTGCAGGCTGAGCGACGCGGCCTCCACCTCGATGCGGCCCGAGGCCTGGGCGGGCGACGCCACCGCCAGCACCAGCGCGCCTTCGGTCAGCGCGAGGCTGCCCTCGGCCTGCAGCCGCACCTGGCCGGCCGGGGCCGCCAGCACCGTGTCCTGCAGCGTGATGTCGCCGCCCGCGAGCGTCAGCGCCTGCTGCGGCGCCAGTTGCTGGAAGCCGCCACGCCACTGCAGCGGCCCCGCCGGCTGCGCCGCCAGGAAGCCGAAGCGCTGCGGTGCCGCCACCGTGAGCGAGGAGGCATCGGCGCTGCCGGTGCGCCAGGTGAAGCCGTCGGCGAACCGCAGCTCGGGCGTGGTGCCCAGGTGCAGGCCGGCAGGCACGTCGAACCGCCCGCCGGGCCCGATGACGATGCCGCTGGGGTTGACCAGGTAGAACGCCGGCGCGCTGCCGGCCGCGGCCTGCAGGCGCACCGGACCGTCAACCACGCTGGCCTCGCCACCGGTGACACGGCTGATGACATGCCGGATGCCGGCATCGGTGGTGATGAAGGTGGCCGACTCGCCCGCCGCCACGCCGAAGCGCGAGAAGCTGTGGAACAGGTTGGCCCCACGCAGCGTGCCCAGCGCCTGCGGCACGGTGAACGCACCGCCGAGCGATTGCACCGCGCCCACCGAGCCATCGGTGGTGGCACCGCCTTGCGCCTGGCCCACGGCCAGCAGCCAGGCCGCGGCCCAGGCGGTGTGGCGCAGCACGGTGCGCCGGCCGGCCGCGCCGGCGGGCTTGGTTGGACGCGTCATTCGGGCGTCATGGCTCATTGCCAGTCTCCCAGCAGCAGGAACGGGGCCCAGTAGAACGGGTGGCGCAGGCCCGCGGTGTCGAGCAGCTCGACCTGGGCCTGCCGCAGCGCCTGCGCCTTGCCCAGGCCTTGTTCGGCCAGCAGGCGGTAGAAGCGGGTCATCAACAGGTTGGCCGCACGGTCGGACACCGGCCACAAGGTGCCCAGCGCGCTGCGTGCATGCGCCTTCAGCGCGGTGCCGCTCATGCCCAGCGGTGCGCGGTCGTCGCCCTCGGCCGTCTGGCAGGCCGACAGGGTGATCAGCTCGATCGGCGCGCGCCTCAGCCGCGCATCGCCCAGCAGCGCCTGCAGGCCATCGAGCGTGAGCAGTTCGTCGAAGGTCATGATGAAGGTGCTGTCGGCGCTGTCGCCGAACACGCCGTGCGAGGCGATGTGCACCACCGCGTGCTCGCCGCTGCGCAGCCGCTGCTCGAACGCGGCGCGGGTGAACTGCTGGTCCAGCAGCACGGTGCCGCGGGCGATCTGCCCGATGGCCTGCACCTCCTGCCTGGCACCGGGCAGCGCCAGGGCCTCGCGCAGGGCCTGGCGGTCGGCCGCCGAGCGCGAGGGGACCGGCGGGCCGGGCAGCATCGAATCCACCAGGCGGGTGGGCAGCTTGTCGAGCACCGGGCCGGGCTCGCTCATCGCGGCCAGCAGCGGCCGGCGGGCCGGGCCGGCGCTGGGCGTGGCGCTGCGGGCGGCCAGCAGGCTCAGGCCCGGCACGGTGGGCAGCGCGAGCCGGCGCACGAGGTAGTCGCGCCCGTCGTGCAGCGCGGCCAGCGGCACCAGGCGCAGCACGCCATCGGGCACCACCACCAGGGTGCCGATGCGCTGGCTGCCCAGCAGCGGCTCGATCGGGGCCACCAGCCAGCGGTACAGCGCGTCGCCGGCGGGCCGGTGTTCACCCCGGTTGCGCAACGCGGCCACGAAGTCGAGCGCGGTGCGGCGCAACTGCTCGCCCGGCACGTCCACCGTGTGGCGGCTGAGGCCCTGCGCGGTTTCCACCAGCAGCTCCAGCCGGTCGGGCAGGATGATGGGGTAGTACACCGCGGTGGCCGGCGGCGGGGGCTCGCGGCGGTCGGTGCGGGCCGAGCCCACGCTGCAGCGGTCGCGCAGGTAGTCTTCCAGCTCGGTCTGCTTGATGAGCTCCACCGTTTCGCGGGCCTGGTACAGCAAGGCGGTCTGCTCGGCACCGGCCACCCGCGAAGCGCGGCGCAGCAGCAGGTCGGTGAGGCCCAGGTACAGCGGCTCCAGGGTCTCCCGGAACGAGGAGCGGCCATCCACGTACTGCACCGGCATGTCGATGCGCACCGATTCCAGGTGCTGCACCGCGCGCCGGTAGGCGGCCAGCGCGGCGGCTTCGTCGCCACCGGCCTGCATCAGGCGGGCCACGCGCCATTCCAGCGCGACCAGCAGTTCACGCTCGTCGGTGTGCTGGGCATGGCGCAGGCCTCGTTCGGTGTGGCGCAGCGCGTCGGCCGGCCGGCCCTGGGCCTCGGCCAGCGCGGCCAGGCCGTCCTGGGCCTCGGCGGCCATCGCGGCGGCGGCGCGGGCGGCGGTGTCCGTCGCAGGGGCGGCGCCGGCCCGGGTGTCCTCGTCGGTGGCCGCTGGCGTGTTGCCGGCCGGTGGCTCGCGGCCGGCCTGCAGTGCGGCGGCGTGGGCCGCGGCGTACTGCTGCTGGGCCAGCACGTGCCCCGCGGCGCCGAGGCCGCGGGCCTGCGCCGCGATGTCCAGCGCATGCCGGGCCCGCAGCGCGGCGCTGCCCAGTGCCGGCACGCGCAGCGCAGCGGCCTCCAGGCCGGCCTGGCGCGACGCCGCTGCCACACCCGGCAGGCGCAGCCGGTTGAGCGCCACCGCCAATGCGACCTCGGCATCGCCCGGGGCCAGCTCGCCGGCCAGCCGGTAGGCCGCGTCGGCCGGGGGCCCGGCGCGGCGCGCCAGGTGCAGGTGCCCCAGGTCCAGCGCCACGGCGGCCCGCTCTCGGGGCGGCAGGGGCCCGAACAGGGCCTCGTTCAGCAGCGCCTCGGCACGGTCGGGCTGCCGCAGCCGCAGCAAGGCCTGGCCCCAGGCGGCGGCGGCGCGGGCCCGTGCCGGCCCGGGCGCGGCGTCGGCATGCGCCTGCTCCAGCGGTGCCAGCGCCAGCCGCACCTGGCCCTGCTGCAGCGCGCACAGCCCGGCCGGCGGCGGCGGCGGGGCGAGCCCGGCGTCACGCTGGGCGCGCGCGGTGCCCGCCGCCAGCAAGGCCAGGCCGAGCACGGCCAGGCCGGCCCAGCGGGCCGGGCCGCGCAGCGTGCCGGGTGGCCGCTCACTCGATGCGGTAGCGCAATGCGATGTGGATGCCACGGTCCTGCAGGTCTCCATGGGTGTCGATCGGTCGCCGCTCCAGGCGGCGGCCATAGAAGCATTCGGCCTCCCAGGCGTCGTGCGCCCAGAGCAGGCCCAGTCCGGCCGAGGCCAGCCGGGCCGCATCGGCCCCGCGGTCGTGCGCGCGGCCGGCGTCGAGGAAGGGCACCAGCACCAGGCGCCGGCGATCGCCCTCGCCGCCCCACAGCGGGTGGTGGTACTCGGCGCCCAGCGTCCAGCCGCTGTCGCGCACGAGCTGATTCTCGCGGTAGCCGCGCACGGTGTGGCGGCCCCCCAGGCTCAGCTGCTCCAGCGGCACCAGGTGGTCGGCGCTGCGCTGCACCAGGCCGCGCAGCAGCCACTGCGCGCCCGGCCGGCCGGCGGGCAGCGCCACCTGGGCCTGGCCCTGCCAGAAGCGGTAGCGCCGCGGCGCCTGGGCCTCGAGCGTGGCCGGCTCGGGCAGGTTGTTGCGGCCGCCCGCGAACACCGAGCGCAGCGCCAGCACGTGGGCCTCGCCGCGCAGCGTGAGTTCCTGGCTCAGGCGCCAGGTGCGGGTGCGGGTGGTGCCGGTGTTCTCGCCGGCCACGAAGCTGAAGGGCTCGCCATCGAGCGTGCTGCGGCTGTCGCGCCAGGTGGCCGAGGCGCCCAGCACCAGGCGGCGGTGGGCATCGTCGATCAGCGGGTGGCTCAGGCCCAGCTCGCGGGTGCGCACCCGGCTGGCGATGTTCAGCGCCTGCAGCGGCTCTTCGATCACCGCCGAATCCCCCTGGGCCAGGCGCAGCATCGCCAGCGTGCGCCCGGCGGCCAGCGGCAGCGTGAAGCCCAGTTCGCCCTGGTCGCTGCCGTCGCTGCGGCCCAGCGTGGCCGCGAGGGTGTCGCCCCAGCCGGTGAGGTTGCGCAGCGTGAGGCTGGCGCCAGCGGCCCGCGAGCCCGCGGCCGGCGCCTGGTGGTTGTGCGCCCACAGCTCGGCCCGCACCGCCGGTGCCCGCCGGGCCTCCACCTCGAGCACGGCCTGCCCCGGCGCAGCGCCGGGCGACAGCCGCAGGTTCAGGCGCTCGAACAGCGGGTCGGCCAGCAGCAGGCGCATGCGTTCCTGCAGGCGGTTCACCTCGAGCGGCTCGCCCGGGCGTGCAAGCCGTGCCTGCACATAGGCCGGGCTCAGCCGGCCCAGGCCCTGCATGCGCCAGGCCGTGATGCGGCCTTCCACCACCTGCACCCGCAGCAGGCCTTCGGCCAGCGCCTCGTCGTGCAGCACGGCCCCAGAGTTCACGTAGCCGCGCTCGACATACACGCGCGTGATGCGCTGGCGCAGCTCTTCCAGGTCCACCCAGCGCAGCGGGCGGTTCAGCAGCGGTGCGGCCAGCGCCGCGAGTTGCTCGCCGTCGACCACGCTGGCGCCTTCGAACACCACGCGGCGCAGCAGGATGGGGGCTTCGGCGCCGCCCGGCACCGTGGCCGGCGCGGCCGGACCGGCATCGGCCTGCACTGCTGGCGAAGCGGCGGCCATGGGCGTGCACAGCAGCGCCAGGGCGGCCCCGGTGGCCGAGAGCAGCGGTCGCATCATCGGCAAGGCGGTGTCCTCCGGGTCAGGCGGTTGGGAATGGCTGCATGCGAGCAGACGTGCCGGCTGGGCGGCCCGCCAGTGGCCGGGTGCGCTGCAGGCCCCGCCCCATGGGGCCGACTATGCCCAAAGCCGCGCCTGGCCGCCACGGCGACGGGTTGCGCGGCGTCAACGCCCATGGCTCCGGCCCGCGCGCGGCCACAACAGCAGCGCCGCGACGGCAAAGCCCAGGGCCGGCCCCCAGCCGAGTGGCAGCACCGTGGCCGGCGTGGGCGCGAGTGCCACCACGGTGGCCATGCGCACCAGGGTTGCCCCGGCCAGCACCGCGTTCAGTGCGCCGCTGGCACGGCCTTCGTGGCCGCCCTGCCCCAGCGCCAGGCAGGCTGAGAAGGCGCTCACCAGCAGCAGCGCCCAGCAGGCGCCTGCCAGGGCCTGTGCGGCCATCAGCGCGGGCAGCGCCGCGCCTTGTGCGCAGGCCCAGGCCAGCCCGCTGGCCGCGGCGGCGCCGAAGGCCCCGCTGGCCAGGCTGGGCCAGGCGCCCCAGCGCCTGGCCAGCACGCTGGCCGGCCACAGCGCCAGGTTGAAGCCCACCCAGAACATCGGCAGCAGCCACGGCAACTCGGTGGCCGGTGCCACGGCCAGGAACAGCGGTGCCTGCACGACATTGGCGTGGAGCTGGAACGCCAGCGCGGCCAGGGCCACGGCGGCCAGAAAGCCGGCCAGCGCCGGCGCGGCCGGCCTGGCAGCGCCCGCCGCTGCGGGGGTGGGGGCGGTCGCGGTGGTGCCGGCGCTGCGCGCCAGCGCCCGCTCGGCCGCCACCATGCCCAGCGTCACCGCCGCCAGCGCCAGCGACACCAGCACGAAGGGCACGCGCGGGTCCAGTGCCTTCAGCTGCAGGCCCAGGTAAGGCGCCAGCGCGGCGGCCACGCCGCCTCCCAGCATCACCAGCGCCAGCAGGCCGGGCTGGGCCGGCCGGGCCACGTAGCGGCCCAGCAGCGTGAGCGGCGGCGCACGCAGCACCGAGGCGCTGGCCGCCCACACCAGGGTGAGTGCCATCAAGGCCAGGCCGGAGCCCGGCGCCAGCCAGGGCAACGCCACGAAGGCCGCCATCGACACCAGCGTGGCGGCAACGATCCAGCCGCCCAGGCGGCCCAGCACCCGCGCGGCGCGGTCGCTGGCCAGGCCGACCGCCAGGTCGCTGGCCATGAACACCAATTGGTCCAGCATCAGCAGCCAGGGCACCAGCGTGCGTGGCAGCCCGGCGCGTTCCACCAGCGCGGGCAGGTAGATCACGTAGACCACCCAGCTCAAGGCAAACAGCGCCTGCACCAGTGCGAGGTACAGGCCGATGGCATGCGGCACGCGGGCCGCTGGCGCAGGGGTGGAGGACATGGGGTTGGCGGTGTCCGGGTTGGCAGTGCGAAGCAAGGCGTGGGCGACCCGCGATGGTGCCACCGACCCGCCGCCGCGGGGCCACGCTCCTAGAATCCCGGCTTCCCTGCCACGGCCCCCGGGCCGACCGAGCCACGACGATGTCCGCCAACAAGCCCACCGACGCCACGCCCAAGCCCGCCAACTTCCTGCGCACGCTGATCGAGCGCGAGTTGCACGAGGGCCAGTACGCGCAGCGACGCTGGGGCGGCACGCCGGGCGACGGCACGCACCACGCGGCCGGCGGGCCGGACCCGGCCCGCGTGCGCCTGCGCTTCCCGCCCGAGCCCAACGGCTACCTGCACGTGGGCCATGCCAAGAGCATCTGCCTGAACTTCGGCCTTGCGCGTGATTTCGGCGGCGTGTGCCACCTGCGCTTCGACGACACCAACCCCGAGAAGGAAGAGCAGGAATACGTGGACGCCATCGTCGAGATGGTGCACTGGCTGGGCTGGAGCTGGGACTCGCACAACACCAGCCACCTGTACTACGCCAGCAACTACTTCGATTTCATGTACCGCGCGGCCGAGTACCTGATCGAGACCGGCCACGCCTACGTGGACGAGCAGAGCGCCGAGGCCATGCGCGCCAACCGCGGCGACTTCACCACCCCCGGCACCGACAGCCCCTGGCGCCAGCGCCCGGCGGCCGAGAGCCTGGCGCGCTTCCGGGAGATGCGCGACGGCGCCCATGCCGACGGCGCGATGGTGCTGCGCGCCAAGATCGACATGGCCTCGCCCAACATCAACCTGCGCGACCCGGCGCTCTACCGCATCAAGCGCGCCACGCACCACAACACCGGCGACAAATGGTGCATCTACCCGATGTACACCTTCGCGCACCCGATCGAGGACGCGCTGGAGAACATCACCCACAGCATCTGCACGCTCGAGTTCGAGGACCAGCGCCCGTTCTACGACTGGACGCTCGAGCGCATCGTGCCGCTGCTGCGGGCGCCGCAGTTCGCCGCCGCGCGGGCCCTGGTCGAGCAGATCGAGGCCGAGGGCCTGGAAGCCGGCAAGGAGCTCGCGCTGGCCTGCCACAACCGGATGGACAAGCTGTTCGCCAGCCCGGCCGAGGCGGCGATGCGCGCGCTGTGCCAGCGCTGGGAGCACGACCGCGACGCGGTGCTGCGCGACCTGCCGGAGTTCTTTGCGCTGCTGCGCGGCGAGGCCGCGCAGTTCGCGCCGCTGCTCACGCACGCCCTCGCGGCCTGGCGGCCCAACCCCTTCGAGCTGCCGCACCAGCATGAATTCGGGCGCCTGAACCTCACCTACGTGATGACCAGCAAGCGCAAGCTGAAGGCGCTGGTGGACGAGCGCATCGTGCGCGGCTGGGACGATCCGCGCATGCCCACGTTGGCCGGCATGCGCCGCCGCGGCTACACGCCCGCCAGCGTGCGCAAGATGGCCGACGACACCGGCGCCTCCAAGACCAACATCTGGGTCGACTACAGCGTGCTCGACTTCGCGCTGCGCGACGACCTGGAAGGCCAGGCCCCGCGCGCGATGGCGGTGATCGACCCGCTGCCGCTGAAGCTCAGCAACTGGGCCGAGCTGTACGGCGCCGACCACCACGAGCCCTGCAGCGCACCGGCGCACCCGCAGCGGCCCGAGCTGGGCACGCGGGGCTTCAGCCTCGGCCCGGTGGTGTGGATCGAGCGCGACGACTTCGCCGAAGTGCCGCCCAAGGGCTTCTTCCGCCTGTTCCCCGGCAACAAGGTGCGCCTGAAGTACGGCATGGTGGTGGAGTGCACCGGCTGCGAGAAGGACAGCGAGGGCCGCGTCACCGCGGTGCTGGCCACCGTGGTGCCCGACACCAAGAGCGGCACCCCCGGCGCCGACGCGGTGAAGGTCAGGGGCACCATCACCTGGGTCGGGCAGCACGATGCGGTGGCCGCTGAACTCAGGCTTTATGACCGGCTGTTCACCGAGGAGCAGCCCGATGCCGGCGGCCGCGACTTCCGCGAGGTGCTCAACCCGGCCAGCATGACGGTGCTCACCGGCTACGTGGAGCCCGCGCTGGCCGCGGCGCAGCGCGAGGACCGCTTCCAGTTCGAGCGCCACGGCTACTTCATCGCCGACCGCATCGACCATGCACCGGGCAAGCCGGTGTTCAACCGCATCACCGGGCTGAAGGACAGCCGGGGCAAGTAGCACAGCCCCGGGGGCCGGCCGCCGCACCCCCGCGACGGCCGGCGCACCGGATCAGCCGAACCACCAGCTCGCGTCCAGCACCTGGATGCTGCCGGCGAAGGGCTGGCCGGCCAGGTCCACCATCGCGTCGGTGTTCAGCGACAGGCGGGCCGCCTCGGCCAGCAGGTCGCCCTGCGTTTCCCACAGCTTGCCTGGCCCCACCTGCGAGGCCACGACGCTGACCACCTCGGTCGGTGCAGCGCTGCCGGTCAGCACCTGGTACAGGTGCGCCACCAGCGTGGTGGTGGCCATGCCCTGGGGCGCGTAGTGCGCCAGCATGGCCTGGGCCAGCGTGCCCATGCCCGGCTGGCGGTCGGCCTCGAAGGTCCAGCGGCTGAGCTCGGCCTGGCCGGGCATCACGTCGTACAAGGCGCGGTACAGCGCCGCGGCCTCCCAGACCTCGCCCGCCGGGGAGGTGGCGGTCGGGGCCAGCGTGTCCACCGCGTACAGCCCGTCGCTCACGCGCAGGCGCTCCACGCCCGCGACATCGACCACCCCGGCCGAGCAGCCCACGCGGCTGAGCACACCCGGCGCAAACCGCAGCACAGCCGCATGGGCCAGCACGTCGGCGGTGCTGGCGTCCAGCACCAGCGTGTCGGTGCCGCTGCCGCCGGCCACGGTGTCGTTGCCGCCACCGGCCAGCAGCAGGTCGTTGCCGGCGCCGCCGTCGAGCCGGTCGTCCAGCGGCGTGCCGTTCAGCGTGTCGGCGCCGGTGGTGCCGGTGCTGTTCACGGCCCGCGTCGCGAACACCCGGGTCTGCACGCCGGGGCCGCTGCCGTCGCCGCCGTTGTAGCCGTCGCTCGCGGCGGCCCAGGTGGCGGCAAAGCGCCCATCGGCCAGCGCCACCAGGTCCACCTGGCTCTGGAAGCCACCGCCATCGTGCAGCACCAGGGCGCCGCCCAGCGGCTGCAGGTCGGCCCCGTAGGCCCGGGCCTGCGCATCGATCCACGAGCGGCCATGCCAGCCCACCGCGTAGCCGCCACCGGCCAGCGCCACCACGTCGCCCACCTGCAGCGCCGCGTCGTTGGCCTCCACCACCTGCTCCGCGCCGCGGCGCTGCCCGTTGGCATCGAAGGCCTGGGCCCGCAGCTGGCGGGTCCAGATGCCCTGGGCATCGGGCGCCGTGGTGCTTTCCCACACGGCCACGAAGCCGCCGCCGTCCAGCCCGACGACCCGCACGTCCTCCTGGTCGGCCACGGTCACGCTGTTCAGCACGATGCGGTTGCCGCGTGCGCTGCCGTTTGCATTGACCAGCTGGGCCATCACGCCGCTGCCCGCGCCGTCGCCGCTGGCGGCGTCACGGTGGGTCCAGGCCACCACCAGGCCGCCATCGGCCAGCGGCGCCGCGGTCCAGTGCGCGCCGGCGCCCTGCCCGCCGATGGGCAAGGTGACCTGCGAGCCCTGCACGTTGGCGTTGGCGTCGTACATGCGCACCACGATCGAGGCCGGGTCGTAGTAGTACGCCGCCAGGTGCAGCGCCGCGAAGCCGCCCAGCGTCAGGCCCTGCACCATGGGGCTGTAGCACCAGTCACCCGACCAGGCCTTCTCGCCCTCCACCTTGCTGCCGGTGGCGCCGTAGATCTGGGCCTTGATGCTGGGGCCACCGCCGGCACCCTGGCTGTTCACGGTGGTGGAGCCATCTTCCCAGGCCACGACGAAGCGGCCATCGGCCAGCGCGCTGGGCCACGTGGCCTGCTGGTAGTTGCTCACGGTGGTGTTCACCAGCGCCTCGCCGCCGATGCGCGCGCCCGCCGGCGAGAACAGCTGCATCTTGACCGACTTGACGCTCGCGTCGCCGCCGCTGCCGCTGCCCGGGTGCTCGTAGCCGCCGAAGAAGTCCCAGCCGTCGGTCCAGCTCACGACGATGTTGCCGTTGGCCAGCACGGTCACCTTCGGGTCCACCTGCCAGCCCTGGGTGGCCGAGTTGACCGCGATCTCCTCGCCCACCGGCCGGCCCTGCGCATTGAACAGGCGCATGCGGATCTCGCTGGCCGCGTTGCCGGGCGCGGGCAACTGACCCGCGCCCTGGCCATCGTGGTTGATCCACACCACCACGTAGCCACCGTTGGCCAGCGCCGCCACCCGGTGTGATTCCTGGGTTCCGTAGGTCACGCTGTTCACGCTGGCGACCGTGCTCGAAGCCACCAATCCCGTCGACGCCATGGTGTTCTCCTGGTTGTCCGAGGCCCACGCCGACGACCGGCATGTGCGGCCCGAAATGAGGCTAAACCCACGCAGCCGACGGTGGGTTGCGGGCAGTCAAGCCCTGCCCGACCACCGCGAACGACTTGACACCGGCATGCTGCCGCGCCATGGCACAAGGGGCCCTGCCCGCAACGAACCGTCTGCACACCATGTCGCGCCTCATGCTCCGTGTGTCCCGTGCCGCCCCTGCGCTGGTCGCCGCGCTGGCCGGTGCCCTGCTGTCAGCCTCGGCCTGGGCTGGCAGCGTGGTCTGCCCCGCCCTCACGCCCGTGCAGGGGGCCGCGCTGCGTGGCGTGGCCCCGGTGTTCCCGGCCGACAACTGGTGGAACCTGGACATCCGCTCCGCGCCGGTGGATGCGAACTCGGCCGCCTACATCGCCTTCATCAACAACGGCGGCACGCGGCGGCTGCATCCGGACTTCGGCGGCGAAGAGGCCCCCGGCAGCGTGGCCGTCTACGGCTTTCCGATCGCGGTGGTCGGCGCCGGCCAGGTGAAACTGCCGGTGACGTTTGGCTACTGGGATGAAAGCGACGGGGTGAACCCCGCCAACGGCCAGCCGCTGGCCTTCTACCCGATCCCAACCCAGGCCATCACCCAGCCGCACTGGGTGGAAGGCGGCGCGCCGGCCGACGTGGACCAGCGCAACAGCAGCGACCGCCACCTGTTGATCGTGGACTGCGTGGCGAACCAGCTCTACGAGCTGTACAACGTGTTCTACGACGGTGGCAGCGGCCGCTGGCTGGCGGGCTCGGGCGCCTTCTTCGACATGAACACCAACCAGCGCCGGCCCGAGGGCTGGACCTCGGCCGACGCCGCGGGCCTGGCCATCTTTCCCGGCCTGGTGCGCTACGACGAGGTCTACAACCCGGCGGTCACCGAGATCGGCCACGCGTTTCGCGTGACGGTGCGCGCCACCAATGGCCATGTGTGGCCGGCCTCGCACCGCGCGGGCAGCACCGCCGGCGCACTGCCGATGGGCGCGCGGCTGCGCTTGAAGGCCACGGTCAACGGCGCCGACCCCGCGCTGCGCAGCAGCGACCCGCAGGTGCAGAAGATCTTCCGCGCGATGCAGAAGCATGGCCTGATCGTGGCCGACAACGGCTCGGACCTCTACATCTCGGGCAGCTTCGACACGCGCTGGAACAACGACATCCTGAACCCCGCGTTCCGCCTGCTCAGCGCCAGTGATTTCGACGTGGTGCAACTGGGCTGGAACCCGGTGGGTGCGGCGGCCGCGCTCGCGAGCGTGAGCGCGCAGCCGGCCACGCTGGTGGGGGGCACTGGCGGTACCGGCACGGTGATGCTGTCGGCGCCGGCGCCGGCCGGCGGCACGGTGGTCACGCTGGCCAGCAACCAGCCGGCCCTGCTGGTGCCCGGCTCGGTGACGGTGGGCCAGGGGGCCACGAGTGCCAGCTTCGGCTTCAGCACCCAGGCGGTGACGGCCAGCACCGTGGCCGCGCTCACGGCCCGTTATGCCGGCGTGAGCCGCAGCACCCCCGTGAATGTGCAGCCCGCCCCCGTGGGGCTGCCCACGCCCAGCCAGCTGGTGCTGCAACCCACGCGGGTGCGGGGTGGCAGCACGGCCACTGGCACCGTGACCCTCAGTGCAGCGGCACCGGCCGGCGGCCTGGTGCTGGTGCTGGCCTCGTCCAACAGCACGCTGGCCAGCGTGCCGGCCAGCGTGAGCGTGCCGGCCGGCGCCACCAGCGTGGTGTTCACCGTCACGACACGGGCCACCACCCGCAACCGCACCGTGGCCATCAGCGCCCGGGCCGGCGACAGGAGCGTTGGCGCCTCATTGACCGTGACCGCGCGCTGACCGTCACCGCACGCCGATCGCCAGCGCGCGCCACCGGTCGTGCGCCCGGGCGTCAGCGTGCGCGCCACCAGTCGCGCGCTTCGGCCCAGCTGTAGCTGGCCTGGGCCGCGGCCAGCCCCAGCGGGCCCCAGGTGCGCGGCAGGCCATAGGGTGCAAAGCCCTCGGGCAGGGGCGCGCCCTCGGCCAGGGCGGCGGCCAGCGCCTCGCCGGCCACCGTGGTGGGTGCCACGCCGTGGCCGCCGAAGCTCAGCGCATACCAGGCCCCCGCGGCCGGCCCGCTGCGCAGGCGGCCGATCTGCGGCATCTTGTGGCGCGCGTAACTCATCAGCCCGCTCCAGGCAAAGGCCACCTTCGCATCGGCGAGTTGGGGGTACACCCGCAGCATGTCGCGCTTGAGGAAGGCCGCGATGTCCTGCGGCCGCCGGTCGCGCACGGCGATGCGCCCGCCCCACAGCAGGCGCGTGTCGGCCAGCGCGCGGTAGTAGTCGAACGCGAAGCGCGTGTCGTAGATGGCGGCACGGCTGGGCACCAGTTCGCGCTGCAGCGCGCCCAGCGGCTCGGTCACCATCACGTAGGTGGCGATCGGCAGCATCGCGCGCTCGATGTCGGGCACCAGGCCGCGCAGGTAGCCGCCGCCGGCCACCACCAGCTCGCGCGCGCGCACCCGCCCCTGCGCCGTGTGCACGGTGAAGCCGGCGCCCTCCCGCCTGATGGCCCGCACCGGCGAGGCTTCGTGCAGGCGTGCGCCGCCCTGCTGCAGCACGCGCGCCAGGCCGAGCGCGTACTTCAGCGGGTGGAAGTGGAACGCATCGGGTTCCAGCAGCGCGCCGAAGTAGCGGTCGGAGCGCACGTGCGCGGCCAGTTCGGGCTTGCGGATCAGCGACCACTGCACGCCGAAGTGATCGGCCATCAGCCGCTGCTGGCGCAGCAGCAGCGATTCGTCGTCGAACCAGTTGGCCAGCAATGCACCGCCCTCCACCGCATCGCACGCGATCGCGTGCTGACGGATGCGCTGGCGGATCAGGCCCACCGCGCGGCGTGTCAGTGCGTAGGTGGCGCGTGCGCGCTCGGGGCCCAGCTGGGCCAGCAGGTCGGCGCAATCGAGGCTGTAGCCGCCGAACACGAAGCCGCCGTTGCGGCCGGAGGCGCCATGGCCCACACGCTCGGCCTCCAGCACCAGCACGTCGCGCTGGCCGCGCTCGAGCAGGCCCAGCGCAGTGGCCAGGCCGGCGAAGCCCGCCCCCACCACGCACACCTCGGCCTCGGCCTCGCCCTGCAAGGGCTCGGCCGGCGCGCGTGCGCCCGCCGTGACTTCGTAGTAGCTGGGCATCTCGCGGGCGCTCATTGTTCGATCCATTCGCGGAACGCGCGCGCGCGCTCCTGGCTCACCAGCACCGGGGCCTCGGGGGCCGGCTGCAGCTCGAGCCGCAGCTGGCCCTTGCCGTGCGGGCGGAAGGACTTCACGGCCTCCAGCTGCACCAGGTACTGGCGGTTGGCGCGAAAGAAGCGCCGCGGGTCCAGCGCCGCCTCCAGCTCGGCCAGGGTGTCGTCGGCCAGCAGGCGCTCGCCGCCGCGCGTGAGCACGAAGCTGAGCTTGTCCACCGAGGTGCACCAGGCCACCTCGTCCACCGCGACGCTGGCGAACGCGCTGCCACGCCGCAGCACCAGGCGCTGGCGCCAGCGCTCGCGCCCGGGCGTGCGCAGGTGCAACGCGGCCAGCAGGCCTTCGAGGTTGCCGGTGAAATGGCGGCGCAACGCCTCATGGCGCGCCAGCGCCGCGGCCAGCGCGGCATCCCCCACCGGCTTGAGCAGGTAGTCGATCGCATTGCACTTGAAGGCCTCCAGCACGAAGGCATCGTGCGCGGTGGTGAAGATCACCGGCGCGCCCGGCACCATGCCGCCCGCGGCGGGGTCGAACAGCGCCAGCGACAACCCGTCGGCCAGCTGGATGTCCAGCAGCAGCAGGTCCGGCGCCGGATGCCGCGCCAGCCAATCGCGTGCGGCCTGCACCGAGGCCACCGCGCCCACCACCTGCGCCGCGGGCGCCACGCGCTGCAGCGCCTCGACCAGGCGCGCCAGCGCGGGGGGTTCGTCCTCGGCGATGAAGATGCGCAGCGCGGTCATGGTGAAGCGTTCGACAAGGGCACCCGGACCTCGAAGCGCCGCGCATCCTGCAGCACCGTCAGCCCGCGGCCGAAACTCAGCTTGCAGCGCTCGTCCAGGTTGGCCAGCCCGACACCGGCCGACGCCGCCAGCCCCTCGCGCGGCCGGCGCGCATTGTGCACGCACAGGCCCGGGGCGCCGGGCTCGGGCTCGAAGCGGATCTGGATCGCCAGCGGCGTGTCCACCGACACCGCGTTGTGCTTGACCGCGTTCTCCACCAGCACCTGCAGCGCCAGCGGCGCCACGGCGGCACCCGCGGGCACCGGGCCAGGCCCGGCCAGCACCACCGCGCCGGCGCCGAAACGCAGCTCCAGCAGACGCACGTACTGCCGCACGAACGCCAGCTCGTCGGCCAGCGGCACCTGCGCGTGGCGGCCGCTGGCCAGCACGTAGCGGTACACCTCGGCCAGGCAGTCGCAGAACTCGCGCGCACGGGCCGCGTCGTGGGTGAGCAGGTGGCCCAGCGTGTTCAGGCCGTTGAACAGGAAGTGCGGGTCGATCTGCGCCTTCAGCGCGGCCAGTTCGGCCTGCGCGCGGCTGCGCTCGAGCTGGGCCAGGCGCAGCGCGTCGGACTCGCGCTCGCGGATCAGGAACAGCGTCTCGTAGGCATGGGTCACGAAGATCACGCAGATCACGTTGGTCAGCGTGACGATGCGGATCACCTCCCACTGCACCGGCCGGCCCAGCGCGGCCTGCCAGGCCAGCAGCGCGGCCATGGTCAGTGGCGCGGTGTACAGCGTGCAGGCGGCCACCAGCATCAGCAACTTGCGCAGCGGGTGGGCAAACCAGTCCCAGTGTTCGCGCTGCTTGAACAGCAGCCAGCGGTTGCCCCACCAGATGGCAAAGGCCAGTGCCACGAACCAGGCCATGCTGGCCCAGAACGCCGGCTGCGCCGGGCCGGGCGGCGTGCCGTCCAGCGCCAGCAGGCCGCTGAGCAGCGGGATCGTCAGGCCGAAGGCCGGGATGCCCACCGCCATCAGCGGCCGGTCGTCGAAGCGCACCGCCGGGGCGGGCGGGTTCGGTGCCCGATCGTCCGGCTTCGGGCTCATGGTGTCCGGCTTCGGGCGGCTCCGGCTTGTGCGGCCCGCCCGCCGGCCCTAGGCTGCCGCCACCCTGAACTCACCCGCCAAGCACCATGGACGCCCTTCACCTGAACCCGCTGGCCATTGCCGTGGCCGCAGCGCTGAGCTTCCTGATCGGTGGGGTGTGGTACTCGCCGATCCTGTTCGCGCGCCGCTGGCAGCAGGCCGCGGGCCTGAGCGACGAGCAGCTCAAGCGCGGCGGCATGGGCCGCATCTTCGGCCTGGCCTACCTGTGCTCGCTGGTGATGGCGGCCAACCTGGCGGCCTTTCTCGGGCCGAACGCCAGCGTGGGCTTCGGCCTGGCCGCGGGCGCGGCCGCCGGCATCGGCTGGGTGGCGATGTGCTTCGCGGTGAACGACCTGTTCGAGCGCCGGCCGCTGGTGCTGTGGCTGATCAATTCGGGCTACCACGTCGTCTCGCTGACGCTGATGGGCGGCCTGCTGGCCTGGTGGAAGTGAGGCGCTGAGGCCGCGCCCCGTCGCACGGCGGGGGCGGCACGGCACCGCTCAGAACCCGGCCGCGGCCGCCAGGGCCAGGAAGTCGGCCAGCGCGCCCACGTCCAGCAGGTTCCAGTCGCGCCCGTTGTGCAGCACCACGCGGGTGCCGTCGGTGCCCAGGTAGGTGCCGGTGCTGGCGTAGTAGCGGTACACGTAGGGCGCCTGGCTGCCGGCGGACGCGCCTTTTGGAAAGTAGCTGGGGTAGGTGGCCTCGGCCCAGTTCATCACCCGGTCGGCCGCACTGGCGCTGGCGCCCGCCTCGTCGGCGCCGATGTCCACCGGCGCGTTGCGCACCTGGCGGTCCAGGTCTTCCCGCACCTGGGGCAGCGCAACGCCCTTGTCGATGGCCGGGCTGCCGGCCAGCAGGTGCCCGTCGGCGGTGACGCCGATGGTGCCGGTGAGGCTGTTCGCATCGGCCCGCTGGTGGCTCCTCCACAGTGCGAGGCCCCCGCCATCGGCCAGCGGGCTGCCGGGCCGGTTGTCGAAGAAGCGGCATTCGCCGCTGGTGTTGTGGTACCAATTGAAATCGGTGCCGGGCGCGCCGCTCAGACCGTACACGCCGGCGGCGCTGATCTCGTTGGCCCAGCGGATGCCCACGCAGTCGCCCCCGCTCTGGATCACCAGGTTGTTGCGGATCACCGGGTTGACGGTGGGCGGCCGCACCGCCACGGGATCGAAATCCTGCAGCGTGACGCCGAAGTAGATCGCGGCGTGCCCCGACCGGGCCGCGTTGACCACGGTGTTGTGCGCCACCAGCGCGTCCTGCGCCGCGTAGAGCCCGATGCCGGCGTAGCCGGTGTCGCGCACCACGTTGTTCACCACCGTGCCGCGGATGCTCTCGTAGTACTGCGGGTTGATCGTGGTGTCGAAGAAATCGGGGCTGGTGTCGAAGCCCACCATGATGCCGCCCACGCCGGTGCGCTCGATGCGGTTGCGCTGCACCAGCACGTCGGCGGCGCCGCCCTTGAAGTACAGGCCGGTGGTGGCGATGTCGTGGATGTGGTTGTCCTCCACCCGCATGCGGCTGCCGTTGACGTTGTCGATGCCTTCGGCGTTCTTGTCGTCCAGCGGCGTGCCCGGCGGGTAGGCCCGGCCGGTGTTGTAGATCTCGCAGCGGCGGATCGTGATGTCGTCGCTCTTGGGGGTGATCTTGATCGCGTCACGCCCGGTGTCGTGCACCTTGCAGTCTTCGACGATCACGTTCGAAGCGCCCTTGCCGCCGCGGTTGTCGCGCGCATCCCAGTCGGTCTGGAAGAACAGGCCGTAGAGGTTGCCGCCCATCACTTCCAGCCGCGAGAGCCGGCTGCCCGAGGCGGAAGGATCGATCTGGATGCACACGCCATCGGGCAGGTTGATCGGGCACGAGATCACGGCCCATTCGCCGGCGTGGGAGCGCAGCGTCAGCGGCACCCGCAGGCGCACCTCGGTCTCGTGGAAGACGTTGTTGCCGGCCGGGCCGCGCAGTGTCACCGTGTCGCCGGCCTGCACCAGCGCCCGCTCGGGGCTGAGCAGGTGGCCCAGGGTCTTGTAGGGGCTGGCCAGGCTGCCGTTGCCGGTGGCATCGCTGCCCGCCGGCGAGACGAACCACTCGGCGGCGCCGGCCAGCAGCGAGACGCCCAGCAGCCCCAGGCCGGCGATGCATTGACAGGCTTTCATGTCACTCCCTTCACGCCATGCCCAACAGCAGGCGCTCGAACTCTGCGTGATCGTTGACGGTGCGCACAGCGTCGTAGGTCACCTGGGCCTGCGGGAAGCGGTGGCGCAGCAGGTTGAGCCACTGCTTCACCCGCCCGGCCCGGTGCCGGGGTGCCACATGGTGGGCGATCAGGTGCCAGTAGTGCGCCAGCAGCGGTGCCAGCACCGGCCAGCCCACCGGAGCCGGTGCCGCCCCGCCCGCTGGCAAGGCTGGCGCCTGCGCGGCCCGGATCGCCAGCGCCAGGCCGGGGTCGGCCACCATGCCGCGGCCCAGCATCAGCGCCTGGCAGCCCGAGACCTCGCGGCAACGCAAGGCGTCGGCCACGCTCCAGATCTCGCCATTGGCCACCACCGGCACCGCCACGGCCGCGCGGATGGTGGCGATGTGTTCCCAGTACGCCGGCGGGCGGTAGCCATGCTGCTTGGTGCGGGCGTGCACCACCAGTTCATCGGCCCCGGCGTCGGCGATGGCCTGCGCGCACTCGAGCATGCGCAAGGCATCCTGGTTGCCCAGCCGCATCTTGGCCGACACCGGCATCGGCGCCGGCACGGCGCGCCGCACCGCGGCCACGATGGCATGCACCAGTTCGGGCTCATCCAGCAGCACCGCGCCGCCGCGGTGGCGGTTCACCGTCTTGGCCGGGCAGCCGAAGTTGAGGTCGATGCCCGCGGGGGCCAGCCGCGCCAGTGCGGCCGCGTTGTCGGCCAGCACCGCCGGATCGGAGCCCAGCAACTGCGCGCGCACCGGCACGCCGGCGGGCGTGCGGCTGCCGTGGTTCAGCTCGGGCATCACGCGGGTGAACACGCGATCGGGCAGCACCCGGTCGGTGACGCGGATGAACTCGGTCACGCAACGGTCGATGCCGCCCACGCGGGTGAGCACGTCGCGCAGGCTGAAATCGAGCAGCCCTTCCATCGGCGCCAGCAGGATCATCGGGATTGCCTGGCCGTTCCGAAGGTCCTGAACATCCCCACGGGGGGCTGCGAGCGAAGCGAGCTGGGGGGCACCATCGGCACAGAGTGTAGGCAGAATGCCGGCATGCACCGCGACCACGTCATCGCCGAAACCCGCGCCTGGCTCGAACGGGCCGTGATCGGGCTGAACCTGTGCCCGTTTGCCAAGGCCGTGCACGTGAAGCAGCAGGTGCGCTACGTGGTCAGCGAGGCCACCCACATCGAGGCCCTGCAATTGCAGCTGGCCGAAGAGCTGCAGTGGCTGGCCGCGGCCGACCCGGCGCACGTGGACACCACCTTGCTGATCCACCCGCTGCTGCTGCAGGACTTCGACGAATTCAACCAGTTCACCGGCGTGGCCGAGGAAACACTGGACGCGCTGGGCCTCGACGGCGTGCTGCAGGTGGCCAGCTTCCACCCGCAGTTCCAGTTTGCCGGCACCCGGCCGGACGACATCGAGAACGCCACCAACCGCGCGCCCTTCCCCACGCTGCACCTGCTGCGCGAGGACAGCCTGGACCGGGCCGTGGAGTCCTTCCCGCAGCCCGAGGCGATCTACGAGGCCAACATCGCGACGATGCAGCGCCTGGGCGCCCAGGGCTGGGCCACCCTGCAGCAGCAATGCCGCGACGACGCGCTGGCGGCCGCGCCGGCGCCACCGCCAGACGATGCCTCATCGGCCGGCCCCGCGCGTTAGCGCGGCCGCCGCGCTGGCCGGCGCCGGTGTGTGCCACTGGCAGCGAAACGTCCCCTTGCCTCCTGACCCGACTTGACCTCCGCAGATTCCACGCCGCCATCGCCGGTTCCGCTCGTCGTCGATCTCGACGGCACGCTCACGCGCACCGACCTGCTGGCCGAGACCGCCAGCCGCTTCCTGCTGGATCGGCCGCTGCATGCGCTCAAGCTCGTGGCCTGGCTGTCCGAGGGCCGCAGCCGCCTGAAGCGCCACCTGGCCGAGGCCACGCGCATCGATGCGTCGGTACTGCCGTACAACGAAAGCCTGCTGGCCTGGCTGCGCGCCGAGAAGGCCAAGGGCCGGCGCCTCGTGCTGGCCACTGCCAGCCACCGCAGCCTGGCCGACCAGGTGGCGGCCCACCTGGGCCTGTTCGACGAAGTGCTGGCCAGCGAAGACGGCCTCAACCTGAAATCCCGCGCCAAGCGCGATGCGCTGGTGGCCCGCTACGGTGAACACGGCTTCGACTACGTGGGCAACGACTGGCCCGACCTGGCCGTGTGGGCCGCCGCCGCGCAGGCCCACATCGTCGGTGGCTCGCCCCGCCTGCTGGCCGCCGTGCGCGCGCAGGGGCGCCTCGGCCGGCAGTTCGACGACGGCCGGCCCGCGCCGGGCCTGGCGCTGCTGCGCGCGATGCGGCCGCACCAGTGGCTGAAGAACCTGCTGATCCTGATCCCCTTGCTGGCCTCGCACCGCTACGGCGCCGGCGGCAGCCTGCTGCAGGTGGTGCTGGCGTTCGTGGTGTTCGGGCTCACGGCCTCGAGCGTCTACCTGATCAACGACCTGGTGGACGTGGCCGACGACCGGGCCCATGAGCGCAAGCGCCACCGGCCGCTGGCCGCGGGCCACCTGCCGCTGGCGCACGCCTGGATCGCGTGGCCGGCGCTGCTGGCGCTGGCCGCCGCGGTTTCGGGCCTGTGGATGCCCTGGCGCTTCACCGCCTGCCTGGCGGTGTACTTCCTGCTCACGGTGGCCTATTCACTGGCGCTCAAGCGCGTGCCGCTGCTGGACGTGATCACGCTGGCCGCGCTGTACACCTTGCGCATCATCGCGGGCGGCATCGCCATCGGCGTGGCGCTGTCGTTCTGGCTGCTGTCGTTCTCGATGTTCCTGTTCCTGAGCCTGGCCTTCATCAAGCGCTACAGCGAACTGCTGGCCGCGCTGGACAGCGGCCACTCCGGCGCCCTGCGCGGCCGGGGTTACGGCCCGCAGGACCTGGCCCTGGTGTCCAGCCTGGGCGGCGCGGCGGGATACCTGTCGGTGCTGGTGCTGGCGCTGTACATCCAGGACAGCCACACCGCGGCGCTGTATGCCCAGCCCAAGTTCATCTGGCTGGCCTGCCCGCTGCTGCTGTACTGGATCTCGCGCGCCTGGCTGGTGGCCCACCGCGGCCAGATGCACGACGACCCGGTGGTGTTTGCGCTGAAGGACCGCACGAGCTGGGTCGTCGTCACCTTGTTCCTGCTGGCCTTCGTGCTGGCCAAGGTGGCGGTGTGAAGCAGGCGGCCCGCATCGCGCTGCTCTACGCGGTGGTGTCGGCCATCGCCACGGCGGCCAACATCGGCTGCCAGGCGCTGGTGATCTGGGCCTACCAGGGCCCGCACGCGGTGCCGCTGTCGGTGCTGGCGGGCACGGCCACCGGGCTGCCGATCAAGTACGTGCTGGAAAAGCGCCACATCTTCGGCTTCGAGGCCGAGAGCCTGGCGCACGACGGGCGGCTGTTCTTCGTCTACACCTTCTTCGGCGTGTTCACCACGGCGCTGTTCTGGGGCATCGAGTTCGCGTTCCACCTGGCCTTCGGCACCGACGCCATGCGCTACCTGGGGGGCGCGATCGGGCTCACGGTGGGCGCCATCGTGAAGTACCAGCTCGACAAGCGCTACGTGTTCACCCGCCGCCTGCCGGCCGGAGCGATGTGATGGAACTGCACGGCTGGGGCCGCTACCCACGGCTGGAGGCCCAGGTGGCGCGGCCGCGGGCCGCGGCCGACTGTGCCGGCCTGCTGGCCGGCCCGGGCCCGCTGATCGCACGCGGCCTGGGCCGCAGCTATGGCGACAGCGCCCTGGCAGCCCAGGTGCTGTCCACCGCCTCGCTGGACCACTTCCAGGCCTTCGATCCGGCCACCGGCGTGCTGCGCTGCGAGGCCGGCGTGTCGCTGGCCGACATCCTGCGCTGCTTCGTGCCGCGCGGCTGGTTCCTGCCGGTGACCCCGGGCACGCGCTTCGTCACGGTGGGCGGCGCCATCGCGAGCGACGTGCACGGCAAGAACCACCACCTGGACGGCACCTTCGCCAACCATGTGCGCAGCCTGGTGCTGCTGCTGGGCAACGGCGAATGCGTCACCGCCTCGCCGGGTGAGAACGCCGAGCTGTTCCACGCCACCTGCGGCGGCATGGGGCTGACAGGCATCATCCTCGGCGCCGAGATCCAGCTGCAGGCCATCCGCAGCAGCGAGATCGTCGAGACCACCCTGCGCTGCCCGGACCTGGGCTCCGTGCTCCAGGCCTTCGACACCCATGCACGCGCCCGCTACTCGGTGGCCTGGATCGATTGCCTGGCCCGCGGCGCGCGCCTGGGCCGCTCACTTCTGATGCTGGGCGACCATGCGCAGGAGGGCCCGCTCGGCCTGCAGCCCGGCGCTCCCCTGCCGGTGCCCGTGGACCTGCCTGCCGGGCTGCTGAACCGCAGCACGATGCGGGCCTTCAATGCGCTGTACTACCGGCGGGTGCGGCAGGCCCGAAGCACCCGCCGCATCCCCTTCGAGCCCTTCTTCTACCCGCTGGATGCGCTGGCGAACTGGAACCGCCTGTACGGCAGGCCCGGCTTCGTGCAGTACCAGTTCGTGCTGCCCCGCTCGGCCGGCCTGGCCGGCCTGCGCGAGGTGCTGGAGCGCATCGCCGCCTCCGGCCGCGGCTCCTTCCTGGCGGTGCTGAAGGTGTTCGGCCCCGCGAACCGCAACCTGCTGTCCTTTCCGACCGAGGGCTACACCCTCGCGCTGGATTTCAAGGCCGAGCCGGCGGTGTTCGAACTGCTCGACACCCTGGACCGCAGCGTGCTGCAGCACGGCGGCCGCCTCTACCTGACCAAGGACGCCCGCATGAGCGAAGCCACCTTCAAGGCCGGCTACCCGCAATGGCAGGCGTTCGAGGACGTGCGTGCGCGCTGGTTCGCGCACGGGCGTTTCGCCTCCGCCCAATCCCGCCGGCTCGGACTGTCATGACCCCCCTGAAGATCCTGATCATCGGCGCCACCTCCGCCATTGCCGAGGCGACCGCCCGCCGCTGGGCCGCGCAGGGCCATGCGCTTTGCCTGCTGGGCCGCCATGCACAACGGCTGCAGACCCTGGCCGACGACCTGAAGGTGCGCGGCGCGGCCGCCGCCCATTGCGCGGTGCTGGACGTGAACGACTTCGCCGCCCACGCCGGCGTGCTGGAGGCCGCCACGAGCGCACTGCAGGGGCTGGACCTGGTGCTCATCGCCCACGGCACGCTGGGCGACCAGAAGGCCTGCGAACGCGACGTGGCCGCCACGCTGCAGGAGCTGAACACCAACGCGCTGAGCGTCATCGCGCTGCTCACGCTGCTGGCCAACCGCTTCGAGGCCCAGCGCAGCGGCAGCATCGCGGTGATCGGCTCGGTGGCGGGCGACCGTGGGCGCCAGTCCAACTACGTGTACGGCACGGCCAAGGGCGCGCTCGGGCTGTTCCTGCAGGGCCTGCGCAACCGCCTGCAGCCGGCCGGCGTGCAGGTGCTGACCATCAAGCCCGGATTCGTGGACACGCCGATGACCGCGGCCTTCGACAAGAAGGGCCCGCTCTGGGCCACGCCCGATGCCGTTGCGCGTGACATCGTGAGCGCCATCGAGCGCCGCCGCGACGTGCTGTACACGCCCTGGTTCTGGCGCGGCATCATGATGATCATCCGGCTGATCCCCGAACGCGTGTTCAAGCGCCTGCGGCTGTGAGCGGCCGGCCCGCGCCGCGGGCGGCATGAAAAAAGGGCGGCCGAGGCCGCCCTGGTGTCTGCCGTCGAGCGGCGGCCGGATCAGCCGGCGCGGCGGCGCTGCGCGCCTGCCAGGCCCAGCAGGGCCAGACCGGCCAGCGCCAGGCTGGCGGGTTCGGGCACCTCGGTGGCATGGAAGCCCTGCAGCAGGTTCAGCACGCCCGAGGTGCTGGATGCCATGGTGCCGAAGGTCAGCGCGAACTGCCCGCCCTGCTCCCAGCTCAGCACTTCCACCTCATAGGTGCCGGCGGCCAGCGCGTACACGGCCGAGGTGGTGAGCACCGGCGAGGTGTTGCTGTCGAAGTTGATGACGTTCTCGCCACCGATGATGACCCGCAGGCCATCGTCGTGCACCGAGCCGAACTGGTAGTTGCCGGCGGCCAGCGTGATGTAGCCGGTGATGCGCACCGCGAACACCGGATCGCCACCCGCGAACGGCACCTGCGCGTCGCCCAGGTTGATGGTGTTCAGGTACTGCGTGGCATCAATGCCGGTGGCCAGCGTGGCCAGTGCCTCGGCAATGGTGTCGGGCTTGTTGGCCAGATCGGTCTGGGCCCACTCGAGCTTGAAGCCGTTGGTCAGGGGCGGCGGCGAGACCACGGCCACCGGTGCCGCGGCCACGGATGCGGCAAAACCCAGGCCGCCCACCAGCGCGGCCAGCGAGGGCAACTTGTATCCAGTCATGTCGAACTCCTCCGAAGTAAACGAGCCAGCGCGGGATAGCAAGAACCGTGCAATGCGCACCAAAGCAGCATCAAGCTGTTGATTCAAAACAAGAAAACCGCACAACTGCAGTGCGGAAATAGCGCTGTCAACCGGAGGTGTCAAGGCTGCCGACACCTCGGCGTAACAGACGGCAACGGTCAGCGCGTCAGCCCGTCGGGCAACTCGATCTTCACTTCCAGCACTTCGAGGTTGTCCTGGCGCTCGAGGTGCACCTTGATGTCGTCGGGCTTGATCGACACGTACTTCGAGATCACCGCCACCAGTTCCTGCTGCAGTTGCGGCAGGTAGTCGGCACGCGAGCCGCCACGGCCCGAGCGCTCGTGCGCGAGGATGATCTGCAGCCGCTCCTTGGCGACCGAGGCGGTCTTCTTCTTCTCGCCCAGCAGGAAGGAAAGCAGGGACATCGCGCCTTACCTCCCGCCGAACAGGCGCTTGAAGAAACCGGGTTTCTCGGCGTCGGTGAAGCGCATCGGGATGCTCTCGCCCATGAAACGGCCGATCACGTCCTTGTAGGCCTCGGACACGTCGCTGCCCTTCAGGTGGATGGCCGGCACGCCCTGGTTGGAGGCGTCGAGCACGCTCTCGCTTTCGGGGATCACGCCGATCAGCGGGATGCGCAGGATCTCCTGGATGTCCTCCAGCGACAGCATCTGCCCGCCCACCACCCGGCTGGGGTTGTAGCGGGTGATCAGCAGGTGCTCCTTGATGCCTTCCTTGCCCTCGATGGCGCGCTTGGTCTTGGAGGCCAGGATGCCCAGGATGCGGTCGGAATCACGCACCGAGCTCACCTCGGGGTTGGTGACCACCAGCGCCTCGTCGGCAAAGTGCATCGCCATCAGCGCACCGGTCTCGATGCCGGCCGGCGAATCGCACACGATGTACTCGAAGCCCATGCCGGCCAGGTCATTCAGCACGCGCTCGACGCCGTCCTGCGTGAGCGCGTCCTTGTCGCGCGTCTGCGAGGCGGCCAGCACGAACAGGTTGTCGCACTGCTTGTCCTTGATCAGCGCCTGGTTCAGGTTGGCTTCGTTGTGGATCACGTTGATCAGGTCGTACACCACGCGGCGCTCGCAGCCCATGATCAGGTCGAGGTTGCGCAGGCCGACGTCGAAATCGATCACCGCCGTCTTGTGCCCGCGCAGGGCCAGGCCGGAGGCAAAGCTGGCGCTGGTGGTCGTCTTGCCGACGCCGCCCTTGCCGGAGGTGACCACAATGATCTTGGCCATCGGTTGAGATCCTTTCGAAATGGAATGCAGGGCTCAAGCCTCGAGCGGCTCGATGCGGATTTTCTCGCCCTCCAGCCGCACCATCGCCGGCTTGGCCAGCACCTCGGGCGGCAAGGCGGTCTCGGTGGTGCGGTAGATGCCGGCGATGGACACCAGTTGCGGCTCCAGGCAGGTGCTGAAGATGCGTGCCTCGGTGTTGCCGCGGGCCCCGGCGATGGCGCGGCCGCGCAACGGCGCGTACACATGGATGTTGCCGTCGGCAATGACCTCGGCACCGAAACTGACCACCGCCAGCACCACCAGGTCGCCGCCCTTGGCGTATACACGCTGGCCCGATCGCAGGGGTTTGTCCACCACCATCGTGGGCGTGGCCGCGGCCGGCACCTCGCGCAGCACCTCGACCTCGCGCACCACTTCCACCTCGCGCAGCACCTCCACCTCGCGCACCACCGGCGGCGCCGTCGGCGCCGGGGCGCTGGCGGGCGCCGCCATCGGCGCGGCATCCAGTGCCTCGGCCAGGCCGGCGGCCAGGGCCGCGGCGGTTTGCGACGCGCTGCCGCCCTGCACGGCGATCGGCGACAGACGGTGCGCACGCAGGCAGGTGATCAGTGCGGGGAAGTCCAGCGCGGCATCGGCCTCGCGCAGCGGGCTCAGGTCGACCACCACCGGGTCGTTGTCGAACAGGCCCGGGGCCTCGGCCACGCGCGCGGCCAGGGCCTGGGCAAAGGCCTGCAGGTCCGGTGTCTGCAGGCGCAGCGCGGTCAGGGTCCAGGCGGTGCTCTTGAGGTCGAAGGGGGGAGTTGCCGGGGTGACGGAGGCCATGAGCACGAAGCAGGGGGCACGGGCGTGGGAGAGGCAAGCGCCGCGGCGGCATGCCAGGCCGGCGCGAGAGCCCTGCAGTGTAGCGGTGCCGCCCGACCCGGCCCCCGGGTGGATGCGATGATCGCGGCCGCCGGCGGGCCGCCGTGGCCCGCCCCGTCCCACAGGAGACCGAACCCCATGAGCACACGCCTGCCGATCCTGGCCCTGGCTTGCCTGCTGGCCACGCCGCTGGCCCCTGCCCTCGCCGCCAACGATGCCCCCGCCAAGGCCCCGGCCAACGAAGTGGCGGCCAAGGCGGCCAAGGAGCCCGGCGCCGTGGTCACCGACAGCGGCCTGGTGTTCCGCTCGCTGCGCGAAGGCAAGGGCCCCGCGCCTGCCGCCACCGACACGGTGCAGGTGCACTACCGCGGCACCTTCCCCGACGGCCGCGAGTTCGACAGTTCCTACCAACGCGGCGAACCCACCGAATTTCCGCTCAACCGCGTGATCAAGTGCTGGACCGAGGGGGTGCAGCGCATCAAGGTGGGCGGCAAGGCCAAGCTCACCTGCCCACCGGCCATCGCGTACGGCGAACGCGGCGCGGGCGGCACGATCCCGCCCAATGCCACGCTGCTGTTCGAGGTGGAGCTGCTGGCGGTGAAGGGCCGCTGAGTCCTGCCGGGTCGAAGCATGACCGGCGTCAAAACCCGGTCTGTTCCGTCGATACCCGGCCCTCAAGCTCGAAACAATCCCTGCCGACATGAGGTGCAGCGGGCGCTCGTCGCGCCGCGCTGCTCGTTCGCCCAGGCCGCAGTGAAGTCGTGCGGAGCAAGTGATTGACCAAACGACCAGGGAACCACTGTGAGACGACTCCTCCGCAACCTCAAGCTGCGCCACAAGTTCACATTGATCGCCGTGCTGGCGGTGGTGATGTCCATCCTGCCCGCGGGCCTGCTGATGCAGGGCCACTTCACGGTGATGCAGGATGCACGACACGAGGCCGCCGGCATGGCCCCGGCGGGCGACCTGTTGCGCCTGGTGCAGTACACGCAGCAGCACCGCGGCCTGTCGGCCAACGTGCTGTCGGGCAACACCGCCATGGCCGACAAGCGCCAGGCCAAACAGTCCGAGGTCGACAAGGCGCAGGAGCAGGTGACCCGGTCGATCCAGGCGCTCGACCACCCCGAACTGGCCGCGCAGGCCAAGGCCGCGCAGGCCGACTGGTCGGCGCTCGCCGGGGCCGTGGCGTCCAAGGCGATCGCGCCGGCCGACAGCTTTGCCAGGCACACCCAGCTGGTGCAGCGCCAGCTCGACCTGCTGCGCGCCGTGGCCGACGCCTCGTCGCTGACGCTGGACCCAGAAGCCCACAGCAGCCACCTGATCCAGGCCGTGCTGACCGACCTGCCCTACCTGACCGAACGGCTGGGCCAGCTGCGTGCAGCGGGCTCGATGCTGCTGGTCAAGCACGAGGCCTCGCCGCAGGAGCGCGGGCGCATCGAATCCCTGCTCACGATGGCCCGCTTCCACCGTGGCAACGCGCTGCAATCGATGCGCTCCGCCGCCGCGGCCGAGCCCGCGCTGGCACGCCAGCTCGAGGCGACCTTGAAGGACGCCGAGGCCGCGGCCGAGCAGGGCCTGAAGCTGGCGGACGAGAAGCTGCTGCAATCGAGCACGTTGGACCACCCGCCGGCCGACTACTTTGCCGCGACCACCAAGGTCATCGACGCGCAGTTCACGCTGATCGCCGAAGGCTTCAAGGCGCTGGACAAGGTGCTGGCCGACCGAGTGACGGCACGGCAGTGGTCCCTGTTCCTGATCGCAGGCCCGCTGGCGGCGCTGGGCGCGCTGGCGATGTGGATCATCGTGCTGGTGTCGGCCGACACCACCCGTGCCATGGAGCGCGCGGTGAACGTGGCCTGCACGGTGGCCGAAGGCGACCTGCGCTCGAAGATCGAGGCCACCGGGTCCGACGAAGCCGGGCTGCTGCTCAGCGCCCTGAAGAAGATGAACGAGAGCCTGGGCCAGGTGGTGCTGCAGGTGCGGCAAAGCAGCGAAAGCATCGCCACCGGCGCCGGCCAGATCGCCGCGGGCAACACCGATCTGAGCCAGCGCACCGAACAGCAGGCCTCGAACCTGCAGCAGACCGCGGCCTCGATGGAACAACTCTCGGCCACGGTGCGCAACAACGCCGACACCGCGCGTGAAGCCAGCCAGGTGGCCGATGCGGCCAGCGAGGTGGCACGCAAGGGCGGTGAGGTGGTGAGCCAGGTCGTGGGCACGATGAACCAGATCACCACGGCCAGCCACCGCATCAGCGACATCATCGGCGTGATCGACGGCATCGCCTTCCAGACCAACATCCTGGCGCTGAACGCCGCGGTCGAGGCCGCGCGTGCCGGCGAACAGGGCCGCGGCTTCGCCGTGGTGGCCGGCGAGGTGCGCTCGCTGGCGCAGCGCAGTGCCGAGGCCGCGCGCGAGATCAAGTCGCTGATCACCGCCAACGTCGAGAGCGTGGAAGCCGGCTCGCGCCTGGTGGCCGACGCCGGCTCGACGATGGGCGACATCGTCAGCCAGGTGCAGCGCGTGGCCAAGCTGATCGACGAGATCAGCGGTGCCACGCAGCAACAGGCCACCGGCGTGGTGGAAGTCGGCCAGGCCGTGACCCAGCTCGACCAGGTGACCCAGCAGAACGCCGCCCTGGTGGAGGAAAGCGCCGCCGCCGCCGAGAGCCTGAACGACCAGGCCAACCGGCTGGTGGACGTGGTGCGCCACTTCCGGCTCGAGCAGGCCTGAACCCGCGCTGCCGCCCAGGCCTCGTGCCGGGCGGCCCGCGCCTCAGAACAGGCTGGGCTGGTCGTCGGGCCGAGCGCCCTCGATCGCGAGCAGCCGCCGCTTGGTGTCGGTGCCGCCATGCGCCGAGAAGCCGCCGGTGCGGCCCCCCGCGGCCAGCACCCGGTGGCAGGGCACGATGGGCGCAAACGGGTTGGCCCCCAGCGCCTGGCCCACTGCACGCGCCGCGCCGGGCTCGCCCAGGCGCAGCGCGATCTCGCCATAGGTGACGGTGCGCCCGGGCGGCACCGCCAGCGCCGCGGCATACACGCGACGGTGGAAGTCGGGCACGCCGGTGAAGTCCAGCCGCGTGTCGGCCAGGTCACGCGCTTCGCCGCCGAGCAGGGCCTGCAGCGCCGCGATCAGCCGCGTGATCTGGGCCGGCGGCTCCCGCTCGGCCAGTGCCGGGAAGCGGCGCGCCATGCGCACGCGCGTGGCCTCGGCATCGGCCTGCGGCAACTGTGCGCCGCGCACGCCCAGCGGACCCCAGGCAATGCCGCAGGGCCCGATCGGGGTGTCGAACACCGCCCAGCCGCCGGACATGGCCCGCCCGCAGTGGTCAGCGCGCGAGCGCGAGCTTCAGGCCGAAGCCCAGCAGCAGCGTGCCGGCCACCCGGTTGAGCCAGCGCGTGACCCGCGGGCTGCCGCGCAGGGCCTGGGCGAAGCGCCGCGTGAGCAGCACCACCGTCAGGGCGTACAGGAAGGTCAGCACCGCGATGGTGGCGGCCATGAAAGCGAAGGTGGTCAGGCCCAGGTGCCGCGCCGGGTCGACGAACAGCGGGAAGAAGGCCATGTAGAACACGATGGCCTTGGGGTTGAGCAGCGTGATCGCCATCGCCTGCCGGAAGTACTGGCCGGCGCGGATGGTGATGACAGGCGCATCCCCCGGCCGCGCCAGCAGCATGCGCAGCCCCAGCCACGCCAGGTAGGCCGCGCCCAGCCACTGCACCGCGCCGAACACCAGCGGCCAGGCCGCCAGCAGCGTGGCCACGCCGGCCACGGCCAGCCACATCAGCACCTGGTCGCCGGCGATCACGCCCAGCGTGGCCGCCAGCCCGCCGAGCAGCCCGCCCTTGCTGGTGGAGGTGATGAGGGCCAGGTTGCCCGGCCCCGGGATCGCGAGGAACACGACCACCGCCACCACGAATGCGCCATAGTCCGCCACACCGAACATGCCCGGTCTCCTGTTGCGCCCCGCCACGACCGGGGGCCGAAGATGATGCCATGCCACTGCCAGCCCGCGTCCGTGAAGAGGAAATCGAGTTCAGTGCCATCCGCGCCCAGGGCGCCGGTGGCCAGAACGTGAACAAGGTGTCGAACGCGGTGCACCTGCGGTTCGACATCGGGGCGAGCTCGCTGCCGCCCGCGGTGAAGGAACGGCTGCTGGCCTCGGGCGACCAGCGCATCAGCGCCGAGGGCGTGGTGGTCATCAAGGCGCAGGCCCATCGCAGCCTGGTGCGCAACCGGGAAGAGGCGATCGAGCGCCTGCAGGCCCTGGTGGACCAGGCCGCCGAGGTGCCCCGCCCGCGCCGCGCGACCCGGCCCACACGCGCCTCGCAACGCCGCCGCGTGGAGGGCAAGCTGCAGCGCGGGCAGGTGAAGGCCGGGCGGGGACGGGTGGTCGAGTAGCCTCGAGCGCCGGGGCGGCCGGCCGGCGCGGCGGCTCAGCGGTTGCGCGCCAGCCAGTCGGCCAGTTCGTCGGCCGGCATCGGGTGCGCGAACAGGAAGCCCTGGCCGATGTGGCAGCCCATGGCCGTGAGCAGCTCGCGCTGGGCAAGGGTCTCGACGCCTTCGCCCACGGTTTCCAGCCCGAGCGAGCGGCCCAGGTCCACCACCATGCGGGCGATGCTGCCCTGCCCCGCGTCGCCGCGCTCCGCGTCGACCGCGCCGAGCTCGTTGACGAAGGCGCGGTCGATCTTCAGGCGCTGCGCGCCGAGCTGGCGCAATACGCTCAGCGAGGAATAGCCGGTGCCGAAATCGTCGATCGCCAGCGCCACGCCCATGCGCCGCAACTCGGCCAGCACCCGCAGGATGAAGTTCAGGTCTTCGGAGGCCACCGATTCGGTGATCTCGAGCTCCAGCGCCTGCGGTTCCACCCGGGCATCTTGCAGCGCGCGCACCACCGAGGGCAGGAAGTCGGGGTCGGTGAACTGCACCTTCGAGACGTTGACCGACATGCGCAGCCCGGGGTAGCCGCTCCGGTGCAGGCGGTGCAGCGCATGGCAGGCGGTGCGCAGCACGAACTCGCCGATGGCCACGATCAGCCCCGAACGCTCGGCCAGCGGGATGAAGCGGTCGGGCGGCACGAAGCTGCCGTCGTCCCGGCGCCAGCGGATCAGCGCCTCGGCGCCCACCACGCGGCCGGTGCCCAGGTCCACCTGCGGCTGGTAGGCCACGTACAGGCGGCGTTCGTCGAAGGCCCCCCGCAGGCTGCGCAGCAGGCGCATGCGCTCGCGCGCATCGACGCCCATGCGCTCGGAGAAGTAGCACGAGCTGCCGCGCCGGATCTGCTTGGCCTGCTTGAGCGCGAGGTGGGCGTCCTTGATCAGCTCGGCGCCGGGGGGTGAATCGGCCTGCAGCCGCACCAGCCCCATCGTGGCCGAGATGCGCATGCGCTCGCCCTGGGCTTCCACCACCTCGGCAAACGCCGTCTCCACGAGCTGCGGGTTCACCGCCGCCTCGGGGCCGAGCAGGCCGAAGGTGTCGCCCCCGATGCGGGCCAGCACCACCTCGGGCCCGAGGACCTGCTGCAGCCGCTGCGCGGCCGCGCGCAAGACCTGGTCGCCGACGACATGGCCCAGCGTGTCGTTGATGGCCGCGAAGTCGTCGATGTCCAGCAGCGCGAGTGCCACCCCTTCGGGGGCCCGCTGGCGCTCGGTGATCAGCTCGACGAAGCGGTTGCGGTTGGGCATGCGCAGCAGCTGGTCCTGGTAGGCATAGTCCACCAGCTGGCCATACAGCAGCACGTTCTCGAAGGCCACCGACATGCTGGCGCTGAACACCTCCAGCAAGCGCTGGTCCAGCGGTTCCACGCGTGCCGCGGCGTCCACGTAGGCCGCGATGCCGCGGCCGGAGGGCGCGCTGAAGTACAGGCACAGCGCCGGCTCGAGCTGGTGGTGGCGCGCGTCGAGGCAGCGCGCCAGCGTCTCGCGCACCGGGGCGCTGGCCAGGTCTTCCAGCGGGCGGTGGATCAGCTCGCGAAAGCGCCCGGCCGCGGCAATGATGCGCGGCGTGTCGTACGGGTCCACCGGCGCGTGCGCGCACACCAGGCCCTCGGGCTGCACACCGAGCAAGGCGCTGAGCTGGGTCACCAGGCCCTCGGCAAACCGCTGCAGGCCGCGCTGGCGGCCGAGCTGGTGGCTGGCCGAGACGATGATCTCGAGCCCGTCACGCGTCTGCTCCAGCGTGACGATCTGCCGGTACGAGCGGATCGCCGCGGTCAGGCTGGTGTACAGCCGCACCCGCGTGAGCTCGGACTTGGTCTTGTAGTCGTTGATGTCGTAGCTGCGGATCGTCTCGATCTCGGGCGCGTAGCCCGGCTGGCCGGTGCGCAGCACCACGCGCAGCGCACGGCGCCCCAGGTCCTCACGCAGCTGGCGCACCAGGCGCAGGCCGGCGTCCTCGGCCTCCATCACCACGTCGAGCAGGGCCACCGCGATGTCGGCCTGTGCGCGCATCAGCGCCAGCGCTTCGGCCGCACTGTGGGCATGCAGGAACTGCAGGGCCCGGCCCTCGATCGCCACGCCGCGCAGCGCCAGCTCGGTGGCCTGGTGCACGTCCTCGTCGTCGTCGACGATCAGCACCTTCCAGTGCAGCGCTGCACCGTCGCCGGCGGGCGCAGCCTCGTCGTCCAGCAAGGGGACGAAGGCGTCGGCGTCAATCGTGTCGTCTGGCGTGGTCACGATCCGGCTGAAAGCAGCAAAACCGATAGGGCGCCCATCCTAGCCTGAGCCAGGTGCCCCGCCGACTCATGGCATTCCCGCGGCTACGCCGCCGGCGCCTGCACTGGCAACTCGATCACGAACTCGGCCCCGGCGCCCGGCTCGCTGCGCACCTCGATGCGCCCGCCCAGCAGGCCGGTGACCAGGTTGTAGACGATGTGCAGCCCGAGGCCGGAGCCGCCCTGGCCGAGCCGGGTGGTGAAGAAGGGGTCGAAGATGCGGCCCAAGGCCTCGGGCGGGATGCCGCGCCCGTCGTCACGCAGGCGCAGCCACAGGCGCCGCTCGTCCAGCCGGCCGGCCGCCACGGTGATCGTGCCGGCCGAGCCCGGCTCGAACGCGTGCACCAGCGCATTGCTGATCAGGTTCACCAGCACCTGGCCCAGCGGGCCGGGGTAGCTGTCGAGCAGCAGGCCGGCCGGCACCTCGTCCACCAGCGTGACGCCGCTGCGCCGCAGCGTCGGGCTCAGCGCGAGCAGCACCTCCTGCAGCACCTCGGCCAACTCGAAGCTGCGCCGCTGGACGCTGGACTGGTCCACCGCCAGTTGCTTGAAGCTGCCCACCAGTTCGGCCGCGCGCTGCAGGTTGCGCTCGAGCACCTGCGAGGCCTCGCGCGCGCTGGCCAGGTAGGTTTCGAGCGCGGTGCGCCGCAGCCCGCCGGCAATGGCGGCCTCGAACTCGCGCCGGTGGTCGGCCAGCGTGCTGGCCACCATCACCGCGTTGCCGATCGGGGTGTTCAACTCGTGCGCCACGCCGGCGACCAGGGCGCCCAGCGAGGCCAGCTTCTCGGCCTGCACCAGCTCGGCCTGGGCGCGGCGCAGGCCTTCGAGGGCGTTGCTCAGCTCGGCCGTGCGCTCGGCCACGCGGTGCTCCAGCGTTTCGTTGAGCTCCTGCAGCGCGGCGCGGGCGCGCTCGCGTTCGGTGATGTCGCGCGTGATCCAGATGCTGATCGGCCGCCCCTGCGCCACCAGGCGGTTGGCCGACACCTCGCAGCGGATGCTGCGCCCGTCGGGCAGGTGGTAGGTGACGAGCTGGCCGGTCACCTTGCCATCGCGCGCGAACTGCTCGCGCAGCGCCCGCCAGTCCGCCAGGTCGGTGTGCAGGCCGACCTCCATCGCGGTGCGGCCCACCGCCTGCTGGCGTGGAATGCCCGAGATCTGCACCCACATGCGGTTGACGTCGAGGAAGCGGCCGTCCTCGCCGATGATGGTCATCGGCTCGGGGGTGAGGTCGAAGGTGTGCGCCATCAGCGCCCGGCTTTCCTTCAGGGCCTGCTCGGCGCGGGTGCGTTCGGTGATGTCCTCGTACACCATGACCAGCAGGTTGCGCTCGCCGGCCCGGAAGCGCCGCGCCGCGATGCGCACCAGCAGGTGGCTGCCGTCGCCGCGTTGCATCTCGGTGTCGAAGCCTTGCACCATGTCGCCGTCGTGCTGCAACTGGCCGAGGAGCTGCTCGCGGTGCACCGCGTCCACCCACAGCCGCAGGGCCACCCCGTCGTGGCCCAGCACCTGCGCGGGCTCACGCCCGAACTGACGGAACCACACGCTGTTGGCGGCCACCGCCTGCCAGCCCTGGTCGATGTCGGCCACCAGCATGGCCACTGGCGATGCATCGAACACCGCCTGCAGCCGCGCCTGCGCGGCCTCGCTGGCGGCCTGCGCCAGGCGCTGCTGCGTGATGTCGACATAGGCCGTCATCAGCTTCACGCCCTCGCTGGTGGTGATGAGCTGGCCCGACAACTCGTACCAGTGCAGCGAGCCGTCCTGGTGCCTCATCTGCGCCACGAAGCCCTGCGCCAGGCCCTCGTGCCGCGCCAGCGCGCTGTAGCGTGCGCGCTCGCTGGCATCGACCCAGAAGCCGAAGTCCAGGCCGCGCCGGCGCTCGGCCTGCTCACGCGAGTAGCCGGTGGCGCGGTACCAGGCCTGGTTCCAGATGCTGTAGCGCTGCCCGTCGTGACGCCGCGAGTACGACAGCGGCAGCGGCGCCGAGTCGAACAACGCGAAGAAGCTCTGCTCGCTGCGGCGCAGGCGTTCCTCGGTGTCCTTCAGCGCGGTGATGTCGGTGCCCACGGTGAGCACCACGCGCTCGTCGCCGATCTGCAGCAGGCGCGCGGCATACAGCAGCCACCGCTGCTGGCCGGTGGCGTCGGTGAAATGCACCGCCTCGCCGTCGACATGGCCCTCTTCGCGCAGGCGCAGCATCTGCTTGCGCAGGGCCTCGGCGTCTTCGACCAGGCCCAGTTCCTCGACGGTGTGGCCCAGCAGCTCGGCCCGGCTGTGGCCGGTGAGCGCCGTGAAGGCGGGATTGGCGTCCAGGTAGCGCCCGTCGCTGTAGCGGCTGAGCATCACCGGGTGCGGGAAGGCCTCGAACACCAGGCGGAACTTGCGGTCGGCGGTGGCCAGCGACGCGGCCATGCGGTTGAACGAGCGCGCCAGCTCGGCCACCTCGAATTGGCCGGACTCCTGGGCGCGCACGTCCAGGTTGCCAGCCTGCACATCGGCGTGCGCCTCACGCAGGCGGGTCAAGGGCTGGGTGATCATGCGGTGCACCCACCAGGCGCCCAGCAGCGCCACCACGATCACCAGCCCCAGCAACCACACCACGCGCAGCACCGAGGCGCCCACCAGGTCGCGCACGCTCGGCGCCGGCCGCGTGTGCACCCAGTGCCAGCCGGTGCCGGCCACCGGGTGCCGGCGCTGCTCCAGCCCCGAGGCCGGGCCCAGCGCGGGGCCGGCGATCGGGCGGCCCTGCGCGTCGGCCAGCGTCCATTGCACGCCGCGCGCGGCCTCGGCCGCCTCGCCCTGCGTGAGCAGCGGGGGCAGCGCCGTGCGCGCCACCAGCCAGCCCGCCAGGCCGCCGCCCTGCGACACCACGCGCTGGCGCCATTCGATCGCTGCCGGCCCGGGCAACCAGTGCGGCGCGGTGTCGTCAGGCGGTGCATCGGCGGCGCCTGGGGCTTGCCACTCGATGTGGTCGAACAGCCCCGCCACGCCGGACCAGGCCCGCAGCGTGGCGGCTTCGGGCGCGCCCCCCATGCGCAAGGCCGGTGTGGCCGCCAGCAGCCGCAGCATGTTGCGCCGCAGTTGGAGCTGGGCCGCCAGCCCGGCAGCGCGGTCGGCCAGCGCTCGTTCGGTGCGGGCCACCGCCGCATCGCGCTCGATCTGCAGCCGCAGGTTCAGCATCAGCGCGGCCCCGACCATGCCCACCAGGATCGGGGCCAACACCACCAGGACGATCTTCGGCAGCAGGCGCATGGGGCCATTGTGTCCGCGCCGGCGACGCGGCGGCCCCGGGCTAGCGCCGATGGCATGCCGGATCCTCGACCCTGATGACGAGCCCGCCGCGTCGCTTGGCTATGCTCGCCACATCACAACCCCTCCACGCCGGAGCCCCCGCATGTTCAAGACCTCGCTTTGCGCTGCCACCTGGACCTGCCTCGCGCTGTCCTCCGCGTCGGCACAGGTCACCACGTTTGACGGCGCGACCAGCCTGTTGACCATTCCGTCGCTCAGCGCCGGGCCCCTCAGCTTCACCAACGTGGTGCTCAAGCACACCGGCAACTACGTGTTCGCGCTGCAAGGCGGCACGCCGCAAACTCCGGCGGCGCCCGGTGTGGCCAGCTACAACCTGAACACCGGCGTGCTCTCGCTGCCCGCGGTGCAGGTGGGGGCCGACACCTACCTCGACCTCACGCTCGCCAACGACGGCAGCTTCAACTTCACGCTGATGACGGCCACGCTGCTGCCGGCGGCCACGCTGAATGCCGTGAAGGCCTACATGGCCTCGGTCGACAAGCTCTGGGCCACGGCCGTGCCGCCCAGCGGCACGGCACGCGTGGCACCGCTGGACGGCTGCTACCGCCACGATGGCCGTACCCGCGCCTTCATCATCACCGACACCGATGCCGAGCTGGCCGACTACAAGGCCCGGGAGGCCTACCAGATCGGCCGCGTCAGCAACAACATCCAAGTGCGCGCGGTGCGCAACCTCACCCACACCGACGGCAGCACACGGCAGGAGATCGACATCTCCTACGACGTGGCCTACAAGGACGGCACCACGGCACGCGGCGCGGTGAACACGCTCGTCAGCGGCAACAGCGCCGGCGTGCCGGGCTGCAGCACGCCCCAGGCCGGCAGCGAACTGCGCCTGCTGGGCAACCAGCAGCTGGTGCAGACCGCGCTGCGCAGCCGCAACGTGCGCGACGAGCGCCGCGCCCTCAGCGGCGGCGCGGCGCTGAACCCGCCGGTGAACTACCGCCGCTCGATCCAGTTCCAGATTGCCGACCCGATGGGCAACGCCACCTACGCCATCGTCACCGGCCCCGGGCCGGCGGCCACCGTGAACGGCGTGGCCACGCAGTTCTCACTGAAGTTCATTTCGCCGCGGCTGCTGCGCAGCGCACCCGAACTGGCGGGCAAGAACGGCAACTTCCTGAACTGGCTGGACGACGACGGCTGGCGCTACTGCCGCATCAGCGGCACCAACGTGCCGGTGGCCTCGGTGGCCGACTGCACCGGCCAGGGCGCGACCGCGTTCGACTATGGCTGGACCACGTCCAGCCCCAGCGCCGCCACCGACCAGAGCTTCGCCGACCAGGGCTGGGTGGCCGGCGGCGTCTACCGCTTCGACATCCACAACGACGATGGCTGGAAGACCGTGAACGGCCAGTCCGGCAAGACCCCGGTCGCCACCTACTACGCCAGCCTCGAAACCTTGCCGTACCGGTTCGTCGACATGGTGGGCACGGGCGGGGCCGACAAGTTCTCGCGCCTGAGTTTCGGCACCCTCACGTACGCGCAGGTGGCGGCCAACGGCGTGAGCGCCATCCCGGCCGCGCTGAGCGTGAGCTGGACCGCCCCGGCCGCCATGCCCGACGGCACGGCGCTGGGCCTGTTCCAGGCCTGGGACTTCCACAACGGCTCGCGCATCGGCAACACCAACAATGCCTTCTACCCGGCCTACCGGACGCTCATCGCCACCTTCCCCGGCAGCCAGGCCACCGGCACCTCGGCCTTCGTGGTGAGCCCGAAGCACGCCAGCCAGGCCAGCAAGTCCTACTTCGAGCACAGCCTGATGCACGTGGACCGCAACAACCGCCAGATCCTGAGCACCGTGTCGTTCCAGTAACCACGCGCGCCTCAATCGTTGCGGATGCCCGCCTCCCGCACGATGCGCCCCAGCGCCTCGTGCTCGCGCTGCACCAGCGTGGCAAAAGCCTCCGGCGTGCCGGTGGCGACCACGTTGTCCAGCTTGGTCAGGCGCTCGCGCACATCGGGCTGCGCGAGCACCGCGTTCACCTCGGCGTTGATGCGCTTCTGCAGTTCGGCCGGCGTGCGGCCGGGCGCGAAGAGGCCGAACACCGAGTTCAGGTTCGCCTCCGGGTAGCCCAGCTCGGCGAAGGTGGGCACCTCGGCCACCGCCGGCAGGCGGGCTGGCGCGGCCACCGCGATCACGCGCAGCTTGCCCGCCGCCACCTGGGCCGCGACCGCCGCGCTGGGGTTGATGGTGAACACCTCGAACTGGCCGCCGATCGCATCGGTGACGATCTGGCTGCCGCCCTTGTACGGGATGTGGGCAATCTGGACCTGCGCGCGGCGCATCAGCTGCTCCAGCATCACGTGGCCGATGCTGCCCATGCCCGAGGTGGCCGCACGCAGGTGGCCCGGTGCGGCCTTGGCCCGGGCGAGCAGGTCCGCCAGCGTCTTGCCCTCGAAGGCCGGCGTGGCCACCAGGTACACCGGCGCGTACATCACCTGCGCCACCGGGGCGATGTCCTTCTGCGGGTCGTAGGGCAGCTTCATCAGGTGCGGGTTCAGCGTCAGCGGGCTGATCGCGGCAAACGCCAGCGTGTGCCCGTCCGGCGCCGCCTTGGCCACCAGGTCCATGCCGGTGGAGCCGCTGGCGCCGGCCCGGTTCTCCACCACCACCGGCTGGCCGAGCTGCTGCTGCAGCCGCTCGGCCAGCAGGCGCCCCACCGCATCGGCAATGCCGCCGGGGGGGTACACCACCACGATGCGCAGCGGCTTGCCCGGCCAAGCGGCCTGGGCGCCCAGCAGCGCGGGCCAGGTGCCCGACACGGCCGCTGCGGCGGCCATCCAGCGACGACGATCGATCATCCGATGCTCCAGGGTTGGCGCGGTCTCATGACGCGCCTTTGGGTTGATAGGGGCGCACCAGCCGCAGCCACTTGCGGGCCGGCAGTTCGTAGCGGGCCTCAATGGCCGCGGCGCGTTCGGTGAGGGTGTCGCGATCGGGCACCTCGACGCCACGCGCCGCCACCACGACGGTGTTGCCCTCCTTCGTGGGCGCGAGCTGCCACACCTGGTTGGTGCCGAAGGCCGCGGCAATGTGGCCTGCGCTGCGCTCGAAGCTCGCATCGCGGCCGAACAGGTTCACCGTCATCAGCCCGCCCGGCGCCAGCACGCGCCGGCAGGCGGCGTAGAAGGCCGCGTCGTCGAGCACCGGTGCCGCGGCCTCGTGGTCGTAGAGGTCCACGCACAGCACGTCCACCGCCTGCACCTGCGCGTCGTCGGCCACCCAGGCGCCGGCATCGGCCTGCACCACGGTGAGCCGCTCGTCGTCGGCCGGCAGGTGGAACCACAGCCGGCAGGCCTGGATCACGCTGGGGTTGAGCTCCACCACCGTGGTGCGCATGCGCATCACCTGGTGCGTGAAGCGCGTGATCGCGGCGCTGCCCATGCCCAGCTGCACCGCGTGGCCAGCGGCCACCTGCTCGCTGGGGCGCCACAGCAGCCAGGCCATCATGCGCTGCACATACTCGAGCTCGATCTTGCGCGGCTTGCGGATGCGCATCGCGCCCTGCACCCAGGGCGTGCCCAGGTGCAGGTAGCGCACGCCGTCGAATTCGCTCATCGTGGCGCCGGCCAGTTGGGTCTGCTTGCTTCGACTCATCTCACTCCGTATTGATCGAACACCGCCTGCCAGGCCGCGAGTTTGCGCTCGAAGCACCAGCTCGCATTCGCCGGGCTGGTGGAAGGCAGCCGGTGCACCGGCAGGCCCAGCGTGCGGGTGATGCGCATGCAGCGCGCCGATTCGCCGCCGTTGTGCAGCACCGCCAGCAGCCCCGGCGCGCGCTGCGCCAGGCTGGCCAGGTCGTTGAGTTGCGCGTCCTCGATCGCGCTGTCCAGGCTGCCTTCGCGGCGGCAGGCGGCATACACATCCCACAGCGCGAGGCCGTGCGCGCGCACGGCCTCGAGCCGCTGCGCATACGGCATCGCCACCAGGTCCAGGCCCCACAGCGCGCCCAGCAGCGGCCAGAACTGGTTGCGTGGGTGGGCGTAGTACTGGCGTGCGGCCAGCGAGGCCGCGCCGGGAAAGCTGCCCAGCACGATCAGCCGGCTGTCGGGCGCCAGCACCGGTGGCAGGCCTTCGAGCAAGGGGGCCGGATTGCCCGCGTCACGGGGCTCTGCAATGATGGGTCGGCGGGGCAATGGGTTTCCCGAAGCGGAGGACAAGCATGTACGTCGAGACGATAGTCAATTTTCTCAGCACCCAGGGCGCGGACTTCGGGCTGAAGCTGCTGGGCGCGCTGGCGGCCTGGATCCTGGGCCGCTGGATCATCGGCCTGGTGCTCAAGGCCTTCAACGCCGCGGTGGCGCACGGCAAGCGCATCGACGGCACGCTGGCCAAGTACCTGAGCTCCATTCTCAACGTGGTGCTGAACCTGGTCCTGATCCTCGCGATCCTGGACATCTTCGGCGTGCGCACCACCTCCTTCGTGGCGCTGCTGGCGGGCGCGGGCCTGGCCATCGGCACCGCCTGGGGCGGGCTGCTCACGCACTTTGCCGCCGGCGTGTTCATGCAGGTGCTCAGGCCCTTCAAGGTGGGCGATTTCGTGCAGGCCGGCGGCGTCACCGGCACGGTGCACGAGGTGGGCCTGTTCGGCACCACCATCATCACGCCGGACAACGTGATGACGATCGTCGGCAACAACAAGATCTTCTCGGACAGCATCCAGAACTACTCGTCGCTGCCGCACCGCCGCGTGGACTGCAGCGCCAAGGTGGCCAACAGCGTGGACCCCAACGACGCCATCGCACGGCTGAAGCCCGCCATCGCCGCCATCCCCAACGTGCTGGCCACGCCGGCGCCCGACATCGAGATCATGGGCTTCACCCCCGAAGGCCCGCTGCTGTGCGTGCGCCCCTACACCCACACCGACCACTACTGGCAGGTGTACTTCGACACCCACAAGGCCGTGGTCGCCGCCTTCGGCGCCGCGGGCTACCCGGTGCCCGAGACCCCGCTCGCGCCGCGCAACCGCTGACCCTGGGGTCACTACCAGCTTGGGCCCGGCGGCAAATGCGGGTGTGATGCAGGCCCTGTCCTCTCGCCCTGACCTTGCCGATGCCCGCAGCCCGAAACACCCTGGTTCCCTCCGCGCTGGCGATCGCCTGCGCGGCCGCCTGCGCCCAGACCGCCCCGGCGGGCCCGGCCGAGCCATCCACCGAAAGCATCGTCATCACCGGCTCAGCACGTGCCCAGCGGGTGCTGGATTCGCCGTATGCGCTGTCGGTGCTGGAGGCCGACGCACTGCGTGCGGCCGGGCCGATGGTGAACCTTTCCGAAGCCCTGGTCCGGGTGCCCGGGCTGGTGGCCAACAACCGCAACAACCACGCGCAAGACCTGCAGATCAGCTCGCGCGGCTTCGGTGCGCGGGCTGCCTTCGGCGTGCGGGGCCTGCGCCTGGTGGCCGACGGCATCCCCGCCAGCATGCCCGATGGCCAGGGCCAGGTGGCGCACCTCGACCTCGCGGGGGCCGCGCGCATCGAGGTGCTGCGCGGGCCGTTTTCAGCGCTGTATGGCAACAGCTCGGGGGGCGTGATCGCGGTGCATGGCGCGGCGGTGCGCCACCCGCAGGTGGAGGCCTCGGCCGATGCGGGCCGCTTCGGCCTGCGGCAGGCGCGCATCGGCCTGGCGGCCCGGCCCGCCGAAGGCCTGGACCTGCAGGCCAGCACATCGGTGCTGGACAGCGACGGCTTTCGCCCGCAGAGCGCGGCCCACCGCCAGCTGGGCCACCTGCGCCTGGGCTGGCAGCACGGCACCGAAACCGTGGTGCTGCGAGCCTCCGACCACACCCAGCGCGCGCAGGACCCGCTGGGCCTGACCCGCGCCCAGTTCGCGGCCGGCTGGCGCCAGACCACGCCGCAGGCGTTGCAGTTCGACACCCGCAAGACCATCCGCCAGACCCAGGAAGGCCTGCACTGGCGCCATCGGTTTGCCGGCGATGGCCCGCTCGCCGAGAGCACGCTGATGGTCTACAACGGAACACGTGGCGTCACCCAATGGCAGGCGATCGCAGCGGCCACGCAGGCCCCGGCACGCCATGGTGGCGGGCTGGTCGACTTCGACCGGGCTTACGGCGGCGCCGAGGCCCGGCTGGCCTGGCGGCTGGGGTCGGCCGAACTGGTCACCGGCGTCTCGGTCGAGGACCAGCGCGACGACCGCCAGGGTTACGAGAACTTCACCGGCACCGGCGCCGCCCAGGTGCTGGGCGTGCAGGGCCGGCTGCGGCGCGACGAGCGCAACCGCGCCAGCACCCGCGAAGCCTTTGCGCAGGCCGACTGGCCGCTGGCCGAGCGCCTGGCCGTCACCGGCGGGCTGCGCCACGGCCGGGTGCGGCTGCGCACCGAGGACAGGTTCCTTGCCAACGGCGACGACTCCGGCGTGCTCGACTTCCGCTACACCAACCCGGCGCTGGGGCTGCGCTGGTCGCCGGCGCCCGGGTGGAACCTGCACGCCAGCGCGGCGCGCGGTTTCGAATCACCCACCTTGGGCGAGCTGGCCTACCGCGCCGATGGCCAGGCCGGCTTCAACACCACGCTGCGCGGGCAGACCAGCCGCCAGGTCGAGCTGGGTGGCAAGCTGCAGCGGCCCGGGCTGCAGCTGGAGGCCACGCTGTTCACGGCCCGTGTCGACAACGAGATCGGCGTGCTCAGCAACAGCGGTGGCCGCTCCAGCTTCCAGAACGTGGGCCGCACGCAGCGTGCGGGGGCCGAGCTGGCCGGCCAGTGGCAGGCCGCGCCTGCCCTGCGTGTGCAGGCCGCCGCCACCTGGCTGCAGGCGCGCTACCGCGAGCGTTTCCTCACCTGCAGCGGCGTGCCCTGCACGGTGCCCAACCTGCCCGTGGCCGCGGGCAACCGCATCGCCGGCACGCAGCGCACCAGTGGCTATGCCGAGCTGGCCTGGCAGCCCGCGGCGCGCCTGGCCTGGCCGGGTGAGCTGGCGCTCGAGTGGCGCGCGGTGGGCCGCACACCGGTGAACGATGCGAACAGCGACTTCGCCGCCGGCTACGCGCTGGCGAACCTGCGCTGGCGTTTCGTTCAGCCGCTCACTTCATCCGATAGCTTCGAGCTGCTCGCCCGCCTCGACAACCTGTTCGACCGCCTCCACGCCGGCAGCGTGATCGTCAACGACGGCAACGCCCGCTTCTTCGAGCCCGGCGCCCCCCGCAGTGCGCTGTTGTCCGTGCGCTGGCAGCACCGCTTCTAGACGAGAGAGCGCCACGACCGCTCCCCCGGAGGGGACAGGTCGCGCAGCGCCCAGGGGCGCCACCCCGATCGAAGCGCCAAACCCGATCCGGGTTGCCCGGTCGGGTTTGGTCAACCCCTTGGGGCCGAGCCCGGACGAAGAACAGTCCCTGCGGACTGTTCTTCGCCTGGCGAGGCGTTCGGCCCTGCCGGGCCGGACGCGGACTGGCCGCCAGGCGGCCGGGGCTCCCTATTTCGGCCGAATGGCGTCTGCCGTGCCCTGGATGAAGGCCTTGATCTTGGCGACATCATCCGACGTGAGCTTGCCGGTGAAGTCGGGCATGCCGTTGGCCATGCCCGGGCCCTTGAACACGAAGCGGTCGAGGTTGCCGATGATGTCGGCCGACGAATAGCCCAGGTTCGGGATGTTGCCGCCGCGGTCCACGCCCGGCACGCCGTGGCAGAACACGCAGTTGCTCACGTAGATCAGGGTGCCTTCCTGGTAGTGCTTGGGGTCGTAGTCCACGCCCTTGAGCAGCGCACCGAGCTTGTAGTCCACGAAGTCAGGCGCCTTGGCCGTGCCCCCCGCGGCAAAGGTGTACACCGTGCCCGGGCCCTTGCGGTCGGTGGTGCGCATCGACAGGCCGTACACACCGCCCCAGCCCACCGCGATGGACACGTACTGCTTGCCATCCACCAGGTAGGTGGAGGGCGCGGCCACCACGCCGGTGCCGGTGGGCGTTTCCCAGAGCTTCTCGCCGGTGGTGGCGTTGTAGGCCACGAAGCGGCCGTCCGCCGTGCCCTGGAACACCAGGTTGCCGGCGGTGGTGAGCGTGCCGCCGTTCCACGGCGACACGTGCTCCACGCGCCAGGCCTCCTTCTGCGCCACCGGGTCCCAGGCGATCAGCCGCCCGAAGGGCTTGCTCTTGGGCGGCTCGGCGTTGGCGAACATCGCGGTGTTCCAGCCCATGCCGCTGTGCGGCTGGCCGGGCTTGTTGGAGTTGAAGCTCCAGCCCTTGTCGTCCATCAGGTTCAGCGGCACGTTCTGCGCCGGCAGGTACACCAGCCCGGTCTTGGGGTTGAACGACATCGAGTGCCAGTTGTGCGCACCGAAGGGGCCGGGGATCGAGTCGTAGGGCTTGTCGGTCGAGCGCGCCTCGGCCACCTCCACCGGGCGGCCGTTGGCGTCGTAGCCGGTGGCCCAGTTGACGTCGACGAAGTTCTTGGCCGAGATGAACTGGCCGTTGGTGCGGTCCACCACGAAGAAGAAGCCGTTCTTCGGTGCGTGCAGGATCACCTTGCGCGGCTTGCCGCCGATCTTCAGGTCGGCCAGGATCATCGGCTGGGTGGAGGTGTAGTCCCAGTTGTCACCCGGTGTTTCCTGGTAGTGCCACACGTACTTGCCGGTGTCCGGGTTCAGTGCCACCAGCGAGGCCAGGTACAGGTTGTCACCCCCGGCCGGGCTGCGCTTGCTGCGCGCCCACGGGCTGCCGTTGCCGGTGCCGATGTACAGCAGGTTCAGCTCGGGGTCGAAGGCCATGGTGTCCCAGGCCGTGCCGCCGCCGCCGGCTTCCCACCACTTGCCGGCAGGATCCCAGGTCTTGGCGGCCTTGGCCATCGATTCGTCTTCGAAGGGCTTGCTCGGATCGCCCGGCACGGTGAACCAGCGCCACTTCTGGGCGCCGGTGCTCGCGTCGTACGCGGTGACGTAGCCGCGCACGCCATACTCGGCGCCGCCGTTGCCGATGATGACCTTGCCCTTCACCACCCGCGGCGCGCCGGTGATGGTGTACGAGTACTTGTGGTCGATGATGGTGTCCTTCTCCCACACCACCTTGCCGCTGGCCGCGTCCAGCGCGATCAGACGGCCATCGTACGCGGCCACGTACACCTTGCCCTGCCACAGCGCCACGCCGCGGTTGACCACGTCGCAGCAGCCGCGGTAGCCCTTGGAGCGGTCGACCTTCGGGTCGTAGGTCCACAGGCGCTGGCCGGTGCGCACGTCCAGCGCGTGCACGATGCTCCAGGCGCCGGTGACGTACATGATGCCGTCCACCACCACCGGCGTGGCCTCCACCCCGCGTGTCGATTCGAGGTTGTACGACCACACCAGGCCCAGGTTCTTCACGTTGCCGGCGTTGATCTGGTCCAGCCGCGAGAAGCGTGTCTCGGCGTAATCCAGGCCGTAGCTGGGCCAGTCGGCCGTGGTTCTGGCATTGGCCTGGATGGCCTTGCCATCGATGCGGCCGGTGACCGCCTTGATGTGCTCAGGCGAGCCCTTGGCCGGCGGCGCGGCCGAGGCAGGGCTAACCAGTGCTGCGCACAACAGTGCCAGCCCATACCATCGCGCCTGGGCCGCAGGATGCCGTTGCTTCGTCATGGTGTCTCCTCGTTCACTGCTCTTGGGTGGGGAACCCGCTGAGCATCGGCCGTCCGCGGCGGCAATCCAATCTCGTGGATTCCCGCACCCCGAACTGTTCTGTCTCGACACAGCTTCGCCATGCCGCAATCACGCTCCCATCCCACCGCCATGCACTGGCCGGCCGCGGCCGCCGCCCAGGCCAGCGTGCCGCTGGCGCGGCAACGCTTCTTCAGCGAGGGCCTGCGCCCGGACGGCCAGGTGCCCGATGCGTTATGGCAATCCTGGCAGCGCTGCCTGCAGGCCGGGTTGCGGCCCGAGCAGCTGCCCGAGTTCCAGGCCGTCAGCCGCAGCAAGGTGAACTACCTCGCCGCGCGTGACCACGTGCTGCTGCGCGCGGCGCGCCGCCCGTTCGACGAACTGCAGGCCGCCGTGGCCCGCAGCGCCGCCAAGGTGCTGCTGACCGACCGCGACGGGGTGCTGCTGCGCGTGTCGCCGCCCACGCTGCAGGACACGCCGGTGCTGGCCACCGGCTGCCGCGTGGGCGTGAACCTGGGCGAGCTGATGGTGGGCACCACCGCCCCCACGCTGGCCGCTCACCTGGGCCGCAGTTGCGTGCTGGGCGCGCACGAGCACTTCTACGAACTGCTGGGCGACGTGCATTGCGCGGCCGCGCCCATCCGCAACCGGCACGGCGATGTGGTGGGCGTGCTCGACCTCTCGATCGAAGCGCAGCCCTTCGGCTTTGATGCACAGTGGCTGGTGCAGGCCTACGCGAACACGATCGAGAACAACCTGCGAATTGCGCAAACCCGGCAACAGGTGCTGGTGCGCTTGCACAGCTCGGCCACCGCACTGCAGACCGGCAATGCCGGCCTGGCCGCGGTGGACGAATGCGGGCGCGTGAGCTGGCTCAACGCGATGGCGGCCGCGCTGGTGGGCGTGAACCATGCCGACGCGCGCCAGTTCAAGGCCGAGGAACTGCTGGGCTGCAGCCTGGAGCAGGTGCTCGCCCGCACGCTGGCCCGCAGCCCGCAGCCGCTGCTGCTGCCCAATGGCCTGACGGTGTGGATGCTGGCCGAGTACCGCGACCTGGGCGATGGCGAGGAAGACGAGCCCCAGGGCGAGGCCGGCCTGCCGCTGCCTGTGCAGACCGGCCCTGCCATCGACGCCACCGGCGACGAAGCCGGCGCCAGTGCGGCCACCCTGGCGCAACTGAGCCGCCAGCTCATCGAGCAGACGCTGGCGCAGTGCCAGGGCAACGTGTCGCAGGCCGCGCGCCGGCTCGGTGTGTCGCGCGGGCTGCTGTACCGGCGCCTGCGCAACGGGCGCTGATCAGGGCGCGGGCTGGCCGTTGACACTCAGCCTTTGCAGCAGCCACCGATCGGTGAAGCTGCCGCCCGCACCGGTGTTGATGGTCGACTCGCGTTCGAGCTCGATGCCCCACCCGCGCCACACCCAAATCACCGACACCGAATCCGGCGCCTCCGGCGAACTGCTCTCGAAGCGGCAGGCTGGGAAGCTGCCCGCCGCCGTCTGCCGCGTCTCGTAACCGACGAAGCGGGTGCGGTACGTCTCTGTGGCGGTGGTCGGCCCGGTGGTGACGCCGTTGGTGGACCACCGGCGCCGCCAGCGCCGAGGACAGCCCCAGCGCCAAGGCGCCGGCAGCGAACAGGGCGCGCAGTCTTGAGTGCAGTTGCAGGCTGTGCATCGGCATCACTCCTGATCCAGGGTTCGGGCGCCCGCCGCAGGGTTCCGGGGGCACGCAGTGCCACGAGCTTGCGATGACGCTAGGGTGTCCACCAAGCACCCAGGCGCGGCAGGGCGGCGCAGGCGTTCAGGCCGGTGATGCGCGCGGTTTCGTCCAGGCTCCAGCCGCGCAGCTGCGCCAGCGTCTGCGCAATGCGCGGCAGCTCGGCCGGCTCGTTGCGCGAACGCTCGCCCGCGGCCCGCTGGGCGGCGGTGCGGTACAGCCAGTGCGGCGGGATGTCCGGCGCATCGGTCTCCAGCACCAGGGCCTCGGCGGGCAGCTCGGTGGCCAGGCGGCGGATCTGCAGCGCGCGCTCATGCGTCATCGCCCCGCCGAAGCCCAGCCTGAAGCCGCGCTCGACGAACTGCCGCGCCTGCGCCGCGCTGCCATTGAACGCGTGCGCGATGCCCCCGCTCACCGGAATGCGGCGCAGGCCGTGCAACAGGGCATCGGCCGACCGCCGCACATGCAGGATGGCCGGCAGGCCGGCCTCCCGCGCCAGCTGCAGTTGCGCGAGGTAGAAGTGGCGCTGGCGCGCCAGGTCGAGCCCCGGCACGAAGTGGTCGAGCCCGATCTCCCCCACCGCCACCAGGCGCGCATCGTCGCGGTGGCGCTGCAGGGCCTGCGCCAGGCGCTGCAGGTCGCCTTCCTCGGCCTGTGGCACGAACAGCGGGTGGATGCCCAGCGCGTAGCAGTGGCCGGTGGCATGCGCGAGCGCGCGCACCCGCTCGAAATCGCGTGCCTGCACGGCCGGCAGCACGAGCAGCGCGACACCCGCGGCCCGTGCGCGCTCGGCCACCGCGTCCCGGTCGGCATCGAACTCGGGGGCGTCCAGGTGGCAGTGGGTGTCGATCCAGCGGGTCGGCATGGCGCGCACATCATGCACCGCGCTGCCGAAGCGGCAAAAGCGGCACGGCCTGCACAAGGCCGGAGGCTCGTGGTAGTGTGCCGCGATGCGGCCTGCGGTCGGGCTGCCGGAGCGGTTCAGGCATGGCTCGAACGCCCTTGTACAGTCGCACCCCGCGGCGCGCGGCGCCGGGCCCGACCACGGCCGATGCGTCCGAAGCCGCCGCGCCGGCGCCGGCCGGGGCCGAATCCACGGCCGCGGCACCGCCGGCGCCCCAGCCGGGCCGCCCCGTCCGCGAGCGCTGGGCCTGGATCGCCGGCGCACTGGTGCTGGCCGTGGTGGCCGGCTGGCCGGCCTGGACCCTGAAGCTCAAGCCGGTGCCGACGATCGAGCAGATCGACGCCGCACTGCGCGAATCCATCGCCAAGGAGCCCCTGCCCTCGGCCGCGGCCGCGGCCTATGCGGCGGTGCTGCCCTCGGTGGTGCGCGTGGTGGGTGAGCAGGCCGCCAAGCCCGACCCCGCTTCCGCGCGCGCTGGCAAGGGCGCGCCACGCGCCGCCACCCGGCCAGGCCAGAAGCCTGGCGACAAGCCCGGCGACAAGACGCACGACGAAGACGGCCGCAGCGTGGGCACGGGGGTGGTGATCGTCGACAACGGGCTGATCCTGACCAACCTGCATGTGGTGGCCGGGGCCGACACCATCACCGTGCGCTTCTTCGATGGCAGCGAATCGGAGGCCGTGGTGGTGAGCCTGCAGCCCGAGAACGACCTCGCGGTGCTGCGCGCCAAGACCATCCCGGACGACCTGCATGCCGCCACGCTGCGCTCCACCGCCGGCCTGTCGCCGGGCGACGAAGTGGTGGCCGTGGGCTTCCCCTTCGGCATCGGGCCCTCGGCCTCGCAGGGCGTGGTCTCGGGCCTCAAGCGCGAGTTCCGCTCGCCCGAGGGCCAGCGCAGCCTCACCAACCTGATCCAGTTCGACGCCGCGGCCAACCCCGGCAACTCCGGCGGCCCGCTGGTCACGATGGATGGCCACGTGGTGGGCATCGTCACCGCGATCATGAACCCCAACCAGCAGCGCACCTTCATCGGCATCGGCTTTGCCGTGCCGATCGAGAACGCGGCCGCCGCCGTTGGCATGCCCCCCTTCTGAAGCGACACCCACCCGCACATGAGCACACCCCACCAGACCGCCCCGGAAGCCGCCACGCTGATGGAGCGCATCCTCTACGAGGTCAAGCGTGTCGTCGTCGGCCAGGACCGCTTCCTCGAACGCGTGATGGTCGCGCTGCTGGCGCAGGGCCACCTGCTGGTCGAGGGCGTGCCGGGGCTGGCCAAGACGCTCACCGTGCGCACGCTGGCGGCCACGCTGCGCGGCAGCTACAAGCGCATCCAGTTCACGCCCGATCTGGTGCCGGCCGACCTGGTGGGCACACGCATCTACAACCAGAAGACCGGCGAGTTCGGCACCACGCTGGGCCCGGTGTTCGCCAACCTGCTGCTGGCCGACGAGATCAACCGCGCGCCGGCCAAGGTGCAGAGCGCGCTGCTCGAGGTGATGCAGGAGCGCCAGGTCACGATCGCCGGCGAGGCGCACAAGGTGCCCACGCCCTTCGTCGTGATGGCCACGCAGAACCCGATCGAGACCGAAGGCACCTACCCGCTGCCCGAGGCGCAGGTGGACCGCTTCATGATGAAGGTGCTGGTGGACTACCCGGCCGACGAGGAGGAGTTCGTCATCGTCGAACGCGTGATCGGCCCGCCCGTCACGGTGGAGCCGGTGGCCACCACCTCGCAGCTGGCCGAGCTGCAGCAGGAATGCCGCAAGGTCTATGTCGACCCCAGCCTGATCAGCTATGCCGTCAAGCTGGTGGGCGCCACGCGCCGGCCGCAGCAGCACGGCCTGGCCGAGCTGGGCAAGTACCTGAGCTTCGGCGCCAGCCCGCGCGCGAGCATCTCGCTGGTGGAGGCCTCGCGCGCGCTGGCCTACCTGCGGGGCCGCGGCTACGTGCTGCCCGAAGACCTGCTTGCGCTGGCCGCCGACACGCTGCGCCACCGGCTGGTGTTGTCGTACGAAGCGCTGGCCGAAGGCCTGACGGCCGATGCGCTGATCGAGCGCGTGATGGCGCGCATCCCCATCCCGGCCAAGCCGATGCAGCATCCGCAATGAGCACCGATCCCGGCACGCCCGAGCAGTTGCTGCGCCGCCTCGAATGGACGGTGCTGCGCCGGCTCGATGGCCTGCTGCAGGGCGACCATCGCACGCTGTGGCGCGGCACCGGGCTGGACCTGGCCGACCTGCGTGAATACCAGCATGGCGACGACGTGCGCCACATCGACTGGAACGTCACCGCACGGCTGCAACAGCCGCACGTGCGCCAGTACACCGAAGACCGCGAGCTCACCGCCTGGTTCCTGCTGGACCTGACCGGCAGTGTCGATTTCGGCTCGGCCGACCGCACCAAGCTGGCGGTGTCCGAGGCCTTCGTCACCGTGCTGGCGCGCATGCTCACGCGGCACGGCAACCGCGTCGGAGCCCTGCTGTACGGCCGCCAGGGGCCTCAGCACCCGATCGCGGTGCTGCCCCCCGGCGTGGGCCGCAACCATGTGCTGGCGCTGCTGGCCCGGCTGCGCACGCCGGCGGCTGCACAGGCCACGCGCGAAACCCGGCTGGCCGATCTGCTGCAGGCCGGCGAGTCGATGTTGAAGCGCCGCTCGCTGGTGTTCGTGGTGTCCGACTTCATCAGCGCGCCCGGCTGGTCCGAGTCGCTGGGCCGGCTCGCGCGCCGGCACGAGGTGCTGGCCGTGCGCCTGTTCGATGCACTGGAAATGGCGCTGCCCGACGTGGGCCTGGTCACCGTGCAGGATGCCGAAAGCGGTGAACAGGTCTTCGTCGACACCCACGATCCCGGCTTCCGCCAGCGCTTCGAGGCGCTGGCCGCCGAGCACGAGGACACCCTGCGCGAGAGCCTGGCACGCGCCGGGGTCGACACGCTCGAGCTGGCCACCGATGACGACCTGCTCGCCACATTGCTGCGCTTCGTGGCCCTTCGACGCCAGCGCCTGCGCGCCCCGGTGAGCCATCGGCTGCCCGCGCAGGCCCGGCTGGCCACCACCCCCGCAACCGCCTGACCAAGGACCGCACCGATGAGCTTCCAATGGACCGAGATGCTGTGGCTGCTGCTGCTGCTGCCGGCCCTGGTGGCGCTGTACCTGTGGCTGCTGCACCGGCGCAAGAAGAGCGCCGTGCGCTTCGCGAGCGTGGCGCTGGTCAAGCAGGCCATGGGCACGGGTCCGGGCTGGCGTCGCCACGTGCCGCCGCTGCTGCTGCTGCTGGCCATCGGCGTGCTGCTGCTGGCCAGTGCGCGGCCGATGGCGGTGCTGAAGCTGCCCTCGCAGCAGGAGACCATCATCCTCGCGATGGATGTCTCGGGCAGCATGCGTGCGGCCGACGTGCAGCCCAACCGGCTGGTGGCCGCGCAGGAGGCGGCCAAGGCCTTCGTCGCCGGGCTGCCGCGCAGCGTGCGCATCGGCGTGGTCTCGTTCGCCGGCACCGCGGCGGTGGTGCAGGCCCCCACCTTCAGCCGCGAGGACGTGGTGGCCGCGATCGACCGCTTCCAGCTGCAGCGCGGCACCGCCATCGGCTCGGGCATCGTGCTGTCGCTGGCCACGCTGTTCCCGGAGGACGGCATCGACCTGTCGCAGATCACCGGCGCGCGCAACATGCCGCCGGGCCCGGGCGACAAGAAGGACAAGAAGGAATTCAAGCCGGTGGAGCCTGGCAGCTACAGCTCGGCTGCGGTGATCCTGCTCACCGATGGCCAGCGCACCACGGGACCGGACCCGATGGAAGCGGCCAAGATGGCCGCCGAACGCGGCGTGCGCATCTACACCGTGGGCATCGGCACCAAGGCGGGCGAGATCATCGGCTTCGAAGGCTGGAGCATGCGCGTGCGGCTGGACGAGGAGACGCTGAAGAACATCGCCACCTTCACGCGTGCGAACTACTTCTACGCCGGCACCGCGGAAGACCTGAAGCAGGTGTACCAGGGCCTGTCGAGCCGGCTGGTCGTGGAGACCAAGGAAACCGAGGTGAGCGCGTTGTTCGCCGCGGCCGGCGCGCTGCTGGCGCTGCTGGGCGCCGGGCTGAGCGTGTGGTGGTTCGGCCGGGTGATGTGACGGGCGAAAAAAAAGCCCGCCGAAGCGGGCTTTGATGCTGGCGGCCGACGGCCTTGGCCAGGTCAGGCGCGGCGGCGGCGCGCGGCGCCGATGCCCAGCAGGGCAGCGCCCACCAGCGCCAGCGAGGCCGGCTCCGGCACGGCGGTGCCGACATTGATGCTCAGCACCACGGTGCCATCCAGCAGCGGGCTGCCGACCAGGATGCCGAGGTGGTCACCCGAGAAGACCCAGCTCACGTTGAGCGCGTTGGTGCCCAGCAGCGACACGCTGGTGATCGAGGGGTCCAGGTCAAAGATGAACAGGTCCGGCGACGCGCTGCCGACCGGCTGGATGTAGGTGATGGTCAGCGTGTCGTCGCCGAAGTCCAGCAGGCGGTTGCCACCGATCGAGAACTCGACACCAGCGCCCACCACGGCCGAGCCCGGGCTGGCTTGCGAGGTGGAGCCATCGCACGCGCTGGGATCGGCGGTCACCGAGCCGCTGTAGACGGTGTTGTCGCAGTGCGAGACCGTGGTGCCCAGCATGCCGGCGTTGGCGGAGGCGGCGGCCAGCGCCAGGGTGGCGGCGGCGGTCAGGGTGCGGATGATCGAGTTCAAGTTGGCGCTCCGTTGGCGTTGAATGTGTGTGCCGGTGAGCAAAGCGCATGCCACCTTTAGGAATCAATCACTTACGCGTGTTCACACCCCGTCGCTGTAAAGCCCGCCGACGCTTGAGCCCCATCAAGCCGCCACCGGTGCACGGGGTGCCGGCAGGCCGGCAGGCCGGCGGCGTGGCCGCCGCCGTGCGGCAGCTCAGTACCGCGCCAGCACCTGGTAGCCACCACCTGCTTCACCGGCAGACGACTGCACCAGCACATGGCCGTACACCGCCCAGTGGGCCCGCAGCGGCGCAGCCGGGGGCACGGCGCCGGCGGCCCGGCGCGCCAGGGTCACATGGGGCCGGTAGGGGCGCGCTTCGACGGGCAGGCCCAGCGCCCGCAGGGCCTGCCGCTGCGCCGCATGCAAGGCCAGCAGCGGCTCGGGCAGCGCCAGCGGGTGCAGCACCACCAGCCCGCCGGCCCAGGCCCCGGCTTCGCCGAAGGCCAGCCTGAACGGTGGCGGTGCCGGCGGCAGGCCGTGCAGCAGTGCCGGCAGGTGGTCGGCGGGCACCGCGCCCAGGAAGTGCAGCGTCAGGTGCAGCTTCGCGGGCGGCACACGCCGGGCCGATGGCGGCCACTGCCATTGCCCCGCCCAGCGGGCAAGGCAGGCACGTTCATCATCGGCCGGCCACAGCGCGGTGAACAGGCGCAGGCTGCGGGCGGCGCGGCCTGGGTCGGGCTCGGTCGGGCCGGCCAGCACCGCCGCTCAGCTCACCAGGCGGCCCTGCTCCAGCCGCAGCGCGCGGCTGCAGCGCGCGGCCAGGGCCGGGTCGTGCGTCACCAGCACGAACGCGGTGCCCTGCTCACGCGCGAGCGTGAGCATCAGCGCGAACACCGCGTCGGCGGTGCCGCGGTCGAGGTTGCCGGTGGGCTCGTCGGCCAGCACGCAGGCCGGTTGCGCCACCAGCGCACGGGCGATCGCCACGCGCTGGCGCTCGCCGCCCGACAACTCCGAGGGCCGGTGCAGCACGCGCGGCCCGAGCCCCACGCGTTCGAGCACGTTGCGGGCGGCAGCCTGCGCGCTGGCCACGCTGTCGCGCCGGATGCGCAGCGGCATCGCCACGTTGTCCAGCGCGCTGAACTCGGGCAGCAGGTGGTGAAACTGATACACGAAGCCGAGGTGCCGGTTGCGCCAGCGGCCCTGGGCTGCCGCGTCCATGGCGCCGAGTTCACGGCCCATCAGTTCGATGCGGCCGGCGCTCGGTGCATCCAGCCCGCCCAGCAGGTGCAGCAAGGTGCTCTTGCCCGAGCCGGAGGCGCCCACGATGGCGAGCGTCTCGCCAGCCTGCACCGTGAGGTCCACGCCCTGCAGCACTGAGACATCGAGCCCACCCTCGTTGAAGCGCTTGGCCAGCGCCTGGCAGCGCAGCACGGGCGCCGGTGCCGGGCCGACAACCACGTCACTCATAACGCAGCGCCTCGGCCGGGTTCACCCGGCTGGCACGCCAGCTCGGGTACAGCGTGGCCACGAAGGCCAGCAGCAGCGAGATGATGCCGATGGGCAGCACGTCGCCCATCTGCGGATCGCTGGGCATGCGGCTGATCAGGTAGATGCTGCCAGGCAGGAAGCTCACGCCCAGCAGGCGTTCGATGGCCGGCACGATCACGTCGATGTTCAGCGCCACCAGCAGCCCCAGCCCCACGCCGATGGCGGTGCCGATGATGCCGCTGGTGGCCCCCTGCACGACGAAGATGCCCATCACCGACCGCGGGCTCGCCCCCAGCGTGCGCAGGATCGCGATGTCGGCGCGCTTGTCGGTCACCGTCATCACCAGCGTGGAGACGAGGTTGAAGGCCGCCACCGCGACGATCAGCGTCAGGATGATGAACATCATGCGCTTCTCGATCTGCACCGCATCGAACCAGTTGCGGTTGGTGCGGGTCCAGTCGCGCACCGCGAGGCTGCCGCCCATGCGCACCATCAGGTCCTGCGCCACGCTGCGGGCGGTCTGCGGGTCGGCCAGCCTGAGCTGCACCCCGCTGGGGCCTTCCAGGCGGTAGAGCTTGGCGGCATCGTCCACGTGCACCAGCGCCAGCCCGCTGTCGTATTCGTAGTGCCCGGCCTCGAAGGTGCCGGCCACGGTGAAGCTCTTCAGGCGCGGCACCACGCCGGCCGGCGTGACCTGGCCGCCCGGCGCCATCAGCGTGACCGCATCCCCCTCGCGCACGCGCAGCTGGCGCGCCAGCTCCACACCGAGCACGATGCGCCAGGCCCCCGGCTGCAGCTTGGCCAGCGTGGTGTCGCGCAGCTTTGCGGCCACCTCGGTGACGGTGGCTTCCTCGGCCGGCAGGATGCCGCGCACGATGGCGCCGCGCATCTCGTCGCCCCGCGCGATCAGTGATTGCGCCGCGATGAACGGCGCCGCCCCCAGCACCGCCTGGTGCTCGCGCGCCTTGGCCGCGGTGGCACGCCAGTCGGCCAGCGCGGCGCCGTCACGGTCGAACACCTCGATGTGGGCGATGACGGCCAGCATGCGGTCGCGCACCTCCTTCTGGAAGCCGTTCATCACGCTGAGCACGATGATCAGCGCCGCCACGCCGAGCGCGATGCCGAGCATCGACACACCGGAGATGAAGGAGATGAAGCCGTTGCGCCGCCCGGCGCGGCCGGCGCGGGTGTAGCGCCAGCCGATCTGCCATTCGTAGGGCCAATTCATGGGGAGGCGATGCTAGCAGGCCACTGCGCCGGGGCCGGCCGGCAGGCTGTCATCGCGTGGCCCGGATAATGCCGCGGTGCCGACCCTGATCGTTCCGTTTGCCGGCCCCGGCTCCGAAGCCGGCCGCCAGGCCCTTCTCGGCCTGCCCCTGCCCAACCTGCAACGCCTGCTGGCGCGGCTGTCGCCTGGCATCGTCAATGGCGGTGACGAGTACACGCTGTCGCCGCCGCACGAACGCGCGCTGGCCTATGCGATGGGCTGGCGCGCCGCCGATGGCGCGCTGCCCTTCGCCGCCCGGGTGGCGGCATCGATCGGCCTGCCCTTGGGCGAGCACGCCTGGGGCCTGCTGACGCCGGTGCACCTGCAGGTGAGCACCGAACGCATCATCCTCACCGACCCGCAGGCACTGGAACTGGACGAGGCCGGCTCGCGCGCGCTGCTCGATGCCGTGCGCCCGCTGCTCGAGAGCGAAGGCTTCCTGCTGCACTGGGCCGGCCCGCTGCAATGGCTGGCCGCGCACCCGGTGTTCGACCGCCTGGCCACCGCCTCGCTGGACCGCGTGATCGGCCGCCACATCGACCCCTGGCTGCCCAAGCAGCCCGAGGCCCGCACGCTGCGCCGGGTGCAGAACGAGGCGCAGATGCTGCTGCACGGCCACCCGCTGAACGAAGCACGCGAGGCCGCCGGCCTGCCGCCGGTGAATTCGTTCTGGGTCAGCGCCTGCGGGCGCCTGCAGGTGCCGGTGGCCGAGCCCCCGGCGGTGGACGATCGCCTGCGCCGACCGGCCTTGAACGAGGACTGGGCTGCCTGGCGCGAGGCCTGGGCCGCGCTGGACGCGGGGCCCCTGGCCCAACTGGCCCGCCAGCGGGGCCCGGTGCGCCTGGTGCTGTGCGGCGAACGCGTGGCCCGCACGCTCGAGACCCAGCCGCTGGGCCTGTGGAAGCGCCTGCGCAGGGCCTTTCGCCGGCCTTCGGCGCAAGCGCTGCTGGAGTCGCTGTGACGCCCAGCATCCAGGTGCGCGACGTGCCACCGCGCGTGGCCCATGCGCTGGAGCAGGCCGGTGTCCACCCGCTGCTCGCGCGGCTGTTCGCCGCCCGCGGCGTGCGCACGCCCGACGACCTGGACGACGGCCTGGCCCGGCTGCTGCCGCCCGACACGCTCAAGGGCAGCGCCGAGGCCGCGGCCCTGCTGGCCGATGCCATCGACGCGGGCCACCGCATCTGCGTCGTGGCCGACTACGACTGTGACGGCGCCACCGCCTGCGCCGTGGCGCTGCGCGGCCTGGCGATGCTGGGTGCCGCCCCCGGCACGCTGGGCCACGTGGTGCCCGACCGCCAGGTGCACGGCTACGGCCTCACGCCCACCATCGTGGACCTGGCAATGGCCCAGCGCCCCGCGGTGCTGGTCACCGTGGACAACGGCATCGCCAGCGAGGCCGGCGTGGCCCACGCCCGCGCGCTGGGCCTGAAGGTGCTGATCACCGACCACCACCTGCCGGCCCAGGATGCCCACGGCGTGCGCCTGCCCGAGGCCGACGTGATCGTGAACCCCAGCCAGCCCGGCTGCGCATTCCGCAGCAAGGCGCTCGCCGGCGTGGGCGTGATGTTCTACGTGCTGCTGGCGCTGCGGGCCGAGCTGCGCCAGCGTGGCCGCTTCGATGCCGCCAGCCAGCCCAAGCTCGATGCCCTGCTCGACCTGGTGGCGCTGGGCACCGTGGCCGACGTGGTGAAGCTCGATGACAACAACCGCCGCCTGGTGGCGCAAGGCCTGAAGCGCATCCGCGCCGGGCGCATGCAGCCCGGCATCGCCGCGCTGTTCGCCGCGGCCGGCCGCTCGGCCCAGCGCGCCTCGGCCTTCGATTTCGGTTTTGCACTCGGGCCACGCATCAATGCCGCCGGCCGGCTGTCGGACATGAGCCTGGGCATCGAGTGCCTGCTCACCGACGACCCCACCCGCGCCGCCGCCCTCGCGGCGCAGCTCGATGCCATCAACCGCGAGCGGCGCGAGGTCGAGGCCGGCATGCGCGAGCAGGCCACCGTGCTGCTGGACCGGCTGATGCCCGAAGGCGGCGCACCGCCGGCGCTGGTGCTGTTCGACCCCGAGTTCCACGAAGGCGTGGTCGGCATCGTGGCCGGCCGCATGAAGGACCGGCTGCACCGGCCCACCTTCGTGTTCGCCCGCGGCAACGATGGCCTGCTCAAAGGCTCTGGCCGTTCGATCCCGGGCTTCCACCTGCGCGATGCGCTGGACCTGGTGAGCAAGCGCCACCCCGGGGTGCTGAAGAAGTTCGGCGGCCACGCGATGGCCGCCGGCTGCACGCTGGGCGAGCCGGACTTCGCCACCTTCGACGCCGCGCTGCAGGCCGTGGCCAGCGAATGGCTGCAACCCGAGGCGCTGACGCGCACCGTGGCCACCGACGGACCCCTGGCGGTGGAGTACTTCTGCGCCGACACCGTGGCGCGCATCGACGCGCAGGTGTGGGGCCAGGGCTTCGAGGCACCGGTGTTCCTCGATGAAGTGGAAGTGCTGCAGCAGCGCCTGGTGGGCGAGAAGCACCTGAAGCTGCGGGTGCGCCACGGCGGCCCCGCGGGCCCCTTGCGCGATGCGATCTGGTTCGGCCACGCCGAAGCGCTGCCGCAACGCGTGCGCCTGGCCTACCGCCTGAACCTGGACGAGTTCCAGGGCCAGCAGCGGCTGCAGATGGTGGTGGAAGCGGCGGTCGAGTGAAGGGGCTCGACACCCTGCGAACGATCGCCCTGCGCGCCCGGGCCTGCGCCGCAGTTTGATCGTCGCTTGCGCCGAAGGCGGTTGGGCATCGCGGCTTTCTGCTGTGACCGCTCTCGGCCCGTTGTTGTCTTTGGTGTTGGGTCGAAGCAGACGTTCGATGGTTGGCGCGACAAAGTCGTGGGCCCTCGGCCTGCGGCGCACGGCTCCGGCGGTCGGCCC
>JACRAZ010000064.1 GCA_016213205.1 Burkholderiales bacterium
AGGTCACCCGCACGCGCTGCCGCTGTCCGCCATCACGCTGAAACGCTGTCCGCGATCAGCGTGAAACGGTGTCCGCCTTGCCGTGAAATGCTGTCCGCGATCCCGTGAAATGGGTGTCCGCGATGGCGTGAAATACGCACAATGTCGGCGCGTCGGGGGGGGGTTAACCCCAAATGCAGGACTTTGTGCTCGCATTTCGAGCTGAGGCCGGCACTGCGGTGAGCACCGCCATTGCGGGCACCCGAAGTTCGCTGCCTGGGGAAATCTGCGTGCACGGTGCACGCAGAGGGCACGCGGCCGGCGACCCGAGGCCGATCCTGTTTGGCGGTGCCGCTCAGCCGGACAAGGCCGGCCCCATCGATCCAGTTCCGTGTGCCTGGCCGCCTACCGCGCGCGCTGGCGCCATGAGCCTCATCCAGTGCTGTCCCCGGCACGTTCACAGATGACGGGGGCAAGGAGCCAGCCCTTCCGAACATCACCCGCCAGTTCGGCGGGGCCATCGGCGTCCGTCACGACTTCAGCGACAGCAGTAGCTTGAGCGCCTGAGCCGCGATCGAGTAGAAGAAATCCTTGATCGCTTGCCACCAGCCGCCCTGATCCTCGGCCAACTGGTCGTGGGCGCGCTTGTTGAGGTAGGCGCGGATCGCATCTGCATCGGCTTTGGTCAGCAGATGCCCGAAGCCAACCATTCCGGTTTCCTTGTACACGCCTTCGAGCACGATCTTGTCAAAGGCGGTTTGGGTGGCAGGTGACATGTAGCGCAGATCAGGCAGCATGCTGCCGCTGATCGCCGTGGCTCCGTGGCAGGCGGCGCAGAAGGTGTGGTACTGCTCGTAGCCCTTCTTCAGCGTGGCCTCGTTGGCGGTCTGTGGCTGGGGTGAGAGCTGCCGTGCCGGGCGCTGGAAGGGCGGCAACTGCGCCGTGCCTCCCAGCTTGTAGACCAGCAGGCGGCCACCCGGCCCCTTCTGCGCGAACTGCGCCGCGCCGCCCGCGGCCAGCGCGAATGCGCCGCCCCAGCCGGCCATGACGGCGACGTACTGTTCGCCATCGACCTGGTAGGTGACCGGCGGCGCGATGATGCCGGTCTGGGTGGGTGTCTCCCAGAGGGGTGCGCCGCTGTCGGCGCGGTAGGCCGCCAAGCGCCCGTCGGCGGTGCCCTGGAACACCAGGTTGCCTGCGGTGGACAGCACGCCGCCGTTCCAGGGGCCGGTGTGCTGCACGCGCCAGACTTCCTTCTGCCGCACCGGATCCCAGGCGCTCAGGTGGCCTTTGGCGAGCAGCGCCGCGAGTTTGCGGTCGAGCACCTGCGGCATGCCTGAGGGCGGCATCGCGGCGACCAGATCAACGCCGGTGTTCCAGGCGTTGGGAACGTACTTGAAACTTTCCGGGTTCTTGTAGAGCAGCGGCAGGTCCAGCGCCGGGATGTACACCAGGCCCGCCTTGGGGTTGAAGGCCATCGGATGCCAGTTGTGGCCGCCGTAGGGCGAGGGGAAGGTGAGCTTTTCCTTCTTCCGGTACTGTTCGTCGGCGGTCTCCACCGGCCGGCCGGTGGCCGGGTCGATGTGCGTGGCCCAGTTGACCTTGACGTAGGGCTGCGCCGAGATGAACTTGCCCGTGGCACGGTCGAGCACGTAGAAAAAGCCGTTCTTGGGCGCCTGCATCAGCACTTTGCGCACTTGGCCGCCGATCGACAGGTCGGCCAGCATGATGTGCTGGGTGGCCGTGTAGTCCCAGGTCTCGCCGGGCGTGGTCTGGTAGTGCCAGACGTACTCCCCGCTGTCGGGCCTGAGCGCGACGATCGACGACAGGTAGAGGTTGTCGCCGCCGCCGGGGCTGCGGATGTCGCGGTTCCACGGCGAGCCGTTGCCCACACCAATGTAGAGCAGGTCGAGTTCGGCGTCGTAGGCCATCGAGTCCCAGACGGTGCCGCCGCCGCCGATCTTCCACCACTCCCCCTTCCAGGTCTGTGCCGCTTTGGTGAGGGCTGCCGAGGCCTGGGGCTTGGAAGGATCGCCCGGCACGGTATAGAAGCGCCACGCCTGCTGGCCGGTGGCCGCGTCGTAGGCGCTGACGTAGCCGCGCACTCCGAACTCGGCACCGCCGTTGCCGATCAGGACCTTGCCCTTGACCACGCGCGGTGCGCCGGTGATGGTGTAGGGCTTGTCGCGGTCGATCGTGTTGACCTCCCACGCCGGCTTGCCGCTGGCAGCGTCGAGCGCCACCAGACGCCCGTCGAGCGTGCCGACGAAGACCTTGCCCTGGTAGACCGCCACGCCGCGGTTAACCACGTCGCAGCAGGCCTTGACGCCCCAGGACTTGGGGACCTGCGGGTCGTACATCCAGAGCTGCTTGCCGGTGCGCGCATCGATCGCCCACACCACACTCCACGAACCGGTGGTGTAAATCACGCCATCGACGACGATGGGCGTGGCCTCCAGACCGCGCGTGGTGTTGGTGTCGAAGTACCAGGCCAGGCCGAGGTTCCTGACGTTGCCGTCGTTGATCTTGGTGAGCGTGCTGAAGCGCTGTTCGTCGTAGGTGCGGCCGTACGAGAGCCAGTTCTGCGGCTCCTTGTCGGCGTTTACGATGCGCGCGGTGTCGAGGGCCTGCTGGGCGCCTGCGCCAGCGGCGATGAAGGCGGATGAGGCCAAGGCCAGCGCGGGGGCGAGGATCGGTTTCACGAGGGCTTGTCTCCTTCTGGGAATCGATGGGGTGGGGCGTCGGTCGGGCGGCCGGCTTCTTACCAGCCTCAGCGCGCCGCGGTCTTGTCGCGCGGGCGGGTCAGGCGCAGCAGCAGCCAGACGAAGGCGACCACGATCATCGGCACCGGCAGGTACTTCCAGTAGTTGCGCACGCCCACGCGGAACGGGAACACCGAGTGCTCGACCTTGCCGCTGGCCGGATCCCTGGCGCTGAGCACGCCCACGTACCAGCCAGCCTCGGTGAACCGGTGTTCCAGCGTGAGCGTCCCGCGCGGGTAGCTGCGCGCCGGCAACTCGGCCAGCAGATTCGAAGCTTGCCCGGCAGCATCGCCCAGATCAGCCAGCGTCGTCTTGGCACCGCGCCCCGAGGTCTCGCGCAGGATGCGGAACTCGACGCTGCGCTCGCGCAGCACCGGCTGGATGAAGTCCACCACGAAGACCGCGCGCCCGACCTCCGGAATGTCCTCGCAGAACTCCTGGCTCGAGCGGAAGTCCGGCTGGTAGCCGGCAAAGTGCGCTTGCGCCTCGCCGATGCGCAACACGCACTTGTCGTCCTCCATGGCCATGCCGCCGTGTGCGAGGGCAGCCCCGCAGGCCAGCGCCGCCAGCGGCGCAGCGATCCAGCGCGCGCTCATCCGAACAGCGGAATCATCGGGCCGCTGATCTCCACCGCCCAGCGCTTTCCCTGCGCGTCGTAGAAGAACAGCATGCCGGCGATCACCGCGTCGGGCGAGGTAATCATCGTCGTCATGCGCTGCGTTTCCCACATCGCGTCGTCGGCGTAGATCACGATCTTGCGCGTCTGGCCGGGCGCGATGGTGGCGTCGCCGTCCACGCGCAGCGCGTCCGGTGCGACCAGATCGTCCGGGTCGCGCGGCTGGGCCTGGAGCACCTTGGCGTTGACGAAGCGCAGGTTGCCGCTGTTGAACTCGCCCACCGACACCGGGCTCTGGCCGTTGTTGGTGACGTTGAGCTCGATGCGGAAACTGCGGCCCGGAATGCGGTAGCGCGCGTCATCCATGCGGACCGTCAGCGGCGAAGGCTCACGCTGCAACTGCGCGGTCTCGATCTTGCCGGTCTGCGGCGGCGTGTTGACCGGCCAGCGTTCCTGCGCCCAGAAGTAGCCTCCCAGCACCAGCAGCAGCGTGACGGTGAGCGTCAGCATCGCCGCCTTGCGGTCGCGCCCGGTGATCATCTCGTCGGCGCGGTCATTGCCCAGTTCGACGACGCGGCGGAAGCGGGGCAGCACCAGGGGCGCCTTGCTCAGCCAGTAGCCGAACCAGGCCAGGCCGATCATCGCCCACAGCGCCGACCATCCCGCAGCATTGGCCAGGCCGTAGCTCTCCAGGTCGATCTCCTGGCCCGTGAGCGTCTTCACGGTGTTGCTGAAGTTCGCCGCGCTGCCGCCAACTTCGACCCAGATGCCGGGGCCGATGATCGGGCCGGCATCCTTGACGTTGAGCAAGGGGTGGACGTGGTAGCGCCCGGGCGTGCGGGCCTTCAGTGTGATCACGAAGTCGTACTGCACGCCGGGCTTGAACGAACTGCTGCGGATGCCCGGCGTGCCGTTGATGCGGTTGTCCAGCCGCACAAAGGCCGGTCCAGGCACGCCGATGTTCAGGAACGCGGTCTGCTGCGCCGAGGGCACGTGCTCTGGCCAGGCATGCGACGGGACGAAGCTGCCCTTGACCACCAGGGTCTGCCCCACGTCGAGCCGGCGTGCTGACACATCGACATCGAACCAGTGCAGCGTGCGCATGCGAAGCACCGGCTGCTGCGCCTTTTCGCCATGGGCCCAGGCAGGGCTCGTGAACAGCGTCATGCTGGCCAACCAGCACAGTGCGATCATACGAAACGTTCTTGCGAGCATGTTCACACCGCCTTGCGAAGCCAACCCGCCTTGACGCCGAGCGAGCCGATCCAGACCCACAGCCAATAGGAAAGGATGGTCAGGAAGCCCGCGAACACCGCCGTCACCGGTGTGACTGCTTCGCCGAATGTGCGCAGGGTGCTCCGCTCGATGATGCGCACGTACTCCGGCATCGCCGTGCGTACGTACTGGAAGCCCATGGTGTCGGCCACGGTCAGCAGCGTGCCGTGCAGTTCCACAGGCACCATGAAGGGCGCCAGGATCGGCCAGTTGAGCGGATAGATCAGCAGGCCCATCAGGAAGCCGCCGAACACCCCGGTGAAGAAGAAGCTTCGCGTCAGCAAGAGGATGCAGTCGATCATCAGCCCCAGTGCGATGTACGTCGATGGAAAAACCATGTTCATCGGGAAGTTCGCGAAGCCATGGAAGTTCAGGTAGCGGCTGAGCCAGGCCGCCCCGGTGAGCGCCAGGATGCTGAGCGTCGCCCCCACTGGAATGCGCAGCAGCCGCCAGAAGGCGTAGCCGAACACGCCTGACAAGGTCGACAGGGCCAGCGGCGTGACCAGAGGCCACCAGCGACGATCGCGCCAGTCGATCCAGTAGTCCCAGTCACCGACCAGCAGTGCGAACTCGAAACTGAACACTGCGCCGAGCAGCAGGACAAACAGCGGGATGATGACCCAGTCGAGTTGGGCATCGACGCGCCGGGCCTCCGCGGGGGTCAGCGGCTGGTCGGGATGGGGGAGGGCGGTCATGAGTTGTCTCCACCGCCTGCCGCATGGGCGGACGGTTCTTCGCGAGAGTCGCGGTGAGGGGGCCTTGCGTGCCCCCCGGTTCTTTCAGGCAGCCTGTGCGGCGCCTTGCGCGGGGCGCGTCAGTTCCATCACGCGCGTCGCGATCTGCGTCAGCAGACCACCGGCGGCGAACGACGACCAGCCCAGCATGACGAAGCCCCAGTGGATCGGCGCGGCGAACAGTTCCTCGGCGTAGAAGAAGGTGTGGCCCCACTCGTTGAAGCCGAGGTTGGGCATGATCATGAACGCGCCCGCGACGATGATCGCGAAGGGCAGCGAGATGCGTCCGCCGAAGTACGGAATGCGCGTGTGCGCGTACGCGAACGAGATGAATCCCCACATCACCAGCACCGGCACGCCGAAGTAAAACAGCCCGATGTGCGTGGGGGTGAAGTCGGTGTCGCGAATCGTCACTTGGTGCCACGCGGCATCGGATTCCGTATAGATCGACCCGGTGATGTAGAAGATGGTGCCAAACACCAGCAGCATCGACGAAACCACGAACAGCCGTCGCAGTTCCTCGCGGCGCCCGACGCGGCTGAAGTCGCGCTCACGCGTGCGCCAAAGCCACACCAGGACGCCAGTGCCGCCGCCGATGACCAGTACCAACTGCGTGTAGAGCAGACGCATCCAGTAGGCCTGGAACTCGCCGCTGAAGTAATCAAGCCCGTGCGTGAACGCCGTGGTCTCCTGGTAGATGCGGTAGACGAGAAAGACGAAGCACAGCGCCACCAGGCCTGCGAACACGCGCAGCCACGGCGCGCCGGTGCTCGCCTTGGATGTCGGTACCGCCATCCGCTGCATGCTGCCGGCGCCGGCCGGCCGGGGAATCGCGCTCATACGGTCTCCTTTCGATTGATATCTCATCGTCGCCCACACGGAAAGCATCTCCAACAGCTTGCCGTTTCAGTATCAAATACTGCCAAATCGGCGTTCGCAATGCACCCAACTTTCGTTAGGTTGAATGCCCGAAAAGGGCTGGGGGTTACCCTGCCATCAGGCGTGGAGCCACCCGCGGGCGCGGGCTTCGCGCAGGGCCCCGGTGCGGTTGCGCACGCCCAGCTTGGCGTACAGGTTGTGCAGATGCCACTTGACGGTGCCTTCGGTCAGCACCAGGCGCATGGCCACGTCGTTGTTCGACATGCCCTCGGCCAACAAGATCAGGATTTCCATCTCGCGCTCGCTGGCGCGCGCGTCGTCAGCCGCCGGGGCGCCGGCCGATGACGCGCTGGGCTCCAGGGCGCGCACGATCTGTCCTGCGTGGTTGGCGGCGGAGGTGCCGGCACCGGGCGAGCCAGGGGCGATGGCTGCTCGCAGCAGGGGCACCAGGGCCGGGCCCTCGTCGACGTACAGACGCTGGTAGCCATGCGCAGCGGCCAGCGCCAGGCTGTCCATCATGGCCAGCGTGGCGGCCGGCTCGTCGCCGGCTGCGTGCAGCGCGCGTGCGCGCAGCATCTGCATCTCGGCCTGCTTGTAGTTCTGGCCGTTGGCGCGGGCGCGCGCATGGCCGGCGTCGGCCCATCGCAGCGCCGCCTCGACGCGGCCGTGCGCAAGGTCCAGCCGTGCCCACAGCCGCTCGGCCTTGTCCAGATGCAGGGCCGAACGCGCGCTCTCCGGCTGCAGGCCCACATCGGCGGCGATGCGCCAGGCGCCGTCGGCGTCACCCGCGTGCAGCAGCAGCAGCGCGCGTTCGGCGGCCATCGTCAGTTGCAGGCGCACGAAGCCGCGCGCGCTGCCGATGCGTTCGCCCTCGGCGGCCGCGTCGAGCGCGGCCGAGAGGTCGCCGCGCGCTGCCTGCAGGCGCGCCGCGGCGACGTAGCCGGCCACCATCGCATCGACCACGCCCTGGTGGGGCAGCAGGGGCAGCGCGGCTTCGGCCTCGTTCGTCGCCTCGGTGAGCAGACCTCGTTCGTACAGCAGCAGGGCGTGCATCGCGCGCAGCATGGCCACCAGCCCGGTGCGGTCGGCCGCGGGGTCGGCGGGCAGCGCAGCGGCGATCTCGGCCCGCGCATCGCGGTGCCGCCCGGCCTTGAGCAGGGCCACCGCGCTCACCACGCGAACCCACATCAGCCCGTAGGGCAGGCGCGCACGCTCGAAGGCGAACTGCGCCTCACGAAGTGCCTGCTCGGCCTGGGCGAAGCGCGAATGGCACTTGTGCGCAAAGCCGAGCACTGAAAACACCGCGCCGCGGTGGAAGGGCTCCTCGTCCGCTGCCTGCTCGAGCCAGCGCTGCGCGTGGGTCTGCGCCGCGTCGGCATCGTCGCGCAGCGCCGCCATCACCGCACGCACCGACAAGCCGGCGTGGGCCAGAGGCACGCTGTCGGGGCCGGCCTCGCGCTCGGCGCGGGCCAGGCGGCCCTCGGCTTCGACCCAGCGGCGCAGGAACACCAGCGCCCAGGCCGCGAACAATTGCAGCAGCGCATCGGCGCTGGTGTCGCGCCTCTCGATCTGCGCCAGCAGTTCGAGATAGGTCTCGTGCCGCCCTTCGGCCTGCACGAGCTGGCGCGCGTAGCCGCACAGGTGAGCGCGCGACTGCGCCGCGTCGTCGCCGGCCAGTGACAGGCGGATCGCGCGGTAGGGGTCACCATGGGCGTGCCACCAGTGTGCCGCCTCGCGGCGCAGTTGGTTGGCGCCGCGCCCTTCGCCGGCCAGGCGTGCCAGCGCGCTCTCGGCCAGCAGCGGATGCAGTGCGTAGAGCACCTCGTCGTCGACGCGCGCGCGCGCCTGCGCGATGCCCAGCGTCCCGGCTTCGGCCAGGGCCTCGCGCGCGCGCGGCACGCCCAGTTGCTCGAGCAGTCTGGGCGTGAACTCGCCCAGCGCGGCCATCGTGAAAAGTGCTTCCTGGCGTTCGGCCGGTAGGCCCTTGATGAAGCGTTGGTGGATGAAGTCGTTGACCAGCAGATCGGTGCCGGCCACCGGAGACGCATCGCCGCCGGCCAGGGTCAGCTGAACCAGTGCGGGCCAACCCTCGGTCAGCCCCAGCAGGCGCTGCACCGCAGCGGTGTCGCGCGGGCGCTTCAAGCGCAGTGACAGCTCGAGCACTTCGTCGGCGCCGAAGCGCAGCTCGTGCTGGGTGATCCAGCGAACGCGGCCGCGCGCGGTGAGCGAGGCGAGGTTCAGGTTGGCGGCGTCGCGCGTGGTCAGCACCCAGCGCACATGGTCCGGCGTTGCGTGCAACAGGTGGTTGAGCGTGTCCAGGCTGGCCGCGCCGCACAACTCGTGCACGTCGTCGAGAAAGAGCGTGCGCGGCTTCGGGTCGCGGCGCATCGCGTCGAGAACGGCCAAGGCGCTGGTCTCGGGCGTGACCATGGCGCTGAACGTGCCCGAACCTCCGGCCGGCATCGGCCGGTCCAGCGCGGCCAGCAGCGACCGCTCGAAGTGGGCCGGGTCGCGCCATGCTGCGTCCAGTGCGAGCCACGCCGAGGCGCCATTGGCCGGGCTGCCTTCGCGAAACCAACTCGCGGCAAGGGTCGTCTTGCCGAAGCCCAGCGGCGCGGCGACGACGACGATGCGCTCGCCCGGGGCCGGCAAGCTCAGGTGTCGGCGCGCCACCGTGGCGGCGGCGTCGCGCGGCGCCGTCCACCGGTCAGGCGGGGGAGATTCCTCGTGCAGACCGATAGCCGCCGACGACACGCGGCGCCGGGTGTTCCTGGTGGTCTTGGGGCGGCTCATCAGCGTCACGCAGGCGGTTCGCATTTCAAGCGACAAGCTCGCGCGCCGTTTGTGCAGCGTGCGAACGACCGACGCCTCGATGCCGGATGATCGGCTGGTTTAGCGGTTCGCCAGGCTGGTGCACAACGATGATACAGCGGAGAGGCGCCACACGGGCGCTGCGGTCGCGACGTCGCAGATCTGGTCTGGCGTGCGCAGGCTCATGTCGCGGCATTCAGCGGTACGGATCAACTTGGTCACTAGTGAACGTGGTCGTCCGGCGGCGGCATCAGCCGCGGCTCTTCGCGCAACAGCTCGCCTTGCCGAAGCAGGAACTGCGCATCGGCCCACTCGGGCGACTCCGACGGCAGCCAGCGCGAGCGCGCGTAGCCGAAACGGTCGATCAGGAACTCCATGTGATGCGGCGATTCGTCGGCGATGGTCTTGCCGGCATCGGCCAGGGTTCGGCGCAGCAGCAGGTAGGCGGTGGCGGCGTCAGCCGCGCCATCGACCGGCGCGATGAAGGGCAGCGCGGTGCTTGCCGTCGGCGACCCGGGCAAGGGCACGGCGACGACCTGCACGCTGCGCTCGGCCAGGCGGGCTTGCCACTTGGCCAACCGCAGCAACCTGCGCTGCGACGCGGGCAAGGTGTAGAAGACGAGCAATACGACCTGGCCGCGCAGATCCTTCAACGAACCGGGACGGCCCTGCGCATCGGTGAAGTCGAAGTTCGGCGCGCCCAGCCAGGGCCGGCCGGGCACCACGCTTGGCGTGAGGATGCGCGCTTGGAAACCCGAGGAAAACAGGCGCAGGAAGTTGACGATGTCCCAGCGGTCCTCGGCCGACGTGGTGTGCGCGAAGCCGGGCATTGGCGTGTCAGGCTTGCCGTCGGTGAGCCAGTGAAAGATGTCGCCCCCGGTGTGCAAGGCGGTGTGCGGCTCGGCCAGATCTGTCGGCGGCTTGGCGAGCCTGGCGGCCAGCGGGCCGTCGCCGCGCGCTGCCGCGCCGTGGCAGTCGGCGCAGTGGCGGCGATACAGCGCGATGCCGCGTGTGATCGATACAGCGTCGTAGGGCACCTCACTGCGAAGATAGGTGCGCGGCCAGGCCGGCACCGACAGGGCCCAGATCAGCGCACAGGCCGAGGCCAGCGCCAAGGCCGCGCCGGCGCAGGCGCGCCACGGCGCCGCGGGCCGGCGCATGACCACGGCCGTCCAGTCGCGGGCGCCGAGCGCCAGCGCCACCACCAGGCCTGCCACGCCCAGCCACAACCACAGCGCGACGCCGGGTTGGCCCCAGGTGGCGGCCAGCGATACGCGAAACGGCAGCGGCCACACCTTCACGTCATGCGCCGCAGGGATGGTGCCGGCCGCATTCGCCGCTGCCCACAGCAGGAAGGCCACCACCAGCGCTTCGGTCCGCACGCTGCGGTGCGCGCCTTGCCACGGCGCGGCGTCGCGGTTGTTCAGTGCCGGCACCCAGCGCCAGCGTACGGCGGCAGCCAGCCAAAGCACCGGTAGCAGCAGCGCCATCTTCAGCAGCACCCAGCCGCCGAAGCGGGTGGACAGCAGCGGCGCGACAAAACCCTCGATCACGGTCGAGGCGCCTGCCACCCAATCGTCGGCGCGCGCCGGCCACTCAGTGGGCGCGCCCAGCAGCAGATAGCTCATCGCCACGCCGCTGGCGACGACGGTCGCCACGCCGAGCGTGGCCAAGCCGGAGAAGCGCCGCAGCAGGTCAGCCATCCACTGCCGGTAAAGGGCGTCAGTACCCGCGGCGGCAGCGCGCGCCGAGCCGAACGCCAGCCAGGGGAGGGCGCCGGCCCACACTCCGGCGGCCAGCAGGTGGGCCGCCGCCGCAGTGAGCGCCATTTCGGTGGGGTCGACCGCCGCGCCGTGGCCCGACCAGGCCGCCACGCACAGAACGAAGGCCGCCAGCGCCCAGGCCGCGAGCGCTTCGGCGCGCAGGTGCGGCGCCGCTCGGCGCCGCCACAACAGCAGGCCGAGCAGCAGCACAGCCGCTGCCAGACGCATCTGCCAGACGGCGCCGAAGCGCGTGCGCTCGATCACGTGGCGCCACTCGGCCCATTCCCAGGCCGCTGCGGGCCGGCCGCTCACGGCCGCCGCCTGGAGCCCCAGCGCAGCGAACGACAACACGATCCCTGCAGCGACCAGGGCGGCGCTGGCTCTCCACAGCTGGGCACGCCACCGCGCGGCCGGCTCGCCGCCACCGTGCCCACCGATCACGAGCAGGGTCTGAGCGCCGAGCACGGTGCAGGCGCACAGGGCTGACGCCCAGCGAACGTCGGTCGTGAAGTCCACCAGGGCAAGTCAGGGCTTGAGGGTGAACGTGTAGCCGTAGTCCACCGTGTGGCCATCGACTGAGAGAACGCGGTACTTCACCGTGTACTGCCCGGGCGCGAGCGCTGGCAGTTCCAGCACCAGCAGCTTGGGGTCGGCCGCATCCACGGTTGCCCTGGGTGCGTCAATCGGTTTGGCGTCGCCGTCGCGCTGGATGCTGATCGATGCATAGGCCGGCTCCAGGCGTTCGTTGAACCACAGCCGGATCTGCCGGGGGGCCTTGCTCAGCACCGCGCGGCGCGGCGGCTCCGACTTGACCAGGGCGGCGTGAGCGCGCGCCTGCCCGCCGGCGACCACTGCGGGCAGCGCGGCCAAGCTCTTGGCAAAGACACGCCGCCTCATGGCTTGACTGCGCCCTTGGCACCGGGTGCGACGACGGTCACGCCGACACGGCGCACGCTCGCCTCGATCGTCTTGTGCCGGGCGTCCGACCAGTAGACAGCGACCGAGCGCTCGCCAGGCTGCGCCGGCAGGTCGAAGGTGTAGCGGTAGCGCTGGGCGCCGACGCGCTTCAGATCAGCAAGAGCCGGCATGATCGACACGCCGTCCATGTCGATGTGCAGGTGGATGCCGGTTTCGGCGCCGCTCATCGTCATCTTGCTCAGGTCGGCCGGCGTCTCGAATTCCACCGTCACCACCGGGCCCACGCGCGCTGCCGGCTGCGGCGAGACGATGCGGATTGGCGGCAGCGCCGCCGGGGAGACGCTTGCTGGCGCCTTGTCGTGCTGTGGATGGCCCGTGCTGCCTGCCCAGGCGCTGCCCGCCGACATGATCGACAAGCAGGCCGCCAGGGCGAGCCGCGTGCCATCGAACTCCAGGATCTTCATGGTGACTCTGAGCGCCGGTCCATGCCGGCGCGATGTGGTGAACGAAGAGTCCGGCTTCAAGGGCTTGGCCAGAGCTGCGGCGGCCCCGCACGAGGACGGATGGTTACTGCGGCCTCTTGGGTCAGAACGAGAAGCTGGCCCCGACGCCGATCGCCCACATTTTGGCCTCGCCCTTGAAGCGGGCAACCGGAGCGCCCAGCGCGGCGGCAGCGGTGCCGTCGGTGCGCTCGACCGAATTCTTCATCGCGTAGGCGCCATAGACATCCACCCGCATCGACTTGTCGAACTGGTAGCCCAGGCCCGAACTGACCGTGTGCTTCATCACGACCGGCACCAGCGTGGTCTGGACGATGCGCACCACGTCGCGCGCCACCTCGCCCAGACCACCGGCTTCAGCAGCAGTCCCCAGGGGAAAGGTGCCGACGCCACGCAGGCCGCCGAAGGTGTTGTTGGGTGTCTTTCGCAGAATGTCGGACGAGTAGTGGTAGCCGGCGCGCAGCTTCCACAGGCCTGTCGTGTACTGCGCGCCCAGGGCCAACAGCCACTGGTCTCGCCACACGTCGCGGTAAGTGCTGGCCCTGGACCAGCCTTTCCAGACCAGATCGGCCTCCAGCAGCCAGGGCGAGTGATTGCCTGTGCTGGCCAGGCCCAGGATGACCTCCTCGGGCTGCTCGATCGTGAGGTTCTGGTAGCCGATGCCGGCCACGCTGGTGTGGACGATATTTTCGAACTTGTAGCGGACCTTGGACTTGTACGCCGCACCGGCGGTCAGATCGCCACCCAGCGCATAGGTGGCGCCCACGGAAAACCCGCTGCCGAAGGCGTGCGTGCTGCTCGTGGTGCCCCCGAAGTCGCCCAGGGGGATGCCGATGGACGGCCCGGCCGTGCCGAGCTGGCCCAGGCCGAATCCGGCGGTCAGCGCGGCGCCGACGCTCAGCCGGGGTGTCACCCGGTGCGCGTAGGCCAGGTTGGCATTGAACGAAACCAGCTCGACCACCAGCGGCAGGCTCGCCGCGCCCGCCACTCCGATCAGCGACACCGGCTGCGCGCGGAAATCGGCCCCCAGTCCCGCGTCGACCTCGATCCCCAAGCCCAGGACTCCATTGGGTGACAGCTCGATGGCCATCCCCACGTCGGGCAGGATGTAGTCGTTCGTTCCCGAGGTGCTGATATTCGTTCCCGCGGCGCTGCTCTGCGTGTTCTTAGAGCTCGCGCCGAGATAGGACGCGCCGACGTTGACGTTGCGCCCCCTGAAGCCGGCCAGGGAAGCCGGATTGCCGAACACGGCCGCGGAGGCCTCCTGCGGCATCGTGTAGGCCGCGCCGCCCATGCCGCCCGCCGCAGCCTTGTAGCCGAGGTTGGAGTCGGAGCCGACGGCGGTGGCATGGGCCGCGCCGCACAGCGCGAGCAGCCCCCCAGCCAGCAGCCACTGTTTGCGCATCACGTCGTTAGCCTTCATCTCTGTCTCCTGGTCAAGTTCGTGGGTTCATCCAAAACACGATCGTGTTGGCCTGGCAGCGCTGCGAAGCCACGGGTGCCGAACAGCGCGACGGGACCGGTTTCGGGCAACTGCGGTCTGAGGGTTTGGCACAGCCCGAGCAGCGGAGCACGGTGAACCGTCGGCCCAGGCCAGCCCTTGAACCGCCCCTCATGGCTGCGCTGGGGATCAGTTGCCCTTGAGCGGACGCGGTGGCGAGTAGTCTGCGGTGCGGTTGCTGCGCAGGGATGCGTCCCCCTGGCCCAGCCAGAGCTTCATCACCAGCCGCTGCACGACGTTGCCGTAGGGCGGATAGAACAGCCCCACCGGGAAGAAGCGGTGGCGCTTGAAGACCGTCCGGGCGTGCGACAGCTCGCGAAAGCCCTCCTCGCCGTGGTAGCTGCCCATGCCCGAGTTGCCCACGCCTCCGAACGGCGCATCGTGGTTGAGCACGTGCCAACCCCAGTCGTTGATCGTCACGCCGCCGGAATGCGTGCGCTGCAGCACCTGCGCCCGCTGTCCTGCATCGTGGCCGAAGCAGTACAAGGCCAGTGGGCGCGGGCCCGCATTGACCAGGCCAATCGCTTCGTCCAGCGTGTCGTAGGGCAGCACCGGCAGGATCGGGCCGAAGATCTCTTCCTTCATCACCCGCATGTCCGGTCGCACGCCAGTCACGACGTGCAGCGGCACCTGGCGCCCCGCCCCGGCCGCAGCGCAGGCCTCGACCGTGGCCCCCTTGGCGCGGGCGTCGTCAAGCAGGGCCTGGATGCGCGCGGCATGGCGTTCGTTGACCACTGCGGTGTAGTCGTGGTTGCCGGCCACGCTGCCGCCGTAGAGGGCCGCGAAGCTCTCCTTGACGGCCGAGACAAATTCTCCGACCTGCTTGCGCGGCACCAGGGCGTAGTCGGGCGCGATGCAGATCTGGCCGCAGTTGGCGGCCTTGCCATGCGTGATGCGGCGCGCAGCGTCGTGCGGCGAGGCGCCGTGCAGCAGAACCGCGGGCGACTTGCCGCCCAGTTCGAGCGTCACCGGCGTCAGGTTCTCGGCAGCGGTGCGCATCACGATACGCCCCACCGCCGGAGAACCGGTGAAGACGATGTGGTTGAAGGGCAGGGCGGTGAAGGCGTTCGGGTCGAGCAGTTCCTCGCCGATGACCGCCACCTGGTGCTCCGGAAACACCTCGCCCAGCATGCGGCGCATCACCGCATTGGTGGCTGGCGTGAGCTCCGACATCTTGATCATCACCCGGTTGCCGGCAGCCATGGCCGCGGCCAGCGGACCGAGCGTGAGATAGACGGGGAAGTTCCAGGGCACGATCACACCGACCACGCCCTTGGGCTGGTAGTGCACGCGCAGGCTGTTGCTGAGGAATAGTAGTTCGGTACTGCGCCGGCTCGGTCTCATCCAGCGCGACAGATGCGACAGCGCGTGATTGATCTCCAGCGTCGAGCCGAGCACGTCGAGCATCTTCGACTCGGCTGGCGAGCGGAAGCTGAAATCCTGGCTCATGGCCTCGGCTAGCACGTCCTGGTAGCGGTGGAGCTGCGCCTTGAGTTTGCGCAGGTCTTCCCTTCGGCGCGACGCGCTCGGGTAGGGATCGCGGCCGAAAGCTGCCTGCTGGCTGGAAAGAACGGCGTTCAGATGCGCGGTCATGGCCGCTTGAGGATCGGCCAGTCGGTCGTTCATCGCTGTCTCCGGTGTCGTTTGAACGGCACGCTGGTCAAGAGCCATGCGCCGTCCTGCTATGAACCGAGTCTGGGGGCCTGGCGTGGTGTCGGCGAGGTTGAAATCTGCCAGGTGGGGGTGAAAATGCGCCAAACTCTCGTAATCCCCAGGGCAGGCAGCAATCATGACGCGCATCCCGGCACAGCTGTTCGCGAGCTACGAAGGCAGCCGGGATGGCGCGGCGCACAGCCTGCTAGGCCTTCGGGCACTGATGGCCGAGCTGGCCGATCAAGGCGTGAGCGCAGACCAGGCATTGCGCGGCACCGGCATCGATCCCTGCCAAATGGACGATCCCGCCTTGCTCATTTCGCCGAACCAGAAGATCGCCGTCTTCGGCAACGCGGGGCGACTGGCGAAGCGCCCCGACCTCGGCCTGCGCGCCGGCGCCCGGCAGCGACTGAGCGATTTCGGCGTCTTCGGCTACGCGCTGGCCTCGAGCGCGACCTTCGGGGACGCGCTGGCCCTGGGCATGAAGCACCTCAGGTTGGCTGGGCCCGTGCTGGAGAAGCGCTTTTGCCTCGTTGGCGATACCGCGTTATTTGAAGGCCGGGACGTGCTGGCGCTGGGGCCGGTGTTGCCACTGGCCACCGAGTTCTGGTTCAGCTCGATCCTCAAGCTCATCACCTGCGTCATCGAAACGCCCTTTCCCTCGCGGCGACTGCTGCTGCCATACCCCCGGCCGGCCCACGCCGCAGCCTACGAGCGCATGTTCGGCTGCCCGGCGCAGTTCGACGCCGGCGTCGTCCAGTGGCAGTTCGACGCTGCGGTGCTGCAGGCACCCTGCCCCGAGGCCAACCCGATCACCGCAGGGATGTGCACCCAGTTCTGCGAACGCATGCTCGACAGCTTGCCACACGAATCGGCGCTCGCTCGCAGCGTGCGCAACGCCTGCCTGGGCAGCCGCGGCAAGTTCCCGAGCGCGCGCGAAATGGCCGAGCGGCTCGGCTTGTCGGTGCGCACGCTGCATCGGCGACTGACCGAGGAAGGCCAGCACTACCAGGGCATCGTCGATGAGGTGCGCAGCGCCTTGGCCATCGAGTTCCTGCGCAACACCACGCTGTCGGTCGAAGAAATCGCCTGCCGCGTCGGCTTCACCGAAAGCTCGAACTTCCGCAAGGCATTCAGGCGCTGGACCGGGCAGTCACCGGCGCGCTTTCGCGCACCGCAAGGCAATGCGCGCGCGGCGGCCGCACTGGCGAGGGCGCATTGAGTCCATTGAGCTTTCCGCAAAGCATCTCGGTCAGCGATGACGGCTGGGCATGTTGGCATGGCGCACCCCAGGGAGTGGGTGTCGTCATCAATGTCTCGAATCAGGACAAGGGAAGGAAGGGCCCATCGAATGGCAAGACTGCTGCTGGTTGACGACGATGTATCCGTCCTGCGCTTTGTGCAAGCAGCCACCAAGGACATTGCAGACTTGCGAGTTGCTCGCAGCGGACAAGACGCGCTTCGCCTTCTGCGAACGGACCGCCCCGACTTGCTGCTGCTCGATCTCCAATTGGGCGATGCCAATGGCCTGGAACTGCTGATGAAGATGCGCACCGACTCGGCGCTCGCCAACATTCCGGTGATCTTCCTGAGCGGTGAGGCCGGAGCCGATCCACGCGTGCAGGCGCTGGACTTGGATGCCCTTGACTGGCTGCCCAAACCCCTGGACGAGCGGCGACTGCGTGCGAGGATTCAGGCAGCGCTGGACCGGATTGCCAAATCGCCGCAACCAGTTCCACCCAATCACGACGAGCCCTTGGACGGTGCTTGCGTGCTCATCGTCGATGATGATCCGATCATGCTCGATGCACTCGAACACGCGCTGGCCCCACAGAATTTTCGCCTCGTGCGAGCCACCGATTCCCGGGAGGCCTTGAAGCTGGCCAGCGAACAGGCACCGGAAGTCGTGCTGCTGGACATCGGTCTGCCGGGTCTGAACGGGTTCGAGTTGGCTTACCGCCTGATGGCCATGCCGAAGCTCGCAGACTGCCCATTGCTCTTCGTGACCCAGTACGGTGAACTGGAAACAGAGCTTCAGGCGCTGCAGATGGGGGCCTTCGACTTTGTCAGCAAGCCTTTCGTACCCGCCGTCCTGAGGGCACGGGTGAGCAATGCGCTGCGTCTTCGGCGCCGCTCCACGCGCGCGCTGGAACACGCCGAAGCGCACTGGCGGCGCATCGGCGGGACGCAGCTGGCTTCCATCGTCGCTGACGCGCACGACCCCATCGTCGTGCTCGACGCCGATGACCGCGTCGTGCTGGCCAACCAGGCGGCGCATGCGCTGTTCGGCGATGCCGCCCCGCCGGGCATCGGTTCGAGCCTGCCGACGTGGCTGTCCACCCCCCTGCCGGCGACGCTGATCAACGGTGAGCAGCACAGCGCCCGCAGCGTGGTGATGCAGCCCCCTGGCGAGCTTGCGAAGGTCTACGACCTGTCGTCATCGCTGTTGGCGGCAGGTGATGCACGACTGGTCGCGCTGACTTTCCACGACCAGACACTCCTGATGAAGGCTCAGGAAGAAGGCCGCGCAAGGCTACGCTTGGAGTCGGAGAGCCGTGCCCGAAGGCTGATGATGTCCTACCTGGCCCATGAGATCGGCAATCCGTTGAATGGCATCATCGGATTCACGAGCCTCCTGCTGAATCCCGGCGCCGAACCGCTCACCGAAGAGCAGCGGCGCAAACTATCTCTGGTTGGCGATTGCGCAGAGAACCTGCGGCGCTTGATGAGCGATGCGCTCGACATGGCGCGTGGCGAGTCAGGTCACTTTTCCGTTGAAACGGCCCGCCATTGCCTGCGTAGCCCGGTCGAGGCCGCAGTTGCAGCGCATCAACTGGCTGCCGAGCGGACAGGTGCGGAGATGCACGCGCCGACGGGCGACCTCGACGTGTTTGTCCGTGCCGATGTGGGACGGCTGCGCCAGTGTCTGGACAACCTGCTCAGCAATGCCTGCAAGTACGGTCGTCCGAGAGGACGGATCCAGGTCGATATTTCGGCAGGGCCCGTGGATGTCGAGATCTCGGTCAGCGACGATGGCCTGGGCATGTCGGCCGCCCAGATCGAACGACTGTTTCAGCCGTTCGAGCGGCTCGGCCGGCAGGGGCCGCCTGGCCACGGTCTGGGCTTGGCCGTCACGCGCATGCTCGCGCACGCCATGGGCGGGCGGCTGGAGGTGGCTTCCGAGGAAGGCGTCGGCACCCGCTTTACGCTGGTGCTGCCGCGCGACGACACGCTGGAGGGTGCGTAGATGCCGGATCCAATTTCCGCCGAGGCCCTCTCGAGGGTGTGCGTCGTTGACGACGATGCCACCGTTCTTGCTGCGCTGGTTGCCATCTTGCAGCCCGCATTCGATGTGCGCGTCGCCCGCAGCGGACGCGATGGTTTGCGCTTGATCCGACGCGACCCTCCGGACCTGGTCCTGCTGGACGTGAACCTGCCTGACGTGTCGGGCATGGCCGTGTGCCGCAGGCTCAAGGACGATCCACTGACCGAGGCCGTACCTGTCGTGTTCCTTACGTCTCACGCCGACGAGAAGACTGAGGTCGAAGGTCTGGACGCTGGCGCAGCGGACTTCATTGCCAAGCCTCCTCGGGGCCCGGCAGTGTTGGCACGCATCCGCAACCTGGTGCGAATGAAACTGCTGGCGGAGCGCCTGATGCGAGAGGCCCAGACGGATGCGCTGACTTCGCTTGCCAATCGCCGCCGTTTCACGGCGGCGTTACGCGAGGAGCTCCTGCGCGCCAGGAGGCAAGAGCGACCTTTGTCGGTCCTCATGGTCGATGTCGACCATTTCAAGGCCTACAACGACCACTATGGGCACCTCAGCGGCGACGGCGCACTGCGTCAGGTGGGGCAGGTCCTTCGCGGCAGCTTGCGCCGCCCGGGCGATCTGGCCGGGCGCCTGGGCGGCGAGGAGTTTGCTGTCCTGCTGCCCGAGACGGATGAAGGCGGTGCCTGGCGGGTGGCCCAGCGCATGCTGAGCGCCATGGCGGATGCAGCCATCCCCCATGCGGCTTCCGCGACCGCCGCGTGCCTGTCCGTCAGCATCGGAATGGCGACGTATCGGCCGCCGCCGCGGCCTGCCGAACCCGCTCCGGATACCGATGCTGCGGCCGACAGGGACGATTCGGCCAAGGATCTGCTGGCACGTGCCGATGCCGCGCTCTACGCCGCCAAACACCGGGGCCGCAACCGCGCCTGCGGTGAGACGGACGTTCAGCCCGGGCAGGCTCACCACACCACCGCGTGATGCGCCCAGCCCCGGAACGGTACGCGGTACCCGCCGTCCTCGTGCTGGGGCTGGCCGCCAGCGCACTGCTGGCCTGGCGGCAAGAGGCGGTCAACCGAGAGGAACTGCAGGCCGCCACCGTGCGGGCCGCGCAGCGCGTGGCCGACCGCAGTGTGGCACAGCTCGAGCGGGCCGCGCTGGGCCTGAGGGGCGCCCGGGGCTTCTTCATGGGCGCCGGAACCGACGGCGTCAGTGCGGCGCAATTCCGCGCCTACTACGAGACGCGCAGCCTCGAACAGGAGTTTCCGGGCGTGCGCGGGATCGGCTTCATCCGGCGCGTAGCACCCGAGGCGGAAACGGCCTACCTGGCGCAGGCGCGCCGGCAGGGCGGTGCGGACTTCTCGATCCGGTGGCTGCAGCCGCACGACGGCGAGCGCCAGGTGATCCAGTTCGTCGAACCCGTAGAAACCAATCGTGCCGCCGTGGGCTTGGATGTCGCCTCGGAAGCCAACCGGCGGCGGGCGACCAGGCTGGCGCTTCGGGACGACGCGCCGATCCTCACGCGACCCATCCGACTGGTGCAGTCCAAACCGGGCGACTCGCTCGGCGTGCTGATGGTGCTGCGCATGCCGGCGAACGCCGGCATGCCCGGCTTTGGCCTTGAGGCTGGTCCCCCGGGGTTCATCTTCTCGCCGATCCAGCTCGATGATCTGCTGGCGGCCGCCGACCTGCAGCCGGCGCTCCTCAGCCTCGCAGTCAGGGACGCGACCGACCAGGAGCCGGTTCAGGACTTCGCGCTTGCCGACCGCGGGGCGGCGCCGTTGGCGCAATCCAGCGCCGTCACGATCGACCGCAGTCTCATGGGTCGGCGCTGGCAGTTCAGCGTGCGCGCTCGGCCGGCATTTGCGGCGACGCTCAATCAAACCTCACCTGCCGTCGTCGGTACGGTGTCCCTGCTCATCTCGCTGCTGCTTGCCGCGCTCGCGAGGGTCTGGAGCACGCTGCACCGCCGCACGCGGGAGGCCTTGGCCGAGCGGGTCCGCCTGCGCACGATGCTCGGACACGCGAGCGACGCCATCGTCGGGCTCGACCTCAGCGGCCAGGTCACGCTGTGGAACGCCGCTGCCGCGCGCTTGTTCGGCTATCGCGAAGGCGAGGCCATCGGTCGGTCATTGACCGAGTTGACCCTGGATGCCGAGCACGCCGGCGAGGACGCGCAGCTGCGCGCTGCCGTCGCCGAAGGGCATGCGAAAGCGCCCTTCGACACGAAGCGGCGGCGCAGCGACGGCACCCTGGTGGACGTGGAGATCTCGGCTACCCCGATGCTCGACGAACGCGAGCGGGTGGTCGGCATGGCCGAAATCCTGAGGCCGATCAGCGAACGCCTGGCGCAGGTGCGGCACCTGACGAGCGTCGCATCGACCAGCCGACAGGCCTTGTCGGTGCTGCAGCGCGATCAGCAGTCGCTGCTGGATGCACTGAACGAGTTCGCGCTGGTGTCGGTGGCTGACGCGCGCGGCACCATCGTCTCCGCCAACGACCGCTTCTGCGAGGTGTCGGGCTATACCCGGGACGAACTGCTGGGGCGCAACCACCGCATCGTCAACTCGGGCCACCACGAGCCGGCGTTCTGGCGCCAGATGTGGCGCACGATCGCCGGCGGCAGTGCCTGGCGCGGCGTGATCTGCAACCGGGCCAAGGATGGTTCGCCCTACTGGGTGAGCACCATCATCGTCCCGTTCCTGGACACCTCCGGCCGCAGCGAACGCTACGTGTCGATCCGGTTCGACATCACGCCGCTGAAGGAACTGGAGCAGAACCTGGCACGGGAGCGGGGCCGCCTCGAGAACATCCTGCGTGGCACCGACGCGGGCACCTGGGACTGGGACATCGTCAGCGGCGCGGTCCGGTTCGATGCCCGGTGGGCGAGCATCGTCGGCCACGGCGTCGAGGACTTGCGGCCGGACATCTCCACGCGCATCGGATTGAGCCACCCTTCTGAAATCGGTGCCTCGCGGGCATTGTTGCGCGAGCACTTCTCGGGCGCGTCGGACCGGTACAGCTTCGAATGCAGGCTGCGGCACCGCGATGGCCACTGGGTCTGGGTGCTGGATCGCGGCCGGGTGTCGGAGCGCAGTTCGGACGGGCGCGCACTGCGCATCATGGGGACCATCCTCGACATCACCGCGCAGGTCCAGGCCCGCGAAACCATCCAGCGGCAGCAGGCCGCCACGCAGACGATGCTGGAGGCGGCACCGGTGGCCGTGCGCGTGGCGTCCCTCGGCGACAACCGAACCCGCCTGGTCAACGAGCGGTTCTGCCGCCTCGTCAGGCGGTCCCGCGACGAGGCGCTGGGACTGGACGTCTCGGGCTGCTACGTCGACCCGGCCGCGTTCGCGGCGATTCGCCAGCGGCTCGGCGCAGGGCAGAGCGTGATCGACCAGCTGATGGAACTGCGCCTCCCGGATCGACCGGAGGAAGCGCACGTCTGGGCACTCTGCTCGTACATGCTGGTCGAGCACGAAGGACAGCCGGCGGTGCTGGCCTGGATCTACGACGTGACCGAATTGCGCAGCCGTCGCGAAGAAGCCGAGCAGGCCCGGCGAATCCTCGACGCCGCATTGGATGCGGTGGACGAAGCCTTCGTGATCTACGACCCGCAGGACCGGCTGCTGATGTGCAATGAGAAGTATCGATCCATCTACCCGCTGAGCGCGCCGCACATGGTGCAGGGCGCGTCCTTCGAGTCGATCATCCGGGCTGGGGCGCTGCGCGGCGAGTACCGGGCGGCGGCCGGCCGGGTCGAGGAGTGGGTCAGCGAGCGGATGTCCGCTCATCGCTCGGGGCAAGTGGCGCTCGAACAGGAACTGTCCGATGGGCGAGTTCTGCGCATCGTCGAGCGCAGGCTGCCGGACGGGCACACCGTGGGATTCCGGTTCGACATCACCGAGCTCGTTCGTGCCCGCCAGGCGGCCGAGGCTGCTTCACGCGCCAAGAGCGAGTTCCTGGCCAGCACGAGCCACGAGATCCGGACGCCGCTGAACGCCATTCTGGGTCTGGCCTACCTGCTCGAGCGCGAGGGGCTTCCCGGCGACGCGCAACTTCAGGTGCGCCGCATCTCGCAGGCCGGGCGTTCGCTGCTGGGGTTGATCAATGACGTGCTGGACCTGGCGAAGATCGAAGCCCGGCAACTCGTGCTGGACGAACACGTGTTCGCCCTGCGCCGCATGCTGGAACAGGAGGTGATCCCGCTGGGCACCGGCCTGAAGCAGAAGGGTGCGGAGATGGTGCTGGAACTGGCCCCCGACCTGCCCGAGGTCGTGCGCGGCGACGAGACGCGCCTGCGCCAGGTGCTGAACAACCTGCTGGGCAATGCACTGAAGTTCACCGAGCGCGGTGAGGTTCGCCTGGCCGTGCGCCGGGGCGACCCGCCGCCGCAGGTCGTGTTCGAGGTCTCGGACACCGGGATCGGGATCGAGGCCGAGGTGCAGAAGGGATTGTTCCGCCCCTTCGTGCAGGCCGATGCGTCCACCGCTCGCCGCTACGGCGGAACCGGGCTGGGCCTGTCGATCACGGCGCAACTGGTCCAGATCATGGGCGGCCGCATCGAGTTGGCCAGCACGCCGGGGAACGGCAGCACCTTCACGGTTTCGGTGCCGCTTCCCGAGGCATTGCCGTCCGAACAGGACCGCGATAACGGGCACGAGCAAACCTTGCGTGTCTTGTTGGCCGAGGACGATGACGCGCAGCGCGCGGCCCTGGTCGGGGCGGCGCGCAGCCTGGGCTGGCAATGCGTGGCGGTGGCCACGGGCGAGGCGCTCGTCAGCGAGGCGAGGTCGGCCGCGCTGGCGGGCCATCTGTTCGACGCCCTGATCGTCGACTGGCAACCCCCGGGCTGCGACGGCCTGCAAGCGCTGGCCGAACTCCAGCAAGGGATGCCGGAACACGACTGGCCTGCTGCGGTGCTGCTCGGGCCGTTCGAAGTCGACCGCGTGGCAGCGCACCCCCATGCCGAGCTGGCAGCGGCCCGGCTGTTCAAGCCGGTCAACCACGCGACGCTGTTCAACGCCGTGAACGAAAGTCTGTCGGCCCTGCCGGCACGCGCCGCGCGACTGCTCGAAACCAGTCTGGGCCGGTGTGACGACCTGATGTGGCTGAACGGCCTGCGCATCCTGGTGGTGGACGACAGCACGCTGAACCTGGACGTCGCGCGCAAGGTATTGGAGCTCGAAGGGGCGCAGGTCCTCACCTGCGAAAGCGGACCGCTGGCGCTTGGGACCTTGCAGCAGCAAGCCCCCTTCGACGCCGTCTTACTGGACGTGCAGATGCCCGGCATGGATGGCGTGGAGGTGGTGCGGCGTCTGCGCGAGATGCCCGGCGCGAAGACGCTGCCGGTCATCGCGCTGACCGCCGGCGTGCTGCGCGAGGAGCATGACCGCGCGCTCGCGGCCGGCATGAGCGACTTCCTGCCGAAGCCACTGGAACCGCAACGCCTGGTGGCCTGCCTTCGCCGCCATGTGGAACGCTGCCGCGGTCGGCCCGTCGCCGTGCTGCCGCGCGCAAGCGAGACCGCTGCCCAGATCGACCGCATGCACATCGACGGCATTGAGGACGACGCCATCGCGGCCTCGTTGAGGCAGGATAGGCCGCTGGTGCTGTCGATGCTGCGCCGCCTGCTGTCGGAGTTTGCCGACGTGGCGACCGAATCCGCACCGTTGCTGCCCGGTCGGCTGCACAAGCTCAAAGGTAGCAGCCAAGTGGTGGGAGCGATGAAGGTCGCCCGCGCTGCCGCCGAGGCCGAGGCTGCCCTTGGCAACGCGCCTCCCGAAGTCCACGCCGCTTCCTTGCGGCGGTTGCAAGAGTGCCTTGAGGGGTTGGCTGTGGCCGCCGCTTCACACCTTGATGAAGAGTCGCGGCGACTGGCAATTCATGAGGCGCAGCAGTTGGCAGGCCGGCAAGGAGCGGCGCCTGCTTCAAGTGCAGAATTCGCGGAGTTGCGTCGCTTGCTTGAGCAGCAGAGTGCCCGGGCTGGCGCGCGCGTTGATGCCATGGCCGGGTCGATCATGGCGGCTTTGGGGGCAGATCGTCTGTCTCGCCTGCGCATCGCGCTGGAAGAATTCGACTTCGAGACCGCGCTACTGGTCCTCGAAAGGCTTGGTGATCAGTAGACGAAGGGCCTTCCGCTGGAACGGATCATCGTGAGTTCCACGTACTTCGAGCCGTTCGGCTGACCCGAGCCGAAGCGCAACTCGAAGCCCCCCAGGTCGATGGGTCTTCCCGCGCGCAACGAATTGCCGAAGGACTCGCGTGTGGGTGATCCGCCGCTGCGGCGCAGCATCTCCGAGAACCCGTGTGCCGCAATGAAGCCCGTCATCGCTGCATAGCTCGCATGGTCGCCCTTGCCGGCGGCTGTCATGGCCTGAAGGAAGTCCCGCGAGATTCTCAGTTTCTGGTGAAACGGTCCGGGCACGGTTTGCGTCACGATGATGCCGTCGGCTGCCTTGCCAAGTTCGCGCGTGAGCTGGTTGGTGTCGGCGACCGACAGCAGCATGAGCTGGGTGCTGGGTCGGATGCGCCGCAGGTTGCGCACGAACTCGAGTGTTGCCTTGCCGGCCATCGTGGCGATCACGACCTGGGGTTCGGCGCGCGCGATCGCCTGGGCAGCCTCTTCGGCGTTCGAGGCATCGGTCTTGACGGCCACATTGGCCAGCGGGACAAGCTGACGCCTCTGGAGCGCCTCTTTGACGCCCTCGAGTCCATCGAGTCCGAAAGGGTTGTCCTGGTAGGCAACCGCGATTCGCCGCAGGCCAATCGTGTGCGCGTGGTTCACCATGCGCTCCGTCTCGTCCGCATATGACGCTATCACCGTGGAGAACTGGCGATACGGTTGTTTGCGCAGACTGTTGGCGCCCGAGAAGGCGGCAAACAGCGGGACACCGCGCTCTTCGAGCAGCGGCATGGCCGCGAGGATGTTGGCGGTGCCCAGGGTGCCGAGAAAGGCGAAGGCCTTGCCTTCGGCGAGAAGGGTCTTGGTGTTTTCGACCGTGCGTTTGGCGTCATAGCCATCGTCGAGCATCGTCAAGACGATTTTGCGACCGTTCACGCCACCGCCGGCATTGACCTGATCGATGGCCACCTTCATGCCGGCGGCAAAGTCTTTGCCAATCGCCGCCAACGGTCCCGACAGTGCAAGGCTGGAACCGACGAAGACGCGGTCGGCCGTGACGCCTTCCTCGGCGCGCGCGTGTTGTGTCAAGCTCGATCCGAGCAGCACCGACGCGGCCGTGGCCAGGCGGCGTGCAACCGCCCAGAGGCGCCCAGAAACCAAGCCTGGCGTGGCCCGGGCGTGACCTGAAGTTTCATTGGTGTCCACGCGGTCTCCTTTCGAGTGCCTGCGCTTGCTCACGGGCACGTTCGTCATGGGTTGATGCATCGCTTTGTCCCACGGCCGAGTCACCGGGCCCGTTTCCGGCCAAGGCCGGGCGGCGGCGGACCAAAAGCTTCCAGTTGCCTTCCACGACTACCTCGTCACGCTGGTTGAGCACCTGGCGGCGGAAGGCCACCACCCCGCGGTCGGGCCTGGATGTCTCGTTCTTCGCCGCCACTTCCACCCGCACCCGCAGCGTGTCGCCGATGAAAGTGGGCTTCGGAAAGCGGCACTGGATGTCGAGCAGGCCGATCAGGCTGGGCTCCAGGTGCTGGTTGAGCTGCATGCGTGTGACAAGCCCCGACATCACCGCCAGCACCAGCAGTCCGTGTGCGATGCGCTGTCCGTGAGGCGTGCACCTGGCGTACTCTGCGTCGACGTGCAGGCGGTTGAAGTCTGCCGACAGGCAAGCAAAGTTGACGACATCGGCCTCGGTCACCGTGCGCGTCGGGCTGTCGAACGCGGCGCCGACCTCGAGGTCCTCGAAGTAGCAGGCCTCGGGGGCAAGGGGCGAGAGCTTCAAGGCGCCACCCCGGTTGCCGAAAGCGCCAGAACCTGCTCGGCCAGTTGCGCCTTGAGCACGCGCCCGGTCAGGTTCTTCGGCACCTCGCTCAACAGGACGATTCGGCGCGGCTTCTTGTAGGCGGCCAGCCGGGCTGCGGCAAATGCGGACAGCTCTTCGGGCGCCGGCGACGCGCCCGCATGCGGCACGATCACGGCACAGATCAGTTCAGTCAATCGCTCGTCCGGCAGGCCGATGCAGTGCGCCTCGGCCACGGCCGGGTGCTGCTGCAGCACCTGCTCGATCTCGGAGGCGTAGACGTTGATGCCGCCGCTCTTGATGATGTCGCGCTTGCGGCCGACGAAGTGCAGCAGGCCATCGGCGTCGATGCGGCCGAGGTCGCCGACGGTGAGGAAGTCGCCGCGGCGGGTGCTTTCGGTGAGCGCGTCGTCCTCGAAGTAGCCGTCGTACTGCGAGTCGCTGCGGCAGCAGATCTCGCCCACCTCGCCAGGTGCCACCTCGCGCCCCTCGTCGTCCAGCAGTTTCAGCTCCACGCCGAAGAAGGGTCGGCCGACGCAGTTGCCGTCCAGGTGCCGGGCGACCTCGGCGCCATCGAGGTTGGCATACGGCCCGACCTCGGTCGAGGCGGCATAGATGTTGAGGACGCCTTCGCCCAGGCGGTTGAGCAGCCGGCGCTTGAGCGCGCCCGACAGCGTGCCGGCCCCCGACTGGATGACGCGCAGGCTCGACAGGTCGGCATCGCGCCAGCGCGGGTGATCGACCATCGCCTGGAGCATCGCCGGCAGCAGCATCGTGGCCGTGATGCGTTCGCGCTCGATCGTCTCGATCACCGCGCCGGCGTCGAAGTGCTCGAGCAGCGTGACGCTGGCGCCCAGGTACAGCGGCAGCAGCGTGTACACGCAGCCGGCACTCAGGCACAGCGGCAGGGCGGCCAATGTGCGGTCGTCGATGCCGAAGCGCTGCGCGATGGCGCGCTCCTCGAAACCGAAGCGCGAGCGCAGCGCGCCCTTCGGCCGGCCGGTAGTGCCCGAGGTGTGCAGCATGATCGTGCTGCCTTCCCGCCCGGCGGGCGGGGCGCGATGGGTGCCGGACCGCAGCAGTTCTTCCCCGTGCCATGCGTTCTCGGGCGCGTCGTGCGCGGCGCTGGCAAACGCGATCGGCCGCCATGCAGTATCGGCCAGCGCCGCAGCGCGCTCCCCGAAACCCGAACCAAAGAGGACGAAGCGCGCATGCGCGGCCGAGATCCCGTGGCGCAGATCATCGTCGGCCAGACGGTAGTTCAGAGGCGCCGGCACAGCCCCGATGCCGGTGAGCGCGAAGTAGGCCACCAGCATGTCGGGGTGGTTGAACGAGAGCATCGGCACCTTCTCGCCTGGTGCGATGCCCAGTGCCGCCAGCGCCGCCGCAGCCTGCTCGGTGCGCGACAGCAGCTCGGCGTAGCTCCACGCCTGTTCTCCAAAGCGCAGCGCCGCTCGGTGCGGCAGACGCCTGGCGTTCAGGCGCAGCGCGTGCAGCAGTGGCATGCCCATTCGTGTACTCCTCAGTGCAAAGCCTTGCCGACGAGTCCGGGGTCCATCGCCGCGGCCCGCTCAGGTGGCGTAGCGCCCGCCGGTGACGTGCAGCGTGGCGCCGGTGATGTAGCCCGCCGCTTCGCTGGCGAGGAAGCACACCGCGCTGGCGATGTCGCGTGGCATGCCCAGGCGCCCGATGGGTGTGCGCGCCAGCGCGTTGTCGCGAATCTTCTGGTAGTGGGGCAACTGGCGCACGCCTTCGGTTTCGATGAAGCCCGGGGCGACGGTGTTGACGGTGATGCCGTCGCGGCCCAGTTCGAGCGCCAGCGCGGCCGAAAGGCCGAGGATGCCGGCCTTGGCAGCAGAGTAGTTGGCCTGGCCCGGGTTGCCCAGGTGCGCGCGCGAGGAGATGTTGATCACCCGGCCCCACCGCTGGGCAGCCATCATCGGCGCCGCCGCCTGGGTGCAGAGGAACGCGCCCTTGAGCACGGTGTCGACGACCGCGTCCCAGTCGGCCTCGCTGAGTCGGGCGAGGCGGGCGTCGCGGGCGAAGCCGGCATTGTTGACGAGCACATGCACGGCGCCGAAGGCATCGATGGCCGCGTGCGTCAGGCGCTCGACATCGGCCACGCGCGTCACGTCCGCCGGCACGGCGATCGCGTCATGGCCGGCAGCCTGCAACGTTGCGCAGTGCGCCGCTGCGGCGACGCCATCGATGTCGGTGACGACGATGCGGGCACCTTCCTGTGCCAGCGCAAGCGCCGTCTCGGCCCCGATGCCGCGCGCCGACCCGGTGACGATGACAACCCTGTCCTTCAGTCCCAATTGCATGGTCTTCCGCCTTGCCCGGCGCTGGTTCGACGCTGTTCCCCGGCGGCCTACTTCAGCAGTTCATCGTCATGTTCGCCAATGTAGGGCGCCGGGGTCGGCCGCGCCGCCGGAGTGCGGCTGAAGCGCGGGGCAGGCGAGGGCTGCAGCACCCCCCCGCTTTCGAAGAACGTGGCGCGCGCCGCGTTGTGCGGGTGCGCTGCGGCCTCGGCGGTGGTGAGCACCGGAGCGAAGCAGACGTCGGTGTTCTCCATCAGTGCGCACCAGTGCTCGGCCGGTCGCGTGAGGAAGACAGCGGCAATCTTGGCCTTCAGCGCGGGCCAGGCCGCCGGGTCGCGCTGGCGCGCGAACTCGGGGTCCTTGTCGAGGCCGAGCTTGTCCAGCAGCAGCGCGTAGAACTGCGGCTCCAGCGAGCCGATCGAGATCCAGCGGCCATCGGCGCACTCGTAGGTGTCGTAGAAGTGCGAGCCGCCGTCCAGCAGATTGCCCTGCCGCTGGTCGCGCCACAGGCCCAGTGCGCGCAACTCGCAGACGATGGAGGTGAGCAGTGCGGCGCCGTCGAGCACGGCCGCGTCAACCACCTGGCCCTGGCCCGAGGCGCGCGCTTCGAGCACCGCGCAGACGATGCCGAACGCGAGCATCATGCCGCCGCCGCCCAGGTCGCCGACCATTGCCGGCGGTGCGGCCGGCCCGCCCTCCTTGCGGCCGATGGCCGCCAGCGCGCCCGACAGCGCGATGTAGTTGATGTCGTGGCCGGCCCGCTGGGCGAGCGGACCGTCCTGCCCCCAGCCCGTCATGCGCCCGATCACCAGCCGCGGGTTGCGCGCCAGCAGCACGTCGGGACCGAACCCGAGCCGCTCCAGCACGCCCGGTCGGTAGCCCTCGATCACCGCGTCGGCGCCATCGATCATCGCCAGCACCTTGTCGCGGTGGGCGGGATCCTTCAGGTCCACCGCCACCGAGCGACGGCCGCGGTGCAGCACGCTGCGCGGGCCGGAGGCCAGGAAACCGGGCGCGCCGCGGTCCTTGCCCTTGTCGGCCTGGCGGTCCAGGCGAACCACGTCGGCCCCCATGTCCGAAAGCATCATCGCGCAGAAGGGGCCGGGGCCGATGCCGCCGAACTCGATGACCTTCAATCCCTGCAAAGGACCTGGCATGTCTTGGCTTTCAAGTTGTTTCGCTTCAACCCAGCCAGCGCTTGCGCCGCCGGTAGTGTTTGACCTCGCGGAAGCTTTTGCGACCGCCTTCACGGTCCAGGCCGAGGTAGAACTCGCGGACGTCCTCGTTGGCGCGCAACTCGTCGGCACGACCTTCGAGCACGATGCGCCCGCCTTCCATCACATAGCCGTAGTCGGCGATCTCGAGGGCCACGCGGGTGTTCTGCTCGACGATCAGCAGGGCCAGGCCCTGTGCGCGCAGCCGGTGCAGCACGGCAAACACCTCTTCGGTCATGCGCGGCGCCAGGCCCAGCGAGGGTTCGTCGATCAGCATCAGCTTGGGCTTGGCCATGATGGCCCGGCCGATCACCAGCATCTGCTGCTCGCCGCCCGACAAATAACCGGCGGTGCGCGTGCGCAGGTCTGTCAGGCGCGGGATGGCCTGGTACACGCCGTCGAGCGCCCGGCGCATCTGCGCGGCGCTGGAGAACATGTGGCCGCCGATGATCAGGTTCTGCTCCACCGTCATGTGGGGCAGCACCCGCCGGCCCTCCATGACGTGAACCAGACCGCTGCGCACGATGCTGGCCGTATCGTGGCCACGGATGGCGCGGCCATCGAAGCCGATGCTGCCGCCCGAGACCCGCCCGTCGTCCGAATCGATGACGCCGGAGATGGCTTTGAGCGTGGTGCTCTTGCCGGCGCCATTGGCGCCGAGCAGCGCCACGCAGCCGCCGGGCGCGATTTGCAGCGACACGCCCTTCAGCGCCAGGATCACGTCGGCGTACAGCACCTCGACATTGAGCAGCGACAGCAGCGCAGCGTCGCTCCCCTCGGCCTTGGCATGGCCCGACCCGGGTTCCCGGCGCCGCGATTCGGCCACGGCGGACTCGCTCACGTCGGCCACCGGCTCACCACTTCGGGATCGTGGGCACGGGGGCATCGGCCGCCACACGCACGACCTTGCCGTCCTTCATCGTGGCGATGTTCACCTTGGCTGTGCCGGTCGGGAACGGATTCTCGGAATTGAAGTCGACACCCGGCAGCAGGCCCATGAGCTGGGCCGCCGTGAAGTCGGTCGCCAGCAGGGCCGCGTGGACGTTCTCGCCGGTGGTGCCGGCAGCGCCCTTGGCCTTGACGGCTGCCTCGACGGCGCGAACGCCGACCACGGCCTGCCCCAGGCCAAGCATGGTCATCGCGTTCCAGCCGGACTTGAGGCCGTACTTGGTCTGCAGCATGGTGTAGAACCTGCGTGCCGGCGTGTCGTCTTCGCTGGCGTCGGCGATCGCGCCGACCTCGTAGTCGCCGGCGAAGCCGTTGGGGTTGCCCAGCGCCTTGGAGGAGCCCAACACGCCGTTGTGCAGCGACAGCATGATCGGGATGTTCTTGCCCAGCGCCTGCAGCGCGCGCTTGGTGGCCACGGCCTGCGCGGTGTTGGTCTGGATCACGATCACGTCGGTACCGGCGTTGGCCAGGCGGCGCACCTGCAGCGTCAGGTCGGCGGGCTGCACCTCGGTCCAGATGGCTTCGACGAAGGTTGCCTTGTCGGGATGGGCTTTGGCATAGGCCTGCAAGCCCTTGGCCATGTCGGCATAGGCGGGGGAGGCTTCCGAGGTGATGATGGCCACCTTCACCGCGCGCTTGCCCTCGAGCTTGGTGCTGCGGAACCACTCGAGGAAGCCGGCCGCCTCGTGCGGGTAGGTCGGGCGCACATTTAGCGCCCACTGCCCGGGCTTCCAGCCGAAACCGTAGGCGGCGGTGCCGAGCAGCATCGGCACCTTGTCCTCGGGCAAGCGCTGCTGCAGCGCCGCAGCGTCGGGGCCGCCCAGGCCGAACACCATCGCCGGCTTCAGTTCGGCCTTGATGCCGGGCCACAGGCTCGCGGTCTGGGCCACGTCGTAGCGCGTGTCGTAGGTCTTGACGTTGATTCGCACATTGAGCTTCTCGCCGACCTCTTTGTTCCACCAGTCGACGACCGCCAGGCGCCCGCCCTGCATGTCGTTCATGACGTTGGCGTAGGGCCCGGCGAAGTCCGCCATGGCGGCGATGTTGACCGTCGTCTGCGCCGAGGCCTGTACACCGAGCGTAAGGCCAGCGGAGATGACCAGTCCGCGTGAGACGAGTTGGCGTCGATGCATGAAGATCTCCTCGTGGAAAGAGCGCCGGGATCGGCGCGATGGTGTGGACGGGTTTAGTGAGGGAAGGGCCACAGGCGGTACGTGGCCTTGAAGATGTTCCAGCGGTGCATCAGGCCCTTGGGTTCGAGCAGCAGGAAGCCGGTGATGACCAGGCCCAGGAACACGTTCATGCTCGCGAAGACGACATCACTGCCCAGCGCGGGAAAGCGTTCGATCAGGTCTGGTCCGACACTGGTGATTGTCTCCTGCACCGTGCGGATCACGACCGTGCCGATCAACGCGCCGACGACGGACCCGATCCCGCCGACGATCATCATGGCGATGAACCAGATCGAATTGAACAGCGTGAACTGGTCGACCGAGACGAAGCGGATCTGGTAGGCCCACAAGCCGCCGCCGATGCCGGCGTAGAAAGCCCCCAGCACGAAGGCACGCGCCTTCGTGCCAGCAACGTCGATGCCCATCATGCCGGCAGCCACATCATCGTCGCGCACGGCCTCGAAGGCGCGTCCGTGCCGGCTTCGCAGGATGCCGAAGGCGCCAGCAACCATAACTGCCGCAGCGACGAGGAACAGGAAGTACAGCGCGCGGTCGGTGTCGAACACGAAGCCGCCCATCCTGGCCGGCTGCAGACTGAAGCCGTTGACGCCGCCGAGCCATGATGACGGCAGGTTGAGCACGACGAACACGAAAAGGAACTGGGCCGCGATGGTCGTGAGTGCGAGGTAGAAGCCCTTGATGCGCGATGCCGTCAAGCCGAAAGCCCATCCTGCCGAGGCCGCGATCAGCCCGCCTACCGGCACTGCCACCCAGAATGGCATTCCGAGCTTGACTTCCATCGCGCTGGCGCCGTAGGCGCCCACGCCCATGAAGGCCGCCTGGCCGAGGTTGATCTGCCCGGCGTACCCGGTGGTGATCTGCAGTCCGACGACGACAATGGCTGTGATGAACATCAGGTTGGCCACCGCCACCAGACGGGGCGATGCGATCCAAGGAAAGACCAGCAGTGCGGCGGCGAACGCCGCCAGTGCCAACCATTGAGCACGCGTGCGCACGATCGCGCCGTCGTTCTCGTATCGTGTGAAGAAGATGCCGGACGGATCCATCGCAGACGAACTCTCAGACTCGCTCGATGCGCTTCCAGCCGAACATCCCGTTGGGACGCACCGCCAGCACGACGAGCATGAAGATGTAGGGCACCACCGAAGCGGCGTTGCCGCCGATCAGGGGATCGATGTAGGCCGATGTCAGCCCCTGCACGACGCCGACGATCAGTCCGGCCAGCAGCAGGCCGCGGATCGATTCCAGCCCGGCGAGCAGGGCGACCGGCAGCGCCGCGAAGCCGATTTCCGACGACAGGAAGGTCAGCGACTTACCGCTGAGGTAGACGATGGACGAAATCACCGACAAGACACCTCCCAGCGCCCAGGCGAAGGCAATTGAGCGTCGCACGCTGATGCCCATGGCCAGCGCGATCTGGTGATCTTCGGCCACCGCCGACATCGCCAGGCCGGTGCGGCTGCGGTTGAAGAACCAGTGCAGGCCGAGTGAGATCACCACCGCCACCACGCCGGCCGCGGCGAGCGAGCGCGGCACGATCATTTCTCCGATGATCAACGGCTCGAGCGGGATCAATGCGGGGAAGGCCCGTTCCTGCGGTCCCCAGATCACCAGGACCAGGCCGCGGGTGAGGATCAGCAGGCCGATCGTGACCATGATCATCGAGAACACCGACTCGCCGATCAGGCGGCGGAAGAACAAGCGCTCGATCGCCAATCCCACCAGCACGGCGATGACCAGCGCCGCGGCGATGCCCACGGCCGGATGCATGCCACGCGAGGCCACTGCCCACCAGACGAGAAAGGCGCCCAGCACCAGCATCTCGCCAGTGGCCATGTTGAACACCTTGCTGGCGCGGTAGATGACGACGAAACCCATCGCCACCAGTGCGTAGAGCAGGCCCAACAGGGCTCCGTTGAGTGCGTAGTTGAAGAATTCGAGGATCATGGCGATGGCGAACTTGCGGAGCTGACGTCGGTGCCGACGACCTTGGCGCGCAGCACGCCCTGGCGGCCGTCCTGGTAGGTGACGGCGATCTTGCAGTCGATGTCGGTTTCACCACCGTAAAGACCGTCGATCAGAACACGGTAGCGCTGCTCGAGAAACTCGCGGCGCAGCTTGCGTGTGCGCGTGAGTTCACCCTCGTCGGCATCCAGTTCCTTGGGGAAGTTTGCGAAGCGCACGACGCGCGAGCCTTCGGGCAGGAAGCTGTTGATGCGCGCGATCTCGTCGCGCACGAGGGCGCGGATCTCCTGGCGTTGCGACAGGTCGGTGAAGGTGGAAAACGCAATGCGGCGCTCCTCGGCCCAGCGCGAGGCCACGCCCATGTCGATGTTGACCAGCGCGCCGACCCAGGGGCGCGTCGCGTCGCCCAGCACCATCACGTCCTTGATGAAGGGCGAGAATCGCAGCCGCGTCTCGATGAACTGCGGCGGGAATGCATGCCCACTCGACAACTTGACCAAGTGTTCCACGCGGTCGAGGAAGACGATCTCGCCGCGCTCGGTGGCGCGCACCGCGTCGCCGCTGGCAAACCAGCCATCGCGGTCGAGCGCGGCGGTCTTCTCGGGTTTGTTCCAGTAGCCGAGGAAGCCGGTGCCGCCGCGCAGCAGAAGTTCCCCGCTGGCGTCGACCCTGGATTCTAGGGGGGCTCCGAAGCCCGGCGCCACCGTCAGCAAGGGCCCGACGGTCTCCAGGTCGTAGCGCTCGCCGCGGTGTCCGGCGATGAGGCCGAACTCCGAACAACCGTAGATGTTGCGCAGCGGTACGCCCAGTGCATGGAACAGGCGGAACACGTCGGGCGCCATCGCCGTACCGCCGGAAACTGCGATGCCCGAACGCAGGAAACCGAATTGGTCGCGTACCGCATGCAAGGTCAACAGTTCGGCCAGCGGCAGCAGCAACCGAGCGGCCAACGGCGCCTCACGGCCTTCGAGCCGCGCCACGCGCACCGCGTGGCCGATGCGCACGCTCCAGCGATACAGCGCACGCGGCAGCCGTCCGGCGTGAAGCATGCGCGCCTCGATCGCGGCCGCGATGCTCTCCCATTGGCGCGGTCCGAACAGCACCATGTGGGGCGACAGCTCGCGGATGTTGGGCAGCACCTGGTCGGGGCCCTCGGGGAAGTTGACCACCAGCGGCAGCATCAGCCCGAGCGTGACGCCCAGCAACTGCTCAGTGATCCAGGCCAAGGGGGTGTAGGACAGGTACTCCATCCCGGGTTCGAGTGGCAGCGCGCTGAGCATGCGGCTGGCGTTGTCCACCAGCCAGCGGTGGCTGACAATCACGCCCTTGGGCTTGCTGGTGGTGCCCGAGGTGTAGGTCAGCAGGGCCAGGTCGTCGACCCGGCCGGACTCGACGATCTCTGCGAACCGAGCGGGATGCTGTTCGTGTGCCTTGCGGCCGGCGGCGCACAACGGCCCGAAGGCGTGCAACAGGTCGTGCCGGTACGACCACATGCCCGAGTCGTCCCAGTAGGCGATGCCGCACAGTCCGGGGAGCCTGTCCGCGATGGCCAGGGCCTTGTCGACCTGCTCCTGGTCCTGCGCGAAGATGAACCTTGCCTGCGAGTCCTCGCACAGGTAGTGCAACTCGTCCGCGGTGGCGTCGGGATACACGGAGACGGTCTTCGCGCCGAGCGACTGGGCGGCGAACAGCGACCAGAAATGCTCGGGCTCGTTCTCGCCGATGACCACCGCCGTGTCGCCGCGCTTCAGACCGATGGACGCCGCACCCAGGGCGAGTGCGCGCACCCGGTCGAGCACTTCTTCCCAGGTGTGGCAGCGCCAGATGCCTTTGCGCTTGACGCGCTGCGCGAGCTGCCGCGGCCGCGTGCGTGCGTGGGCCAGCAGCAACTGCGGCAGCGTCTGTACCTTCGACGCGGCTGCGCCGGCACCATGGGCGGCGGCCTGCTTCAGGGTGAGGTCGGGAGCGTTCACGCGGCCGCCCCCAGATAGGCCTGGATCACTGCCGGGTCGGCCTGCACCTGGGCCGGCGTGCCGTCGGCGATCTTGCGGCCGAAGTCCAACACGGCCACGCGATCGGCGAGGTCCATCACCACACCCATGTCGTGTTCGACCAGCACCACCGGGATGCGGCGCGCCTCGCGCACGTCGATGACGAAGCGGGCCAGGTCTTCCTTCTCTTCGGTGTTCATGCCGGCCATCGGCTCGTCCATCAGCAGCACCTTGGGCTCCATGGCCAGCGCGCGGCCGAGGTCCACGCGCTTGCGCAGGCCGTAGCCGAGCGAGCCCACAGGCTGGTGGCGGATGTTCTCGATTTCCAGGAATTCGATGATGTCTTCAGCCATATCGCGGTGCCTGGCCTCTTCGCGCCGCGTCCAGGGAAAGTAGACGAAGGCCTGCGCGATGCTGGAGCGCATGCGCGAGTGCCGGCCGATCAGGATGTTGTCGAGCACGGTCATGTGCGGAAACAGGTGCGTGCCCTGGAATGTGCGCACGACGCCGTCGCGGGCGATTTCGTGCACCGGGCGGCCGAGCATGTCGCGGCCTTCGTAGGCGAGCTGCCCCTGCTGCGGGCGGTAGAAGCCGCTGAGCACGTTCAGCAGCGAGCTCTTGCCGGCACCGTTGGGGCCGATCACGGCGAGCATCTCGTCGGCGCGCACCTCGATGCTCACGTCCGACAGCGCTGTGACGCCGCCGAAGCGCAGGGTCACGCCTGCGGCGCTTAGCACCGCGGAGCCGGCGGTAGGGGATGACTGGGCTGGCAAACTCACGTCAGGCAAACGCGTTGAGGCCGGTCAGCGCGCGGCCGATGATCAGCTTCTGGATCTCGGTCGTGCCGTCGGGGATGGTCATCATGCGGGCATTACGGAACAGCAGCTCGACGCCGAAGTCCTTGGCGATGCCGTTGCCGCCGTGGATCTGCACCGACTTGGAGGCGACGTCCACCGCAATTTCTGTGGCGTAGCACTTGGCCATGGCACTCTCGACCTCGCTGCGCACACCGTGGTCGATGAGGTTGAAGGCGCGGTAGATCAGGAGACGCGCTGCGTCGAGCTGGATCGCCGAGTCGGCCAGCATGCCCTGGATCAGCTGGTGCTGGCCGATCGGCTTGCCGTGCTGGCGGCGCTCCTTGGCGTAGGCCACGGCCTTGTTCAGCGCCGCCTGGGCGATGCCCACCGAGGTCAGGCCGACCATCGGCCGCGCCTTCTCGAACAGCACCAGCGTGTTCTTCAGCCCGGTGCCGGCCTGGATCATCATGTTGCCGGCCGGCACGCGCACGTTGTCGAAGAACAGCTGCGCGGTGGAGGTGCTGTTGAGGCCAAGCTTGTCGATGTTGCGGCTTTCGTAACCGTGCTCCTGGCGGTCAACCAGGATCATCGACAGGCCGCGCGCGCCCTCGTCCGACGTGCGCACGATGACCATGCAGAAGTCGGAGTAGTGGCCGTTGGAGATCCAGGTCTTCTCGCCGCTGACGATGAAGTGGTCACCGTCGGCCTTGGCGCGGCAGGTGACCTCGGCCACGTTGCTGCCCACGCCAGGCTCGCTGATGCCGCTGCAGGCGATGATCTCGGCGCGCACCATGCGCGGCAGGTACTTCTGCCGCATCGCGTCGTTGCTGCACACCTCCAGCGAGTAGGCGCCCAGCTGCTGGATCAGCAGCGAGATGGCGACGTCACCCGACACGCGGGCGAGGTTGTCGTACATCATCGCGTAGGTCAGCCACGGCATGCCCAGGCCGCCGTTGGCCTCCGAGATCAGGCCGTTGCCGCCCATGCCGTAGGGCAGCATCATCTGGAAGATCTCCAGCATGCGCTCCTTCTCGATCAGCTTGTCGGGCTGGTAGCGGCGCACGATGGGCTCAAGCTTGGTGTCGAGGAAGCGGTTGAAGCCCTCGACGGCAAGGCGTTGTTCGTCGGTCGGCAGGAAGTTCATGGTCGGTCGGCCTGTGTGCGGGTGGGCGTGCGGGGGCTTGTCAATGCGGGGGGCGTCAGCGGCCGAGGATGGTGATCGCGCACACGGCTTCTTCGATGCCGTAGAGGCCGCCGCCGTTCTCGGCCATGGCCAGCCGCGCACCCTGGACCTGCCGCGTGCCGGCCTCGCCGCGCAGCTGCGTCACCAGCTCGTGCAGCTGCCCGATGCCGGTGGCGCCGATCGGGTGGCCCTTGGATTCCAGCCCGCCCGAGGTGTTGATCGGGATGCGCCCGCCCACCGTGGTGGCGCCGCTCTCGGCCAGCGCGCCGCCGGCGCCGAATTCGCAGAAGCCCAGGTTCTCGGACTGCACGATCTCGCCGATGGCGGTGGCGTCGTGCACCTCGGCCACCGAGATATCCTGCGGGCCGACGCCGGCGCGCTCGTAGGCGAGCTTGGACGCCTTCGCGGTGATGTGCCGGCCGACGTCCTCGGGCTTGCGCGTGGTACCGGTGGCCACCACCGAGGCCAGCACACGCACGGCGCGGCGCCGGTCGGCGAGGCGCGCCAGTGCCGCCTTGGAGCAGACGATGGCGGCAGCGGCGCCGTCGCTGATCGGCGCACACATCGGCAGTGTCAGCGGGTAGGTGATCGGCGGCGCGGCGAGCACCTGCTCGACGGTGTAGGTGTTGCGGTACTGCGCCAGCGGGTTGTGCGCCGAATGGCCGTGGTTCTTGGCCGCCACGGCCGCGAACTGCCGCTGCGTGGTGCCGAACTCGCGCATGTGGAAGCGGCCGAACGCGGCGTAGATGTCCATGAACAGGCTGTACGGTGCCTTGGAAGTGCTGCCCTCGGGCGGCTCGATGCCGCGGCCCATGGCCAGCAGCGTCGTCTTGTTGGCCTCGATGTCCTGCAGGTCCCACGCACCGTCGAAGACGCTGAACATCTTGGCCTTGTCGGTGCAGAACATCTTCTCGGCGCCGACAGCCAGTGCCACCTCCACCTCGCCCGAACGCACCGCCTGCACCGCCAGGTTGAAGGCCGAGCTGGCGCTGGCGCAGGCGTTCTCGAGGTTGTAGACCGGGATGCCCTCGATACCCAGCGGGCGCAGCGCGATCTGGCCGCGCACCATGGTCTGGCCCTCCAGCACGCCTTGCGTGGCGTTGGAGAAATAGGCAGCCTGGATGTCGGCCGTCGAGAGGCCGGCGTCGGCCAGCGCGGCGTTCACCGCGTCGGCCGTGAGTTGCTTGAGGCTGCGGTCGAGGAACTTGCCGGTCGGGGTCATGCCGACGCCGGCGACATAGGCTTGGGGAAGGGCAGTGGTGCTCAAATCAGGCGCTCCATCTTGGGGGTCAATAGCCCTTGAACTCGGGCTTGCGCTTGCCGACGAAGGCCGCTAAGCCTTCGCGGATGTCATGCGAGTGGCGGTGGGCGTCCAGCACCAGGCGCTCCAGCCGCAGCGCCGTGGCCTGCGGTTGTTCCAGGCCGTCGGCGACCGCCTGCTTCATGCGGCGCAGCACGAGTGGGCTCTTTGCGGCGATGCGGTCGGCCAGCTTCTCGACTTCGGTGGCGAGCTCGGCGTCAGGCACGACCCGGTTGACGAGCCCGAGCGGCACCAACTCGGCCGCCGGCAGCGTGTCGCCGGTGAACAGCAGGTACTTGGCCGCCGTCGGTCCGATGCGCCGCGGCAGCACGGCGGCACCGCCGGCCCCCGGGAAAACACCGAAGTTGGCATGCGCGTCGCCGATGCGGGCGCTCTCGGCGGCGACGATCAGGTCGCAGGCCATCGCCAGCTCCAGGCCGCCAGCCATCGTCAACCCGTTGAGTGCGGCGATCGTCGGCTTGTGCAGGCTGCGTAATCGATCGATCATGCCCGCTATACGATCGAGAAAGGCATTCAGCGGGTCTTCGGAGTCCGGCGCCGCGGAACTGCCTTCGAATACGCCTTTGAGGTCAGCGCCCGCGCAGAAGGCCTTGCCTGCGCCGGTGAGCACGACGACCCGCAACTCGCGATCACGCTCGATGCGGGCGATGGCGTCGGCCAGTTCGTCGCACAGCACGTCCGACAGCGCGTTCATCGCCTCGGGCCGGTTCAGCGTGAGCCAAACCGCGCCAGCCCGCTGCTCGTAGCGCAGCGAGGAATAAGCGTCCATGACTGTCTCCGTCTATTTCTAGGTCTTGAGGTGCCCTCGCCCTGGGCACGAATCACTGGGGAGCGTAAAGTGACGTTGTGGAACTGTCAAGCGTTAGGTAGACTACTGCCACCCAGCCGCGCGTGCGGCATTGCCAGTGCAATGCCCGTCATTCCGGAATCAACATGCGAACCGAGGCATTGCCCCTGACCGTGGCCGATCTGTTGTGCAAGCAGGCGACCGCACGACCCCACGCGCCAGCGCTGCAGGATGCGCATGGCGTGTTGAGTTTCGCGCAGCTCGATCATTGGGCCTGCCGCATCGCCCAGGCATTGCTGGCAAGCGGTGTCGGGCCGGGCGAACGCATTGCCGTGCTGGCTGAAAACCGGCGCGAGTACATCGGACTGCAACTGGCGGCCGCGAAGATCGGGGTGACCGTGGCCTGCCAGAACTGGCGGCTGGCCGATGCCGAGGCAGAGCACTGCCTGAGCCTGGTGTCGCCACGCCTGGTGTTCGTGTCAGCACGTCATGCCGAGGTGCTCGTGCGCATTGGCTGGTCCGAATGTCCGGTGATCGGGCTCGACAGCGACTTCGATGGCTTCGTGGCCGGCGGCAGCGGGATCGACCTCGGCCTCGACGTCGAGGCCGAGCAGGGCTTGGTCATCCTTTACACCAGCGGCACCACCGGCCTGCCCAAAGGCGCGGTGATCAGCCAGCGCGCGATGGTGGCCCGCGCGATGTGCTTCGCCGCCGAGTACGGCATCACCGCCGAGCACGCCTATGTGGCCTGGAGCCCGCTGTTCCACATGGCCGCGACCGACTTCAGCCTCGCCACGCTGATGCTCGGCGGCAAGGTCATCGTGCAGGACGGGCTGGACATCGACCGCCTGTGCTCGACGATCGCGCACGAAATGATCGGCTGGCTGGTCGCGATGCCCGGCATGATCGATCAGCTCATCGACGGACTGAAGCGCAACCGCACACGTCCGCACGGTGTGCGGCTGGTGGGCGCGATGGCCGACCTGGTGCCGCTTCAGCAGATCGCCGAACTCACCGGCCTGCTCGGCGCCCCCTACATCAACACCTTCGGCGCCACCGAAACCGGTCTGGCGCCGGCCTCCGGCGCGCTGCTGGCACCAGGCGTGGTGCCCACGGGTCTGGCCAAGCGCGAGTCGGGCTTCTGCCGCGTGCGCCTGGTCGATGCCGACGACCGCGACGTGCCGCAGGGCACACCTGGCGAAGCGGCGCTACGCGGCCCGACGCTGTTTTCCGGCTACTGGAATGCCCCCGAGGTCAACGCACACGACTTCCGCGGCGGCTGGTTCCGCATGGGCGACCTGTTCGTGCGCCGCGCCGACGGTTCGCTGGATTTCGTCGATCGCGCCAAGTACCTGATCAAGTCCGGCGGCGAGAACATCTACCCGGCCGAGGTCGAGCGCGTTCTGTTGGCCCATACCGGCGTGGCCGACGCGGTGGTCGTGCGCCGGCGCGACGAGCGCTGGGGCGAGGTGCCGGCGGCCTTCGTCGCCCTACAACCAGGCGCTGGCGTCACCTCCGAGGCATTGCTGCGCGCCTGCCGCGAGCAACTCGCCGGCTACAAGATTCCCAAGGAGATTCGTTTCGTAGAGCTGGCCTCGTTCCCGCGCAGCAGCACCGGCAAGATTCAGCGCCATGAAGTCGAGCGCCAATGGCTCGCCGCCTGAAACCCGCCGAGGCTGCGCGCCGCCCCCGCGGGCGATCCTCGCATCCGCGCATCCGTCACGGCATCACTGCCTTGTTCAACCCCAGGAGACTTCCATGAGCCACACAGTCATCGTTGCCGGCGTCGGCATGATTCCCTTCGCCAAACCCGGCGCCAGCGAGCCCTACAACGTGATGGGCGAGAAGGCCGCGCGCCAGGCGCTCAAGGACGCCGGGGTGGACTACAAGGCCATCGAGCAGGCCTTCGTCGGCTATGTCTACGGCGACTCCACCTGCGGCCAGCGCGCGCTGTACCCGCTGGGCATGACGGGCATCCCGGTGCTCAACGTCAACAACAACTGCTCCACCGGCTCGTCGGCACTGTTCCTGGCGCGCCAGGCGGTGCAGTCGGGCGCCGCCGAGTGCGTGCTGGCACTCGGCTTCGAGCAGATGCAGCCCGGGGCGATCAAGGCCGCCTTCCCCGACCGCCCGACGCCATTCGAGCAGTTCGACCAGGTCACCGACGAACTGGTCGGGCACCCGGAGATCCCGCTGGCGCTGCGCTACTTTGGCGGCGCCGGCAAGGCGCACATGGACAAGTACGGCACCAAGCTCGAGACCTTCGCCGCCATCCGCGCCAAGGCCAGCCGGCACGCGGTGAACAACCCGTTGGCGCTGTTCCGCAAGGAGGTCAGCGTCGACGACGTGATGGCCGCGCCGATGATGTGGGAGGGCGTGATGACGCGCCTGATGGCCTGTCCGCCCACCTGCGGCGCCGCCGCGGCCGTGATCTGCTCGGAGGCCTATGCCAAGAAGCACGGCCTGAACCGCCAGGTGCGCATCGCCGCGCAGGCCATGACCACCGACTTCCCCAGCACCTTCGAGGCGCACGACATGATGCGCGTGGTCGGCTACGACATGGCCAAGGAGGCCGGCCGCAAGGTCTACGAGGCGGCCGGCATCGGCCCGAAGGACATCGACGTCGTCGAACTGCACGACTGCTTCGCGCAGAACGAGCTCATCACCTACGAGAGCCTGGGCCTGTGCCCCGAGGGCGGCGCCGAGAAGTTCGTGCGCGATGGCGACAACACCTATGGCGGCAAGGTCGTCACCAACCCTTCCGGCGGCCTGCTGTCCAAGGGACATCCGCTGGGCGCCACGGGCCTGGCGCAGTGCTACGAGCTGACGCACCAGCTGCGCGGCACGGCCGAGCAGCGGCAGGTGAAGGGCGCGCGCACCGCGCTGCAGCACAACCTGGGGCTCGGCGGTGCCTGCGTCGTCACCCTGTACCAAGCGGCTTGAACGCCATCAACAAAGGGCCACTACCCATGATCGACAGGAAGCACATCGGCTATGCGCCTCCGCCCACGCTGTGGACGGTGGAAAAGGGGCGCATCGCCTTCTTCGCCAAGGTGATCGGCCTCACCGACCCGATCCACACCGACGAGGCGGCCGCCAAGGCCGCGGGCTATCGCGGCATCGTCGCGCCGCCCACCTTCTTCTTCGGCGCCGAGAGCGATGCCGGCGTGTCGATGAAGATGATCCAGGAATTCGAGATCGATCTGGGCAAGGTGCTGCACGGCGAGCAGCGCTTCGAGTACCACGCCCCGGTGTGCGCCGGCGACACGCTGCGCATCGAGACCAAGGTCACCGACATCTACGACAAGAAGGGCGGCCTGCTCGAGTTCGTGGTGCGCGAGGCCAAGGTCACCAACCAGCTCGGCGAACACGTGGCCGACATGCGCGGCGTCATCGTCGTGCGGCACGGCTGAAGCGCACCAGGAGACGCACCATGAGTTTCGATCCCAAGAACGTCCAGGTTGGCGACGCGATGCCCGTGCTGGAACTGCCACCGATCTCGCGCACCACGCTGGCCCTGTTCGCCGGCGCCTCGGGTGACCACAACCCGATCCACATCGACCTCGACTTCGCCCGCAAGGCCGGCATGAAGGATGTGTTCGCGCACGGCATGCTGTCGATGGCCTACCTGGCGCGCGCGCTTACCCAGTGGGTGCCGCAGAAGCGCCTGCTGAGCTACGGCGTGCGCTTCGCCGCCATCACGCAGGTGGCCGACCGCGTGCAGTGCAGCGGCAAGGTGGTCGAGAAGCTCGACTACCAGGGGCGCCCCTGCGCGCGCATCGAGCTTACCGCTTCGCGCAACGGCGAGCAGGTCACGCTCAGTGGCGACGCCATCGTCGCGCTCGACTGACCCCCCACCCACACCGAACCCCATTCTCAGGAGAGACCCATGAAGAAGCTCGAAGGCAAGGTTGCCATCGTTTCCGGCTCCGGCCGCGGCATCGGCCGCGCCATCGCGATGAAACTGGCCGGCGAAGGCGCCAAGGTCGTCGTGAATGACCTCGACGCCGGCCCGGCCGAGGAGACCGTGGCCGCCATCAAGGCCGCGGGCGGACAGGCCCTGGCCTGTGCCGGCAGCGTCACCGCCGACGGCTTTGCCGAGAAGTTCGTCAAGACCGCCATCGACGGCTTCGGCGGCCTGGACATCATCGTCAACAACGCCGGCTACACCTGGGACAACGTGGTCCAGAAGATGACCGACGAACAGTGGCACGCGATCCTCGACGTGCACCTGACGGCGCCGTTCAAGATCCTGCGGGCCGCGGCCGACTACTTCCGCCACCAGTCCAAGGTCGAGGCCGATGCCGGCAAGGAAGTGTTCCGCAAGGTGGTCAACATCTCGTCGGTCGCCGGTACCGGCGGCAATGCCGGCCAGGCCAACTACTCGGCCGGCAAGGCCGGCATCATCGGCCTGACCAAGGCGCTGTCCAAGGAGTGGGGGCGCTACAAGGTCAACGTCAATGCGGTGGCTTTCGGCCTGATCAAGACCCGCCTGACCGAAGCCACCGCCGGCGGCAACGCCTCGATCGATGTCGAGGGCCGGCAGATCAAGGTGGGGGTCAACCCCGAGCTGATGACGATGATGGAGCGCACCATCCCGCTCGGCCGCGGCGGTACGCCCGAGGAGGCCGCGGGCTCGGTGTACCTGCTGTGCACGCCCGAGTCCAACTACATCAGTGGCCAGGTGCTGATCTGCGGCGGCGGCATCTCGCTCTGAAGCCTGCAAGCCGCCGCGCCGCACGCGCGTCGGCTCGACCCGCATTCGAAGAAGGTTTGCCACGCGATGGACCTGACATTCAGTGACGAGGACCACGCCTTCCAGCGCGGCGTGCGCGACTGGTTCGCGGCCAACACCCCCGAGGCCCTGCGGCGCAAGGTGCAGAGCGGGCAGATGCTGACGCGCGACGACATCGTGCACTGGCAGCGCCGCCTCGACGAGCAGGGCTACCTGGTCGTGGGCTGGCCCAAGGAGCACGGCGGGCCCGGGTGGACGCCGAGCCAGCGCTACCTCTACGACCTCGAGCGCGCCGCCGCCAACGCGCCAGTGGGCCTGTCGATGGGCGTGATCATGCTGGGCCCGGTGCTGATCGCCTTCGGCACCGAGGCGCAGAAGGCGCAGTACCTGCCGCGCATCCGCCGCTGCCAGGACTGGTGGTGCCAGGGCTATTCCGAGCCCGGCGCGGGCTCCGACCTGGCAAGCCTGGCCACCACCGCGGTGGCCGACGGCGACGACTACGTCATCAACGGCTCGAAGATCTGGACCACCTACGCGCACTGGGCCACGCACATGTTCTGCCTGGTGCGAACGGCCAGCACCGGCAAGAAGCAGGAGGGCATCTCCTTCCTGCTGATCGAGATGGACCGCCCCGGCATCGAGGTGCGCCCCATCGTCTCGATCGACGGCGAGCACCACCTGAATCAGGTCTTCTTCACCGACCTGCGCGTGCCGCGCAGCAACTTGGTGGGCAAGGAAGGGCAGGGCTGGGAGATCGCCAAGTACCTGCTCACGCACGAGCGCACCAGCATCGCCGGCGTGGCCGACTCGAAGGCGGCGATGGCCAACCTGCTGCACGCGGCCGCCGGGCGCGGCTGGGCTGGCGCCCGCCTGATCGAGCAGCCGGGCATGTCGGCACGGCTGGCGCGCGCCGAGATCGACCTGATGGCGCTCGAGTACACCAACCTGCGCGTGCTGTCGGCCACCGCCGCCGGCAAGGCGCCCGGCCCCGAGTCGTCGCTGCTCAAGCTGATGGGCACGGCCGTGCAGCAGACGCTGTCGGAACTGGCGCTCGAGATTGGCGCCGAACAGGCCTGGCCTTGGCACCCCGAAGGCGCCCTGGCCAAGTCGCCGCATGCCCACGCGATGGAGCGCTACGCCTTCCTGCGCGCCTGCACGATCTACGGCGGCAGCGACGAGGTGCAGAAGACGGTGCTGGCCAAGTCCATGCTGGCCGGCGTGGCACGTTGAACCCAAGACACAGCGGATGACACGCGCATGGACCTGAACCCCACCCCCGAACAGAAGATGCTGCGCGATGCGGCGCAGAAGTACTTCCGCGCCGAGTACCGCTTCGACGCGCGCGCGAAGCGGCTGGCGTCAGCCGACGCCGCCGCGGCCGGGGCGGCGCACTGGACGCGCTTTGCCGAATTCGGCTGGCTGGGACTCGGCCTGCCGGAGGCCGTGGGCGGCTTCGGCGGCATGCCCGAGTTGATCGCGGTGTGCGAGGCGATGGGCGCGGCGCTCTCACTCGAGCCCTACGTCGCATCCACCGTGCTCGCGGCGCAGGCGGTGGCCGCTGCGGCCGACGCCGGGCAGCAACTGGCGCTGCTGGCTCCGCTGGTCGAAGGGCGGAGCCGGTTGGCGCTGGCCTGCACCGAGGCCGACTCGGGCCCCACGCTCGCGTGGGTCGAAACGCGCGCAAGGCGCCAGGGCAGCGGCTGGGTGCTCGACGGCCGCAAGACCGGCGTCGTCGGCCTGCCGCAGGCCGACGTGGCGATCGTCAGCGCGCGCCTCGACGGCCGCCCTGGCGAGCGCGCCGGCCTCGCGCTGTTCGCGCTGCCCGTGGGCGCGGCCGGCGTGCGCATCGAGCCCTACCGGCGCTACGACGGCATGCCCGGTGGCGAGCTTGGGCTCGAAGGCGTGCAACTCGACGCCGCGGCACTGCTGGGCGACCCGGCGCGCGCGCTGGAGGCGCTGGAGCGCGCCGTCGACCTGTCGACCATCGCCGCCTGCGCCGACGCGCTGGGCGCGATGACCGCCGTGCTGCACAAGACCGGCGCCTACCTGGCCACGCGGCAGCAGTTCGGCGCGCCGCTGGCGAGCTTCCAGGTGCTGCAGCACCGCATGGTGGACATGTTCGCGGCGCTCGAAGCGGCGCGCTCGATGGTGGTGATGGCTGCGCTGCATGCCGATGTCGCACCGGCCGAGCGGGCGCGCGCGGCGTCAGCGGCCAAGGTGGCGGTCGGCGAGCGCGCGCGCTACGTTGCCCAGCAGGGCGTGCAGCTGCACGGCGGCGTCGGCATGACCGAGGAGCTGGATATCGGCCACTACTTCCGCCGCCTGACCCTGTTCGAGAAGGCCGACGGCGGCATCGACCACCACCTGCAGCGGTTCGCGCAATCGCAGCGCAAGGAACTCGGGACGCCGCGATGACGGTGATGCCCTCCACGGTCTCGCCCGGCGGCGAGGCCTTCGCGCGCAACCGCGAGGCCTACCTCGCGCGCATCGCCGACATGCACGCACGCCGTGCGCGGGCGCTCATCGGCGGGCCCAAGAAGGCGCGCCGGCTGCACCAGCAGCGCGGCCAGCTGCTGCCGCGCGAGCGGCTGGCAGCGGTGCTCGACCCCGGCTCGCCGTTCCTGGAGTTCGGCCAGCTCGCGGGCGAGGGCCTGTACGAGGGCGTGCCGCCGGGTGGCAGCATCATCACCGGCGTGGGCCTGGTCAGCGGCCGGCCGTGCATGCTGATGATCCACGACGCCACCGTGAAGGGCGCCACCTACTACGGCATCACCGCGAAGAAGCACGTGCGGGCGCAGATGTTCGCCTGGCAGCACCGGCTGCCGTGCATCACGATGGTCCAGTCCGGCGGCGCCAACCTGCCCGAGCAGGCGCACATCTTCCCGGACGACGGCCAGTTCGGTTCGATCTTCTACAACCAGATCCGCATGTCGGCCGAGGGCATCACGCAGATCGCCACCGTACACGGCCCGTCCACGGCGGGCGGCGCGTATCTGCCGGCGCTGTGCGACATCGCCGTCATCGTGCGCAAGCAGGGTGCCATGTTCCTGGGCGGGCCCGAGCTGGTGTACGCGGCCACCAAGGAAGAGGTCGATGTCGAGACGCTGGGCGGCGGCGAGATGCACAGCCGCGTCAGCGGCGTCACCGATCACCTGGCCGAGAACGACGGCCACGCCATCGCCATCGTGCGCGACATCGTGGCCAACCTCGGCACGCCGCCGAAGCAGCGCTGGGACGTGGCCGCGAGCCGCGCGCCGCTGCACGACCCGCGCGAGATCTACGGCATTGTCAGCGCCGACACGCGCCACCCCACCGACAACCGCGAGGTCGTCGCGCGCCTGGTCGACGGCAGCGAGTTCCAGGAGTTCAAGCCGCTGTACGGCGACACGCTGATCTGCGGCTTCGCACGCATCAAGGGCTTCCAGGTCGGGATCCTGGCCAACAACGGCGTCATCTTCTCCGAGGCGGCGGTCAAGGGTGCGCACTTCATCGAGCTGGCCTGCCAGCGCGACATCCCGCTGTTGTTCGTGGCCGACGTGTCGGGCTTCATGGTCGGGCAGGCGGTGGAGCGCGAGGGCATCGCCAAGCATGGCGCCAAGTTCATCACCGCCATGGCCTCGGCCAATGTGCCGCGCTACACGCTCATCACCGGCGGCTCGTATGCCGCGGCGTACCTCGCGATGTGCGGGCGGCCGTTCAAGCCGCATGCGATGCTGATGTGGCCGAGCGGCCGCTCCGCGTTGATGGGCCCCGAGCAGGCAGCCACCACGCTGACGATGGTGCGCGACCGCATCCACGAACGCGAAGGCACGAGCTGGAGCGACGCCGAGCGCGAGCGCTTCAAGCAGCCCATCCGCGAGCAGTTCGAGGCCTTCGCCAGCCCCTACAACTTCGCCTCCAACCTGTGGTGCGACATGGTGATCGACCCTCTGGAGACGCGCGACACGCTGGCCCTGCTGTTCGAGCTGGCCGGCCGCCAGCCGCAACGCGACACGCGCTTCGGCGTGTTCAGGATGTGACGGCGATGCTTGGCTCCGTCCTCCAGGGCCTGCGCGTCATCGACCTGACGCAGAACGTCGCGGGCCCGTACTGCACGCAGGTGCTCGCCGACCTCGGCGCCGACGTCATCAAGATCGAGCGGCCGGGCAGCGGCGACGACGCGCGCGCCTGGCGGCCGCCCGAGATCGGCGGCATGTCCACGGGTTTTGCGGCGCTGAACCGCAGCAAGAAGAGCGTCGCGCTCGATCTCGACCGGCCCGAGGGCCAGCGCATCGTGGCGCAGCTGGCGGCGGGTGCCGACGTGCTGGTGCATTCGCTCAAGCCGGGCAGCGCCGAGGCGCGCGGCCTGGGCGACGAACCGCTGCGCGCAGCGAACCCGCGGCTGGTCTATTGCGCCATCAGCGCCTTCGGCGAGGCGGGGCCGATGCGCGGCCTGCCCGGCTACGACCCGCTGATGCAGGCCTTCACCGGCATCATGAGCGTCACCGGCCACGAAGGCGACGAGCCGGCGCGGGTGGGCGTCTCGCTGATCGACCTGGGCACCGGCATGTGGGCCGCGATGGCCGTGCTCGCGGCCTTGCTGCAGCGCGCCACCACCGGCCAGGGCCTGCGCGTGGGCGCCAGCCTGCTCGAGACCGGCCTGGCGTGGATGGCGGTGCCGATCGCCAACTACCTGGCCACGGGCCGTCTGCCGCGCAAGATGGGCTCGGGCATGGCGATGATGGTGCCCTACGAGTTGTACGACACGGCAGACGGCCAGGTCTTCATCGCAGCGGCCAACGACCGCCTGTTTGCCCGCATTTGCGAGGCGCTGGGCTGCCCGGAGCTGCCGCGCGATGTGCGCTTCGCGGACAACCCCTCGCGCGTGGGCCACCGCGAGGCGCTGCACGAGGCGCTCGAAGTGCACACGCGCACGCGCAGCACCGCCGAGTGCATCGCCCTGCTGCGTGCGGCCGGCGCGCCCTGCAGCGAGCTGAACAACGTGGCCCAGGTGCTCGAGCAGGAGCAGGTTCAGGCCCTGGGGCTGCTGACCGACGTGCCGCTGCCGCAGGCGGCCGGGCACCGCGCCATCGGCCTGCCCTTCAACAGCGGCGGCGAGCGTGGCCGCACGCCCATGGCGCCACCGGCGCTGGGCGCCGACACCGCGGCGGTGCTCGATGCCTTGGGCATCGATGCAGCGGCGCAGGCGGCGCTGCAGCGCCTCGGCGTGATCGGCTGAACTGACCGGAAGGAGGCGCTTTCCCATGCCGATGAACTTCGACTACACCGACACCCAGACGCAGATCCGTGCCGCCGTGAAGGAGCTGTGCGCGCGCTTCGGCCCCGAGTACTGGCGCCAGCTGGCGCAGGACGGCCAGTACCCCGAGGCCTTCGTCGACGCGATGGCCCAGGCCGGCTGGCTGGCCGCGCTGATCCCCGAAGAGTACGGCGGCGCCGGACTGCCGCTGCTCGACGCCTGCCTGATCCTGCAGGAGATCAACCAGAACGGCGCCAGCGCCGTGCACTGCCACGCGCAGATGTACACGATGGCCTCGATCATGCGCCACGGCAGCGAGGCGCAGAAGCGCCGCACGCTGCCGCGCATCGCCGACGGCAGCCTGCGCCTGCAGGCCTTCGGCGTGACCGAGCCCGACGCCGGCTCCAACACGCTGGCGATCAAGACCTTCGCGCGCCGCGTGCCGGGCGGCTACGTGCTCAACGGCCAGAAGATCTGGACCTCG
>JACRAZ010000066.1 GCA_016213205.1 Burkholderiales bacterium
ATCGGCGGCGCGCTCGCGCTCGGCCGCGCCGATCTCGGCGTCCAGGGCGACCATGACCTCGTCGAACGAGAGACCCGGACGCGGATCGTCCAGCGCGTCCTGGATCGCGGCTGCGAGGCAGCGGTTGTGAGCGGCGGTCTGATGGCCGGTTCGCATCAGTTCGGCTTGGCTGGCGTCGCGGGGGTCCATGTCGTTCACGGTGGTGGTCAAGTCTTGGCGACGGTTCCATCGCACTCAAGATGGAAGCATCATGCGCATTTGACTGACCCTGCGCAACGGCCGTGTCCGGCGGGGGCGCGATTCAGTAAGAATGGCGGCTCGGATCGCCAGTCGTCCAAGACGGCCACGGAACTCGTGGCCCTACGATTCGACGCTTCCGCCAGAGAGGCGGCGCGGCCCACGACAGCGGTGGCGTTGACGTCTTTGGCCAGAGAGAGCCGAGGACGCAACCGCCACTTTGCGTCGCCTCGGCGCAACGGTCGCAAGCAGGCTGATCGCAAGCAGGCTAAATGAGCGACTTTGATGTTTATGTCAACTCGGGGCGTGCATAGCCGAACAGATGCGCTCCGTACGGTGCAGCTACAGCCCTACGCAGCCTTGCGCTTGGTCGGCGCTCTGTCAGCGCCCGCCACCACAACGTGGCCGGTGCTCTGGCGCACAAGAGTACCGTTCTTACCCGACAAGGCTCCCGCTCGCTTGGCCGTGGACTTGCCCAGGAACACTCCGCTCGCACTCTTAGGCTCGGCCGCGGCCATTTCGCGGACCTGATCCCGGGTGAACGCGCCTGAGGCAAACACACGCGCGGCTTTGTCCGCCATCCCCTGGGAGACGACGACAAACTTTCCGGGAGCAACTCGTACGCGCTTCATAGTGCAACCTTCACAGACAGGTACTTTACCGGACCCACCGCAGGGTGTCGAATGGCCCCCTCCAGCACCCGTTCGTAATACCGCACAAGGCACGGGAACGGCTCATTGAGTCGAACTTCCCTGAGGTCGAGCAGCAGGGCAACTGCACGGGCGAACTGGAAAGCTGTCGGCGCGGTGACGCCGCGGATTCCACGTGCGTAAGGCGTGCGCTCAAGGTATTCAAGCGACACATGGCCGCCCTTGACCTGGATGCGCCCGTAGCACATCGCGCGCGGGCGGCCCGCACGCACCATCGCGTACATCCAGGCGTCCTGGTGCCGCACTCGCGAGAAGAAGATTTCTTCCCAGTTCCAGTGCACCTTCCGCCTTGGCCCGCCGCCTCGCTCGAACCGCATCGCGGCTGCTCTGGCGATCGGCTGGCTGATCAACTGCAGTTGAAGATCCGGCCTACCGAGCGTCTGGGCCAACCAGGTGTTGGTCTGGTCCAGCGCAGCGGCCAGCACCTCGTTCTTGTTCGTGAGCATGCGGCCGGAATCATAGTTGGCCCCCCCGGTCACTACATCGCGCCCACGACGATCGCTGACCCGTCCACCTCGCTGAGAGGGAACCCTGTACTGACGAGGCGCCGACTTGTCGTCCGAGCGTGGAGACTCAAACTACACCGTGGTGAACTGCCCCATCATGCCAGTGTCCTCGTGCTCGAGGATGTGGCAATGAAACATGAGAACGGTCGGGCATGCCCAGGCGCCGGCGTTCGACTGACGCGTTGTGCACGTCCAGCGCCGCAACAGTGAACCCGGCCTCGCGAAGGTACCCAACCCAAACCGCGCAACAACTGCAGCTGCGGCTCTTGAACACCTGTACTTCGGCCCTCGGGGCAGCCGCCAGCGCGAAACCCGGCAGCGACGCGCCGATCACCACCACAGTCCCACGGCGCCAGTGGATCGTCTCTGAAACCGGCAGTCGCGGCGACCTCTGGCGAACGCAAACGAACGACAATTCGCTGACGACGAGGTTCAGGACATGGAAAAGCCGTTTCACCGCTTCACGGAGTTGTTTGCCCAACTCGGACTGCCCACCAGCGAGGACGGAATCCGTCAATTCATATCGACGCACCGGCCACTTCCCGGCGGCACTCGCATCGAGGACGCCGAGTTCTGGACGCAGTCGCAACGCCAGCTGCTGCGCGACCTCATCGGGCAGGACGCCGATTGGGCGGAGCTCGCCGACCAGTTGAACGCTGCACTTCACTCCTAGTCGCCGACGCCGTATCGCCCGGCGCGGCCATGCTCACAGGAACATGACGGCAAACGCGGCGAGCGCGCCGATCCCCATGCCGATCGCGTACCCGCGCAGCACGGGCCGCCCCACCGCGGCGCCACCGGTGGTCCAGGCGATGCCGGCCTTCGTGCCCATGTTGACCAGCGTGGTCAGCCCGATCGCCACGACGGTGGTTCCCACGCTCAAAGCACCGTTTGCCTGTGCGCGCGACATCGAGATCACCGTCGCATCGACGTCGGCCAGCCCGGAGACTGCCGCCAAGGCGTAGATGCCGGCATCTCCCAGCCATTGCCTTGCCGCCGGCACCAGCACCGCCATGGCAGCGAGGAAACCGCCGAACGCCAGCGCGGTGCCCAGGTCGAAGGTCGCGACGGGCTCGACCTCCTCGACAGGGCCTGCGGACTTCAGTTGTCGACGCCAATGCCAGCTGGCCAACAGAATCAGGGCCGAGCCCGTGACCAACATCGGGACGCCCAGGCGTTGCAGCAGCGATGGCTGAATCAACGCGACCAGCACCGCCATGCGCAGGAACATCACGCCGCAGGCGGCCAGGGCTCCCGCGGCCGCGGCATCCGCCAGGGCAGGCTGACGGCGCGCCTGCCGAGCGAGCGCGAGCGTCGCCGCAGTCGACGACGCCAGCCCGCCGAGCAGGCCCGTCAGGAAGATGCCGCGTTGCGCGCCGGTTAGCCTCATCGCGAAGTGACCTGCCAGCGAAAGCCCTGCAATCAGAACCACCGCCCACCAGAGTCGGTACGGATTCAGCGCTTGATAGGGCCCGTATCCTGCGTCCGGCAGGTTGGGCAGGATGACCACCGACAGGACGAGCAATTGCAGAGCCGCGCTGAGCTCACGAGACTCGACGCGTTGCAGCCATGCGTGCAGCGTCGGCTTCAGGTTCAGCAGCACCGTCGTGACCACCGCGGCCGCCAGCGCCAAGGCCGGCGCGCCGCGTGCCGCCAGCACGCCCAGCATGAAAGCCAGCAGGGTGGCGACTGCCGTCGTCACGCTCAGATTGCCCGTCTTCCGGGCGGCCTCACGGTACGACACGGCCAGCAGCAGCGACAGTCCGACGAATCCGCCGGGCAGGATCCAGGCACCCAGGTCCGCGGCGAGAGATCCCAGCACACCACCCAGGAGACCGACCAGCGCGAAGGTGCGAAGCCCTGCCACGCGGCCGCCTTCGGCCAGATCGCGATCTCGCCAACCGCGCTCGACGCCGATCAAGAGACCCACTGCAAGCGCTGCGACGAGACCTTCTGCCGTCGTCCAGGTTTCGATCGATGCCGTTGTCATGCTGCTTCAGCCCCGGCCGGGCAGTGTCCGTCCGATGGAAAGCGTTCCATGCAGATGGCGTCTCGCGAGCCACGCCACCAGCGGAGGGAGGATGAACCACTGGACCAAGGGCGCGAGCCCGACCCCAAGTCCGGGCACGACCGGCATCAATGCCGAGTACGACCACGCCTGCACCCACCAGCCCCGCGTCGCGAACCACTCGATGCCGACCGTCACGACGATGCCGGTCGTGCTCAATCGTGCCAGGTCGGCGGCGGTCGGCGCGAGAAGCCAGCGTCGATCGCCGGCGAACCAACTGGCGAGCCCGTGCGCGACGAGCATGATCGCCGCATCCCCGACCGTCGCCTGGAGACAGCTCAGGACGACGATGAGATGTGGCGCCTGCGCGTGACCCGCGAACAAGGGCGCTTGCAGCATCTCCCAGGGGAAGTTCACCAGCAGGGCAAACAGCGCGATGCTCGCCTCGGGCGCGATCGCCCGGAGCGCGCTGGCTCCTCCCGTGAGCGGCACCTGAGCCATCAGCCCCGATGACTCGCGAAGACCGTGGCCTGTTCCGCCGCATCGACCAGCAGAACCTGATAGGGCTCGTGCCGACCAGGTACTTCCATGCCCGGCGCTGAAGCGGGCATGCCCGGCACGGCCAGACCCAGGGCCTTCGGCCGCGTGTCCAGCAGTCGCCTGATGTCCGCTGCCGGCACATGTCCCTCGAGGACGTAGCCCCCGACCGTTGCCGTATGGCAGCTGCCGTAGCGATCGGGCATGCCAAGCCGCCTGCGCTCGACAACCGCGCTGTGAACATCCACCACGGCGACGCCGAAACCGGCCTCTCGCAAATGTCTGACCCACACCGCGCAGCATCCGCAGGATCGGCCCTTGAACACCTGGATCTCGTCAGCGGTCGTTTTCGAGCGCGCGGCCCACGGCGCAAGTGCGACCAGGGTGCCGGTCCATTGCAGGATCTCGCGACGTTTCATGATTTCCTCCTCAGGTAATCGGGGCGGGCTCGACCAACTCGGTGCGCGTGGCATCCCCGACGGACGAGTCCGCCGAGGCGCACCGGCGCGCCTCCCGCTTCAGCTGCCACTGCTTGACCAGGGCATACAGCGCCGGGATCACGCCCAGCGTGAGGATCGTGGACGAAATCATGCCGCCGACCATCGGTGCGGCGATGCGGCTCATGACTTCGGAGCCGGTGCCACTGCCCCACATGATCGGCAGCAGGCCGGCCATGATGGCCACCACCGTCATCATCTTCGGCCGCACGCGCTCGACCGCGCCTTCCATGACCGCGCCGTAGAGGTCGGACGGGCCCGGAACACGCCCCTCGGCTCGGCAGCGCTCGCGTGCCTGTTCCCAGGCATGGTCGAGGTAGATCAGCATCACGACGCCGGTCTCGGCCGCGACGCCGGCCAGCGCGATGAAGCCCACGGCGACGGCCACCGACAGGTTGTAGCCCAGCCACCACATCAGCCACACGCCGCCCACCAGCGCAAAGGGCACCGACAGCATGACGATCAGCGTCTCGGTCAGTCGCCTGAAGTTCAGGTACAGCAGCAGGAAGATCGTCAGCAGGGTGACCGGAATGACGATCTTCATCTTCTGGACGGCGCGTTCCATGTACTCGAACTGGCCGCTCCATGTGATGTAGTAGCCCGGCGGGAACTTCACCTGGTCGGCCACCGCCTTGCGCGCGTCGGCCACGTACGAGCCGATGTCGCGGTCGCGGATGTCGACGAAGATGTAGGCCGACAGCAGCGCGTTCTCGGTGCGGATGCCAGGGGTCCCCCGCGCGACCGTCACCTTCGCGACCTGGCCGAGCGGCACCATCGCACCGCCCATCGTGGGCACCAGCACCTCGCGCTCGATCTGCTCCGGGTGCGTGCGCAGCTCGCGCGGGTACCGCACCGTCACGCCGAAGCGTTCGCGCCCCTCGACCGTCGTCGTGACCATCTCGCCACCGAGCGCAGTCCCGATGATGTCCTGCAGTTCACCGACCGAAAGGCCATAGCGGGCCAGTGCCTCGCGGTTGGGTTCGATGTTCAGGTAGCTGCCCCCCGTTAGGCGCTCCGCGAAGGCCGAAGTCGTGCCGGGCACCGCCTTGACCACCGCTTCGATCTGCTTGGCGAGCTTCTCCATCTCGCCGAGATCCTTGCCGAAGACCTTGATGCCGATCGGCGTGCGAATGCCGGTGGAGAGCATGTCGATACGCGCCTTGATCGGCATCGTCCATGCATTCGACACGCCCGGGAACTGCAGCGCCTTGTCCATCTCGGCGATCAGCTTGTCGGTGGTCATGCCCGGCCGCCACTCTTCCTGCGGCTTCAGATTGATCACCGTCTCGAACATCTCGATGGGCGCGGGGTCCGTCGCGGTGTTCGCACGTCCAGCCTTGCCGTAAACAGACGCCACCTCCGGGAAGCTCTTGATGATCTTGTCCTGGGTCTGCAACACCTCGGCCGCCTTGGTGATCGACATGCCCGGCAGCGAGGCCGGCATGTACAGCAGCGTTCCCTCGTTGAGCGTCGGCATGAACTCGCTGCCGAGCTTGGAGGCGGGGAAGTAGGTCAACGCCATGGCGATGACGGCCAGCGCGATGGTCAGCTTCTTCCAGCGCATGACGGCTTCGATGATCGGGCGGTAGACCCAGATGAGGAAGCGGTTCACCGGGTTCTTCGCCTCCGGCATGATCCGGCCGCGGATGAACAGCATCATCAGCACCGGTACCAGCGTCACCGACAGCAGCGCCGAGCCGGCCATCGCAAAGGTTTTGGTGTAGGCCAGCGGCGAGAACAGCCGCCCCTCCTGGGACTCCAGCGTGAACACCGGCAGGAAGGACACGGTGATGATCAGCAGCGAGAAGAACAGGGCGGGGCCCACCTCCTGGCAGGCCTCGATCATCGCGTCGGCCCGGTCACGCAGGCCGTGAACGGGTTTCAGGCGATCCAGGCGCTCCAGGTGCTTGTGGGCGTTCTCGATCATCACGATGGCGGCGTCGACCATCGCGCCGATGGCGATCGCGATGCCACCCAGGCTCATCAGGTTGGAGTTCATGCCCAGGAGGCGCATCGCGATGATCGAGATGAGCACGCCCACTGGCAGCATGAGGATGGCCACCAGCGCGGACCGCACATGCATCAGGAACACGACGCACACCACGGCCACGATCACGCTCTCCTCGACCAGGGTCCACGACAGGTTCTTGATCGCGCGATGGATCAGATCCGAGCGGTCGTAGACGGCCTGGATCGTGACGCCTTCGGGCAGACCCGCCGAAATCTCGGTCACCTTGGCCTTGAGGTTGTGGATCACCTCCAGCGCGTTCTGCCCGAAGCGTGACATCGCGATGCCCGACACCACCTCGCCCTCGCCGTTCAGCTCGGAAAGGCCGCGTCGCTCATCGGGGGCCATCTCCACGCGGGCAATGTCGCGGATCAGGACCGGCGTGCCACCTTCGCTCTTGACCACCAGTTGCTCGATGTCGGCCTTCCCGCGAAGGTAGCCCTTGCCGCGCACCATGTACTCGGTCTCGGCCATCTCGACCACGCGACCGCCGACATCGCGGTTGGAGTCGCGGATCACCTGCGACACCTTCATCAGCGGAATGCCGAAGCTGCGCAGCTTGAGCGGATCAACCGTCACCTGGTAGGTCTGCACGAAGCCGCCCAACGACGCCACCTCGGCCACGCCCGGGGCCTTGGTCAGCTGGTAGCGCACGTACCAGTCCTGGATCGTGCGCAGCTCGGCCAGGCTCTTGTTCTTCGCCAGCAATGCGTACTGGTAGACCCAGCCCACGCCCGTTGCGTCAGGCCCGAGCGAGGGCGACACGCCCTTGGGCAGGCGGCTCGACGCGAAGTTCAGGTACTCCAGCACCCGGCTGCGCGCCCAATAGATGTCTGTGCCGTCCTCGAAGATCACGTAGACGAAGGACGCGCCGAAGAACGAGAAGCCGCGCACGACCTTCGACTTCGGCACCGCGAGCATGGCGGTGGTCAGCGGGTAGGTCACCTGGTCCTCGACCACTTGCGGCGCCTGGCCCGGGTACTCGGTGTAGACGATGACCTGCACGTCCGATAGATCGGGCAGCGCATCGAGGGGCGTCTTCATCACGGCCACGACGCCGCCGACGATGACGAACAGGCAAGCGAGCAGGACCAGGAACGGGTTCCGGCCTGACCACTGGATGATTCTGGACAGCATGGCGTCCTCTGCTCAGTGGCCGGAGTGCGAGGTGGTGGCGGCACTTGTGGCCGGCGCCACCGGCTTGGGCGGAGATGCCGCGCCGGGAGCCGCCTTGATCGACGTCACCATGAATTCGCCAGGCTGGCGCTCGACGAACTCGAAGCCCACTTTCTGACCCGGCTTCAAGCCAGTCAGCAACGAGGCGTTGGCCGCCTTGAACTCCATCGTCATCGCGGGCCACTTCAGCGTCGGAACGGCGCCATGGTTCAGGCTGAGCGTGCCGGCCTTGAGGTCAACGCCTTCGACGGTGCCTTCGGCTCTGTGTCCGATCGCGGCAGGAGCCGGTGCCGACGATGCGGCGGGGCCAGCGGGTGCGCCACCCAATGCCGCACTCTCGGCACCCTTGGCCGGATTGCCATGACCGCTGTGACCACCGAGACCGCCCACCGCCGCCTTCAGGTTGCTCTCCGCGTCGATCAGGAAGTTCGCGGCGACGACGACCTGCTCGCCATCGCGTACGCCCTTGAGGATCTCGACGTAGCTGTCGCTGCGCGCGCCGACCTCGACCTCACGCGGCTCGAACCGGCCTTCCTTGACCTGGACAAGCACGATGCGCCGGGTGCCGCTGTCGATCACCGCCGAGTCCGGTACGGTGAGCACCGGCGCCTTGCCACCCACTGACACCTCCACCTGCGCGAACATGGCCGGCTTGAGCTTTTGCGCCGGATTGGCCATCTCGACCCGCACGGGAACGCTGCGCGTCTCAGCCTTCATCGTGGGATAGATGTAGGTGATGCGGCCGTCGAATGCCTCGTTGGGATACGCCGTGGTCGTGACGCGCGCCTTCGCGCCGCTCCTGATCAGGCCGATGTCCTGTTCCGACAGATCGGCCACAACCCAGACCGACGACAGGTCGGTCACCTGGTACAGCATCTCGCCGGGCATGAAGCGCATGCCCTGCAGCGCCTTCTTCTCCGAGACGATGCCGGAGACGGGCGACGGGAACGAAATCGTGCGCTGCGGCTGGCCGGACTTCATCAGCGCCGTCACCTGCGAAGGCGACAGGTCCCAGTTGCGCAGCCGCGCGAGGCTGGAGTCGGCGAGCTGCCGCATGCTGGCCTGTGCATCGGCGCCGGCGTCCTTCATCGCCTCGAGCCCCTGCATCGCGATGGCGTACTCGCGCTGGGCGGCGACGAGTTCAGGGCTGTAGGCCTCGAACAGCGGCTGGCCCTTGGCGACGGGCTGGCCGGTCGCGTTGACGTGCAGCCGTTCGACATAGCCTTCGAACTTGGCGGTGACCGCGAAGACGCGGCGCTCGTCGGGCTCGATGCGGCCCGCGGCGCGCACCGTCTTGCCGAGCAGTCGCATCGCGGCGGCCTCGGTGCGCACGCCGAGCTTCTGGATCTTCTCGGTGCTGATGCGGACCTGGTTGGGCGATGCGGCCTCGGCACCCGGCGTCGATTCGTCTTCCCCCTCGTAGACCGGGATGTAGTCCATCCCCATCGGGTCCTTCTTCGGCGTTGGCGAGGTGTCGGCCAGCCCCATCGGGTTGCGGTAGTAGAGCAGCTTGCGCTGCTTGGGTGTCGCAGCGGGAGCGGACGCGGCGCTGGGGACCGAGGCCTCGGACGGATGCTGCTGCGAGCGGGCGCCCAGCCAGTAGCTGCCCGCACCGACCGCCCCGAGCAGGACGACGGCGGACACGATGGTGGAGGTCTTCACAGGTCTTCTCCCAGGATGCGTTCGATCTCGGCCAGGCGCATCTGCGCTTCGACCTGCGACTTGAGGACTTCTTGCCGGGCCTTGCGGATCTGCCGCTGGGCTTCCAGCAGCATCGAGAACTCGGCCTTGCCGTTCTCGTAGGCCGCCAGCGCGGACTGCAGCCCCAGCTCCGATTGCGGCAGGAGCTGGGTCTTCACCAGCGTCTCGGTTCGTCGTGCGGCCTCCAGGCCGGCCAGGTTCACGGCGAGGTCGCCCAGCAGCTGCTGCGAGAGGCTCTCGGTGCGGGACCGCGCGGCGGCCACCATGGCCTCGGCCTCGCGCTCCTGGCTGCGGCGGGATTCCTGCTGCAGCGGGATGTTCATCTCCACCATCACGCCCCAGGTCGTGATGCGCGAGCCCATCTGCGACGGCGACACCCCGACGGTCAGATCCGGGTAGCGGTTGCGCTGCGTGAGGTCACGGTTCTTCTGCGCTGCGGCGACGCGGGCCAGCTCGGCCTGGATCAGCGGGTTGCGGGTACGGGCGCGTTCGGCCAGCGACGCGGCGTCCGCCGTCGTGACCGGCGGCACCGGGCGCAGGGCGAGCGGATCGGCCAGGGGCGCGGCGCTGTCGCGAGCGAGCAAGGCATTGAGCCGGGCGCGGATCTGCCGCTTCTCGCCGTCCAGGGCGATCAGCTCGGCGCGCATGGCGGTCTGCTCCAGCTGGGCGCGGATCGCATCGGACTGCCCGGCGAGGCCGCCGGCATAGCGGGCCTGCGACACCTGTTCCAGCCGCGCCATCAGACCCAGCACTTCGGTGGAGAGCCGCTCGTTGCCTGCAGCGCGGTAGTACTCGGCATAGGTCGCCTTGATGCGCGCCGCGAGTTCGGCCCATGCAGCCTCGCTGCGCGCGTCGGCCTGGCGCGCGTCGGCGCTCGCCGCGTCCCGCTTGAGGTCGCGCTTGCCCCACAGCGGCAGCGACTGCATCAGCGTGTACTTGGTCTCGCCGACCTTCGTTGGCAGGAGACTGGGCGACGCGTCCGTGCCGTAGTTGTTGATGTTCATGAGCTCGACGCGCAGCACCGGATCGGGCAGCGCGCCGGCGGGGCCGACGCGCTGTGCGGCGGCGTCGGCCTCGGCCTGCATGGCCCGGAGTTCCGGACTCTGCGTGCGGGCAAAGCTCAGAAGGCCTGGGAGGTCTGCCCCCAGCACTGGCTCCTGCGCCGCCACCGGCCAGGACAGGCTGGTGGCGGCCAAGAGGACGAACAACAGCTTGCGCACCCTTCGTCCGGGCACCTGGGTGGGAGCATTCGCCCGAGGCGACGACCCGCCAGTCGGCGGCTCGGGGGCCTGTTTTTTCAGTGTCGTCATCGAAGGGCTCCAGGCGAGGTCGGCGAAGGGTACGGGCGCATCAGCGGTTCTTCTCAGCGCCGTGGTTGTGCTTGGGCAGCTTCTTGGCCGGCGCTGCCGAGGCAGAGCCTTCCGGCGCCATCGCCCCCATGCCTGGCGCGCAAGGGCCGGACTTGGGCGCTGAGCGCGGCGTGCCCCGTTCGGCGCCGTGGTCGTGCTTGGCCATCGGCTTGGCGCAGTCGTGGGACATCATGGCACCGCCCATGGGCATCGAAGCGCTGGCAGCGGGCGGGGTCTGTGCCGAGGCAGCCAGGGCTGCAGAGGCGAAGAGGGCGGAAACGAAGAGGGTGCGGAACGTGCTCATGGCAGTGAACTCCAGACGGATGGATGCAAGGGGTTCGATGGACCGTCTCGCCAAGGGCGAGGCAGGGTCGAACAAGGGGAGGAGCCCGCCGCTCACGCTCACCACCGGATGGTGGCAGTCAGCGGACGTCGGAAGTGCACTGGTCAGAGCAGCCAGGACGGCTGTCTGCCAGTGTCAGGCGCTATAGCGCCAGACGCAGGAACGCGATGGGGATCGGCGGGGCCAGCACGCCATCCCGGCGCGGCACCCGCAACTGCACCGGCGCGAAGGCCGGCATCGGCACGACGGTCATGGCCGTCGGCGCGATCACTGCATGCAATTGGCCATCATCCAGAGCCGATTTCAGCGGCGGAATCGACACCGCAGCCTTGTCGCAGAAGTCCTGGCAGTTCGCCTGGGAGAGGCTTCCGAGATGGCATGGCTCATCGGCACTTTGAGAAGGCCAGCCAGTACCATCAGTCCCAGCCTGGGCGTGGTGCGCATCCGCCACTGCCACCACTGGGCTGGCCGCCGCAGCGACTGGCGTTACCGGTCCTGCGGTGACACATGCATTCGCGATGCTCGCACCAATGCCGAACAACCACAGAAACAGCGCAAGCGCTGCCCAGTGGCGTAGTTGTTGGCGGTAGCGGAACATGGATTGGACGTGCCTAGTCTTTCGACATTGAGTATGCGCGCTGGCTTGGCCTGGGTGGCTTGATCACCATCAATCTAATGCAGATACCTGACGACCGTGCCACAGGCGGATTGAAGTGTGGCTGCCATGGGCCAACGGGCGCGCCGTCGGGGTCAGAGCACGGCAACGTCTGCAACGAGCCGGGCCTTGAGCGCGCGCTCGCGGGTCGCCGTCTCGGACTCGACCACCCACTCGTAGGTGCTCTTCCAGGCCAACACCATGCCGTCAAAACGGAGGAAGCGGGTCTCGCCCGCCCGGCCCTCCACTGTCGTGCTCTGGCGCTTGCCATCGAACTCGAAGGCGACGCTGTGGCTTCCGGGCTTGAACTTGAACCGCACCATGGTGTCGGGCAGGGTGTCGACGCCGGCGCCGCCATCGGGGTAGACCTTCACGAAGTTGCGGCCGTCCCCCCAGTTGCGCCGCACGACGTAGACGGTCAGCGCATCGCGGTCCGGCACGAAGCGCTTGGCCTCGGCATCCGCATTCAAGCTGGGCACTGCGGCCGAGGTACAGGCGATCACCCGTCCCTTGTTGGTCTTGTAGCAATGCGGGAATTCGGCCGTGCGATCGGGCGGTGGCGGCGTCGCGCAGCCAGCCAGCAGCACGGCGGTCCCCAGTGCGCCCACGACGATCAGCCGGTGCTTGTCCATGGCCATCACTTCAGCGTGAAGCGCGCAGTGGCCGGTTTGCCTGCGATCGTCACAACGGCCACCGCTTTGGTGCCGGGGCCGACCTTGAAGCTGCCGGTGGCCTCGAGCCTGTCGCCGGCCGGCTTGAGCTCGACTTCCTGCTTTTCGGTTCCGGCCAGCAGCGTGAGCTTCGCACTTGCCTTTGACACGTCGGCCGGCTTGCCGTGGTCGCGCAGATAGAGCTTGACGGCCGTGGCGTTGGCGACGAGTTCGAAGTCCATGTCCTTGACTTCGACCACGACACCGCCGTGCAGCGGCTTGTGCTCGTGGGCGTGGTCGTGTTTGTCGCCCGCCGCGTGGGCGACGCCGGTGATGGCGAGGGTGATCGTGGCGATGAGGGCTTGCAGCTTCATGGGGTTCCTTTCGGTGGGTGAGCGGGGTTGTCGGAGTCAGAGCGCCTCGGCGTCCTTGTCGTCCATCAGCCGTTCGGCATCCTTGCGGCCGAAGAGCCAGAACATGGCGGGCGTGAGGAAGGTGTCGAGCAGGGTCGAACTGATCAGGCCGGAGAAGATCACCACGGCCACCGGATGCAGCACCTCGGTGCCCGGGCGCTCGGCTTCGAAGAGCAGGGGCGCCAGCGCGAAGGCCGTCACGAGCGCCGTCATCAGGACGGGCGATAGCCGCTCGAGCGAGCCGCGCACGATCATCTTGGTGTCGAAGCTCTCGCCTTCGAAGCGCATCAGGTTGATGTAGTGGCTGACCTTCAGGATGCCGTTGCGCACCGAGATGCCGGCCAGCGTGATGAAGCCGACCAGCGCCGCCACCGACAAGGGCTGGCCCGACAGCCACAGGCCGATCACCGCGCCGACCAGGGCCAGCGGAATGTTCACCATGATCAGTGCCGACAGCGTCGTGGACTTGTAGCGGCTGTACAGCACCACGAACATCAGCACCAGCGAGACGATCGACAGCAGGCCGACCAGGCGCGAGGCCTCCTCCTGCGCCTGGAACTGGCCGCCGAGCGTGATGAAGTAGCCTTCCGGCAGCTTGGTCTCGGAGACGATCTTGCGGATGTCGGCCACGATCTCCGACAGCGCACGGCCGGAGGCGTTGGCCGACAGCACGATGCGCCGCTTGCCATCGTCGCGGCTGATCTGGTTCGGGCCGTCGCCGTCCTCGATGGAAGCGACCTTCGACAGCGGGATGCGGCCGGTCGGCGTCTCGATGAGGATCTGGCTCAGGCCCTCGATCGAGCGTGCCGACTCGGGTAGCTTCACCACCAGCGCGAAGCGGCGCCCGCCCTCGACGATCTGAGTGATCTTTTCGCCCTCGACCAGGCTCTGCAGCGTGGCCAGCACCTGTGGCGCCGGCACGCCGTACTGCGCGGCAGCGGCATAGTCCACGCGCACCTTGATCTGCGGCGCCAGGACCTGCTTCTCGATCTGCAGGTCGGCAATGCCGGGGATCGTTGCCAGGCGCTGGCGCAGCGCATCGGCCTGGCCGCGCAGTGCATCGAGGTCCTCGCCGTAGATCTTCACCGCGATCTGCGACCGCACGCCCGAGAGCATGTGGTCGATGCGGTGCGAGATCGGCTGGCCGATCTCGATGGCTGCCGGCAGGTTGGCCAGCCTGGTGCGAATGTCCGCCTTGACCTCGTCCATGCTGCGCTTGAGCTCGGCCGTGGGCACGATGCCGACATCGAGCTCGCTGACGTGCACGCCTTCCGCGTGCTCGTCCAATTCGGCACGCCCGCTTCGTCGCCCGACGTGAGTCACTTCCGGCACCTGGCTCACCAGCGTCTCGGCCTGGCGCGCCACGGTTGAACTCTCGGTCAGCGTGACGCCGGGGTTCAGGCGCAGGCCGATCAGCAGCGTGCCTTCGTTGAACGGTGGCAGGAAGGTGGTGGGGAAGAACGGCACGGCAGCCGCTGCGGCCACGACGGCCAGACCGGCTGCCGCGAGCGCCGCCTTCGGCCTGGCCAGGACGGCCTGCAGGCTGCTGCTGTAACGCGCCTTCAGCCATGCCAGAACCTTGGTGTCGCCGTGGTCCAGGTTCTTCATGCGCGGCAGCAGGTAGAAACTCAGGACCGGCGTGATCGTCACCGACACCACCAGCGAGGCCAGCGTCGAGACGATGAAGGCGATGCCCAGCGGCACGAACAGCTTGCCTTCCAATCCCGGCAATGCGAACAAGGGGATGAAGACCAGCACGATGATCACCGTCGCATACAGGATCGCGGAGCGGACCTCCATCGTGGCGTGGGCGACGACCTCCAGCGGATGAAGGCGCGAGTGCGGGTGCTTGGTGCGGTCTTCCTTCAAGCGCCGCAGCACGTTCTCGACACCGACTACCGCGTCGTCCACGAGCCCGCCGATGGCGATGGCCAGGCCGCCCAGCGTCATCGTGTTGATCGACAGCCCGAAGTAGCGGAAGACCAGCGCGGTGATGAAGATCGACACGGGAATCGCGGTGAGCGCGATCACCGTCGGC
>JACRAZ010000005.1 GCA_016213205.1 Burkholderiales bacterium
CCTGACGCCTGAGATCCTCGCCGTACCGCCGCCGACTTCTCACTTCCTTGTCGCTTGCCATCGTGTCCGCTTCAAAGTTACGTGGACACGATCCTTCGCGGGCGAGGGGCTGAATTCAAGATGGGATGGCCGGACGCATACGGACCTATACCGAATAGGTGGTGACTACTCATGCCGGGATCAGCAGCCTTGTGTTGGCCGCAGATCGTCGTTTTGTGGGCCGGCTACTGAAAGGTGGCCGATCTGCCACCGGTCGGACCTGGCCAGACCAGGCACCAAACGCTGGCGTTGTCTGACGTAGGACGCGCCGCACTGCCGCCTGGTCCTCGAGGCCACGCGCGTCGGCAAATTCTCCGGTCTGATTGGTTCCGTCGAAGAGATCCCGAACCCGGCGAGCGCTTGCCGTCTACCTCGCACTCACGTGAGTACGATGGTCTCGCCCTGTTGGCGCAGCACGTGGTCAGCCAATAGCCGATCCAGTGTTTCGGTGGCGAGTGAGCACGCAAGTTCGTCGTTGTTATCGCACCCGAGCGCTTCACGGAAGACTGGCGTTCGGGATATCCATTCGATCAGCTCAGCCCGTCCGCTCTGCAGGACTTCCAGCATGTGATACATGAGCAGGGCGCGCGCAGCGTGCTTACGATGCCGTTCGGGTGCAGCGGCGAAGGCGTCTATGCGAGCACGCGATTGTTGGACGGCACCCGCGACATCAGTGAACAAGGCGCCATGTCCCGGAAGCACTACCAGGGGCGAAAGGCGCTCGATCGTTGCCAGCGCTCGATGGGCGTCGTCGAACCCCGGCGCACCAGCCAATGCCGGAAAGATGATCGCAAGCCGGTTCTCCCAGAGCGCGTCGCCGCTGATGAGAATGCGTTCCTCAGGCTGAAACAGCATCACCGCGTCGGGGTCGTGGCCCGGAGCCGGGTGCACCTGCCAACGGCAGGCACCGAGTTGCAGGTCGGTGCCACTCGAGAAGTACGCGCTCGGTGCGAAGCGTTCACACTGCTGGCCGGTGTGCTGGTAGCTCAGCAAGCCCTCGTCCCATGGTGCGACCGCCTCACGGTAACCACGCGGCACGGACAGGCTTGCCCCGGGCCAGCGTCGTTGCAGTCCCGCATTGCCGCCGCAGTGGTCGCTGTGCAGGTGCGTGTTGATGATCGCCCCCAGGCTTTGCCCGCGGAGCGCGTGTTCCACCAGCGCGAGCGTCTGATCAAGATGCGTGACGTAGCCCGTGTCGACAACACAGGCGGGGCCGTCCGGCCCCTCGTCAAACACGACGTTGTTGGCTGAGAGCCAACCCCGTACGAGCAGGGTCGCCCCCACACGCTCGAGCGCTGCAAGAGCCTCTGCAAACCCGAAGCCCCCGGGCATGTGCCAAGCCTTCAATGCGCGGAGCGCAACTCGCGTCGAAGCACCTTGCCGACATTGGACTTGGGCAAAGCGTCCCGAAACTCGATATGGCGCGGCCGCTTGTAGGCCGTGAAGTTCTCGCGGCAATAGGTGGCGAGGTCATCCTCCGACAAGGTGGCATCGCGGCGAACAACGAACAGCTTCACGGCTTCACCTGACTTCTCGTCGGCAACGCCGACGGCCGCGCATTCGAGCACGCCTGGGTGCAGGCTCACGACCTGCTCGATCTCGTTCGGATAAACATTGAAGCCGGACACCAGGATCATGTCCTTCTTCCGGTCAACGATGCGAACTTCGCCTGAACTGTCCATCACGCCGATGTCGCCGGACTTGAAGAAGCCATCCGAGGTCATGACCTTCGCGGTTTCATCCGGGCGGTTCCAGTAGCCGGCCATGACCTGGGGGCCGCGGATGCAAATTTCACCGGGCTCGCCGGGCTTCACGTCCCGCCCGTCGTCGTCGCGGATCGCGATGTCGGTCGAGGGCAAGGGGAAGCCTATGCTGCCGGTGAAGGCCTTGACGTCAAGCCGATTGGTGGTGGCCACCGGCGAAGTCTCTGACAGGCCGTAGCCTTCGACGATCGGGCATCCGGTCACCTTCAACCACAGGTCGGCCGTCGCGCGCTGCACCGCCATGCCGCCCCCCACCGAAATGACCAGCTCCGAGAAATCGAGCTGCCTGAACTCAGCATCATTGGCCAGCGCGTTGTACAGCGTGTTGACGGCGGGGAACATGTTGACCCGATGCCCTTGCAGGGCCTTCACAAACGCGCGGATGTCCCGCGGATTGGGGATCAGCAGGTTCAGCATGCCCAGCCGCGCGCCGACCATCGCGCAGATGGTCAACGCGAAGATGTGGTACAGCGGCAGCGCGCAGACAATCGTGATCTGCTTGTCACCCAGTTTGTCCAGCATCGGCCTGAACCAGGCCTCTGTCTGCAGGATGTTGGCCACCACGTTGCGATGCAGCAGCGTCGCGCCCTTGGACACGCCCGTGGTGCCGCCGGTGTACTGCAGGAATGCAACCGTGTCCGGGCCCAGGGGCGGGCGCTTGAGCGCTTGGCGCGCACCCTGGGCAACAGCGGTGTTGAAACGTGTGACCGTGCGTCCCTTGTCGAGCGGCAGACGATACTCCGGCACCATCCGGCCCAGGTGCCGGACCGCGAAGTTGATGCCGGCGCCCTTCAGGAGCCCCAGCATGTCGCCCATCGCCGCCAGAACGACATGTCGCACGTCAGTCTCGTCGATCACCTCCTCGAGCGTCACGGCAAAGTTCTCGAGCACGATGATCGCCTGCGCACCCGAGTCCTTGAGCTGGTGCAGGAGCTCTCGGGGGGTGTACAGGGGGTTCACGTTCACCACGACCATGCCGGCACGCAGGACCGCGGCAATCGCCACCAGGTACTGCGGCAAATTGGGCATCATGACCGCGACACGGCTGCCCGCAGGCAGACCCCGGGACTGCAGCCACGCTGCCAGCGCATTCGACTGCTCGTCGATCTGGCGAAATGTCAGGCGCGTGCCCAGGCACTCCGCCGCGGTACGGCCCGCATGGCGTTGGAAAGCGTCATCGAGCAGTTCGACGAGCGATCCATGGGTGCCGACATCGATCTCGGCTGGCACGCCGTCGGGGTAGTTCTTCAGCCAGGGCTTGTCCACGATCTCTCCGGTGAGTTGGCACTGATGGCCCCGCATGGTCACGAGGCAGGGCAGTGCAGGCTACGGTAGTTGTCCTAACGGCGAGGCCGGGTCCGCAGTGTTCCTGATCCCCGTCAGCAGCCGGGACTCGGCGCGGGGATCAAACAGCGCTGCGGCAAGTGCCTCTTCGCGCGCTTGCACGATGGCAAGGAACGGCTCCGCCCCCTTCATTGCGCCGAAGGTGTCGAACCCGGATTCGAGGAAGCGCTGCAGGTCACCCAGACCGGCGGCACGTGCCGGCCCCCGCATCATGCGCAGGCCGGTGCGCAACACGCTGCTGCGCGTGTAGTGGTCCAGCGCGCGGCCGATCTGCAGCGTGAGCGCAATCTGCTTCGCTCGCGCCTCGGGCTGGCCCGTGGTCTGCCAGATGCGCACATAGCCCGGCGCGTCAAGCCGCGCAGCGGGCAGGTGGCGCGCCATCTCGGTGTCCAAGGCCTCCGACAGCGCATGGAGCCTGGCCAGAGCGTTCACGGTCTCGGCGATCTCGCGCGGGAACATGCGCACCAGTGGGGGCACGATGCGGGCGAACTGGGCATCACGCGCGGCAAACTCCTGAGGGCCATAGAGCTCGTCCAGAAAGAAGGTCGCCGCACCGCAATAGCGGGCGTCCTGCAGCAGGTCGGCATAGGTACGCGCGAAGCGTGCTGCCTGGTAGGTCTTGAGTGCCAGCACCTTGCCGGCCAGTTGACGGTCTGCGGCACGTTCCTGCCGCAAGGCCTCGACACGGGCAATGTGCTCCAGAATCTCTGCCGTCACCGGATCCATGAGGCGAGCCTACCTTGCCGCGGGGCCCCCGATGTGGCCGCGGTTAGTGTGCAGTCCCTAGCCTCCAGTCGCGCCGCGCCGCCAGACTCAATCACTGCTCCGCCGCCACCCGCCACGCCATGATCGCCCGCCTGCAGCAATTGCTGAGCCTCTCGATGTTGGCGCTGAGCCTCGCCTGGCTGGGCTGGTCAGCCCATCTGGCACTGGCCTGGCCTTGGCGGGTGCTGGGCGCGCTCGTGCTGCTGGCACCCCATGCGCCGGTGCTGGCGATCGAGTTCGCGCTGCTGGCTTGGCTGGGCGATCCGCGCCCCGCACCGGCGCCGACGGCGCGCATGCTCCTGCGCGCCTGGGCGAGCGAGGTCCGGATGGGCTGGCTCACCTTCGGCTGGCGCCAGCCTTGGCGCTCGCGCGCGCTGGCCGATCACCTGCCGCAGCCCGCGTCAACGGGCCGGACCGGCGTGCTGCTGGTGCATGGCTTCGTGTGCAACCGCGGCCTGTGGATGCCCTGGATGCGCAAGCTGCGCGCTGCACAGGTGCCGCATCTGGCGATCAGCCTGGAGCCGGTGTTCGGTGACATCGACGACTACCTGCCGCAGATCGACGCGGCGGTCGCCCAATTGCAAGCGGCCACTGGCCGTCCGCCGCTGATCGTGGCGCACAGCATGGGCGGACTGGCCGTGCGGGCCTGGCTGCAGGCCCATGCCGCGGACGAACGCAGCGCCGGGGTGATCACGATCGGCACGCCCCACCATGGCACCTGGCTGGCGCGTTTTGCCCTCTCGGCCAATGGGCGCCAGATGCGCAGGCACAGCCCCTGGCTGCTGGCGCTGGCCGCGGCGGAGCCCGCAGCCCGGCGAGAGCGCTTCACCTGCTTCTACAGCCACTGCGACAACATCGTCTTCCCCGCCGGCACGGCCTGCCTGCCGGGGGCCGACAACCGGCACCTGGCCGCCACGGCCCATGTGCAGCTCGTCGCCCGCCCCGAGATCCTGAATGAGGTGCTGCGCCGCGTCGGCGCGCCGGACACCTGAACCCGGAGGTGGGCTCAGTCGTCGATTTCCTGCAGCAGTTGCAGAGTGGGTTCCTGCGCCATGTTCAGCAGCACGGCGATCTCGGCAATGTCGTCAGGCAGGGCCGGGTTGTCCCAGCCGCGGGCCGTGTGCCTGGCCAGCCGGATGGCCAATTGCACGTTGCGTACCTGCGGCGAGCCGCTGGCATGGTCGTCACTGATCTTGACCAGCAGCTCCGGCAGGTGCCAGGCCTTCATCAGCGCCTGCTGCACCTCGGACAAGGCCACGTTGAGCACCTGCCGTTGCGCATCGGCCGAGCGCAGCGTGGGGTCGGCCTGCTGGCGAGCGGCGATCTCGAGCGCCAGCCGTGGTGCGTGCACCCACAGCAGCAGTTCGGCGAAGTCGTGCAGCAGGGCCGCTTCGTGGATCACCGCGGCATCGTGGTCGAGCCGGTACACCGCGAAGCCGATCGCGAACCGTGCGGCACGGTGCGCACGCTGCAGCACGGCCTGCAGACCCTGAAGCGCCAATGGCTCGGATGCCAGCCGGTCCTCGACCGTGGCCTGGTCGCCAAAGGCATGGAAGAAGGGCGGAATGCCCAGCAGCACCACCGCCGCCGTCATGGTCTCCGCGTCGGTCAGCGACCGCGCCGAGCGACGCTGCGCCACGTGGCGCAGCAGCTTCAGCACCATGAGCGGGTCGCCGCCCAGGGTTTCGGCGAGCAGGTGGGCGTCCACCGCGTCCTCGTGGGCCGCGAGCTCGGCGATCGCCGCGACCGTGCTGGCCAGCACCGGGATCTCCACCTGCTCGAAGTGGTTCAGCCAGCCGGCCACGTCACGCGGCGCGTGGTCGAGGAACGGGGCGTCGATGACGTGGGACATGTGCGGCCCTTGGCGGCAACTCGTGACGATGTTTTCGGCATCGGGGCGGCGAGCTTAAACCCGCTGATCCCACATCGACAACATGTGTCCTGCACGCGGGTCGGCGCGGCCTTCCACCAGCGACAGGTAGACCTGCCGCACGGCCGCGGCGCCATGGCCCTGCCGAACTTCCAGCCAGGGCGATCCACCGCAGGCGTCCATGGCGCGCATCAGGCGCGCCCACGCAGCCTGCACGCGCTGCTGGAAGCCCTCGGGGCCCCAGCCCTGCGGCGGCGGACCCGTGCGCTTGCGCAGCTGCCCGGGCGCAAAGAACGCGGTCGGTCGGGGGCCCGGCAGCCCCAGGTCGGAATCCAGCGCGTCCCAGTGCGTGCCGCCAACCGTGCAGCTGTAGCTGAGCGTGCCCGCAAAGTGCTCGTGCACGGAACGGCGCTGCGCGGCGCTGCCGGACAGGTCGATGTACACCGTGGGCACGCGCGGGTCCAGCGCGTGCAGGTCGTCGTAGGCCAGCACGTGGTCGTAGCAGCCGAGGCTGCGCGTGAACGCCAGGTTCATGCCGGCCGTGAGGCCCACCACCGACACCGGCGACGGCCCGTCCTGGCGGCCGGCCAGGCAAAGCGCCGTGCCGTAGGCTGTCTTGCTCGAGGCGCTGGACAGCAGCACCTGCTGCGCGCCGAAGAAGTCGTGCTCGGCCAGAAAATCGTCGATCAGGAACGCGGTGGTGAACAGCGGCCGCAGCAGCGCCTGGCGGGCTTCGTGCTGGTCCGGCCGCGGCGTGTCGGCCGCGCAGAACTGCACCCGGTTGTAGGGCGCCGGCAGTGAGGCCCGGTGTGCACTGCCGTCGATGAAGCCGCGCGTGTCGACCGCCTGCGGCTGCACCACCAGGTGGCTGCCCATCGGCCAGAAGCCGAAGCAGCGCTGGCCGGGGGCCACCCCGAGCGACGCAGACTCCACCACCGTGGCAAAACCCCACACCGGGATGCAGCCCAGGCTCTCGGACCCGGTGGGGAAGAAGGACCAGTACTTCATCGCCTCGCCGAACGCCGCGTAGGTGACGTTGTTGGCCGTGAGTGCGAACGAGTCGATGCGCAGGCGGGCCTGGCCAGCGGCCAGCGCGCGTTGCGCATCCGGGTCCGCCGCGATGCAGGTGTTGCGCAGGTTGTGCCGGTGCACCAGCAGGCGCACGGGTTCATCCAGGGTCGTCGTCATGTCGGCTCCTCGAGTCGCCGCGCATCACAGGCGCGTGACGCCGGGCACGTGGCCGACGTACTCACCATCGACATACAGCGCACCTTCGGGTGCACCGGCTTCGGCGTAGAACTCGAGTTCCGGCGCGCGCTGCGCGTGCTGGCGGCGGCTCGTGCGCAGCTGGCGCGCCAGGCGGGCCAAGGTCTTGCTGGCGCTGCGCAGTGCCAGGGCGGCCAACTGCCGCGGGAAGCTGCCGCGCGGGGCGGCGAGGGGGCCGTGAAAGCCTTGCAGGGTCTTGCTCATGGTCGTCTCCAGGGGCGCTGCACCCACCGACCGGGTCGGGTGCGCTCCCGCAGTTCAGGTGCAGGGATGTCGTTCCTTCAGCAGCTCGCGCTGCAGTTCGCGCTTGGCCAACAGGCGCTGGGCGCCGCCGTCGCGTCGATGTGCGCCGGCGCGTCGATGAAGACAGGCGGCGACGATCGGATTGCGGGGCTTGGGGGTGTTGACGGTGATCTTCATGAGGGTTCTCCAGGAAAAAAGCCGATCCGGGCTCCGGAAACACAACGGCCCGGGTGCGTGAGCGACCCGGGCCGTGGACTTGGTTGATGCGGACTTGTGTGCCGCTGTCAGCCAGCCGCGACCCCTGGTGGGGCGCCAACGACACCGTGAGCCGCGCCTGCTGCTGCCACGGGGTTCCCGGACGCCGGCACCTGCGCTGCGCGCAGGACCAACGAGACCACGGGGACCTTCGGTGCAAACATGGACAGGGGGAACTCGGACGGTGAGGGGTTGATCGGGGGGGTATCGCCGCGTGTCGGGCCTGCCGGGGGAGGGGGCGTTTCTCGCGACTTGCGCAGATGATAAACATTTGTTTATCTTGCGCAAGCATCGATCCCGCAGATGCGGGTAAATCCTGATGTGATGAGGCGGCCGCGTGCGGCCCGCGGCTGCGGCTTCAGCGTTTGCGCTTCAACGGCGCCACGCCGGACTGGCTGCGGGCCCACAGCGCCAGATCGTTGTCTACCGGCTGCGCGGGCGCGCCCGGGGCCTTCTGCTGTGCCGCCGGGGCTGGCCGCGCGGGTGGCTGCGCGCGCTGGACGGGGGTGTCGTCCGATGGCGGCGTCAGCACCTCGCCGAGCAGATCGAGCAGCCGGGTGCGTGCCCGCTGGGGATGCCGGCGGTAGTAGGTGAGCACCAGGCCGACGATGAAGCGTTCGTCATCGTCCTGCGGCAGGTGACCGGGCTGCGCAGGTGCGGTGTCGACCAGGGCGGCCGACGACGCCATCGGCACGCCGCTGCCGTGCGGCTGGTCCATCCAGCCATGCGGCTTGCGGCACAACTGCTCGAACTGGCGCGCGAGCCGCTCACCGATCTGCCGCGAGCGGCCCTTGATCTGGCTCCAATAGCTGGGCTGGATCTGCAGCCGTTCGGCAAAGCGCCGCTCCAGGCCGCGCAGCGTGGCGGCATCAGGGGCGGAGACGGTGGCCTGGACGAATTCGTCGAACAGCAGCAGGGCGTTGTCGAGCCGGATGCGCGCGACGTCAGGCACGGAGGACATGCCTCGATGATAAACGCCCGTTGATCATCGGCCTGTCGCCCGCGCGGCATTGACGCGGCCTCGCCCCCGCCGCTATGGTGCCGGCTCCACCACCCCTGGGAGCGAAGGATGGCGCTGCGCCAAGGCATCGTGTTGTGCGGCCTGCTGGGTTTGCCCGCCCTGCCGGCCCTGGCGGCCGAGCGCTCGCTGGACAAGGAGGTGCTGGTGCCGGCGCCGGTGGCGGCGGTGTGGGCATCGTGGACCACGCGCGAGGGCATCCGCGGCTTCTTTGCCCCGGATGCAGAGATCGATGCGCGGGTGGGGGGTGCGTTCCACATCCACATCGACCCCCTGGCGGCACCGGGCAGAAAGGGTGCCGACGACATGCGCTTCATGGCCCTGCAGCCGATGAAGATGCTCAGCTTCGACTGGAACGCGCCGCCCAGCCTGCCCGAGGCCCGTGCGCAGCGCACCTTCGTGGTGGTGCGGCTGGAGGCCGTGGACGACAAGACCACCCGGGTGCGGCTGCACCACACCGGCTGGGGCGATGGTGGCGAATGGGACAAGGCCTATGCCTATTTCGACCGCGCCTGGGGCAACGTGCTGGCCAACCTGAAGCAGCGCCATGAAAGCGGGCCGAAGGACTGGACCGAGTGGCTCGACCAACTGCGCAAGATGCACGCCGCGGCCGACAAGGCCTGGAAGCCTTGAGCGCCGGCCGGGCAGCACAACGGGTGCCGCTCGACGCCCGCCAGCCGCGCGAGCGCCCACACCTCAGAAGCGGTAGCGCGTGCTCAGCTGAACCGTGCGCGGCTTGCCCGGGATGTAGTGGCCGCGGTACAGGGTGTCGGCGTACAGCTTGTCGCCCAGGTTGGTGACGTTGAGCTTGAACACCAGGTCGTTCCAGCTGTACTCGGCCATCAGGTCGGCGGTGACGTAGGCCGGCGCCTTGAACGTGTCCACCAGCGGCGGCGCATCGGCGCTGCGGGCGTTGAGGCCACCGCCCACACGCAGCGCACCCAGCTTGTAGGTGGTCCACACCGTGCCGCTGTGCCGGGGCGTGCTGCCCGGGCGGGCCCCGACACGCTCGCCCTGCAGCGTGGTGCCGTTGACGGAGGAGGCCTTGTCGATTTCGGCATCGGGGATGAAGGCGTAGGAGGCGAACACCTCCCAGTTCGGGGTGATGCGCCCGGCGATGTCGAACTCGAGGCCGGCCGCATGGCGCTGGCCCGACAACACGTAGTTGGTGGCGTTGACCGTCAGCTCGTCGCGGTTGCGCTCGTTGGTCTTCACCGCGTGGAACAGCGCAAAGCGCAGGCTCAGGTTGCCGTCGGCCAGGTCGAGCTTGCCGCCGAGCTCGATGTTGCGGCTGCCTTCGGGCGGCGTGTTGCTGCCCAGGGCGTCGTACTGGTAGGTGTCGCCCGAGGTGTTGAACGAGGTGCCGTACGAGAGGTGGTACGACTGCAAGGCCGTGGGCTGGTACAGCACGCCGAATCGCTTGCTCCACAGCGCGTCGGCGCGGGTGCGCTCGGTCGGCGCGGTGGTGCCGATCTGCGGCGTGGCGTAGCGGCCCTCGAAGCGGTCCCAGCGCAGGCCGGCCAGCACCTTCCAGGCCGGCGCCAGCTGCACCAGGTCTTGCGCGTAGGCGCCCAGCGCCTCGGCCTTGAAGCTGCGGTTGACCGTCACGAGGCGCTGCGCCTCATCGACCCAGCCGCCGTCGTTCGGGCGGCCCAGCGTGGTCTTGGGCTTGGTGAGGTTGATGCCGGTGGGCACCGCGGCGCCGTAGTTCAGGAAGTCCTCCTTCGCGACATCGATGCCGGCCTGCACGCTGTGCTTCATGGGGCCCACGGTGAAGCGTCCGCTGTAGTCGCTTTGCAGGTTGAGCGTGTCGAGGTCCTGGATCTTGTTGTTGCTGCCGCGGGTGAAGAGGGTGTTGGCGTCGATCTGGGCCAGCAGCGGCTGGCTGGCCGGGCATTCGGGGTTGGTGACCACGCCGGTGGTGGCATTGACCGTGCGGGTGCACAGGCGGATGGTGCTGCCGCGCAGGTCGCGCTCGGCCTTCGCGGCGCGCAGCGAGGTCTTCAGCTCGCTCGCAGGGCCGAAGCGGTGAATGTGCGAGAGCGTGAGGTAGCGGACACCGGTGTCGTTGTAGTCACTGGCCGCGCCGTAGTAGTGCTTGGGGGCGGCCGGCACCAGCGTGCGCTCGGTCGACCCGGCCGCAGGCGTCACCCAGGGCATGCCGTAGTGCACGCCGTTGTGATTGTCCAGGTGGTACAGGCCGGCGCTGAATTCGTCGCGCGTGCCGATGCCGAAGGCCACCGTCGCCGCCACGCCCTGCTTGTCGATGAAGTTGCCCCAGTTGTCGGCATCGGTCTTCATCAGGTTCACCCGCAGCGCGGCGTTCTCGCCCAGGCGCTGGTTCAGGTCGGCGGTGGCGCGGCCGTACCGGCCGGAGCCCAGCGTCAGCTCCACCTCGTTGCGGCCGAACAGCAGCGGCGCCTTGTTCACCTGGTTCACCGCGCCGCCGGTGGAGCCGCGGCCGAACAACATCGAGGCCGAGCCGCGCAGCACTTCCAGCCGGTCGTAGTTGAAGGTGTCGCGCTCGTAGAACGCGGGGTCGCGGATGCCGTCGATGAAGATGTCGCCGGTGGAGTTGAGCGAGAAGCCGCGCAGGCGGATGTCTTCCTCGCCACCTTCGGCAGCCTGGAAGCTGATGCCGGCGGTGTTGTGCAGGGCTTCCTTCAGCGTGTCGAGGTTGCGGTCGTCGATCAGGCGCTCGGTCACCACCGTCACCGATTGCGGGATGTCGCGCAGCTCCTGCGTGCCCTTGCCGATGGACGTGGAGACGGCCTGCACGCTGTCCTTGCCCTGGCGCACGGCGCTGGCACGTGCCTTGATGACGGGCAGCACGGCAGGCGCGGTGTCCTCGGCCGGGAGCGCGGGCACCACGGCGGCCGGCGCCGGCGCTGCGGCCGGTGGCGCCGGTTGGGCGGCAGCGGCGCCGGCCAGTCCGAGGCCGGCGGCCAGTGCGCCCAGCGGCAACGCGGTGAGGTGGCGGGTCTTGTCGAGCGGGAGCTTCATGGTGGTGACAGGGCAATGGCGCGGCCTGGTGCCCGCCGCTGGGTGCGGGCACCGGCTCTGCCGGTTGGGGGAGGGGAAGGTCAGTCGAGCTCGTACTGCAGCGCGGCGATGGCCACGCCTTCGACGGCCACGCCGTTTTCGGTGTAGGGCTTGAAGCGGGCGCCGCGCATGGCCTGCAGGGCCTGCTCGTCCAGGCGCGCATGGCCGGACGACTTGTGCAGCGTGACCTGGCGCGGCAGGCCGTTCACGTCGATCAGCACACGCAGCAGCACGGTGCCGGATTCACCGAGCCGGCGCGAGGCCATCGGCACTTCGATGGCCGGGGGCACGAGGTAGCGCACCGCGGTGGGCGGCAGCTGCCGCACCGTGGGTGGCGCTGGCGCAAGGGGTGGCACCGGCACGGTGCTGACGCTGACCACCGTAGGCGTGGCTGGGGGCACCTCGGCCACCACCGGCGCCGGCGCCAGCGGCTGCGGCGCGGCGGTGGGGGCCAGGATCACCTGCGGCACCGGCAGCGCCGGCTGCAGCGGCGCCGCCGCTGCCTTGGGTGGCGGCGGCAGGGCCGGGACCGGTTCAGTGGGCCGCTCGATGCTCAGCAGGCTCACCATCAACGGCGCCGCCTCCTTCAGCGCGCGGCGCACCGGTGCGGTTTGCAGCAGCGCCCACACCGCCAGCAGGTGCACCGCGGCAATGCCGGCAATGAGCAACCGCCGCTCCTGGCGGGCCAGGCCGCCGACGGGCCGGGCGGCGCCCATGAGGGCATACGACGACAGGGGCAGCGACGAGGTGGACATGGCGCGGTGGGCGGGGGAGCCGCCGGATCGGATGTGCACATCGTAACGCCAATGCGAATGATTCGCAACCGCAATAGTGGTGGCGATCAGGCACCCGCTGATGGGGGTGGGATCGACGGGGCGTGCGTGCGATCTATCGGAACTGTTCCTGGGACATCACCCCTGGTCTTTCACCGGCTGCAATTTCTTTGCCGCCTATCAAATGGCCGGCGCGGTCGATTTATCGCGCAGAACGGCCCGAACCTTCGCGCGCGGCATCAGCCCGCGCCACCAATGCCACCCCGCAGCCACCCTGCAGCCGCCCCAATGGCACACGGCCGGCTGCGTTGTCCGCAGGCCGGCCGTGACCGGGGTGGCGGCGCGCCGGGCGCGGCCGTTCACTCGTCGTCGTGCACCTTGAAGCTGCCGGTCAGCTGCTGCTGCACGTTGGGTGGCACCGCCTCGTAGTGCGACAGCGCCACCGTGTAGCGCCCCTGGCCGCTGGTCATCGCGTTCAGGCGCGACTGGTAGCCTGCCAGCTCCGACAGCGGCGCCTGGCCCTTGACCACCATGGTGCCGACGCTGCCGTTGTGGGTGCCGTTGACCAGCCCGCGCTTGGCGGAAAGGTCACCGGTGATGTCGCCCATCGCGCTGTCGGGCGCGGTGATCTCGATGTTGACGATGGGCTCCAGCACGATCGGGCGCGCCTCGCGGATCGCCGCCATGAAGGCCTTGCGGCCCGCGGTGGCGAACGCGATCTCCTTGCTGTCCACGGTGTGCGACTTGCCGTCGTACACCACCACCCGCACGTCCACCACCGGGTAGCCGGCAATCGCCCCGGTGGCCAGCACCTCGCGCACCCCCTTCTCCACCGCGGGGATGAACTGCCCGGGGATGGTGCCGCCCTTGACCTGGTCGACGAACTCGAAACCGGTACCCCGCGGCAGCGGTTCGATGCGCAGGTACACCTCGCCGAACTGGCCCGCGCCGCCGGTCTGCTTCTTGTGGCGGTGGTGGCCTTCGGCCGGCGCGGTGATGGTCTCGCGGTAGGCGATTCGGGGCGGGCGCGTGTCGACCTCGAACTTGTAGACCTCGCGCAGCCGGTCCATCAGCATGCGCAGGTGCAGCTCGCCCAGGCCGTAGACGATGGTTTCGTTGGTGGTGGCCACGTGCTCGATCTTCAGGCACGGGTCCTCGTCGATCAGCTTGGACATGATCTCCCACATGCGCTGCTCGTCGCCACGGCGCTTCGGGCTGATGGCCAGGCCATGCACCGGCACCGGGAAGGGCAAGGGCTTGAGGTGGATGTGGTCGTCCTCGGCCGCATCGTGCAGCACGGCATCGAAGTGCAGCTCGTCGATCTTGGCCACGGCGCAGATGTCGCCCGGCACCGCGCGCGCCACTTCCACGTGCTCCTTGCCCTGCAGCATGAACAGGTGGCCCACCTTGAAGGGCTTGCGGCCGTCGCCGATGTAGAGCTGGCTGTCCTTGGTGATGGTGCCCTGGTGCACGCGCAGGATGCCCAGCTTGCCCACGTAGGGGTCCACCGTCACCTTGAACACATGGGCCAGCACGTGCGCCTCGGGGTCGGGCGTCGCGTGCATCAGCTGGGCCTCGGCGCCTTCACCGTTCAGGAAATCGGGTGCATTGCCCTCGGTCGGGTTGGGCAGCAGCTTGACGATGACGTCGAGCAGCTCGGCCACGCCCACGCCGGTGCGGGCCGACACGAAGCACACGGGGATCAGGTGCCCCTCGCGCAGCGCCTGCTCCAGCGGGGCGTGCAGCTCGCTCGGGTCGACATCGCCATCGTTCAGGTAGCGGTCGACAAACGCGGCGTCCACCTCCACCACCTGCTCCACCAGCGCGCGGTGGGCGGCGTCCACCGCGCCGAAATCGCTGTGGCCTTCGCGGTTGTAGAAGCAATCCACCACCTTGGTGCCGCCCGCATCGGGCAGGTTCAGCGGCAGGCATTCCTTGCCGAAGGTGGCCTGGATGTCGGCCAGCAGGGCGGCGAGGTCGACGCCTTGCGCATCGATCTTGTTCACGATGATGAGCCGGTCGAGCTGGCGCTCGGCGGCGTAGTCCATCATGCGCTGGGCCATCGGCTCGATGCCGGTGGCGGCATTGATCACCACGGCGGCGGTTTCCACCGCTTCCAGCGCCGGCAGGCTCTGGCCGACGAAATCGGCCGCGCCGGGGGTATCGATGAAGTGGATGCGCGTGTCGGTGTGCATCGTGTGCATCACCGAAGCGTTCAGCGAATGCTGCATGCGGCGTTCGAGCGGGTCGTAGTCACTGACCGTGCTGCCGCGTTCAAGGCTGCCGGCGGCGCCGATCGCGCCGGACTGCACAAGCAGGGCCTCCGCGAGCGTGGTCTTACCTGCGGCGGCCGGTCCGACGAGCGCCAGGGTGCGGATGTTGGCCACCTGGACGGCGCCGGACGGTAGTGTGCCTGGCATGTATTCTTCTCCTTGGGCGGCTCGTGGCGGCCCGATCGGTACGGCCCGCGCACGGTTGAAACGCGGGCCGCCAGGGCCTGCGGGCAGAACGGGCGGGCGACGGTTCTGCCTGGAAATCAGCCTATGCCTGTCGGCAGCGGGGCGCAAGGGGGCTAGGGCAAACACGCTGCAATGCCTGCGCCGCCGCCCAAACCTCGCACGATGCGAGGCTTGCTAAGCTGACCGCATGAAGATCTCGGAGCTGGCGCAACGCACGGGCGTCTCGGTGCACCGATTGCGGCGCTACGAATCACAGGGCCTGCTGGTGGCCGAGCGCGGGCGCGCCGGCTGGCGCGAGTTCGGCGAGCACAGCGTGCGCGAAGTCACCTTCATCGGCATGGGCCGCGAGATCGGGCTGTCGCTGAAGGTGCTGGCCGACGCGCTGCCGCGCTACCGGGCGGGCACCCTCTCGATCGACGAAATGGTGCTCACGCTGCAACGGCGCATCACCGAGGTTGACGCACTGATCGACGAACAGCGCGCCCTGCGGCAGAAGCTGGTGGACCACATCGCCTGGTTCAGGCGCCGCCAGGCCTCGGCCCCCAGGAAGTCCACCGCGCCCCGAGCGCCCGCATTCCCATCCCCCCGAAAGGTCGCCCGATGAACGAACCCAGCCCCGCCCGCCCCGAACCGCCCATGACCGAGCAGGTGCGCCGCGCCGTGCTCGCCATGCCGATGGCACGGACCCTGGGGCTGAGCTTCGAGCACCTGGCGCCGGGCGAGGTGACCCTGCGCATTCCGGTGCAGGACAGCTTCTGCTTCCAGCCCGGCCAGCTGCAGGCCACCGCCGTGTTCGCGGCGGCGGATTTCGCGGGCGTGGCCGCCGCCGGCACCTTGCTCGCGCCCGGCTGGGTCAATGCCACCGTGGACGGCACGATCAAACTGCTGGCGCCGGCGCGTGGCAGCCACCTGCTGGCGCGTGGCCGCGTGCTGCAGGCCGGCCCGCTGCTGAGCGTGTGCGCCGCCGATGTCTATGCGGTCGAGGCCAGCGGCCACGAGACCTTGTGCGCCAGCTGGATCGGCACCGCGCGCAATCTTCAGCCACGCAAGGGCTGAGCTGGGCTGAGCGGCGCCGCGTGCGGCATGCCTGGCCGCCTCACTCGTGGCGCAGGGCCTCGATCGGGTCCAGCCGCGCCGCACGCCGTGCCGGCACGTAGCCGAAGACCACGCCGATCGCGGCCGAGAAGGCAAAGGCCAGCAGGTTGATGCCCGGGTCGAACAGGTAGGGCACCTGCATCAGCCGCGACAGGCCCCACGAGGCGCCGGTGGCCAGCAGCAGGCCGACCAGGCCCCCCAGCGCCGCGAGCACCACGGCCTCGATCAGGAACTGCAGCAGCACCTCGCGCTCGAGCGCGCCGATGGCCAGCCGCAGCCCGATCTCGCGGGTGCGCTCGGTCACGCTGACCAGCATGATGTTCATGATGCCGATGCCGCCCACCAGCAGGCTCACCGCGGCCACCGCGCCCAGCAGCGAGGTCATCAGCGCGGTGGTGCCCGACAGGGTTTCGGCGATCTGCCGCGTGTCGAGCACGTTGAAGTTGTTCTCGTCGCCGGGGCCCAGCTTGCGGCGCTCGCGCAGCAGCGTGGTGAGGCCGGCCTTCACGCGCTCGGGGTCGCTGTCGACCTTCATCGACACGAGGATGGTGTTCACCCGCGTGCTGCCGGTCACGCGCCGCTGCGCGGTGGCCACCGGCACGACCACGTTGTCGTCCTGGTCGCCGCCCATGCCGGCCTGGCCCTTGCTGGCGAGTTCGCCCACCACGGTGCAGCTGAACTGCTTCACGCGCACGGTGCGGCCCACCGCCTCGGCGTTGCCGAACAGCTCACGCCGCACGGTGGCGCCGATCACGCACACCGGCGCGCCGGCGTCCAACTCGGCGGGCTCGAACAGCCGGCCGGCGGCCAGCCGCCAGTTGTTGGTCACGAAGTAGTCGTTGGTGCTCCCGGTGACGGTGGTCGACCAGTTCTTGCCGTCGGCCACCACGGTGACGCCAGAACGCACCTCCGGCGCCGCGGCGGCCACGCCGCCGATCTGGCTGCCGATCGCCTGCACGTCGGCGAGCTTGAAGCTCGGTGCACCCGCGCCCCCGCCGCCGCCGAAGCTCAGGCGCTGGCCGGGGCGCACCATCAGCAGGTTGCTGCCCAGGCTTTCGATCTGCGCCTTCACCGCCGCGGTGGCGCCGTTGCCCACCGTGACCATGGTGACGACCGCGGCCACGCCGATCACGATGCCCAGCGTGGTGAGCACCGAGCGCATCAGGTTGCGGCGGATCGCGCGCAGGGCCAGCAGCAGCGTGTTCCACCACATCAGCCGGTCTCCCCAACGGCCGTCGGCGCCGCCGCGACCGGGCTCGGCGCCTGGTGCTCCTCGCGCGCGATCAGCCCGTCGCGGAAGTGCACCACGCGGCGCGCGTAGGCCGCCATCTCGGGCTCGTGCGTCACCATGATCACGGTGATGCCGTGCGCGTGGTTGAGCCCGCTGAGCAGCTCCATGATCTCGCGGCCGCGCGCGCTGTCCAGGTTGCCGGTGGGCTCGTCGGCCAGCAGCACCGTGGGCTCGCTGACGATGGCGCGCGCAATGGCCACGCGCTGCTGCTGCCCGCCCGACAGCTCGGCCGGCGTGTGGTGCTCCCAGCCCGCCAGCCCCACCTGCTGCAGCGCGCGCTGGGCCAGCGCATGGCGCCGGGACGCGCTTTCGCCGCGGTAGAGCAGCGGCAGCTCCACGTTCTCCTGCGCGCTGGTGCGCGCCAGCAGGTGAAAGCCCTGGAACACGAACCCGAGATGGCGCCGGCGCAGCAGCGCCCGCTGGTCGCGCGTGAGCCCCACCACCGAGATGCCGCGGAAGCGGTAGTCGCCGCTGGTGGGGGTGTCCAGGCAGCCGATCAGGTTCATCACCGTGCTCTTGCCCGAGCCGCTGGGGCCCATCACCGCAGTGAACTCGCCGGCCTGGATGACGAGGTCCACGCCGCGCAAGGCCTGGAAGGCGGCCGTGCCGCTGCCATAGGTCTTGGTCAGGCCCGTGAGCTGGATCAGTGGCGGCGCGTCCATGGAAGCGCTGCCGCTCATTTCGCGCCGTTGGTGGTCTGGTCGGTGATGACGGCCAGCCCGGCCGCCAGCCCCTCGCCCGAGACCTCGGTGTTGCGACCGTCGCTCAGGCCCTTCTGCACCCGCAGCGACACCGGCGTGCCCTCGCGCAGCACCCAGATCGTGGCCTCGCCGGCCCCGCGCGAGGCCGTGGCCGCGCGCGGCGTGCCGGCCCCGGGCGGGCGGGGCACGAGTTTCGAGACGATGCCCGCGCCGCCCGAGGCCGCGCGCGCGCCGCCTGCCGATGCGGGGCTGTAGCGCAGTGCGCTGTTGGGCACCAGCCAGACATCACGCTTTTCCTTCGCGGCGATGGTGGCGGTGGCGGTCATGCCTGGGCGCAGGCTCAGATCGGCATTGGCCACGTCCAGCAGCGTGGTGTAGGTGACCACGTTGTCGGTGATGGTCGAGCCGAAGGCCACGCGGGTGACGGTGGCCGGGTACTGCCGCCCCGGCTGGGCCGAGACGGTGAAGCGCGCCGGCTGCCCGGCGTGCACCTGGGCCACGTCGGCCTCGTCGACATTGACCGACAGGCGCAGCCTGCTCAGGTCTTCGGCCAGCGTGAACAGCGTGACGGCCTGCAGCGAGGCCGCCACCGCATAACCGGGCTCGACATTGCGGGTGAGCACCACGCCGTCGATGGGTGCGCGGATCGCGGCCTTGCCGAGGTTGGTTTCGGTGGTGGACAACGAGGCCTTCGATTGGTCGATGGCGGCCTGCGCCCCGGCCTCGTCGGCCACGGCCCGGGCCAGCGTGGCGCGGGCGGCGTCGTGCTCGGCGCGCGATGGCAGCCTGCCGCCGGACAGCCGGGCCAGCTCGTCCTGCCGCGCCAACGCGGCGCGGGCCTCGGCCACGCTGGCGGCCGACTGGCGTTGCCGCGCCTGGGCGGCGGCCAGGTCGGCGCGGGCGCCGGCCACCGCATCCTTGAGCTTGGCGGTGTCCAGCTCCACCAGCAGCTGGCCCTTCTTCACCACGTCGTTCACATCCACCAGCACGCGCGTCACCGTGCCCGAGAGCTCGCTGCCGATGGCCACCGAGCGGGTGGGCTGCAGCGTGCCGTTGGCGGTGACGGTGATGGCCAGCGCACCGCGCGCCAGCGGCGTGGTGATGTAGCGCGGCGCCTGCGCCTGCTGGCTGCTGCTGCGCCACCACAGGCCACCGCCCGCGAGCAGCAGCACCGCTGCGCCCACGATCCACACGCCGGCGCGGCGCCACCAGGGCCGGTGGGCGCCTTCGCCCAGCAGGGTGGACAGCGCGGCGGCATCGGGCGGAGAGGGCGAGTTCATGGGGTTCTCAGGGTGAGGGGTCGGTGGCCGGCCAGCCACCGCCGAGGGCCTTGTACAGCCGCACCTGGTTCAGCGCCAGTTCGGTCTCGGCGCTGGCCAGGCTGTCGTCGGCGCTGAGGGCGCTGCGCTGCGCGTCGAGCAGCGCACTGAAGTCGATGCCGCCGGCCTGGTAGCGCGCCCGCGTGAGCGCCAGCACCTGTTGCGCGGCCGTGGCGGCGCGGCGCAGGTTCTCGGCCTGCAGGCGCCCGTTCTGCAGCGCCACCAGCGTGTCCTCTACGTCCTGCTGCGCCGTCAGAACGGCGGCCTGGTAGCTGGCGCGTGCACCGGCCAGCGCCGCGGCCTGGGCGGCCACCTGGGCCCTGGCGGCGCCGCCGTCGAAGATCGGCCAGCTCACGCTGGCGCCGAGGGCGGCGACCACTGCGCTGCCGCCACTCAAGGCGGCCAACGTCGCGGCCTGCAGGCCCAGCCGGCCGCTGATGGCGAACTGCGGCAGCCGCTCGGCCTCGCGTTGCGACAGCGTGGCCAGCGCCTGCGTCACCGACCATTCGGCCGCCACCACATCCGGCCGGCGGCGAAGCAGGTCGGCGGGCAGTCCCGGTGCGGGCAGCGGCGGCATCACCGGGCCGGCGCCGGCGGTGGCCAGGCGCTCGCCCAGCGCACCGGGCGGCACGCCCAGCAGCACGGCGATCCGGTGTTCGCTTTGCGCGCGCGTGGTCTGCAGCCCGGCCAGGCGGGCCTGGGTCTGCTCGACCACGCCGGCCGCCTGGGCCACGTCCAGCTCGGTGGCCAGGCCGGCACCTTGGCGCCACTGCGCCACCTGCAGGCTGTCGCGCTGCAGGCCGAGGTTCAGCGCGGCGATGCCGATCTGCCGCCGCTGGCCCTGCCATTGCAGATAGGCCAGGGCCACCTCGCCCACCACCGCGATGCGGGTGGCCGCGAGGCTGGCCGCGCTGCCGGCGGCCTGGGCCTCGGCAGCGGCGCGTGCGCCGGCGGCCGCACCGAACAGGTCGGGCTCCCAGCTCGCATCGAGCCCCAGCGACAGGCTGTTGCCGGTGCCGCCGCCACTGCGGTTGCGGCTGGCCGTGGCCGAGCTGCCGAGCTGCGGCCCGAGGCCCGCCTCCGTGGCGGCCCGCAGTGCGCGCGCGCGTTCCAGCGCGGCCTGGGCGATGTGCAGGTCCTGGTTCGCGGCCAGTGCGTCGTCCACCAGGCCCGCGAGCACCGGGTCGTTCAGCGCGCGCCACCACTGCGCCAGCGTGGTGGCATCGGCCGCTCCCGCCGGGCCGGCGCCGCCCTGGCGCCAGTGCGGCGCGACCAGCGCCACGCTGTTGTCGCTGCGCCCGGGCGGCGTGGTGGGTGTGCTGCTGCAGGCCACCAGCGCCAGCGCGGCAGCAGCCATCCAGGTGGGCGCAAACGTGCGGCGCATCGGGCGGGGGGGAGGGAGTGCAGCGGGTGGCATGGCCCGTGCAAAACGGCGGAGGGATGGCACTCAGGGTTTGTACCCGGCCGCGGTGCACCGTTCAGCACACGGCGGGTAAAGAAACATTGCGGAGCATGTCGCACCGGCGGGGTGCGGACCTTGGGCTGGATCAGTCTGCGGCCGCCCAGCGAAGGTGCATGGCAGGCGCTGGTTGCGCTGATCGGGGGTGGCCCGTCGATTGCTTGTATACCAGCCGGAACACCAGACGGCGCACTTGTGTGCCGGAACCGGTTCGGACTCGGGGCCCGCGTGGGGTGGGCTGGACATTCATCCGTAGCAGGAGTGAGCAGCGATGACGCAACACCATTGGAATCGTCGTGACTGGATCCGCGCCGCCGGCGCGCTGGCGGCTGCCGGCACCGGGCTGGACGCACTGGCGCAAAAGCCCCTGAGCGTGGGCTTCATCTACGTGGGCCCGCGCGACGACTATGGCTACAACCAGGCCCATGCCGAGGCTGCCGCGCTGGTGAAGAAGATGCCGGGCCTGAAGGTGGTGGAGGAGGAGAACGTCCCCGAAACCAACGCGGTGCAGAAGACGATGCAGGGCATGATCGCGCAGGACGGCGCGGCGCTGCTGTTTCCCACCTCGTTCGGCTACTTCGACCCGCACATCCTGGCGCTGGCACCGAAGAACGCCAACGTGCGCTTCGCCCACTGCGGCGGCCTGTGGAACGAGGCCAAGCACCCGAAGAACGCGGGCAGCTTCTTCGGCTACATCGACGAGGCGCAGTACCTCAATGGCGTGATCGCCGGCCATGCCAGCAAGAGCAAGAAGCTGGGCTTCATCGCCGCGAAGCCGATTCCGCAGGTGCTGCGCAACATCAACGCGTTCACGATGGGCGCGCGCTCGGTGGACCCGAAGATCACCACCACCGTGATCTTCACCGGCGACTGGAGCATGCCGGTGAAGGAGGCCGAGGCCACCAACAGCCTGGCCGACCAGGGCATCGACGTGTTCACGATGCACGTGGACGGCCCCAAGGTCATCGTCGAGACGGCCGCCAAGCGCGGCAAGTTCGTCTGCGGCTACCACGCCAGCCAGGCCAAGCTCGCGCCCAATGCCTACCTCACCGGTGCCGAGTGGAACTGGATCACCGCCTACAAGCAGATCATCGAGGCTGCACAGTCGGGCAAGCCGCACCCGAACTTCGTGCGTGGCGGCCTGAAGGACGGCTTCGTGAAGAGCTCGCCCTATGGCGCGATGGTGGGCGAGCCCGCGCGCAAGAACGCCGAGGCCGTGCGCGCGAAGATGATGGCCGGCACGTTCGACATCTTCGGTGGCGAACTGAAGGACAACACCGGCAAGGTGGTCATCCCCAAGGGCAAGGTCTTCAAGCAGACCGACATCGAGCTCGAGGGCATGAACTACCTCGTCGAGGGCGTGGTGGGCAAGGTCTGACGGCGGCCTGAGCCCCAGGAGCCCCGCACCATGGCCCGCATTGCCCGCCCCTGGCACGCCGCGGCAGAAAGCGTGCTGCTGCCCGCGGGGGCGCTTGCCGCCGCGCTGCTGATGTTCGGGTTGTTCGTCTGGTTCGGCGGCCAGAGCCCGACGCAGGCCTGGGGGCTGCTGTTCCAGGGCGCATTCGGCGATGCGTTCTCGTGGCAGAACACCTTGCAGCGCGCGGCCCCGCTGATGCTCACCGCGCTGGCGGTGGCGCTGCCGGCGCGCGCCGGGCTCACGGTGATCGGCGGCGAAGGCGCGCTGGTGCTGGGCGCCCTGGGCTGCGCGGGGCTGCCCTACCTGGCCGGCCTGCCGCCCAATGCGAGCGGCAGCGCGCTGGTGCTGCTGGCCGGCGCCCTGCTGGGTGCGGCCTGGGTGGCGCTGGCCGGCGTGCTGCGGCAATGGCGCGGCGTGAACGAAACCATCTCCAGCCTGCTGCTGGGCTACATCGCGATCGCGCTGTTCAAGCACTTCGTCGAAGGGCCGATGCGCGACCCGGCCAGCCTGAACAAACCCTCGACCCGGCCGCTGCTGGAGGGCCTGCGCATCGGCCCGATCGCGCCCGACAGCGTGCTGGGTGATGTGCACTGGGGCCTGGTGATCGGCGTGCTGCTGTGCCTGGCCGCCGGCCTGTGGCTCAGTTTCACGGCCTCGGGTTTTGCGCTGCGGGTGGTGGGTGGCAACGCCCGCGCCGCACGCCTGGTGGGTTTGCCCACACAGGGGCTGATCGTCACCGCCTGCGCGCTGGGCGGGGCCTGTGCCGGCCTGGCCGGCGCGCTGGAGGTGGCAGCGGTGCACACGGCGGCCAATGCCGCGGTGATCGCCGGGCTGGGCTACACCGGCATCCTGGTGTCCTTCGTCGCGCGGCACAACCCGTGGGCGATCCCGATCGTCGCGGTGCTGTTCGGCGGCTTCGGCGCCGCGGGCAGCCTGCTGCAGCGGCGCATGGGCCTGCCCGATGCCTCGGTGCTGGTGCTGCAGGGTTTTGCCTTCGTTGCCATCCTCGCGGCCGAGGCGCTGCGCGGCCGGCTGTTCCAGCTGGAGGTGCCGGCGCTGGTGAAGCTGCGGCTGGTGGCCCACATGGGCAGGGCCGTGCCATGACCTGGGACATGGTGCTCGACCTGCTGCTGGCCATCATCGGCGGCGCCGTGCGCGTGGGTACGCCGTTCCTGTTCGTCAGCCTGGGTGAATGCCTCACCGAGAAGTCGGGCCGCATCAACCTGGGCCTGGAAGGCGTGCTGGTGTTCTCGGCGATGGCCGGCTTCGCCGGCGCCTACGCCACCGGTTCACCCTGGCTGGGTGTGCTGCTGGCGGGCGTGAGTGGCGCGGCGCTGGCGCTGCTGCACGGGCTGCTGTGCTCGCTGCCGCGGGTGTCGGACATCGCCACCGGCATTGCGCTGATGCTGCTGGGCGCGGGCCTCGCGTTCTACCTGGGCAAGGCCTTGATCCAGCCGCAGGCGCCGCAGATCCCGGCCATCGGCCTGGGCGCCTGGAGCAGCTCACCGGCGGTGCAAAGCGCGCTCTCGGTGAACGCGCTGTTCCCGATCGGCGTGGCGCTGGCGGGCCTGCTGAGCTGGGGCTTCGCGAACACGCGCTTCGGCCTGGTGGTGCGCATGGCGGGCGACTCCAGCGACGCCGCGCGCGCGCTGGGCCATTCGGTCAACCGCGTGCGCATCGCGGCCACCACGGCGGGGGGCTTCATCGCGGGGCTGGGCGGGGCCTCGCTCTCGCTGCACTACCCGGGCAGCTGGAACGAGGGCCTGTCCAGCGGCCAGGGCCTGATCGCGGTGGCGCTGGTGATCTTCGCGCGCTGGCACCCCTGGCGCTGTCTGGGCGCGGCGCTGCTGTTCGGCGGCGCCGGCGCCATCGGGCCGGCGCTGCAGTCGGTGGGCATCAGCGGGGGCACCTACCTGTTCAACGCCATGCCCTATGCGCTGACCCTGGTGATCCTGGTGGCCACCTGCTCGCCGCAGCGCGCCATCCGCGGCGCGCCGATGGAACTGGGCGTCAGTCGATGACTTCGGTGGAGGCAATGGCATGAGCGGTCTGGGTGGCTTGAACAAGTCGGCGCAAGGCGTCGTGGTGGGCCTGGTGCAGCTGCAGCTGCCGGCGGTGGACACACCGGCCCAGCTGGCCGCGCAGACCGAGCGCATCTGCGCGCTGGTGGGCAAGGCGCGGCGCAACCTGGCGACGATGGACCTGGTGGTGTTCCCCGAGTACGCGCTGCACGGCCTGTCGATGAACACCGCGCCCGAGCTGATGGCCTCGATCGACGGGCCCGAGGTGGCCGCGTTCAAGGCCGCGTGCATCGAGCACCGCATCTGGGGCTGCTTCTCGATCATGGAGCACAACCCGCACGGCAACCCGTACAACAGCGGGCTGATCATCGACGACCAGGGCCGCCTGCAGCTGTACTACCGCAAGCTGCACCCCTGGGTGCCGGTGGAGCCCTGGGAGCCGGGCAACCTGGGCATCCCGGTGTGCACCGGCCCGCGGGGCGTGAAGCTGGCGCTGATCATCTGCCACGACGGCATGTTCCCCGAGATGGCGCGCGAGGCCGCCTACAAGGGCGCCGAGGTCATCCTGCGCACGGCCGGCTACACCGCGCCAATGCGCCACGCCTGGCGCATCACCAACCAGGCCAATGCGTTCCAGAACCTGGCCATCACCGCCAGCGTGTGCCTCAGCGGCAGCGACGGCAGCTTCGACTCGATGGGCGAGGGCATGTTCTGCAACTTCGACGGCAGCGTCATCACCCAGGGCGGTGGCCGGCCCGACGAGATCATCACCGCCGAGCTGCGGCCCGACCTGGTGCGCGAGGCGCGCGCCGGCTGGGGGGTGGAGAACAACATCTACCAGCTCGGCCACCGCGGCTACGTGGCGGTGCAGGGCGGTGCACGGGATTGCCCCTACACCTTCATGCACGACCTGGTGGCCGGCCGCTACCGCCTGCCCTGGGAAGCCCAGGTGCAGGTGACCGACGGCACCGGCTGCGGCTTCGCCGCGCCCGTGCGCCCCTACCGCGGCGCCGAGCCGCTCGACAGCCAAGAGGCCGCCTGATGCCCACCCTCGCCTCCGTTCCCTACGCCTGGCCCTACGACGGCGACTTCACGCCGCGCAACACCGCGCTCGTGATCATCGACATGCAGACCGACTTCTGCGGCGTGGGTGGCTACGTCGACAAGATGGGCTACGACCTCTCGATGACCCGCGCGCCGATCGAGCCGCTGCAACGCCTGCTGGCCGTGGCGCGCCGTGTGGGCCTGCACGTGATCCACACCCGCGAAGGCCACCGGCCCGACCTGTCGGACCTGCCGGCCAACAAGCGCTGGCGCTCGCAGCGCATCGGCGCGGGCATCGGCGACGCGGGGCCCTGCGGCCGCATCCTGGTGCGGGGCGAGCCGGGCTGGGACATCATCCCCGAGCTCTATCCCGAAGCGGGCGAGCCCATCATCGACAAGCCGGGCAAGGGCAGCTTCTGCGCCACCGACCTGGAGCTGATCCTGCACACGCGCGGCATCCGCAACCTCATCCTCACCGGCATCACCACCGACGTGTGCGTGCACACCACGATGCGCGAAGCCAACGACCGCGGCTTCGAGTGCGTGATGCTGAGCGATTGCACCGGCGCCACCGACCGTGGCAACCACGAAGCCGCGCTGAAGATGATCCAGATGCAAGGCGGCGTGTTCGGCGCGGTGTCGACCTCGGCCGCGGTGATCGAAACCCTGCAAGCGCTATAACCTGAAAGACACGTCCATGACCCAGCAGTACTCCTCCCGCCGTCGCCAGATCCTGCAGGCCGGCGTTGCCTCCGCCGCGCTGGTGGGGCTCACGCGCAAGGCCATCGCCGCCGACGACAAGATCCTGATCGGCTTCTGGCCCATCGCCTCGGGCCTGCCGCTGTATGCGGGGCTGGAGCGTGGCATCTTCAAGGAGGCCGGGCTGCAGGTGGAGGGCGCCAAGTTCGCCAGCGCCCAGCAGGTGGCCGAGGCCATGATCGCCGGCCGCATCCAGGGCTCGGCCAACGGCACCGCGTCGGCGGCGCTGGGCCTGGCCGAGATCACCAGCCCCAACCTGTTCAAGATCATCTGCAGCAACCCCAGCAACCGCACGCTGGTGCTGGATGAATTCGTGGTGCCCAAGGATTCGCCGGTCACCAGCATCGCGCAGCTCGCGGGCAAGAAGGTGGCCTCCGGCCCCGGCATCCAGAACGTCACGCTGGCCAAGGTGATCCTCGAGAAGAACGGCATCGCCAACCCGCAGGTGATCGAGCTGCCGATCGGCCAGCACGTGCCCGCGCTCGCGGCGGGCCAGATCGACGCCGCCTACACGCTGGAGCCCACCGGCACCGCCGGCCGCCTGAAGGGGCTGACGCGGGTGCTGGAGCCCGGCGTCATCAGCAAGTACGTGTTGGGCGACCATGATGCGCCCTGGTTCGGCGGCTCGGCCAGCGTGACCACCACCTTCCTGAAAGAGAAGCCCGAGCTGGCCAAGCGCTACATCGCCGCCTATGCCAAGGCGGTGGACTGGGTGCGCAAGAACCCGGCCGAGGCACGCAACCACATGGACGGCTTCACCTCGATCGACGCCTCGCTGGTGAAGGAGGTGCCGCTGGCGGGCTTCACGCTGTACAACGAGTTCAAGCCCAGCGACGTGGAGTACTTCCAGAAGTTCTTCGACGTGTTCACCGAGCGCAAGATCTTCACGCGCAGGCTCGACGTGAAATCCCTGATCTACACGGGCTGAACTGCGATGGCCCGCCTGTTCGACAAACGGCTGCTGCCGCTGCTGGGCCCGCTGCTGCTGCTGGCGCTGTGGCAGCTGATGATCTCGGCCCAGTGGGTGAAGGCGGTGCTGCTGCCGCCGCCGGGCGACACGCTGGTGCACCTGGCGCAGGTGTTCGCCAATGGCGCGATCTTCCCGGACCTGTGGGCCACGGTGTACCGCACGCTGTGCTCCTTCGGCATCGCGGTGGCCATCGGCGTGCCGCTGGGCGTGATGCTGGGCAGCGCGGAAGGCGCCTACCGCTCGGTGGAGTTCCTGATCGACTTCTTCCGCTCCACGCCCAGCTCGGCGCTGATCCCGCTGTTCCTGCTGATCTTCGGCATCACCGACGTCAACAAGATCGCGATCGCCAGCTTCGGTGCCGCGTTGATCGTGCTGTTCAACAGCGCCTACGGCGTGATGAACGCGAAGAAGACGCGGGTGATGGCCGCGCAGATCATGGGCGTCTCGAAGTGGCACGTGTTCAAGGACGTGCTGCTGATGGAGAGCCTGGCGCAAACCTTCGTCGGCCTGCGCAGCGCGGTGTCGATGGCGCTGGTGATCGTGATCGTGGCCGAGATGTTCATCGGCAGCGAAACCGGCCTGGGCCACCGCATCATCGACGCGCAGCAGGTCTTCAACGTGAAGGAGATGTACTGCTCGATCCTCGTCACCGGGGCGCTGGGCTATGTGCTGAACCTCGTGTTCCTGCTCACCGAGAAGCGCCTGATCCACTGGAGCGGCAAGGCATGAAGACCGAGCTGATCGATGCGCTGCAAGCGGTGGCCGAACCGGCCACGCTGCTGAACCTGCCGGCCGCGCCGAAGACCCATGTCACCGTGCGCGGGCTGTGCAAGAGCTTCGCCGGCCAGCCGCTGTACCAGAACTTCAACCTCGACCTGCCGCGCGGCGAGATCGTCTCGATCTTCGGCCCCAACGGCTGCGGCAAGTCCACGCTGATGAACATGATCGCGGGCCTGGTGCCGCTGGATGCGGGCCAGATCCTGTTCGACGGCAAGGACCTGAAGGACACCGCCATCGGCTACGTGTTCCAGAACTACCGCGACGCGCTGTTCCCGTGGATCAATGCCTGGGACAACATCGCCTACCCGCTCAAGCGCCAGGGCCTGAAGCCCGCGGCGGTGAAGGCGCGTGTCGATGAACTGGTGGCCCTGTTCGAGATCCGCTTCGACCTCAAGCGCTACCCCTACGAGCTGTCCGGCGGCCAGATGCAGACGGTGTGCATCATGCGCTCGCTGGCCACGCGGCCCGAGGTGCTGTTCCTCGACGAGCCGTTCTCGGCGCTGGACTTCGAGATGACGCTGTTCATCCGCGCCAAGCTGCAGGAGGCGCAGCTGGCCACCGGCACCACCATGGTCATCGTCTCGCACGACCTGGAGGATGCGGTGTTCCTAGCCGACCACATCCTGCTGCTCACGCGCCGGCCCACCCGCATCGCCGAGATCGTGCCGTTCACGCTGCCCCGGCCCCGCTTGCCGGAAGCGGTGGCCGACCCGGAGTTCGTGCGGGTGAAGGCGCACACGCTGGAAGTGTTCCGCCGCGAGATGAACGCCTGAACGATTGGCAGAACGAAGGCCTGACGCCATGACCGCGCTGACCCTGGAGACCTTCAACCTCACCAAGCGCTTTGGCGCCTTCACGGCGCTCGAGGGGGTCTCGCTCACCGTACGCCCGGGCACCGTGCACGCGCTGCTGGGCGAAAACGGCGCGGGCAAGAGCACGCTGGTCAAGTGCATCGTCGGCTACCACCGGCCGGACGACGGCGCGGTGATGGTGGATGCGCGCGAGCACGACATCCACTCGCCCACCGTGGCCCGGGCCCTGGGCATCGGCATGGTGTACCAGCACTTCACCGTGGTGCCGGGCATGACGGTGGCCGAGAACCTGCTGCTCGCGCGCGGCGCGATCCCGGCGGTGATCGACTGGCCTGCGGCACGCGCGGAGCTCGAGGCGTTCCTCGAGACCGCGCCGTTCCGGCTGGACCTGGACGCCACGCCGCTGGACCTGTCGGCCGGCGAGAAGCAGAAGCTCGAGATCCTGAAGCAGCTGTTCCTCAAGCCCCGGCTGCTGATCCTGGACGAGCCCACCTCGGTGCTCACGCCGCAGGAGGCCGACGAAGTGCTGGGTGCGCTGCGCGAGCGCGCCCACGCGGGCAACTGCTCGGTGGTGCTGATCACTCACAAGTTCCGCGAGGTCACCGAACATGCCGACGACGTGAGCGTGCTGCGCCGCGGCAAGCTCGTGAGCAGCGGCGCGGTGGCACTGACCACGCCGCAGCAGCTGGCGCAGGCCATGGTGGGCGAGGGCCGCAGCACCACCGTGGCCTTGACCCGCGAGTTCCGCGAGGCCGGCCCGGTGTGCCTGAGCATCCAGGGCCTGCGGGTGCGTGGCGACCGGGGCGAGCTGGCGGTGCAGGACCTGGTGCTGGCGGTGCGGGCTGGCGAGATCGTCGGCGTCGCCGGTGTCTCGGGCAATGGCCAGCGCGAGCTGATGCAGTCGCTCACCGGCCAGCGCCCGCGCGAGGCCGGGCAGGTGCGGGTGGCCGGGCGGGAGTTCCACGCCACCCGGCGCGAGAACCGCGTGCTCAAGGTGCGCAGCCTGCCCGAGGAGCCGCTGCACAACGCCTGTGTCGGCGAGCTGAGCGTCGCGCACAACATGGGCCTGCGCCAGTTCGACGAGGCACCGTTCTCGGGCCTGCCCTGGCTTGGCGGCTGGGTGCGCTGGGGCGCGCTGCGACGCCGCGCGCGCGAGTGGATCACCGAGTACGGCGTCAAGACGCAGGGCGAGCGGGCGCCGATCCGCACGCTCTCGGGCGGCAACGTGCAACGCGCGGTGCTGGCCCGTGAACTGAGCGGCCATGCCGAGCTGCTGCTGGTCAGCAACCCGGTGTTCGGGCTCGATTTCGCCGCGGTGGCCGAAATCCACGGCCGCCTGATGGCCGCGCGCAACCGAGGTGCCGCGGTGCTGCTCGTGAGCGAAGACCTGGACGAGCTGCTCGCGCTGGCCGACCGCATCGTCGTGATGAGCGAAGGCCGCATCGTGCACGACGTGGCCGCCGGCGCGGCCGACCGGCACGAGCTCGGTGCCTTCATGGGTGGCAAGGCGCATGGCGCGCAGCGGGTGGCCGCATGAGGCTCATCGACGCTGCACGCCCGTTCCCGTTCGGGCTGGACCTGGCCCACGCCGCGCTGGTGATCATCGACATGCAGCGTGATTTCGTCGAACCCGGCGGGTTCGGGGCCTCGCTGGGCAACGATGTCACGCGGCTGCAGGCCATCATCCCCACCGTGCGCGGCGTGCTCGAGGCCTGGCGCGCGGCCGGTGGCTGGGTGGTGCACACCCGCGAAGGGCACCGGCCGGACCTGTCCGACTGCCCGAGCGCCAAGCGGGAACGCGGCCAGCCCATGCTGCGCATTGGTGACCTGGGGCCGATGGGCCGCGTGCTGGTGATCGGCGAACCCGGCCACGCCATCGTGCCCGCGCTGGCCCCGGTCGCCGGCGAGCTGGTGATCGACAAGCCGGGCAAAGGCGCCTTCTACGCAACCCCGCTGCAACAGGCCTTGCAGCAGCGCGGCATCACCCAACTCGTGTTCATGGGCGTGACCACCGAGGTCTGCGTGCAGACCACGATGCGCGAGGCCAACGACCGCGGCTACGAGTGCCTGCTCGTCGAGGACGGCACCGAGAGCTACTTCCCCGAATTCAAGGCCGCCACGCTGGCGATGATCACCGCGCAAGGCGGCATCGTCGGCTGGACGGCCCCTTCTGCCGCGCTGATCGCGGCATTGCCTGCATGACCGCCACCCCCCATCCGATCACCCTGGCCGATTGGCGTGCCGCGTATACCGCCGGGGCCAGCCCCCGCAGCCTGCTGGCCCCGCTGCTGGCGCAGCGCCAGCCCGACGACCCGGCCTGGATCCACCGCTGCGACGAGGCCTTCATCACCCGGCAGCTGCAGCACCTGGAAGCACAAGGCCCCGGCAGCCTGCCGCTGTACGGCGTGCCGTTTGCGGTGAAGGACAACATCGACGTCGAGGGCCTGCCCACCACCGCGGCCTGCCCGAGCTTCGGCCACCGGGCCACGCGCAGCGCCACCGTGGTGCAGCGCCTGATGGCCGCCGGCGCGGTGCTGGTGGGCAAGACCAACCTCGACCAGTTCGCCACCGGCCTGGTGGGCACGCGGTCGCCGTATGGCGAGGTGCCCAACACCTTCGACGCCCACTATGTGAGCGGCGGCTCCAGTTCGGGCTCGGCCTCGGTGGTGGCGCGCGGGCTGGTGGCCTTTGCGCTGGGCACCGACACTGCGGGCTCGGGCCGTGTGCCCGCCGGCTTCAACAACCTGGTGGGCCTGAAGCCCACGCCGGGCCGGGTGCCGATGGCCGGCGTGCTGCCGGCCTGCCGCACGCTGGACGTGGTGTCGGTGTTCGCGCTCACGGTGGCGGATGCGGCGCAGGTGATGGCCCTGATCGAGGGGGCCGACGACGAGCCCGCGTTCCAGCAGGCAGCGCCGCGACCGGCCTGGTTCGGCCGTGGTGACCTCGCGGTGCCCGGGACCTTGCGCATCGGCGTGCCGGACCACCCGGGCTGTGACACCACGCTGGGCTACGACCGGGCCTTCGGCGACGCGATCGAACAGTGCCGCGCCTGGGGCGTCGAGCCGCGGCCGGTGGACATGCGGCCGCTGTTCGAGGTGGCGCGCCTGCTGTACGAGGGGCCCTGGGTTGCCGAGCGTTACGCGGTGGTGCAAGCGCTGATCGAGCGCCAGCCCGAGGCGCTGGACCCGGTGGTGCGGCGTGTCATCCAGGGCGCCACCGGCTTCGATGCCGTGGCCGCGTTCAAGGCGCGTTATGCACTGGAGACACTGCGCCACCAGATCGCCCCGCTGTGGCAGAACATCGACCTGCTGATGGTGCCCACCGCCATCACCTGCCCCACGCGCAGCGCGGTGGCCGCGGAGCCGGTGCTGCGCAACTCCGAGCTGGGGCGCTACACCAACTTCGTGAACCTGCTGGGCCTGTCCGCGCTGGCCGTGCCCAGCGGCTTCGCGTCCGGCGGGCTGCCCTTCGGCGTGACCTTCATCGCGCCGGGTGGCTGCGATGCCGCGCTGGTGGCACTGGGCCAGCGCTGGGAGGCCGCACGGGCCTTGCCGCTGGGCCGCCGGCTGCGGCAGGCCGCGGATGCCGATCGCGCGCTGCAGGCGCTGCCCGCCGCGCAGCCGACGATCGAGATCGCGGTGGTCGGCGCCCACCTCGAAGGCCTGCCGCTGCATGGCCAGCTGCTCGAGCGCGGCTGCCGGCTGGTGGAGCGCACGCAGACGGCGCCGCACTACCGGCTGTTCGCGCTGCCCGGCACCACGCCGCCCAAGCCCGGCCTGGCACGCGCCGGGGCGGGCGAGGTGGGCGGCCCGATCGCGCTGGAGGTGTACGAGATGCCGCAGTCGGCGGTGGGCAGTTTCCTGGCGCTGATCCCGCCCCCGCTGGGCCTGGGCTCGGTGGAGCTGGACGACGGCCGCTGGGTCAAGGGCTTCCTGTGCGAGGGCGCTGCGCTGCGGGGCGCCGAGGACATCACCGCCTGGGGCGGCTGGCGTGCCTGGCTGGCCGGGCGATGAGGTCCGACGAACTCGACCGCCCCGAGGTGGTGGCGACCCTCACCGCGCTGTTCCACGACTACGAGCGGGCGCTGATGGCCAACGACCGCGCCGCGCTCGACGCCTACTTCTGGGACGACGCGCGCACCACCCGCTATGGCATTGCCGACCGGCAATGGGGCGCCGAGGCCTTGCGCGCCTTCCGTGCCAGCGTGCCGGCGCCCGGCTTCACCCGCACGCTGCACCACCTGCGCATCAGCACCTTCGGCGAGGACGTGGCGGTGGCCCAGGTGGAGTTCGAGCGCAGCGACACCCCGCTGCGCGGCTTCCAGAGCCAGACCTGGGTGCGATTCGACGCCGGCTGGAAGATCGTGGCCGCCCACGTCAGCATGATCCCGTTCAAGGGCTGATGCGAAGCCCGCTGCGTATCATCGAAGCCGCCATGCCGCCTTCCCGCGTCGCTGTCACGCCCCTGCTGCCCGTGCAGCCCGAACCCGCCACGCTGGCCGACCAGGCCTATGCGCGCATCAAGCAGATGATCTTCGACTTCGCGCTGATGCCGGGCGACCGTTGCAGCGAGAGCGAGCTCGCGCTGCGCCTGGAGGTCAGCCGCACGCCGCTGCGCCAGGCCCTGCAGCGCCTGGAGCGCGAAGGCTTCCTGCAGGTGATGCCCAAGGTGGGCTGGCAGGTGGCGCCGCTGGACTTCGACACCTTCGACGAGCTGTACGACCTGCGTGTGCTGATCGAATGCCATGCCGCGCACCACCTGGCCGAGGCCGAGCTGCGGCCCGCGCTCAACGCGCTGGCCGAGCTGTGGCTGGTGCCCGCGGCCGAGCGCCTGACCGACGGCGCCGAGGTCGGCCGCCTGGACGAGCAGTTCCATGCCCAGCTGGTGCAGGGCAGTGGCAACCGCGAGATGGCGCGCGTGCACCGCGAGATCACCGAACGCATCCGCATCATCCGCCGTCTCGACTTCACCAAGTCCGCGCGTGTCGAGGCCACGTACGAGGAGCATGCGCGCATCCTGCGGGCCATCACGCGCCGCCGCGGCGACGAAGCGCAACGACTGTTGCGCGCCCATATCCAGCAAAGCAAGCTCGAAGTTCGCCACATCACGCTGGACATGCTGTACCGTGCACGTCGTCAGGCATGACGTGAAGGGGCCGGATCTTGCTGGGTGCGTCGTGGAGGGCTGTGGTGGGCGCTGGCCTGGTGCTGGGCGCCGGGGTGCTGGCGTCGTCACGGGTGTCGGCACAGGCTGCCACGCCCACGCCCGCGGAGCCCGCGCCCCCGGCCGTCGAGCCCGCGCCGGTCGAGGAAGTCGTGGAGTCCGCGCGCCGCTCGGTGCGTTCCACCGCCGAGTGGCTGGCGCGCGGGGTCGACAGCTGGTTCGGCAACAAGCCCTTCGAGGCCGGCGGCAAGGTCACCGACGGCCGGCTGAGCCTGGGCCTGCTCAAGCGGCAGCATGAATCGGTGGATGCGGGCCTGCGCTTCGCGGCCCGCTTCCGGCTGCCCAACATCGAGGAGCACACCTACCTGTTCCTCGGGCGCGACGACCCACGGGAGGTCATCACCGACAAGCCCGACAGCTTCTCGCGCCAGCAGCGGCTGCTGCGCGAGAACGCCGGTGATCGCAGCTTCCTGGGTGGCGTGGGGCTGCGCTGGGCCGATTCGGTGGATTTCCGCATCGGCTTCCGCGGTGGGTTGAAACCCTATGCGCAGGCCCGTTACCGCCGGCCCTGGCAGCTGAGCGCGGCCGATCTCGTGGACTTCCGCGAAACGGTGTTCTGGTCGGTCGACGACCACCTGGGCTCGACGACCGCGTTGTCCTTCGAGCACGCGTTCTCGTCCACGCTGGCCGCCCGCTGGCTCAATGCGGCCACGATCACCCAGCGCGTGCGCAAGTTCGAGTGGTCCACCAGCCTGGGGCTGTACCAGTCGTACAGCCATCAGCGCCTGCTGTCGCTGGAGGCGCTGGCGGGCGGGCTGCAGGATTCGGGTGTCGACGTGTCCGACTACGGGGTGCAGGTCAAGTGGCAGCAACCGCTGCACAAGGATTGGCTGCTGGGCGAGCTGATCATCGGCCACTTCTGGCCGCGGCCGGAGGCCCAGCGCCCGCGTGAGCGGGCCTGGGCCCTGGGCGGCATCCTGACGATGCGGTTCTGAGCCCCCCTCGGGCCGGGCGGCACCCGGCCTGGCCGGCCCGGTCAGTAGGCGCCGGACGCTGCCCCCACACGATCGGCCAGTTCGCGTTCGGGCAGGCTGGTGTAGTCGGCCGCCACCGCACGCAGCAGCGCCCGCTGCGCACCGTCGCTCAGGTGCGCCTTCACGTGGCCCAGGAAGGGGTTCGAGGCCACCAGCACCAGCCCGGCGCAGCGCCCGGACGCCACCGATTCGTTGATCAGGGTGGCCAGTTCGCGCGCGAAGCGGTCGTGTTCGCGCTCGGTGGGGGTGAGGTGCGCGTCGAGCGCGGAACTGCCCGTGCCATGGGCCGAAGGGCCGGGCACGTGGCCGGGGCGGTCATGCGCCAGGGCGCTGCCCTTCTGGCGGCTTTGCGGGTGCACCAGGTCGGCCACGGTGTCGTAGGTGCCGGCTTCGGCGGTTTCCTCGAGCACACGGGCCTTGGCGGCATTGGCAACGATGAGCCAGTTCTTCATGTCTGTCTCCTTGCGCCCGCCCGAGCGGCGGGCCTCGCAACGCTGCACGCGCCCTGCGGGGCGGGTGCTGGCGAGCCAACATTACTCGCCACTACGGCGCCCGCGTTGAGGGGGCGCAAGCATCGGCGCAATGCGTGCCGGCGGGCCCGGCGCTACTGGAAGGCCACCTCGGCAAAGCTGCGCAGCTTGCGGCTGTGGAGCTGGTCCATGCGCTGGCGGCGCAGCAGCTCGATCGCGCGCATGCCGATGCGCAGGTGCTGGTCCACCCGCTCGCGGTAGAACTGATTGGCCATGCCGGGCAGCTTGATCTCGCCGTGCAGCGGCTTGTCGCTCACGCACAGCAAGGTGCCGTAGGGCACGCGGAAGCGGAAGCCGTTGGCGGCAATGGTGGCGCTCTCCATGTCCAGCGCCACCGCGCGGCTCTGGCTGAAGCGGCGCTCGGGGCCCGGGTGCGGCAGCAGCTCCCAGTTGCGGTTGTCGGTGGAGGCCACGGTGCCGGTGCGCAGGATGCGCTTCAACTCGAAGCCGGTGAGCTGGGTCACATCGGCCACCGCCTGCTCCAGCGCGCGCTGCACCTCGGCCAGCGGCGGGATCGGCACCCACAGCGGCAGCTCTTCATCGAGCACATGGTCCTCGCGCACGTAGCCGTGGGCCAGCACGTAGTCGCCCAGCTGCTGCGTGTTGCGCAGGCCGGCGCAGTGGCCCAGCATCAGCCAGGCATGCGGGCGCAGCACGGCAATGTGGTCGGAGATGTTCTTCGCGTTGGCCGGGCCCACGCCGATGTTGACCATCGTGATGCCGGTGCGGTCCGGCCGCATCAGGTGGTAGGCCGGCATCTGCGGCAGGCGCGGCGGCGGAGCGCCGTGCTCGTCATCGGGCTCGGCGGCGGCGCCGGGCCGGCGCGTCACCACGTTGCCGGGCTCGACGAAGGCGACATAGCCGTCGCTCTCCTGCGCATGCTCGGGCAGGTCGTCGAGCAGGCCGCCCTGGCCCAGCGGCTTGGCCATCAGCTCGTGCCCCATGCGCACGAATTCGTCGATGTAGAACTGGTAGTTCGTGAACAGCACGAAGTTCTGGAAGTGCTCGGGTGCGGTGCCGGTGTAGTGGCGCAGCCGGTGCAGCGAGTAGTCCACCCGCGGCGCGGTGAACAGCGCCAGCGGCTGCGGCTCGCCGGGGCGCAGCTCCTGCGTGCCGTTGGCGATGCCGTCGTCCATCGCGGCCAGGTCGGGCAGGTCGAACAGGTCGCGCAGCAGCAGGCGCCGGTCCAGGGACATCGTGCCCTCGATGTGGTCGTGCTGCGCAAACGAAAAATGGATCGGGATCGGCTGGCTCGACAACCCCACCTCCAGCGGCCCGCCGTGGTTCTTCAGCAGCAGGTCGAACTGCTCGCGGTAGTAGTCGGCGAACAGGTCGGGCCGTGTCAGCGAGGTTTCGTACACGCCGGGGCCGGCCACGAAGCCGAAGGACAGGCGTGAATCGGCGCGCGCCACGGTGTCGGTGCGCACCCGCACGAAGGGGTAGCAGGCGCGCACGCGCTGGGCCGGCGTGTTGCCGGCCACGAAGTCCTGCAGCGATTGGCGCAGGTGCGCGATGCCGCTGGCGTAGATGGTGGCGGCGTGGGCCAGCGCGGCCCCGGCCTCGGTGAAGCTCTGGGTGGTGATCAGCGTCGGGCTTGTCATGGCTCATTTTGCCCGCAACACCTGGTGCCCGGGCGACAGGCGCGTTACGACGCCGCCTGCTACGCTACGCGGCCATGTGCCCCCTGCCCGAGCGTCCGGCGGGCCGGTGGCCGAGGGGCGTTGCCCGAAGGGTTTCCATGAGCTTTCTCGCCATCGACATCGGCAATACGCGCCTGAAGTGGGCGTTGTACGGTTCGCCCCAGCCCGGCGCCGCCGTGCTGGCCCAGGGGGCGGTGTTCCTCGAAACCATCGACCAGCTGGCCGAGGGTGAATGGAAGCACCTGCCCGCGCCGGCCAGCATGCTGGGTTGCAACGTCGCCGGCGACGCGATCCGCCGCCGCGTGGAGGAGCAGCTCGAGCTGTGGGACATCGAGCCGCGCTGGGTGGTGTCCAGCGCGCATGCCGGTGGCATCACCAACGGCTACGACCACCCCAGCCGGCTGGGCACCGACCGCTTCGTGGCGCAGATCGGCGCACGCCACCACGTGGTGGCGCACGGCCCGCCGCGGCCGGTGCTGGTGGTGATGATCGGCACCGCGGTGACGGTGGACGCGATCGACACCGAGGGCAAGTTCCTCGGTGGCTTGATCCTGCCGGGCCACGGCATCATGCTGCGCGCGCTGGAAAGCGGCACCGCCGGCCTGCGCGTGCCCACCGGCGAGGTGGTGCCCTTCCCCACCAACACCAGCGACTGCCTCACCAGCGGCGGCACCTATGCCATCACCGGGGCGATCGAACGCCTGCACCGCCACCTGGCGCAGCACTGCGGCCAGCGGCCGGTGCTGTTGATCAGCGGCGGTGCGGGCTGGAAGGTGGCGCCGTACCTGGACATCGGCCACGAGCTGATCGACACCCTGATCTTCGACGGCTTGCTGGCCCTGCAGTCGCACCGGCTCGCGCTCTGATCCTCGCTGGGCGGCGGGGTGCCTGCGGGCCGTGCGCTTGGGGTGGCGGCGCGCCGGCTCAGGGCGGCGGCTCTGCCCGGTGGCGCGCCAGCGCCAGCTCGCGCCGCAGGTCGGCGATCTCCTGGCGCAGGGTGTTCATCTGGTGGTGCACGTCACGCAGGATCTCGCGTTCGATCACCCGTTCCTCGGTTTCCACCCAGTGGGCGGCGATCGCGGCCGTCACGAGCGACAGCACACCGAAGCCCAGCAGCACCACGAAGAACGAGAAGATCTTCGCCGCCGGCGTGGTGGGGTACACGTCGCCGTAGCCCACGGTGGCGGCGGTGACGAAGGCCAGCCACAGGCCCTCGCCGAGCGTGGGGGTCGTCGGCTCCAGCCACCAGTAGCCCACGCCGCACAGCACCAGCACGCCAGCGGCCATCACCAGCAGGTAGGCCAGCCCGCCGCGGGTGATCAGGCGCTGCATGGCCCACACGATGCGCACCAGGCTCAGGAAGGCCACCACCAGCCGCAGCCACACGGCCACGCTGCCGGCGTCGCCGGCCGGCAGGGCCGCGGCCAGCAGCAGGCCGGGCACCAGCACCAGGTCCAGTGGGTTGGACAGCAGGTGCATCGCCAGGCTGCCGGTACGCCAGCCGGTGTGCAGCAGCGCCGCCGCCGTGACGCCGGCGGCCAGCAGGTAGGCCATGGCCGGCAGCAGGCGTGGCCCGGCTTCGAGCAGATCGGCATAAAACGCCGGGGTGGTGGCACACAGGCTGGCCACCACGGGCCACCGCCATCGCAACTCGACCACCCGCGCACGCACCGCCTCGCGGGGAGCCAGGCGCAGGCCCCACAACATGTGGCGTGCGAAGCGCTGGGACAACTGCTTCATCATGCTGCCCCCAGGCTAGCGCAGCCCCCCGGGCCTCCGCGTTGACGCGGGTCATGCGCCAGCCCGGCGCGCCGTCGGCGGCGCGTTCAGAGGATGTAGCGCGAGAGGTCCTCGTTGCGCGACAGCTCGCCGAGCTTGGCATCCACCGCCGCGGCGTCGATGCGGATGGTCTGGCCCTCGAGCCGTGGCGCGTCGAAGCTCACCTCGTCGAGCAGGCGCTCCATCACCGTGGCGAGCCGGCGCGCACCGATGTTCTCGGTGCGCTCGTTCACGTCGAAGGCGATCTGCGCCAGCCGGCGGATGCCCTCGGGCGCGATCTCCAGCGTCACGCCCTCGGTGGCCAGCAGCGCCTGGTACTGCTTGATCAGGCTGGCGTGGGTGCTGGTGAGGATGGCCTCGAAGTCGTCCACCGACAGCGAGGTGAGTTCCACGCGGATCGGGAAGCGCCCCTGCAGCTCGGGGATCAGGTCGCTGGGCTTGGCCAGGTGGAACGCGCCCGAGGCGATGAACAGGATGTGGTCGGTCTTGACCATGCCGTGCTTGGTGGTCACCGTGGTGCCTTCCACCAGCGGCAGCAGGTCGCGCTGCACGCCCTGGCGCGAGACCTCGGCACCGCCGTGCTCGCTGCGCGAGGCCACCTTGTCGATCTCGTCGATGAACACGATGCCGTTGTTCTCGGCGTTGGCCAGGGCCTGGGTCTTGATGTCCTCGTCGTTCACCAGCTTGGCGGCCTCTTCCTCGACCAGCAGTTTCTGCGCCTCGGCGATCTTGAGCTTGCGCGTCTTCTTCTTGCCGCCGCCCAGCTGCGAGAACATGCCCTTCAACTGCTCGGCCATCTCCTCCATGCCGGGCGGGGTCATGATCTCCATCGCGGCGCGCGGTTCGGCCAGCTCGAGCTCGATCTCCTTGTCGTCCAGCGCGCCTTCACGCAGGCGCTTGCGCATCACCTGGCGTGCCGTGTTGTCCGACGGGGCCGGTGCGGCGGTGGCGCCGAAGCCCAGCTCGGTGCGGGGCGGGGGCACCAGCACGTCGAGGATGCGTTCTTCGGCCGCGTCTTCGGCGCGGGCACGCTGGCGCCGCATCGCGGCCTCGCGCTCCTGCTTCACCGCCATGTCCACCAGGTCGCGCACGATGGTGTCCACGTCCTTGCCCACATAGCCCACCTCGGTGAACTTGGTGGCCTCCACCTTGATGAAGGGCGCATCGGCCAGCCGGGCCAGCCGGCGCGCGATCTCGGTCTTGCCCACGCCGGTGGGGCCGATCATCAGGATGTTCTTCGGCGTGATCTCGCTGCGCAGCTTCTCGTCCACCTGCTGGCGGCGCCAGCGGTTGCGCAGCGCGATGGCCACCGCGCGCTTGGCCGCGTCCTGGCCCACGATGTGGCGGTCGAGTTCCGACACGATCTCCTGCGGCGTCATGCTCATTCGAGCACCTCGATGGTGTGGTTCTGGTTCGTATAGATGCACAGATCGCCCGCGATGGTGAGCGCCTGCTTCACGATGTCCTGGGCCGACATCTCGGTGTTCTGCAGCAGGGCCCGGGCGGCGGCCTGGGCATAGGCGCCGCCGGAGCCGATCGAGATCAGGCCCAGCTCGGGTTCCAGCACGTCGCCGTTGCCGGTGATGATGAGGCTGGCCTCGCGGTCGGCCACCGCGAGCATGGCCTCCAGCCGGCGCAGCACGCGGTCGGTGCGCCAGTCCTTGGTGAGCTCGATCGCGGCGCGCACCAGGTGGCCCTGGTGCTTCTCGAGCTTGGCCTCGAAGCGCTCGAACAGCGTGAACGCGTCGGCCGTGGCGCCCGCAAAGCCGGCCAGGACCTGGTCGCGGTGCAGGCGCCGCACCTTGCGTGCACTGGCCTTGACGACGATGTTGCCCAGCGTGACCTGGCCGTCGCCGCCCAGCGCGACTTGCCAGCCGGTGGGCGTCTGCCGCCGCACGCTGACGATGGTGGTGCCGTGGAAGGGTTCCATGGAATGTCCGGGAAAGCGGGTGGGGGAGAGGGCGCGCCGGCCGCGCGGCCGGCCAGGTCAGTCTCGGAGGACCTGGACCCGCGCGTGCTCGTTGATGCCCATCGCGCCGAAGAACAGCGCGACCAGCCGGTGCGCGTCGGTGAAGGTGACGCTGCGGTTCTGGCTGCGCTTGGCGAGCACCCAGTTCAGCAGGTCGCCGGCGGCGATGAAGTCCACGCGGATCAGGCGTGCGCAGGAAACATTGACCAGCGGGGCTTCGGCCAGCTGGCTGTCGATGCGGGTGAGCGTGGGGCCGATGTCGCCGATGAGCTGGCCCGAGAGGTCGACGCTGGCCACCTGCTGGCCGCCTTGCGCGTCGTCCAGCAGGCTCGATTCCATGAATCCGGTGGAAACCTCGCTGACGATGGACAGCGGCGGCGCCGCGGTGGAGTGGCCGCCGCCGCTGACGCGCACCACGCACTCGGTGCGCTCCCAGGACGGGGGCGACACCTCGTAGGTGACGCAGTAGTCGATGGCGGTTTCGTCGAACTGGTCGGGCCGATTGGCCAGGCGCAGGGCTTCCAGGCGTGCCATCCAGAAGGCCGGGTCGGCATCACGCACGCCGGTGGGGGCGGCCTCGGCCAGCGCGGTGAGCAGCGAATCGCCGGCCTGCCAGCGCATCTCGACCCGCTGCTTGGCCCATTGGCGGAACAGCTCGGTCAGCTGCGAGGCCGCCTCGGCCTCCACACGCTGCAGGCCGGACCAATCGAGCACCCAGGGCAGCGGCAGCTGCAGCGTGGTGGAGCGCAGCTTGGCCACGGCGTCGATGTCCAGCACCTCGGCGCAGACCCAGCCCACGTCGCCGCCCGAGGGGCGCACCGAACGTGGCTTGCCTTCCTCGGCCGCGGCGGCCTCGGCCACCCGCTTGGGCAGCGAATACCACTGCGGCGACGAGCTGCCGAACAGGTTGGCGTAGTCCAGCGCCAGGCCTTCGAACTTCATCTGCTGGCCGGTGGCGCGGTACAGGTCGAACAGCACGTGCCAGGTCTCGGGGTGCTCGTAGCGCGGTGCGGCCGGGGCCACCAGCTGCGTCAGGGCATCCTCGCAGTGGCCGAAATCGGCGTTCGCGAAGGCGATCACGGCTTCGTCGAGTTCGGGGTCGTGCACGACCTCGCTCACCTCCACCGCCGGGCCGGTGACCGGGTCGTCCACCGCCGGCCGCCGCGCAGGTGGCAACGGCGCGACCGGCTTGGCCGGCGGAGCGGCGGGTGCGGCCGCCGTTGCTCGGGTGGGTGAGGCCGGGGGCGCCGTGGCACCCGGCCGCGCCGTGGGCGAGGGCGGGTTCAGCGGCGCAAAGCCGCTGCCCATCACCGCCGGGGCCGGTGCGGCTGGCGGCGGCACATCGAACTCGGGCAAGGGCGGCAGCGCCGGCAGGCGCTCGCCATCGTCGGCCTCGTCGTCGGACGAAGCGGCCTGGCTTCCATCGCCGGCCAGGCTCACCGGCTGCGTGGGCGCACTGTAGAAGGCGGCCGAACGGCGCGAGGAACCCGGTGCACGGAACCCCTCGCCGACCATCTGCTGCTCGATCTCGTCGATCTTGGCCTTGACCTGCACGTCCTGGCGGGCCACCGGCTCGGGCAGGCGCACCTCGGAATCGTCGATGCGCGAGTTGCCACCCAACGCGGCCAGCTGCTCGGGCGACAGGCCCTCGCGGCGCAGCCGACGCAGCATGTCGAATTCGCGCTTGCGCACGAAATCGTTGCGCCGCTTGCGCTCGACCATGGCCTTGAGCTCTGAGCGCTCGATGTCCAGGTCACGGCTGTCTTCCTGGCGCGAATTGATGTCGGACCAATCCGTCGCCGGATTGGCGACGAACCGCACCACCTTGCGCAGGAAGCTTTCGCCGTCCTTGGGATCCGCCATGGGCTTGCTGCTGCCTCAGTCGCCGAACATCTTTTGCTTCATTTCGCGGCGCTGCTGGGCCTCGAGCGAAAGCGTGGCGGTCGGGCGTGCCAGCAGGCGGCCCAGGCCGATGGGTTCACCGGTTTCGTCGCAATAGCCGTAGTCGCCGGCCTCGATGCGGCTGAGCGACTGCGAGATCTTCTTCAGCAGCTTGCGCTCGCGGTCGCGGGTGCGCAGCTCCAGCGCGTGTTCTTCCTCGATGGTGGCACGGTCGGCCGGGTCGGGCACGATGGAGGTGTCCTCGCGCAGGTGTTCGGTCGTCTCGCCGGCATTGGACAGCAGGTCGTCCTTCAGGGCCTGCAGCCGGGCGCGGAAGAAATCGAGCTGCTTCTCGTTCATGTACTCGGCCTCGGGCATGGCCATCAGCTCGGGCTCGGTCAAGTCGCGGCCGGCCTTGGTCTTCCAGGCATTGGCCAGCTTGGGGTCCGCCTTGACGGCGGGCTTCACAGTTTCCATGGGTTCGGGAAATCCACGCGCGGGTGGCTTGGGAGGAGAAAAACGCTCGGAAAAGCGGTTGGTCGCAGGCGCCGAGGGCGTGGGGGTGGCGGCCGCTGGGTGCGCCGCCGGTGCCGCGGCAGCGCTGCTGCCGGCCGGGGCGGCCTTGGCCGTGCTGGGCTTGGCGGTGCTGGGCTTGGGGGTGGTTTTTGCCGCCGCTGTCTTGGCCGGCTCCGTCTTGGGGGTCTTGGCAACTGCAGGCGCGGGCGCCGGGGCCGATGCCCCCTTGCGGGGGGCGGCGGGCTTTTCGGGGGCCGGGCTCTTGACCGAGGTCTTGCTCACTTCGGGACTCCTCGCAGTGGCTTTATACCTGTTAACTGCCGTGACCTGTGTTGAAACAGCGTCGTTTTGGGCGCGCGGATTGTAGCCACGGCATCCTGCCGTTGTGCTGACGATCAGACCAGGCAGCCTTCCAGCCCCTGCAGGAGGATATCCCGGGGCAGGTCGATGCCGATGAACACCATCTTGCTGATCTTCTTTTCGCCTGGTTGCCACTTGGGCCCCAGGTCGCTGCCCATCAGCTGGTGCACGCCCTGGAAGATGACCTTGCGCTCGCTGCCCTTCATGTTCAGCACGCCCTTGTAGCGCAGCATCTTCGGGCCGTAGACCTGCACGATCGAGCCGAGGAAGTCTTCCAGCTTGGCGGCGTTGAAGGCCCGATCGGCACGGAAGACGAAGGACTTCACGTCGTCGTCGTGCGCATGGTGGTGCGGGTGGTCGCAGTGCTCGCCATGCTCATGATCGTGGTCGTGGTCGTGGTCGTGGTCATGGTCGTGGTCATGGTGATGGTGGTGGTCGTGCTCCTCGGCGGCCAGGAACTCGGGGTCGATCTCGAGCTTGGCGTTGAGGTTGAAGCCGCGCAGGTCGAACACCTTGGCCAGCGGCACTTCGCCGAAGTGCACCCGCTGCTGGGGTGCCCGCGGGTTCATGTGCTTGATGCGGTGGGCCAGCGCGTCCACCTCCGCTGCCGGCACCAGGTCGGTCTTGCTGATGAAGATCTGGTCGGCAAAGCCCACCTGGCGGCGCGCCTCCTGGCGCGTGTCCAGCTGCTGGTCGGCATGCTTGGCGTCCACCAGGGTCAGGATCGAGTCGAGCAGGTAGCTCTCGGCGATCTCGTCGTCCATGAAGAAGGTCTGCGCCACCGGGCCGGGGTCGGCCAGGCCGGTGGTCTCGATCACCACCCGGTCGAAGGCCAGCTCGCCCTTGCGGCGCTTCTCGGCCAGGTCGGACAGCGTCGAGCGCAGGTCTTCGCGGATCGTGCAGCAGACGCAGCCGTTGCTCATCTGGATGACCTGCTCGTTGGTGTCGGCCACCAGGATGTCGTTGTCGATGTTCTCCTCGCCGAACTCGTTCTCGATCACGGCGATCTTCTGGCCATGGGCCTCGGTGAGCACACGCTTGAGCAGCGTGGTCTTGCCCGAGCCCAGAAAGCCCGTCAGGATGGTTGCGGGAATCAGACCGTTTGACATGGCAGTTTCTCAGGCAGTGTGGCGTAGGTGAGCGGAGGACGGGCTTCGGCGAAGGCTCACGTCCGCTCAGCGGACGTGACGCCGCAGCCAAAGCCGGTGAGGATGGTGGCGGGGATCAGTCCTTGTGACATGGGGTGCTCCGGCAGGGCGCGGCGGTTCGTCAAGGGGCGGGAGGATAGACCAGTGCGGGCCCGCCTGCCGCCGAAGGGGTGGCAGGCGGCGCCTGCGCATCGGGTATTCTCTGCCCACTTCCACTGCCGACACCCATCGTGTCCGAACCGCCCCCCAGTCGGCCGCGCCATGCGCAGGCCGCACCCGCCCTGGCCGACAAGCGCGGCTTCTTCGAGCGGTTGGTCGAATTCCTTTCTCCCGGGCCGGACACCCGTGACGAGCTGATCGAGACGCTCGCCAGCGCCGAACAGCGCGAACTCATCGCGCCGGAATCCCGCATCATGCTCGAGGGCGTGATCCGCATGGCCGACCTCACGGCCGGCGACGTGATGGTGGCCGCGCCGCGCATGGACCTGCTGGACATCGAGTCGCCTTACGACGAGCTGCTCAACGCCGTGATCGAGACCAGCCACTCGCGCTTTCCGGTCTACGAAGGCCAGCGCGAGAACATCATCGGCATCCTGATGGCCAAGGACCTGCTGAAGCTGCAGCGCGCCCCCGAGCTGAACCTGCGCACGCTGCTGCGGCCGGCGGTGTTCGTGCCCGAATCGAAAAACCTCAACGAGCTGCTGCGCGACTTCCGCTCCAACCGCAACCACCTGGCGATCGTGATCGACGAGTTCGGCAACACCGCCGGGCTGGTGACGATCGAGGACGTGCTGGAAGAGATCGTCGGCGAGATCGAGGACGAGTTCGACGACGACGAGGTCGAGAGCGGCATCTACACGCTGGCCGACGGCAGCCACCGGGTGGCCGGCGACACCTTGATCACCGCGGTGAACCAGGCCTTCGGCGTGGCCTTGCCGGCGGAAGATTTCGACACCATCGGCGGCCTGGTGGCGCACGAGCACGGCCGGGTGCCGCGGCGCGGCGAGGCGGTGGTGGTGGGCGGGCTCAATTTCCACGTGATGCTCACGCGCGGCGGCGCGGTGCGCTGGTTCAAGGTGTCGCGCGCGGCTTCCGCCGACGCCGACGACGCCAGCGCTTGAACGCCGCAGATCCGGCCCCGGGTGGGCCCGCGCGCGTGCGCTGGGGCGCGCCGGCCCGCGAGGCGCTGGCCGCGCTCGCCCTGGGGGCCCTGCAGACGGCGAGCCACGTCTTCACCGCGGCCTGGGCGCTGCAGATCCTGTGCGTCGCCGTGCTGGCCTGGCGCGTGGCCGCGGTCTCGCCGCGTCGTGCCGCGCTGCTCGGGGCGGCCTTCGGCACCGGCTGGGTCACGGCCGGCACCTGGTGGCTCTACATCAGCATGCACCGCTACGGCGGGCTGCCTGCGGTGCTGGCCGCGGCGGCCGTGCTGGTGCTGGCGCTGGCGCTGTCGGCCTACCTGGCGCTGGCGCTGGCCGCGGCGGCCCGCGCGCGCCGCGGCCGCCTGCTGCCGGATGCCGCAGGGTTCACGCTCGCCTGGGTGGCGGCCGAACTCGCCCGCGGCCTGGTCTTCACCGGCTTCCCGTGGCTGGCCAGCGGCTATGCGCAGGTCGATTCGCCGCTGGCGACCTGGGCGCCCTGGGTCGGCGTGTACGGCCTGGGGGCTGGCGTGGCCTGGTGCGCGGCGCTGCTGGCCGGCGCGGCGCGCCACGGGCTGCGCGTGGCGGCGTGGCCGCTGGGCGCCAGTGCGGGGGTGCTGGCACTGGTGGGCGTGTTCGGCCCGGGCGAGTTCACCCGGCCCACCGGCACGCTGGCCGTCACCCTGCTGCAGCCCAACGTGCCGCAGGACGAGAAGTTCGTGGCCGAACGCCTGCCGGCCACGCTGGCCTGGGTGGCGCAGGCGCTGCGGGCCGCAGGCGGCGACCTCGTCATCGCACCGGAAACCGCGGTGCCGCTGCTGCCTGAGCAGCTGGACCAGTTGGACCCCGGCTACTGGCCGCAGCTGCGGGCGCACTTTGGCCAGGCCGGCGCGCCGGCCGCGCTGGTGGGGGTGCCGCTGGGCGACTACCAGGCGGGCTACACCAATTCGGTGGTGGCGCTCGACGCCGGCAGCACCCGCTATCGCTACGACAAGACCCACCTGGTGCCCTTCGGCGAGTTCATCCCGCTGGGGTTTCGCTGGTTCACCGAGCTGATGGACATTCCGCTGGGCGACTTCGCGCGGGGGCCGCTGAATGCGCCCTCGTACCCGCTGCGAGGCGAACGCATCGCGCCCAACATCTGCTACGAAGACCTGTTCGGCGAGGAACTCGCGCTGCGCTTCGCCGATGCCGCCACCGCGCCCACGGTGCTGGCCAATGTCAGCAACATCGGCTGGTTCGGCGACACCATCGCGGTGAGCCAGCACCTGCAGATCTCGCGCATGCGCACGCTCGAGCTGCAGCGGCCGATGATCCGCGCCACCAATACCGGGGCCACCGTGCTCATCGATCATCAGGCCCGGGTCACGGCCGCACTCGCGCCCTTCACCCGCGGCACGCTCGAGGGCCGCGTGCAGGGCCGCAGCGGCCGCACGCCCTATGCCGCCTGGGTGGCCGCGCTCGGCCTGTGGCCCTGCCTTGCCGCCGCCTGGCTGGGCCTGGCGGCCGGGGCGTGGCGCGGCCGGGCGGCCTTGCACGGAGAGCCTGCCCGGTAAACTCCTGGGTTTCCCTTCCTTCGCGACGCGGGCCCCGATGCTCACCTTCCAGCAACTGATCCTCCGCCTCCAGGACTACTGGGACCGGCAAGGCTGCGCCCTGCTGCAGCCCTACGACATGGAAGTGGGCGCCGGCACCAGCCACACCGCGACATTCCTGCGCGCGCTGGGCCCCGAGCCCTGGAAGGCCGCCTACGTGCAGCCCAGCCGCCGCCCGAAGGACGGCCGCTATGGCGAGAACCCGAACCGCCTGCAGCACTACTACCAGTACCAGGTGGTGCTCAAGCCCGCGCCGGCCAACATCCTGGAGCTGTACCTCGGATCGCTCGAAGCCGTGGGCTTCGACCTGAAGAAGAACGACATCCGCTTCGTCGAGGACGACTGGGAGAACCCCACGCTGGGCGCCTGGGGCCTGGGCTGGGAGGTCTGGCTCAACGGCATGGAGGTGACCCAGTTCACCTACTTCCAGCAGGTGGGTGGCATCGACTGCAAGCCCATCACCGGCGAGATCACCTACGGCCTGGAGCGGCTGGCGATGTACCTGCAGGGCGTGGAAAGCGTCTACCAGCTGAAGTGGACCGACACCCTGAGCTACGGCGACGTCTACCACCAGAACGAGGTCGAGCAGAGCACCTACAACTTCGAGCACAGCGACGTCGAGTTCCTGCTGCAGGCCTTCGGCGCGCACGAGAAGCAGGCCGTGCACCTGATGGCGCAGCACCTGGCGCTGCCGGCCTACGAGCAGGTGCTCAAGGCCGCGCACACCTTCAACCTGCTGGATGCGCGTGGCGCGATCAGCGTCACCGAGCGGGCGGCCTACATCGGCCGCATCCGCAACCTGGCACGCGCGGTGGCGCAAGCCTATGTCGACAGCCGCGCGCGCCTGGGCTTCCCGATGGCGCCCAAGGCCTGGGCCGCCGAGGTGCTGGCCGAACTGGACAAGAAGAAGGCGGCCTGATCCCATGACTGCGACTGTGAAGAACCTGCTGGTCGAGCTGTTCGTCGAAGAGCTGCCGCCCAAGGCGCTGAAGAAACTGGGCGAGGCCTTTGCCACCGGCCTGGCCGCCTCCCTGAAGGCGCAGGGCCTGGCCACGGCCGAGAGCCAGCTCACGAGCTTTGCCTCGCCGCGGCGCCTGGCCGCGCACCTCACGCAGGTGGCCGCCAAGGCGGCCGACAAGTCGGTGCAGCAGAAGCTGATGCCGGTGTCGGTGGCACTGGACGCCGCCGGTGCGCCCACCCCGGCGCTGGTGAAGAAGCTGGCCGCGCTGGGTGTCGACCCGGCGGTGATCCCCTCGCTCAAGCGCGCGCCCGACGGCAAGGCCGAGGCGCTGTTCCTCGACAGCCTGGTGGGCGGCGCCACGCTGGCCGAGGGCCTGAAGAAGGCCATCGACGAGGCCTTGTCCAAGCTGCCGATCCCGAAGGTGATGAGCTACCAGCTGGCCGACGGCTGGCACAGCGTGCACTTCGTGCGCCCGGCGCACGGCCTGGTGGCCTTGCACGGCGATGCCGTGGTGGACCTCTCGGTGCTGGGACTCGCGGCCGGCCGCAGCACCCAGGGTCACCGGTTCGAGGCCAGCGTCAACCCCGTCGTGCTGCGTGATGCCGACAGTTATGCCGAGCAGATGGCCGGCGAGGGCGCGGTGATCCCGGGCTTCGCGGCGCGCCGCGCCGAGATCGAGCGTCAGCTCGCGGCGGCCGCCGCGGCCGAGGGCCTGAAGCCGATCGACGACGACGCGCTGCTCGATGAAGTCACCGCGCTGGTCGAGCGGCCCAACGTGCTGCTGTGCCAGTTCGAGCCGCAGTTCCTCGAGGTGCCGCAGGAATGCCTCATCCTCACGATGAAGGCGAACCAGAAGTACTTCCCGCTGCTGGATGCCGCGGGCCGGCTGACGCACAAGTTCCTGGTCGTCAGCAACATCCGGCCGGCCGACGCGTCGGCGGTGGTGGGCGGCAATGAACGCGTGGTGCGCCCGCGGCTGGCGGACGCCAAGTTCTTCTTCGACCAGGACCGCCGCAAGCGCCTGGTCGACCGGGTCGGCGGCCTGCACAAGGTGGTCTACCACAACAAGCTCGGCACCCAGGGCGAGCGCATGGAGCGCGTGCGCAAGATCGCGCACGCCATCGGCCAGGCGCTGGGCGGCCCGGCCTTGGCCGCCGCCGCCGACGTGGCCGCCATGCTCTCGAAGGCCGACCTGCTGACCGACATGGTGGGCGAGTTCCCCGAGCTGCAGGGCGTGATGGGCGGCTACTACGCGCGCCACGACGGCGAGCCCGAGGACATCGCGCTCGCGATCGAAGACCACTACCGCCCCCGCTTCGCCGGCGACGCGCTGCCGCGCAATGCGGTGGGCCTGGCGGTGGCGCTGGCCGACAAGCTCGAGACGCTGATCGGCCTGTTCGGCATCGGCCAGGTGCCCACCGGCGACAAGGACCCGTTTGCGCTGCGTCGCCATGCGCTGGGCGTGATCCGCATGCTGATCGAGCGCGAGCTGCCGCTCGAAGTGCACCAGCTCGTCGCCGAGGGCTTCAAGGCCTTCCCGGCCAGCCATGGCCAGGCGCAGGCCGAGATCGGCTTCTTCCTGCGGGAGCGCCTGTCGGGCTACCTGCGCGAGCAGGGCTACAGCGCCCAGGAGGTCGAGGCCGTGGTCGAGGCCGGGCCGGCGCGCTGGGCCGAGGTGCCCAAGCGCCTGGCGGCGGTGCGCGCCTTCACCGCGCTGCCCGAGGCGGCCTCGCTCGCGGCGGCCAACAAGCGGGTGGGCAACATCCTGAAGAAGTCCGAGGGCGCCGGCATCGGCGCGGTGCAACCCGCGCTGCTGAAAGAGCCCGCCGAGGCCGCCTTGCACCAAGCGCTGCTGGCGGTGCAGCCCGTGGCGGATGCGGCCTTCGCCCGCGGCGACTATGCCCAGTCGCTGCAGGCGCTGGCGGCGCTGAAGTCGCCGGTGGATGCCTTCTTCGACGGCGTGATGGTCAATGCCGACGACCCGGCGCTGCGCAGCAACCGGCTGGTGCTGCTGGGCCTGCTGCACACGGCGATGAACCGCGTGGCCGACCTGTCGCGGCTGGCGAGTTGACCATTCGGGCAAGGCGCGGAGGCTGAGGCGATGCAACCGGTGGTCAAGCTCGTGATCCTGGGCCGCGACGGCATCCTCAATGTCTACCGCGACGACCATGTCAAGGCGGCGTCGGAATGGGAGCCGGTGCCCGGCGCCCTGGAGGCCGTGGCGCGGCTGAACCATGCCGGCTGGCACACCGTGGTGGCCACCAACCAGTCGGGCATCGGCCGCGGCATGATCGACATGGCCTCGGTCAACGCCGTGCACGCCCACATGAACCGCAAGCTGATGGCCGTGGGTGGCCGCATCGATGCCGTGTTCTTCTGCCCGCACACGCCCGAAGACCAGTGCGATTGCCGCAAGCCCCAGCCCGGGCTGATGAAGGACATCGCCAAGCGCTACGGCATCGACCTGCGCCTGGTGCCGATGGTGGCCGACACATTGCGCGACCTCGAGGCCGCGCGGGCCGCCGGCTGCGAGCCGCACCTGGTGCGCAGCGGGCGCGCCGCGGCGCTGGACGATACGCAGCTGCAGCAGCTCGTGCACCATGTGCCCGGCACCGTGGTGCACGACGACCTGGCGGCCTTTGCCGACTTCCTGCTGCGGCGCGACCACACGCCGATCTCCTCGCCCGGGGACCTGCGTTGAAGCTGCTGGCCCTGCTGCTGGCCGGCCTGCGCTCGTCGCTGTACGTGCTGTGGCTCAGTGCCACCGTGGTGCCCTGGGCCCTGGCGGTGGTGTTCGCCTCGCTGTTCGTGCGTGGCACACCGCTGTACTGGATGTGCGTGGGCTGGCTGCGTGTGGCCATCGGCGGCGCGCGCGTGATCTGCGGCGTGCGCCACCGGGTGCACGGGCTGGAGAACGTGCCCACCGCGGCCAATGAACGCGCCGCGGTGCTGCTGGCGCCCAAGCACCAGTCGACCTGGGAGACCTTCGCCTTCCCCACGCTGATGCCGCACCCGCTGGCCTATGTGTTCAAGCGCGAGCTGCTCTACATCCCGTTCTTCGGCTGGGCCATCGGCCGGCTGGACATGATCCACATCGATCGCAGCCGCCGCACCGAGGCCTGGAACAAGGTGGCCGAGCAGGGCCGCGAGCTGATGGCGCGTGGCAACTGGGTCATCATGTTCCCCGAGGGCACGCGCGCCGCCCGCGGCAGCCAGGGCCAGTACAAGAGCGGCGCCAGCCGGCTGGCCATCGCCACCGGCACGCCCATCGTGCCGATCGCGGTGAGTTCGGCGCGCTGCTGGCCACGCAAGAGCTACCTGCTGCGCCCGGGGGTGATCGACGTCTCCATCGGCAAGCCGATCGCTCCGCAAGGCCGCCAGCCCGACGAGCTGATGCGTGAGGTCGAGACCTGGATCGAGGCGGAAATGCGCCGTCTCGACCCCGAGGCCTATACGCGCTGATCCCCGTGCTGCCGGCCTAGAATCGAGGCTCATGGCAACAAACGGCCCCGACCCGGAACCCTGGCAGCTCTCGCTGTTCGATCCGGTGTCGCCGCCCCGCGCGACGGCATCGCCTGCAGCGCCGCCGGCCAACCCGGCCGCAACGCCTGAACCCACCCCCGCCGCCTCGTCGCCGCCCGTGCGTTTCCAGCATCCGCGCACCCAGCGCCACATCCTGCTCGGTGAGCATCGTGTGGGTTATGAGTTCCGGCGCGCACGCCGCCGCAGCATCGGGTTCGTCGTCAGCCCCGAGGGCCTGAGCGTCAGCGCCCCGCGCTGGGTGGGCGTGGGCGAGGTCGAGCAGGCGCTGCAGGCCAAGGCGGCGTGGATCCTGCGCAAGCTGCACGAGCAGCACCAGCGTGCCGAGCGCGTGCAGGCCACGCGTGTGCAATGGCACGACGGCACCAGCCTGCCCTTCCTCGGCGATACCGTCATCGTGGTGCTCGACCCGCGTGTCACCGGCGCGGTGCTGCACACCGATGAACTCACCCTGCCCGGTGTCGCGCGGCTCACGCTGCACGTGGGCCTGCCGCAAAGTGCCACCCAGGAGCAGATCCGCGAAGCGGTGCAAAGCTGGCTGCAACGCCAGGCGCGGCGCGTGTTCGAGGAGCGCTGCGCACTGTTCGCCGAGCGCCTGGGCGTGCGCGTGCGCCGGCTGTCGCTGAGCTCGGCCTCCACGCGCTGGGGCAGCGCCAGCGCCGATGGGTCGGTGCGGCTGAACTGGCGGCTGATCCACTTCGGACTGCCGGTGATCGACTATGTCGTCACCCACGAACTGGCCCACCTGCGCGAGATGAACCACAGCGCTGCGTTCTGGGAGGTGGTGCGCTCGGTGCTGCCCGATTTCGAGCAGCGCCGCGGCCAGCTGCGCAGCGAAGTGCTGCCGGCCTTTGATTGACATCCGATAAGCCCTTTGCCAACTTGGGGGGGTGGCCTCCCCCGACAGGGGGATGCGAAGGGGATACCCCGTACCCCACACTCCCGCGATGTGCTGTCGACACGGCAACGCAGGGAGAGAACCTCGCCAGGCCGCTCGCATCGTTGCGGGGGCATGAGCAGGTCGTACGAGGGAGTGAAGCAGTAGGTGAAAAGGCGGCAGGCTGACGAGGGCCTGCCGCCTTTTTGCCTTCTGGCGCCGGCGGCCCGCCGCGCCGCTCGGGGTACATTGACGTTCACGTCAATCGAATGCCGGCCTGCCGCCCCCCGGGCCGCCGCCGCAAGCCCGTGAGCACACCCGCCCGCCCCAAGGACGACCGCAGCTACACCATCACCGAGCTCGCACAGGAGTTCGACATCACGCCGCGCGCGATCCGCTTCTATGAAGACGTGGGCCTGCTGTGCCCGGCGCGCGCCGGCCGCAACCGCGTCTACAGCCAGCGCGACCGCACCCGGCTGAAGCTCACGTTGCGCGGCAAGCGGCTGGGCTTTTCGCTCACCGAGATCCTGCAGCTGGTGACGATGTACGAATCGCCCGCCGACACGGCGCCCCAGCTGCAGGCCTTCCAGGCCGCGCTCGCCGCGCACCGCCAGCAGCTCGAGCAGCAGCTGGAAGACCTGCAGATCACGCTGGGCGAGATCGCGCAGCACGAGGCGCGCTGCCAGCGCCTGCTGGCCGCGCAGGCGCTGCAGCGCGCGCCCGTGCGGGCCCGCCGTCGAGGCGCAGGCACGCGCTGAACCGCGCGGCCATGTCCCTGCCGGGCGACGCCGGACCAGCGGCCCATTGCTCTATGATTAACGTTTACGTAAACGTCACTTGACCGGCCGTCTTGCGATCGTAGGATCGGCGCGACGCCCGCCCCTTCGCAGAAAGGCACCCCATGAGCACACTGCCCGGCCTCGACTTCCAGCTCGGTGAGGACATCGACGCCCTGCGCGACGCGGTGCGCGCGTTTGCCGAGGCCGAGATCGCCCCGCGCGCGGCCGAGATCGACCGCTCCGACCAGTTCCCGATGGACCTGTGGCGCAAGATGGGCGAGCTCGGCGTGCTGGGCATCACGGTGCCCGAGGCCTATGGCGGCGCCGGCATGGGCTACCTGGCCCACATGGTGGCGATGGAGGAGATCAGCCGCGCCTCGGCCTCGGTGGGCCTGAGCTACGGCGCGCACTCCAACCTGTGCGTGAACCAAATCAAGCGCAACGGCAACGAGGCACAGAAGGCCAGGTACCTGCCCAGGCTGATCAGCGGCGAGCACGTGGGCGCGCTGGCGATGAGCGAGCCCGGCGCCGGCTCCGACGTCATCAGCATGAAGCTCAAGGCGGAGTGGAAGGAACCGAGTGCCTCGGGGGGCGGCTACTACCTGCTCAACGGCAGCAAGTTCTGGATCACCAACGGTCCCGATGCTGACACGCTGGTGGTCTACGCCAAGACCGAGCCCGAACTCGGCGCGCGCGGGGTCACCGCCTTCCTGATCGAAAAGGGCATGAAGGGCTTTTCCATCGCCCAGAAGCTCGACAAGCTGGGCATGCGCGGCAGCCACACCGGCGAGCTGGTGTTCCAGGACGTGGAGGTGCCGGCGGCCAACGTGCTGGGCACCGTGGGCGGCGGCGCCAAGGTGCTGATGAGCGGGCTGGACTACGAGCGCGCGGTGCTGGCGGCCGGCCCCATCGGCATCATGCAGGCGGTGATGGACAACGTGGTGCCCTACGTGCACGAGCGCAAGCAGTTCGGCCAGAGCATTGGCGAGTTCCAGCTCATCCAGGGCAAACTGGCCGACATGTACACGGTGCTGCAGGCCGCGCGCGCCTTCTGCTACACGATCGGCAAGAACCTCGACAAGCTGGGCAGCGAGCACGTGCGCCAGGTGCGCAAGGACTGCGCCAGCGTGATCCTCTGGTGCGCCGAGAAGGCCACCTGGATGGCCGGCGAGGGCATCCAGATCTTCGGCGGCAACGGCTACATCAACGACTACCCGCTGGGCCGGCTGTGGCGCGACGCCAAGCTCTACGAGATCGGCGCCGGCACCTCCGAAATCCGCCGCATGCTGATCGGCCGCGAGCTGTTCGCCGAGACCCTGTGAGTTCGCCCCCAAGACGCCTCCGGCGTCGCCCCCCAGGGAGGAGCCGCCCGCCCGGGGGACCCGGATCGGGCTTGCGTCCGGTGCGTAAACTGTGATGCGATGCAACATCCCAGGCCTGCGGGCCGAGAGCCATGAGTGTTGAGCTGCACGAACTCTTCGAGAAGAACCGCGACTGGGCCGCCGCCACCGAGGCGCGCGAGCCCGGCTTCTTCACCCGGCTGCTGAACCAGCAGGCGCCACAGTACCTGTGGATCGGTTGTGCCGACAGCCGCGTGCCGGCCAATGAACTGGTCGGCCTGCTGCCGGGCGAGCTGTTCGTGCACCGCAACGTCGCGAACCTGCTGGTGCACACCGACCTCAATGCGCTGTCGGTGGTGCAGTACGCGGTGGATGCGCTGCGCGTGAAGCACATCATCGTGGTGGGCCACTCCAATTGCGGCGGCGTGCGCACCGCGCTGTTCAACCACCGCGCCGGGCTGGTGGACAACTGGCTGCGCCATGTGCAGGACGTGCGCGACCAGCACCTGGCCTTCCTCGACCCGCTGGAGCCCGCCCAGCGCGTGAACGCGCTGGTCGAGCTCAACGTGCTGGAGCAGGCGCGCAACGTGTGCCGCACCTCGATCGTGCAGGACGCCTGGCAGCGTGGCCAGGAGGTGGTGGTGCACGGCTGGGTCTACGGCCTGCACAACGGCCTGCTGGAAGACCTGACGCTCACCGTGAGCCATGCGGACCAGGTGGGCCCGGCCTACGAGAACGCGCTGCAGCGCGTGAAACAGCGTTACCTGTCCCAGGCTTGAAATGATGCGACCCCAAGCTCACTTCGTTCGCTGCCCCCAAGGGGCGCGTCAGCGCCTTCGGGCGGCCGGGCGGCGCTGACATGTTCCCCCACCGCCTCAACGACACCCGCGCGTACGCCATCGCGCAGACCCTGCTCGATGGCTTCAACCGGCACTACCGCCTGTTCAGCGAGACCAACCGCGCCGCCAAGGCCCGCTTCGAGGAGGCCGACTGGCACGGCCAGCAACGCGCGCAGCGCGAGCGCATCGAGTTCTACGACATCCGCGTCGACGAGGCGGTGGACCGCCTGCAGCGCGAGTTCGACACCGCGCACATCACCGGCGACACCTGGCAGCAGGTGAAGCTGCACTACATCGGCCTGCTCACCAACCACCACCAGCCCGAGCTGGCCGAGACCTTCTTCAACTCGGTCACGACCAAGATCCTGCACCACCGCTACTTCCGCAACGACTTCCTGTTCGTGCGGCCGGCGATCAGCACCGAGTACATCGAGAACGACGAACCCGCCTCGCTGCCCACCTACCGCGCCTACTACCCCACGCGCGAGACGCTGCGCGAGACGCTGCTGCGCATCGTCAACAACTTCCAGCTCCGCTGCCCGTTCGAGGACCTGGAGCGCGACATCGACGACGTGCTCGCCGCGCTGCGCCGCCAGGTGGGCGAGAACGTGCGCCTGCGCGCGAACTTCCAGATCCAGGTGCTGTCGTCGCTGTTCTACCGGAACAAGGGCGCCTACCTGATCGGCAAGATCGTCAACGGCTTCTCCGAGACGCCGATGGCGCTGCCCATCCTGCACAGGCCCGACGGCAGGCTCGCGATCGACACCGCGCTGTTCAGCGAGGACGACATGCTGATGCTGTTCAGCTTCGCCCGCGCGTACTTCATGGTGGACATGGAGATCCCCAGCGCCTACGTGCAGTTCCTGCGCTCGCTGATGCCGCGCAAGCCGCGCAGCGAGATCTATGCCGCGCTGGGCCTGCAGAAGCAGGGCAAGAACGCGTTCTACCGCGACTTCCTCTACCACCTGCGCCACTCGAGCGACAAGTTCGGCATCGCCCCCGGCATCAAGGGCATGGTGATGCTGGTGTTCGACCTGCCGTCCTTTCCCTACGTGTTCAAGGTGATCAAGGACTACTACCCGCCGCAGAAGGACACCAGCCGCGAGTTGATCAAGAGCAAATACCTGCTGGTCAAGACCCATGACCGCGTCGGGCGCATGGCCGACACTCTGGAGTACACCAGCGTCGCGTTCCCGCGCTCGCGCATCAGCGACGAACTCGTCGCCGAGCTCAAGCAGTTCTGCCCCAGCCAGATCGAGGAACTCGACGACGCGCTGATCATCAAGCACCTCTACATCGAGCGCCGCATGATCCCGCTGAACATCTACCTGCAGGATGCCTCGCGCGAGCAGATCGAGCATGCCGTCATCGAATACGGCAACGCGATCAAGGACCTGGTGGCCGCGAACATCTTTCCCGGCGACATGCTGTGGAAGAACTTCGGCGTCACCCGCCACGGCAAGGTGGTGTTCTACGACTACGACGAGATCGAGTACCTCACCGACTGCAACTTCCGCCGCGTGCCCGAGCCGCGCAACGAGGAGGAAGAGATGTCCGGCGAGATCTGGTACACGGTCGGCCCGAAGGACGTGTTCCCCGAGACCTTCGGCCCCTTCCTGCTGGGCAACAGCGCGGTGCGCGAGGTGTTCATGAAGCACCATGCCGATCTGCTGGAGCCGGCCTACTGGCAGGGCCACAAAGACCGCATCAAGGCCGGCCACGTGCACGATGTCTTCCCCTACGAAGCGCACCGCCGCTTCGCCTACCACCGGCAGGAGCGCCAGCCTGCCACGTCCGCCGCTGCTGCTTGAAGGAGCCCACCATGGCCGACCCCATCGTCATCGTTTCCGCCGCCCGCACGCCCATCGCAGGCCTGCTCGGCGATTTCTCGTCGCTCGCCGCCTGGGAACTGGGGGCGGTGGCGATCAAGGCCGCGGTGGAGCGCGCCGGCGTGCCGGCCGATGCCATCGACGAAGTGCTGATGGGCAACTGCCTGATGGCCGGCCAGGGCCAGGCACCGGCGCGCCAGGCCATGCGCCGCGCCGGCCTGCCCGATGCCACCGGCGCCGTCACGCTGAGCAAGATGTGCGGCTCGGGCATGCGCACGATGATGTTCGCGCACGACATGCTGCTGGCCGGCTCGGCCAACGTGATGCTGGCCGGCGGCATGGAGAGCATGACCAACGCGCCGCACCTGATGTTCGCCCGCAAGGGCGTGAAGTACGGCGCCGCGCAGATGTACGACCACATGGCGCTGGACGGCCTGGAAGACGCCTACGAGCGCGGCAAGGCCATGGGCGTGTTCGCCGAGCAGTGCGTGGCCAAGTACGGTTTCACGCGCGAGGCGCAGGATGCGTTCGCCATCGCCTCCACCCAGCGCAGCAAGGCCGCCAACGAAGATGGCAGCTTCGGCTGGGAGATCGCCCCGGTCACGCTGCCCGGCAAGGCCGGCGACACCGTGGTCAAGTTCGACGAGCAGCCCTTCAAGGCCAAGCTCGACAAGATCGCGGGCCTGAAGCCCGCGTTCAAGAAGGACGGCACGATCACCGCCGCCACCTCGTCCAGCATCTCCGACGGCGCGGCCGCGCTGGTGCTGATGCGTGAATCCACGGCCCGGCAGATGGGCCTGACGCCGGTGGCCCGCATCGCGGCGCACGCGGTGCATGCGCAGGCGCCCGAATGGTTCACCACCGCCCCGGTGGGCGCGATCGAGAAGGTGCTGAAGAAGTCCGGCTGGGACGCCAAGAGCGTGAACCTCTGGGAGGTGAACGAGGCCTTCGCCGCGGTGACCATGGCCGCGATGGCCGAGTTCAAGCTGCCGCACGAGATCGTCAACGTGCACGGCGGCGCCTGTGCGCTGGGCCACCCGATCGGCGCCTCCGGCGCGCGCATCGTCGTCACGCTGCTGGGGGCGCTGAAGAAGCGGGGCCTCAAGCGCGGCATCGCGGCGCTGTGCATTGGCGGTGGCGAGGCCACCGCGATGGCAGTGGAACTGCTCTGACACGCCGCCAGCCGCGGGAGTGCCGATGAACGTGCTGATCCTCGGTGCCTCGCGCGGCATCGGCCTGGAACTCGTGCGCCAGTGCCGCGCCGCCGGCGACACGGTGGTGGCCACCGTGCGCGACGATGCCGGCGCCACCCGCCTGGCCGAGCTGGGTGCCAAGCCGCTGACGCTGGACGTGGCCAACGCGGCCAGCTGCGCCGGCCTGGCCTGGGCCATCGATGGCGAGGCTTTCGACCAGGTGTGGCTGGTGGCGGGCCTCTTCGGCACCCGCACCACCGGGCTGCAGGCGCCCACCGAGGCCGAGTTCGATGCCGTGATGCACACCAACGTGCTGGCCGCGATGCGCCTGCTGCCGGTGGTGGCCGACGCGCTGGCGCCGGGCGCCAAGATAGCGGTGCTGTCCTCGCGCATGGGCTCGATCGGCCTGCGCACCGGTACCCACGGCTGGCTGTACCGGGCCTCCAAGGCGGCGCTGAACTCGGTGGTGAAGGATGCCTCGCTGGTGCTCGAGGGCCGCGCCATTTGCGCGGTATTGCATCCCGGCTGGGTGCGCACCGACATGGGCGGCAGCGGGGCCGACATCGATGTGCAGCACAGCGTGCGCGACCTGCGCGCCACCGTGGCCGGGCTGACGCCGGCGCACAACGGCAGCTTCCTCAACCACGACGGCCAAGCCCTGGCCTGGTAAGCCGGCCGCGGCCGGCGCAAGCGGAAGGACAAGGAGCGATGCTGCTCAGTGAAGACCATCGTGCGGTGCAGGACGCCGTGCGCGCCTTCGTGCAGGCCGAGATCGCGCCCCAGGCCGCGGCCTGGGACAAGCAACACCATTTCCCCGCGGCCGAGCTCAAGGGCCTGGCCGCACTGGGCTGCTATGGCGTGGCGGTGCCGCACGAGTACGACGGCGCCGGCCTGGACTACCTGGCGCTCGCGCTCATCCTGGAAGAGATCGCCGCCGGCGACGGCGCCACCAGCACCATCGTCAGCGTCAACAACTGCCCGGTGTGCTCGATCCTGATGGCCTACGGCAACCCCGACCAGCAGCAGCGCTTCCTCAAGCCCCTGGCGCGCGGCGACATGCTGGGCGCCTTCTGCCTCACCGAGCCGCACGTGGGCTCGCAGGCCGATGGCCTGCGCACCACCGCCACGCGGGATGGCAACGACTACGTGATCAACGGCGTCAAGCAGTTCATCACCAGCGGCAAGAACGGCGACCTGGCCATCGTCATGGCCGTCACCGACAAGTCCGCCGGCAAGAAGGGCATCAGCGCCTTCCTGGTGCCCACCGCGACCTCCGGCTACCAGGTGGCCCGCATCGAGGACAAGATGGGCCAGCACGCGAGCGACACCGCGCAGATCAACTTCGACGACTGTCGCGTGCCGGCCGAGAACCTGCTGGGCGAGGAGGGCATGGGGCTGAAGATCGCGCTCTCGGGCCTGGAAGGCGGCCGCATCGGCATTGCCAGCCAGAGCGTGGGCATGGCGCGTGCGGCCTTCGAGGCGGCGCTGGCCTACAGCAAGGAGCGCACGGCCTTCGGCACGGCGATCTTCAACCACCAGGCGGTGCAGTTCAAGCTGGCCGAGATGGCCACGAAGATCGAAGCCGCGCGCCAGCTGATCTGGCACGCCGCGAGCCTGAAGGATGCCGGCATGCCCTGCCTGAAGGAAGCCGCGATGGCCAAGCTCAACGCCAGCGAGATGGCCGAACAGGTGTGCTCGGCCGCGATCCAGGTGTTCGGTGGCTACGGCTACGTGAGCGACTTCCCGGTGGAGCGCATCTACCGCGACGTGCGCGTGTGCCAGATCTACGAGGGCACCTCGGAAGTGCAGAAGATTCTCATCGGCCGGGCGCTGGCGTAGCCGGCCGCTCTGCTTGAAGGGTAGAACTGTCCCGTCGGGGACTGTCGGTGCGCTTTGCACTGGCCCGCCCCGGTGCTGCCACCTGCGCGCAGGCCGCCATGTGAATCAAGGAGTTGCGTCCACTGGTGTGCAATTTGCTTCGCCTCGCCCCTGGCGCGAACGATGTAACCGCGCCATTTACAATTTAGGAGGCAAAGGCATGACGATTTCCATTCTGCGCACCGCGGCCCTGTGCACGGGCCTGGCTGCGGCGGGGCTGTGCCAGGCCGCGCTGGTCAACGGCGGCTTCGAGTCCGGTCTGACGGGCTGGACCAACCAGGCGGGCGCCAATGCCGCAGTGGTGGCGACGCACGCCAACTACCTCGGCACACCCGTCTACGAGCCCACCGAGGGCGGGCACTTCCTGGTCATCACCGCGGGCACGGCGAACCTCTGGCAGACCGTGACCCAGACCCTGGTGATGAGCGCCGGCGAAACCATCGCCGGCAAGGCGGCATTCAGCTGGGGCGACTACCCGGACTTCTTCGATGGCGTGAAGGTCGAGATCCGCGACGCGCTCGGGGCGATCGTCGCCACGCCGTTCTCCGAGAACGGGTTCGGCCACACCGGCTTCTACAAGGGCCCCTGGACCGACTGGAGCTTCACCGCCACCGCCGGTGGCAGCTACACCGTGGTGCTGGGCGCGCGCAACACGGTGGATTCTTCGGGCACCAGCTACGGCTACTTCGACATCGCCCCGTCCGCGGCCCCCGTGCCCGAGCCCGCCTCCTTGGTGCTGGTCGGGCTGGGCTTGCTGGCGGGCGCCGCCGCCGGCAGGCGGCGCGCGGCCTGATCTCGCGGCCCGGCCGCACGGCGGCCGGGCGCGCGGGGCGGCTCAATCGGCCACTTCGATCCGGTTGCGCCCCGCGTCCTTCGCGCGGTAGAGCGCCGCGTCGGCCCGCGCGATCAGGCTCTCGGCGCTGTCGTCCACCGAATGCGCGAGCGCGATGCCCACGCTGATGGTGGTGCCCAGCGACTCGGCGCGTACCAGCACCCGCAGACGGTCGGCCAGCGCAATGGCCTGCGGGGCCTGGGTGTCGGGCAGCAGCAGCAGGAACTCCTCGCCGCCGACGCGGCCCACCACGTCCTCGCCACGCACATGGTTCTGCAGCAGGGTGGACAGGTGGATCAGCACGCTGTCGCCGGCGGCGTGGCCCAGCGTGTCGTTGATGCGCTTGAAATGGTCGATGTCGATCGCCAGCACCGCCAGCGGTGCCTGCGTGCGGCGGTGGCGCAGCCACTGCCGTTCCAGGGCCTCGGTCATTGCGCGGCGGTTGAACAGGCCGGTCAGCGGGTCGCGCACCGAGGCCTGGCGCAGCGTGGACACCAGGCGCTGGGTCAGCATCACCATGAAGCCGAAGCTGAACATCGCGCTGCCGGTGAGGTACAGCACCATCAGCCACAGGTTGGCCCCGTCGTTGTGCTGCATCTCCATCGGCAGCCGCCAGTTCAGCGCCTGGCGCAGCCCCAGCGTGAACAGGATCGTGGCGATGCCCGAGGCGGGCACCACGATGGCCAGCATGGCACCGCGGCCGAACTCCTGCAGCAGGGCCGGGCGCACCGTCATCACCGTGCGCAGCACCACGAAGCCCTGTGCCGCGTAGACCAGCGCAATGCGCAACGCCGCCCACTGCTCGCCCGGCCCGGCCAGGCCCACCACCACGGCCACCGGCAGCAGCACGGCGAGCTGTTCCTTGTCGCTGGCGGGCACGCGCATGAACTGCTCCGTGCCACGCCGCATGATCACGAAGCCGAGCAGGGTGACGAGGTTGGCGCCGTTGTAGGTCCACCAGAGCCGGGGTTCGTCGCGCGCGCCGGCCAGCGCGAGCCCGGTGCCCAGCAGCAGCATGAACAAGCCCCAGTGCGCCACCGCCGTGCGCGATTCACGCAGCAGCACGCCCGACAGGCCCCACATCAGCGCGTGCAGCACCATCTGGCAGGCCACCAGCCACAGCAGCGGGGGGAGGTTCAGGTCCATCATCGGGAAGCAGCACCCGGCAGGTACAGCCGGTCGGAATAGGTCGCCAGCCAGTGCGGCCGGAAGGCGACGAAGATGGCCACCAGCATGCCGGTGAGGAAGGCCTCGCCCGAGGCCGCCAGCCAGCGTGCCAGCAGCACATCGGCCGGCTCGCTGCCCACGGGCGCCCCGATCTGCCAGAGCGCCAGCGCGCCAGCCGCGGCGGCCGCCAGCATCGTTGCAAAGAAGCCGCGGCCGAGAATGTAAATGAACAGGTGGTTCGGCAGCCAGCGCCGAAGCGCCGCGCCCAGCCCGAGCGCCAGCGTGGCCGGCACGATGCCCAGCCACACCAGCCGGTGCAGGGCTTCCACCGGCGGCAGTGCGCCGGCCCAGCCGGTGACCAGCGCCACCGGCACCAGGGCCAGCACCGCCAGCGGCCAGCCGGCCAGCAGCACCAGCAGCGCGGCGCCCGACAGCGGCTGCACGATGGGCATGGCGGCATAACGGTCGGCGCCCCACAGCAGCGGCAACGCGGCCCACCAGGCCAGCCAGGGCCAGGGCGGGCCGTCGGGGCCGACGGCCCGCCACGGTCGCAACAGCAGCGCGGCCATGCAGGCGGCCAGCGCCAGGAACAGGTCCAGGTACATGGGTCGATTGTCCGCGCTGCGGCATGACAGCGCCTGCGGCGGTGAACCCGTCCTGCGCGCCGTTACCGATGGACACCTGCCAGGGCCGCGGCTAGCGTGTGGCCATGAAAGCCCCGATCGACTTCTACTTCGACTTCTCGTCGCCCTACGCCTACATCGCCAACGAGTGGATCGACGCGCTGGCCGCGCGCCATGGCCGCACGGTGCGCCGCCATGCCATCCTGCTGGGCGTGACCTTCCAGGCCGCGGAGCTCAAGAGCCCGGTGGCGCACCCGATCAAGCGCGAATACAGCCTGCGGGATTTCGCCCGCTCGGCGCGTTACGAGGGCGTGCCCTTCGCGGTGCCCGAACACTTCCCGATTCCCAGCCAGAACGCCGCGCGGGTGTTCTGGTGGCTGCAGGACACCCAGGGCGCCGGCGTGGCCTCGCAATGGGCCCGCAGCGCCTTCCGCGCCTACTTCGTGCGGGGTGTGGACCTGAGCGAGCCCGGGGCCTTGAAGGTGCTGGCGGCCGCCTCCGGGCTCGATGCCGGGGCTGCCGAGGCGGCCTGGAACGACCCGGCCTGGAAGCAGCGCCTGAAACTCGCCAACGAGCAGGCGGTGGCCGCCGGCGTGTTCGGCGCGCCGTACTTCATCGTCGATGGCGAGCCCTTCTGGGGCAACGACCGCAAGCCGCAGATCGAGCGCGTGCTGGCCACCGGGCCGTTCTGAGCCACCGTGGCCGGGCGCCACGCCGCGACGGCGCCGGTGGCGCGGCGGCGTGCATCGACAATGCCGGCATGACGTCCGAGCGCCCCCAGGTCCAGTGGACCGACGACGATGGCCAGCCCCAGCGCGCGCCCTGGGTCTCACCGGCCGGCCACCCGCCGCCGCGCCGGGTGCAGGTGGTGGACGACAGCCTGGGCGCCGACGCGGCCTTCCAACTGGCGCAGGCAGGCACCGGCCTGCTGTGGGTGGGCGACTTCCACAACGCGCGCATGCTGCTGCAGGCACTGGGCCGGCGGCTCGAGTCCCGCGCGCGGCGCACGCCGCCGCCCGCCGGGCCGGGCCAGGCCTTCGAGGCGCAGCGCCGCGCCCAGGCCGAGCGTGCGCGGGTGCTGGGCATGGTGCTGCTGCCCTTCGAGGCCGACCACCGGGTGCCGCTGCGCCGCGCGCCCGAGGTGCGGGCCGCGGTGGCGCAGGCGGTGGGCCCGATGGACAGCCACTACGTGGCCTCGCTGCGCGAGCTGCAGGGCCTGGTGGGCGCCTTCGAGTGGCGCAAGAAGGGCGTCGAGGTGCCGGCGTTGGGCGCGGGGGCGCGCATCCACCCGCACCATGGCGTGTTCTCGCCGGTGCGGGGTGAATACGTCGAACTGGTGGCGCGCGCCCCGCTGCCGGCGGCGGCACAGGCCGCGGGGGCCTTCGACATCGGCACCGGCACCGGTGTGCTGTCCGCGGTGCTGGCGCGGCGCGGTGTGCGGCCGGTGCTGGCCACCGACCTGGCGCCGCAGGCCCTGGCCTGCGCGCGCGAGAACCTGGAACGCCTGGGCCTGGCCGATGCGGTGCAGGTGCTGGCCGCCGACCTGTACCCCGAAGGCCGCGCCGGCCTGGTGCTGTGCAACCCGCCCTGGGTGCCAGCGCCCAAGGGCACCCCGCTGGAAGCCGCGGTGTACGACCCCGACAGCCGCATGTTGCGCGGCTGGCTGGCCGGCCTGGCGGCCCACCTGGTGCCGGGGGGCGAAGGCTGGCTGATCCTGTCCGACCTGGCCGAGCACCTGGGGCTGCGCACGCGCGCCGAGCTGCTGCGCTGGGTCGGCGAGGCCGGGCTGCAGGTGCTGGGGCGGCTGGACACCCGCCCCACGCACCGGCGCGCGGCCGATGCCGAGGACCCGCTGCATGCTGCACGCGCGGCCGAGCTCACCTCGCTGTGGCGGCTGGGCGTGGCCGTGCGGCCCGAGCAGCCGGCGCGGGACGCGCGCCCGCAGGACGTGCAGCGCCTGGCTGCGCCGGCGCCGGCGGCGCCCCGGGCGCGGCCCGCCCG
>JACRAZ010000065.1 GCA_016213205.1 Burkholderiales bacterium
CGCCACCGCCTACCTGGAGAACTACCTCGGTTGGTTCCGCGCGTTGGACCGAACGCCTCGAAGTCCTCAGCAACCCGCGCAGTTGCTCAACTTGGCCATCGGCGCGTAGCCCCATCACCAGCTGACGCACAAAGCGCCAAACAAAACGCGAGGAATGGCAGCCAAATCTGTCACTTATTCGCCATTAGCTGCAGCTCTCACCTTCAACAATGAGGCCGTGTCGCCCGATATCCGCTTGGAGCAGCCTGAAAGCCCCGCCCGGAACCGGATGAACAGGACTGCACGACCCCGATCACACGAGGACTTTCCATGCACCCATCGAAGAAACAGCTGGCGCTCTTGGCCGCCGCATTGCTGACCGGCGCCGCGAACGCTGAAACCAAGTTCGGCGACCAGGTCTCGCTGACGGGCTTTGGCACCATCGGTGCCGCAGTGACCGACACCGACGATGCGCAGTTCCGAACCGCCTTGCAGCAGGCCCGGGGCGCCGACAAGACAGCGGACTTCGGCGTCGACAGCCGCCTGGGCCTGCAGGCGAACGCCAAGTTCAACGACATTTTCAGCATGACGGGTCAGTTGCTGGTCAGCCGGCGCATCGCCAAGTCTGCCAGCCTCGAATGGCTGTATGGCGAGGCCAAGCTGCCGGCCGGCTTCACGGCAAAGCTCGGCCGCATGGTGCTGCCCACCTTCATGATCTCCGATTCGCGCAGCGTCGGCTACGCTGCCCACTGGCTGCGTGCGCCGCAGGAGGTGTACCTGGTGTACCCGGCCAGCAGCTTCGATGGCGGCCAGGTCACTTATCAGCGAGACTTGGGTTCCTTCAACCTCACGGCCCAGCTATCGGCGGGCAAGGCGAAATCGACGATCTCGGTCTTCGGCGCCCAGGGCCAGGTCGAACTCAATGGCATTCGCAGCGCGAACTTGCAGTTCGAGACCGGCCCCTGGCAGGTGCGGTTGGGTTACACCACGGCCGACGCAGAGACGCGGGGCCTGCCGCTGCCGCCGCTGAAGGACAAGTTCACCGGTGCCGGCCTGCAGTACGACGACGGGCGCGCGATCGTCCTGTCGGAATACGTCACACGCCGCCAGGACAGTGTGGCCGGTGGCGTGCTCGACAGCGACAGCTGGTACATCAGCGCCGGCTGGCGCTTCGGCAAGTTCACGCCCTATGTCACATACAGCGTTCTCAAGCCCAAGGGAGTGGCCTATGGCACCACGGCTTCAGACAAATCGACCGCGCTGGGCATGCGCTGGGACGCCTTGAACAACGTTGCCGTCAAGGCACAAGTTCAGACGACCGAGAGCAGCGCGCTCAGTTTCGTGAACGGCAGCCCGGCATTCATGGCGGGGCGCCCGAATGTGCAGGTCCTGAGCCTGGCCGTCGATTTCGTCTTCTGACAGGAGTTGGATATGATTCGTCGAACGATTGGTGCCGCGCTGCTGGTGGTATGCACAGCAGGCGCACAAGCCGGCGTGGCCGTGGTCGGCCATCCCGGTGCCGCACCGATGACCAAGGCCCAGGTCGAGGAGATTTTCCTCGGCAAGTCCCAGGCGGCGACGCCGGTCGATCTGCCGGAGGACTCGCCGGTGCGCGCGGAGTTCTACACCAAGGCCACCGGGCGCGATGCCTCCCAGGTCAAGGCCACCTGGAGCCGCATCGCTTTCTCGGGCAAGGGCCAGCCACCCAAGGTGCTGGGCGATGCCGCGGCGATCAAGAAGGCCGTGGCAGCAGACCCCAAGGCGGTGGGCTACATCGACAAGTCCGCGGTGGACGGCAGTGTCAAGGTGCTGCTGACGCTGGACTGATCTTTCGGAGCCCGCTCGCACCGGTTTCGAGCTCCCCCTTTTGAGCACGAGAATCATGAATTTACGTTGGAAAATTCTCATCCTGCCGCTCACTGCGGCGATCGTGTTTGTTGCCGGCAGTACGGTGAGCGTGGGCGTGGGGATCTCCACGTCTGCATCGCTTGGCGATCTGCAGCAGCAAGCCTACCCGTTCAAGGAGGCCACCGACCGTTTCGCGGTGGGTGTCGAGGCGTTCCGCGCCGCTGTGCAGGCCGCCGCAACGGAGGGCGACGAAACGAAGGTCGATGACGCCAAGGCAACTGCCAAAGCGCTGCGGGAGGACCTCGAGCGCATGGCGGCGATGCCGGACGCGGCCGTTGCCGCCAAAGGTCTGAAGGATGCGCTGATCAATTACGAGCCGGCGGCGCTGCAAGCCGCGCTGGCAATGGCCGGCAAGGGCGAGGCCGGTGACGCGGTGAAGCGCATGACCGAAGGAAAGGCTGCTTTGGACAAGCGGGTCGCTGAGGTCAAGGCGCTGGCGGCCCAAACGGTCGTGGCGCGCGCAGAGGAGACGGCACAAGGGGTGCGCCGCAACCTGCAGGTGCTGTTCGCGACGGGCGGGCTCACGCTTGTCGCGCTGGGCGTGGCTTCGGTGCTGGTGATCCGCTCGGTGTGGACCGATCTGGGCGAGGAACCCGGCACCCTCCGTGGCCTGACCGATCGCATCGCCGACGGCGACCTGGCGGCCTTCGAACGCGCCCATGCCCGAGACGGCTCGCTGTACGCGGCGCTCGCACGCATGGCCAGCCGCCTGCAGGGGATCGTGGCCGAGGTGCGCAGCAACGCCGAGAGCGTGGCCACTGCCAGCGCACAGATCGCACAGGGCAACAGCGACCTGTCCACACGCACCGAGCAGCAGGCCAGTTCGCTGCAGGAAACCGCCTCGACGATGGAGCAGTTGGGCTCGACGGTGCGCAACAACGCCGACAGCGCCCGTCAAGCGAACCAGCTGGCGCAATCGGCCAGCGGCGTGGCCCAGCAAGGTGGTGGCGTGGTGGCCGAGGTGGTGCAGACGATGCGCGGCATCAACGAGTCGTCGCGCCGCATCGCCGAGATCATCGGCACCATCGACGGCATCGCCTTCCAGACCAATATCCTGGCGCTGAACGCGGCGGTCGAGGCTGCCCGTGCAGGTGAGAACGGCCGCGGCTTCGCCGTCGTGGCCGGCGAGGTGCGCAACTTGGCGCAACGCAGCGCCGAGGCCGCGCGCGAGATCAAGAGCCTGATTGGCGCCTCGGTCGAGCGGGTCGAGCAGGGCACCGCGCTGGTGGACCAGGCCGGCACCACGATGCAGGAGGTGGTGAGTTCGATTCGCCGCGTGGCCGACATCGTGGGTGAAATCAGCATGGCCAGCGGCGATCAGGCCGATGGCGTGGCCCAGGTCGGGTCCGCCGTGGCCGACATGGATCGCTCGACGCAGCAGAATGCCGCGCTGGTCGAAGAGAGTGCGGCGGCTGCCGAGAGCCTGAAGAAGCAGGCGCTTCAGTTGCTGAACGCGGTGGCCGTGTTCAAGCTGGATGGAGTCGCGGCGGGATGAGCCCTGCGCCGACTTGTTCTTGGATTGCCGGAAGGCAACACCTGATGGCCAATGAGCCTGCGTCCGTCACTTGACACCTTCCACATCCTGCGACCCGTGGAAGATGGTTTGTCATGAAGCAATGGTCGAAAGTTGTTGCGCGCTCATGTCTGCTGCTGGTGGCCTCCGCCAACGCGCAGGATCCATCGGAAGGACCGTCGCTGCGACTCAGCGGCTTCGGCACGCTGAGTCTGACGAAGGCCGATGCACCGACAGGGTGGGGATTCCTGCGCGAGTTCACGCAACCAGCCAACGACGGCGGCCTGCGCGCCGACGTCGACACGCGCTTGGGCTTGCAGGCCAACCTCGCGCTCGGCGAACGCGTGCAAGCGGTCGCGCAGGTCATCGTCAAGGACCGGGTGCGTGGGGCGCAAGCGACCGATAGCATCGAGTGGGCTTTCGTTTCCTGGCGGCCCGATGCGCGCACCACGTTGCGCGTGGGCCGCATCAGCCCGAACCTGTACTTCGGGGCCGACGTGCGCAACGTGGGCTTCGCTTACGGGTCGGTCCGGCCCCCGGTGGAGTTCTATGGCGCCCTGCCGCTGCACTGGATCGACGGTGGCGATGTGCAGCGCGTGTGGACCAGCGGCGAGACGCACTGGCAGGCCAGGCTGACGGGCGGATTCAACAGCAAGATCGCGGTCGATCGGGCATCCGACGGGGGATCTGCCGCTGCGTATGCATTCGACTCTTTGGCGGCCGCCTCGCTCACGCGTTCGCAAGGCGGCTTGGCCCTGAAGGGGATGCTGGCGCGGACGGTCATCAAGCCTCGCTTGAGCGAAGCAAGCGAGCACTTGGCCCAGGAGCTTCGCGGCGTCGCCGCGCTGCCGGTGTCAGCGGTTGCTGCCGAGGCAGCGGCGCTGGCCGGCGACCTGAGCCTGAGGCGTGGCACCATAACGTTCGCGAGCTTGGGGGTGGACTATAGTGCCGGCCCGTGGCGTTTGGTCGCCGAGGGCGGACGCCTTGGAGGCGACTTCGCCTTCATGAACGGCTCATACGGCTATGCGCTGGCAAGCCGGCAGTTCGGCGCGCTGACGCCGTATGCGTTGGTCGGGCGTGCGCGCACCCGTGGCCAGCCCGGGTCGCTGCCGCAGTGGGAGGCGGCTCTCTCGCCAGCGATAGGCCCGGCTGCCGCGGCGCAAGCGCAGGCACTGGGCACCGCGGTCGTCGAGGGCTTCGTCAACGGCCCGCGTTTTGATCAGTCATCCTGGGCACTGGGCCTGCGTTGGGACTTGCACCCGCAGGCGGCGCTCAAGTTGCAGTGGGAAAGGGTGCGCGTGCACCCCAACGGCAGCGGCCTGTGGGCGAATGCCACCGCGCAGGGTGCGGTCAACCATGTCAGCAGCGTCTCGCTGGACTTCGTCTTCTGATCGCGTTGCGATGAGTCGCCGGTCGTACATGTCCCGGTGCTTCGCGGCGGCGGTCCTCGCACTGGCGGCCGTGTCGGCAGCGCGCGCCGATCTGTATGTCGTTGCCCACGCGTCCAACCCGCAGGCTTCGCTGACACAGCAGCAAGTGTTGGAACTCTTCATGGGCCGGCAACGAGCTTTTGCAGACGGCAGCTTCGCCCTCGTCTTCGACCTCCCTCGGGACAACCCGGTGCGCGAAAGGTTCTACCAGCAGGTCGCCGGCATGAGCCCGGCGCAGGTCAACTGAACCGCACCGGGTTTTCCGGAGGCTCCACCCTAAGGGAAGATGGAGTCCATGAAGAAGAATCCGAGTCATGCGCCTGAGGTTCGCGGGCGAGCGGTCCGGATGGTGCTGGAGCACCAGGCGGAGTACGCCTCGCAGTGGGAGGCAATTCGCTCGATCGCGCCGAAGGTGGGCTGCAGCGTGGACACGCTGCGTCGCTGGGTGCGCCAAGCCGAGCGCGATAGCGGTCAGCGCGAGGGGCTGAGCACAGCTGAGCGAGAGCGGTTGAAGACGCTTGAGAGGGAGAACCGGGAACTGCGCCAGGCCAACGAGATTTTGCGCAAGGCCTCCGCATATTTCGCCCAGGCGGAGCTCGACCGCCGCTTCAAGCCATGAAGGCGTTCGTGGACGAGCACCGCGGCGCCCACGGGGTCGAGCCGATCTGCCGGGTGCTGCAGATTGCCCCGTCGACGTACCGCGCGCATGCGGCCCGGCAGCGAGATCCTCGACGCCGGCCTGCGCGCGCGGTGCGCGATCAGGCGCTGTCGCAGCAGATTCGCCGGGTGTGGCAAGACAATTTCGAGGTCTACGGCGTGCGCAAGGTCTGGCACCAGCTCCGCAGAGAAGGCCTGGAGGTGGCGCGCTGCACGGTCGCACGACTGATGAAGCTGATGGGGCTACGCGGCGTGATCCGGGGCAAGAAGCTCAAGACTACGGTCAGCGACCCGGCCGCACCGTGCCCGCTGGACCGCGTGAGGCGGCACTTCAAGGCCGACCGACCCAACGCACTGTGGGTGGTCGATTTCACCTACGTCAGCACATGGGCCGGCTTCGTCTACGTGGCCTTCGTTGTCGATGTGTTCGTGCGCCGCATCGTGGGCTGGCGGGTATCGAGTACGGCCCGCACGGACTTCGTCCTCGATGCCCTGGAGCAGGCTCTGTACGAGCGCCGGCCCTGCGAGGACGACGGCCTGATCCATCACTCCGACAGAGGGGTTCAATATGTCTCGATGCGCTACACCGAGCGGCTGATCGAGGCAGGCATCGAGCCGTCGGTGGGCAGCGTGGGCGATTCCTACGACAACGCTCTGGCCGAGACGATCAACGGCCTGTACAAAGCCGAGCTGATCCACAGGCGTGGCCCCTGGAAGACCAAAGACGCCGTGGAGCTGGCCACCCTGGAGTGGGTCCACTGGTTCAACCATCACCGCCTGCTCGAACCGATCGGCAACATCCCGCCGGCCGAAGCTGAAAGCAACTACTATCAAAAGCCGGCTGCCACGCCCCTCGAGACGGCCTGAATACACTTACCAACCGGCCTCCAGGATTCCCGGCGCGGTTCACAACAGCTACTGGGCGAGGCTGATGTTCTCGGGCCAAGCGATGCCGCCGCAGCCGCTGCCCGATGAACGGGCCGTGGTCGAGGTGGTGAAGCGCAACCCGAACGCGCTGGGCTACCTGGGCAGCCCACCGCCCGACAAGGGCGTGCGCGTGCTGCTGGTCGTGCGCGAGCGCGTGCCGGACTGATCGCCACCTGCGATGCCTTGGCAAAGCCTTCAGACCCTGAGGTGGCGGTTCACACTGGCCATGCTTGCCAGCGCGTTCGCGTTTGCGGCCGTGGTCGGCACGCTCGCCTTTCGGCTCGCCCACGGTGAGGTCGTCACGAAGAGTCGTGCCACGCTGGAGGGCCTTGCCGTTGCGGTCGAGAGGACCGCGGCGATCGGCGCCTTCGCGCAGGACCGCGTGCTGCTGAAGGAGGTGGTCGATGGCCTGGCGCGGCATCCGCTGGTGGGCTCGATCGCCGTGCTCGGGCCGGACGGCCAGCCGCTGGTTCATCGGCAGGAGGATTCCCCGCAGCGTTCCGGCACCATGGTCGTCGAGCGGCGGCTGTCTTCGCCCTTCAATGCCGCCGAGGGAGTGGGCACGCTGCGGGTGATCGCCAACGATGCGGTGCTGATGGCCGGCGCGCGCGACGAGGCCGTCGCGCGGGCGTCGTTGATGGTGCTGCAGACGGGCGCGCTTGCGGCACTGCTGTACTTCGCGGCGACGCAAATGGTCTCGAAGCCGATCGTGCAGCTCGCCCGGTCGCTCGAGCGCATCCGGCCCGGCACGGCCGAGCGCCTGCCGACGCCGCGCCTTCACCAACGCGACGAGATCGGCAAACTGATCCGCGGCGCGAACAGCCTGCTGGAGGAAACCGAGTCGGCGATTCGGCGTGAACGGGAACTGCGCGCGGCAGTCGAGGCGATGGAGGCGCAGTACCGCCAGATCTTCGATGCCACCAGCGCCGGCATCTTCGTGCTCGACGCGGACGGAGGCCTGATCAACGGCAACCCGACCGTGCTCAAGATCATAGGCAGCGCTTTGACCGAGGTCCGGCAGTTGCGCGGGCAGGACTTTGTGCACCGCGTTTTCGACCGTCCGGAGCGCGTGATGCAAATGATCGACGAGTCGCGCAAGCACGGCGAGACGGTCTCCGGCGACCTCGAACTGCTCTCTCCCGACGGTGCGTCCCGCTGGGTGCATTGCCTGATCTCGGTGCAGGCCAGACGTGGAGGCGATGCAGCGCGGGAGGAGTTCATCGAGGGCGTGATCTACGACGTGACGGAACGTCGGGTCGGCGAACTGGCCATGCGTCAGCGGGCCGAACACGACCCGCTGACCGGTCTCAAGAACCGCGCTGCCTGTGACGCATCGATCGACCGTTTGCTGGCCGAGGCTTCAGCCGAGGGGGGGAAGATGGCGCTGCTGTACATCGACCTCGACGGGTTCAAGCAGGTCAACGACACGCTCGGCCACGATGCGGGGGACCAGGTGTTGAGGCAATGTGCGCGGCGCCTGCAGGCGGCGATGCGGCGCGCCACCGATCCTGTGGCCCGGCTCGGCGGCGACGAGTTCGTCATCGTGATGCCCGGTGCGGGCAGCGACGATGCAGCGACGGCCATCGTCGCCGCCGAAGTCGTGCGCCTGCTCGCTGAGCCGTACACGCTGGATGACGGGCGCGTCGCACGGATTGGATCAAGCATCGGCATTGCCAGCTATCCGCTGCACGGACATACGCGGCGGGCACTTGCCACCGCAGCCGACCAGGCGCTCTACGACGTCAAGCGCCACGGCAAGAATGCCTTTGCCGTGGCCGGCAGGGGCGCGGCGTCAACGTGAAGCGAGCGGCGGCCGGGCGGGCTGCCGGGGACCCCCCTGTACCGACAGCGCTGCGGCCGTTGGATCAGCCCTCGAACCGCGCCTGCAGCTCTGTCACAGCCTCGGGATTGACCAGCGACGACAAATCCCCCGGGCTGTCTCCACGGTATACCGCGCGCACCACGCGCCGCATGATTTTCATGTTGCGCGTCTTGGGCAGATCGTCCACCAGCAATACCTGCCGCGGGCGGTACGAGGTGCCCATGCCCTTGACTACCGCCTCGGACAGTTCGCGTTCCAGCGCCGCGTCGGCGGTGACGCCCGGCATCGGCACGCACACGCAGACGATGGCCGAGCCCTTGACCTCATCGGGCACGCCGATCACCGCCGCTTCCGACACCTTGCCCGTGCCGGTGAGCAGGGTTTCGATCTCGGAAGGACCGGTGCGCTTGCCCGAGACCTTGATCGTGTCGTCGCTGCGGCCGAGGATGTAGACGAGTCCGTCGGCGTCGCGCATCGCGAAGTCGCCATGCACCCACAGGCCGGGGATCGTGCGCCAGTAGCTGTCGAGATAGCGCTCATCGTCGCGCCACAGGCTCTTGGTGAAGCCGATGTTGGGGTTGCGCAGCACGAGTTCGCCCACCTGGCCAGGGCTCACAGGCTGCCCGGCGTCGTCGACGATGTCCACGCCGACACCGAGGCCGCCCATGCCGAACGAGCCCGGGCGCAGCGGGTGGTGCACGGTGCCGGTGAAGTTGCAGCCGCCGACCTCGGTGCCGCCGACGATGTTCAGGAACGGCAGCTTCTTCTTGCACACATGCTCGAAGAACCAGCGCCAAGGCGCTTCGGTCCAGGCCTCGCCGCCGGAGACGGTGATGCGCAGCGCCGAGAGGTCGTAGCGCTCGACGTCCTGGTCGCCATGGCGCATCAGCCCACGGATCAGCGTGGGCGCCACGCCGAGGTAGGTGACCCGGTGGTCCTGCAGCAGCCGCCAGAAGCGGCCGGTATCGGGGTAGTCGGGCGTGCCCTCGGCCACCAGCAGGCTGCCGCCGAAGTAGCTGGGGATGCAGGCACACATGGCGCCCACCATCCAGCCCATGTCGCTCATGAAGAAGAAGCGGTCGGTCGAACGGAAGTCGCCGCAGATGTGCATGTCGCGCGTGACCATCGAGCCGAGAAAGCCCACGTGTGTCCACACGCAGCCCTTGGGCTTGCCGGTGGTGCCCGAGGTGTAGAGCAGCACCGCGGCGTCGTCGGCCGCCATCTCGGCGGTGGCGCGGGCAGCGGGCTGCGCCGCGACGGCGTCGGCCCAGTCCAGGTCACGCCCGGGGGTCATGGGGCAGGGCGCAGCCGCGCCCAGGTGGCGCAGCACCAGCACGTGTTCGACGCTGGGCGCCGATGCCAAGGCTTCGTCGAGAACCGACTTCATCGCGCCAGGGCTGCCGCGGCGCCAGGTGCCGTCGACCGTGAGCACCACCTTGGCCTCGCCGTCGTTCAGCCGCGCCACCAGCGGCTGCGGCCCGAAGCCCGAGAAGAGTGGCATCACGACGGCGCCGAGCTTCAGCACCGCGAAGAAGGCAATGAAGGTCTCCGGCACGTTGGGCATGTACAGGCCCACGCGGTCGCCGCGCTCCACGCCCAGGGCCTCCAGCGCGCCGGCCAGCCGGCACAGTTCGGCGTCGAACTCGCGGTAGCTCAGTTCGCGCCGCGCGCCCGGAGTCTTGGGGTCTTCACCCTCCCAGGTGATGAAGGTGCGGTCCCAAGTGGGCGTGCCGCGGTGGCGGTCGATGCAGTTGAGCACGATGTTGGTCGTGCCGCCGACGCACCAGCGTGCCCATTCGATGCCGCGCGAGGTGTCGAGCATGCGCTCATAGGGCTTGTAGAAGCGGAAGTCGCAGAACCCGAACACCTGCTCCATCAGCCAGGCCGGGTCGGCGTCGGCACGGCGTTGCAGGCGGGGCAGGTCGGGCTGGCCGGCATGGCGGATGAAGGCCGTGAGGTTGGAGCCGGCGATGGTCGCGTGTGGTGGGTGCCACTCGAACGGTTGTTTGACAGGTGTCTTCATGGGTGCAAGGGTATCCCAGGGGTGGCGCAGCGTCCAGCTTGAGTCTTGCGCGTTGCGCCAAGGTTGTGGCGCTGGTCCGGGAACAAGGCGAACAAATGCCGCTTGTTCGGTTGAACGCCGGAGCACGCATGCCGATAACGTGCTTGGCGGCGCTTCGAATTTCGCCGCCGCACCTACCACCCCGCGACCAAAGACTGGAGTAGCTTATGACGAAACTGAATCGACGCGTCGTCGTGCTGGCCGCAGTGGCCTGCCTTTCGGCGCCACTGACCGCCGGTGCCGCCGACCATGGCACCAAGGATGAAGCCAAGGCGCTCGCCGCGAAGGCCGCAGCGCAATTCAAGGACAAGGGCGAGAGCACCTTTGCCCTGTTCAACGACAAGAAGGGCCCGTTCGTGGACCGCGACCTCTACGTGTTCGTTTTGGATCCCGAAGGCAAGGTGCTGGCCCATGGCGCGAACGAGAAGCTGGTCGGCAAGTCGCTGGCGCAACTGAAGGACGCCGATGGCAAGCCCTTCGTCCAGGACATGATGGCCATGGTCAAGTCGAGCAAGTCCGGCTGGGTCGAATACCGTTGGCCCAATCCCGTCAGCAAGGAGATCGAGGGCAAGACGACCTACGTCATCAGCCAGGGCGGCATTGGCTTCGCGGTGGGTGCCTACGCTGGCAAGTAGGCCAGCGCAGCTACGGCGACATGCTCGACAGAGGCAGAGGAAACGAGACATGAGGTTCATCAACAACATGAGCGTTGCCAAACGGCTGACGCTGGCGTTCGGGCTGATCGTCGGCCTGTTGGCCGGCGTCTGCGTACTCGGATTCATGAACGCCCTGCGCTCCGAGCGATTGATCGATCAAACGCTCGTGCCGGCTCAGTCGCGCTACGAGATCGCCACCAAGCTGCTCGAGAACGCACTCCGGCAAGATGTGGCGATCCGCAATGTCGGTTTGTCGGAAGACCCGGCCGTGATGCAGCGCGAAGAAGCAGGGATCAAGAAGCTCGATCAGCAGATCCGCGCCGAGATCGAGACGCTCGCCAACCTGGTCGTCGCCGAGCAGGATCGTGCCGACATCGAGAAGGTGCGCGCGATCGGAGCCCGCGCGGTGCCCCAGTTCTCCAAGGCCTTGTCGTTGGCGCTGGCGTTCGCGCCGGCGGATGCGATCGCCGTTCTCAACCAGCATGTCGCTCCGCTATCGGTCGAACGCACCGCGACACTGGTGCAATTCGCCGAACGGCAGCGCCAGGGTGTCGTGCAGACGGCGACCGGCATCAAGGAGGCCGGTGCCACCGCACGGGTGCTGCTCGGGCTGTGCGGCGCCGCGGGCCTCGTGATCGCGGCTCTGTGCGCCTGGGTCGTGACGCGTTCGGTCACCGTCCCTCTGGCGGGAGCGGTGCGCCTGGCGGACCGTGTCGCCGAGGGCGATCTAGTCGTGGTGTTGGACGAGACGGGCTGCACCCGCAGGTTCGACGAGATCGGGCGGTTCCAGGCCGCGCTGGACCGCATGGCCGAAGGCCTGCGCAGCAGCATCGGCGCGATTCGCACCTCGTCGCAGTCGGTCATGATGGCCTCCTCGGAGATCGCGGCGGGCAATCAGGATCTGTCGAACCGTACCGAACAGCAGTCGGCGCTGTTGCAGCAGAACAGCTCGACGCTGCAGCAGCTGACCGCGTCAGTATGCCAGAGCGCTGATGCCGCGCGTGAGGCAGCGTCCGTCGCGCAGGAGGCCGCTGCGGTGGCCGAAGAGGGCGGGCGGCGGCTCGAACGGATGGTCAGCACGATGGGCGACATCAGTTCATCGTCGCGACGAATTTCCGAGATCGTCGGCGTGATCGACGGGATCGCATTCCAGACCAACATCCTCGCGCTCAACGCGAGCGTCGAGGCTGCGAGAGCCGGCGAGCAAGGTCGAGGCTTCTCGGTCGTCGCCTCGGAGGTCAGGTCGCTCGCGCAGCGGTCGAGCGCGGCTGCCGCCGAAATCAAGGCGCTGATCACCGCCAACGTGGAGACCGTCACCGCCGGGTCCGAGGTGGCCGACCAGACGCAACGGGCGATGACGGGCATCCTGACCTCGGGGCGGCGCTTGTCGGCACTGCTCGGGGAGATCAGCGCCTCCACCGCACAGCAATCCGGCGGGGTGCAGCAAGCCAGTGAGGCGTTGTCGAAGATCGACCAAGCGGTGCAACAAAATGCGGCGCTAGTCGAACAGTCGGCTGCTGCGGCCCAGAGCCTGCGCGAGCAGTCGCGCAGCCTGAACGAAGCCGTGGCTCGGTTTCGGCTTGGCGGGGAGCCACAGCCGGTTTGACCGGGTTCGACACCGCACGCGCGCGGTCGGGGTACCCTGCGTCAAACGTTCGTTTGTTAGACTTCAGCGCCGCGCGATCTGCGCTGGGAGTTCGATTCGATGCACGCCGACGACGCCATCCGTAGCCGCAAGTCCGTGCGGCGTTTTCTGCCCACGCCGGTGCCCGCAGCCACGGTGCGTCACATCCTGCAGGTCTCGGCGCGTGCGCCCAGCGGCAACAATGTGCAGCCTTGGCGCGTCTATGCCGTCGCCGGAGAGCCGAGGCAGCGCCTGTGCGACGCCATCGTGCTGGCCGCCACCACCGACCCCGACCGTCACCAGCCGGAGTACGCTTACTACCCGACGCAGTGGGTCGAGCCGTACCTCGATCGCCGCCGGCGCTGCGGCTTCGGCCTGTACGCCACGCTGGGCATCGCGCGCGACGATACCGAGGCGCGCGAACGGCAGATGCTGCGCAACTACGTCTTCTTCGACGCCCCGGTGGGCCTGCTCGTCACGCTGGACCGGCGCCTGAACACCGGCAGCTTCATGGACCTGGGCATGTTCATCCAGAACATCATGGTCGCGGCCCGTGCCCAGGGCCTGCACACCTGCGCGCAGGCGGCGTTCGCCTGGTTCCACAAGGTCGTGCGCGATCAGCTGCCGCTGTCTGAGCACGAGATCCTTGCGTGCGGCATCGCCCTCGGCCACGAGGACCCGGCAGCGCCCGAGAACGCCTTCATCACCGAGCGGGCGGAGCCGGAGGTGTTCGCGCACTTTGCGGGCTTCGAGGCGGCGCCGTGACGGACGCCGTGCGCGGCTGACCGGTGCCGGGCGGGGGCGGCAGGCCGATGAAGACGCTGCTCGTCGTGCACCACACCATGACAGGCGGCACCGCGCAGATGGTCGAGGCCGCGGTGCGCGCGGCGCGCAGCGAGGGCGGTGTCGAGGTGCTGACGCGGCGCGCGTTCGACGCCACCGCCGCCTATGTGTTGGGTGCCGACGGCTACTTGTTCGCCACGCCGGAGAACCTGGCCGCCATGTCCGGTGCGCTCAAGGACTTCTTCGACCGCACCTACTACGCCGCGCTCGACCGCATCAACGGCAGGCCCTATGCGGTGATGGTCTGTGCCGGCACCGACGGCGGCATGGCAGTGCGCCAGATCGAGCGCATCGCCACGGGTTGGCGGCTGCGCGCCGTGGCCGAGCCGCTGATTGTGCTCACGGGCGCGCAGTGGTCCGAGGACATCCTCGCGCCCAAGCGCATCGACGAAGCTTCGCTGCACCGCTGCGCCGAACTGGGCCAGGCATTGGCGGCGGGGCTGGCGAGCGGCGTGTTTTGACAGACGCCTCGAAACTCTGTTCCCGACGGCGGCGCGACGGCCGCCGACATCCTCAGACCGGAATCACCAGCGAACGCGTGTAGATGCGATAGGTACCCAGCCCACGCGCGACAAGCGGGCCGTCCATCGCGTCGTGCCGCAACTGCACCGACACGTAGGCCACGGTCTTGCCGATGTGGTCGGGCGAGCCGTTGGCAAACAGCACGCCGTCGCGCACGCCTAGCATGAAGTCGGTGGTCAGCGTGACGGTCACCGACGACAGGATGCGCTGGCCCGTTGCGGGCACCAACTGTCCGACCAGGGATCGGCCGCCGATGGCGTCCAGCAGCGTCAGACTCACGCCTCCGTGCAGAACTCCGTGCGGGTTGAGCAGTTCGCGCCTGACAGGCAGCCGCAGGTATGGCCGGTCCTCGGCACCGAGGGTCTCATACCCGACCAACTCCTGGAACGGGCCATGCGCATGTGTCGGGACCGACACAGGCTTGTCGCTCAATCGCTTACCGGAATCGGATCGGACATCCGATCAAACTTCCCGCCCTTGGCGTCGGAGCGAAGCAGGAGCACGCTGCTGGGCGAATGCCGCTGCGTGGCGTTGAAGCTGATCGGCGAGGTGAGGCCGTCAGTGCCCAGATTCCTGGTCGTCTCCAGCTTCTCCACCACGCAGGCACGGGTGAGGGTCTTGCCGCAGCGGCGGATGGCATCTTCCATCAGCAGCGCGCCGACGTAGGCGGTGATGGAATAGCGGTTGAGTTGCTTCTGCTCGTCGGCGCTGAGGTACTTTTGCGTCAGCGCGATGAACTTGGCCATGCCAGGCACGGCCAGGTCGGTGAGCGGCGGCACGTAGTCGGCCACGTAGTACCCGTCGCCGGCCGGGCCGGCCAGGGCCTGAACGGGCGTCAGGTGTGCCGAGTGGATGGCCAGGAAGGTGATGGGCATCTGGTTCTTCGCGGCCTCCTTCAGCAGCATCGAGTGTTCGGCCACCACGCCGCCCGAGGCGATGAAGGTGGCCCCGGCCTGCTTCAGGCTCAGCATCTCGGCCGAGAAGTCCTTGGTGCCACGCTTGAAGGAGATCTCGGCCACGCTCGCCAGGCCCAGCGCCTTGACGGCTTTCTGGTAGCCGCAGCGCACGTCCGTGCCGAACTCGTCGTCCTGGTAGACCAGCGAGAACTTCTCCTTCTGCAGGTTCTTGCTCTTGACCAGGTGCGCCATGCCGGCGGCCAATTCCTGGCAATAGGTCGGGCCGAGGATGAACACCGTCTTGCGCGGCGGCGTGAAGTGCGAGGCCGACACCGCCATGCCGTTGATGGTGGGGATCTTCTGCTCCTCGATGTAGGGCAGCATCGCCTGCAGCATTGCAGCGCCCGACGTGCCCAGCAGCGCGAAGATGTTCTCCACCTCGTTGAGCCGCTTGACGCCTTGCAACGCGCGCTGCGGCACGTAGCCGTCGTCGTCCTGGCGGATCTCGACCTTGCGGCCATTGATGCCGCCACGGGCGTTGACGTCTTGCTCCCACACCTTCAGGGCCATCATGTGGGCCTTGCCGAGCAGGCTGGGTGGGCCGCTGACCGGTGTCACCGATCCGAGGATGATCTTCGTGTCGGTGACACCCGGCTCCGCGGCCGTGGCCACGGCGGTGAAGGCGAACGCCGAGACGGCCAAGGCCGTGGCGGCGAGCAGGTGGCGCGGCGCGAGTGAGGTAGGCATGTGTGGGAGGTCGATGAAGAACGGGGAGGAGCCGGGGGACTGCTGGTCCAACGACTGGTCAGGCTACTTGTCCGACAGCCAGTCCGACGCGCGCTCGAACTTGCCGGCGGCGACGTTGGCCTTCAGCAGGATCGGGCGCGTGCCGCTCTGGCGGATGTTGGGGCCGAAGGTCAACGGGGCCATGATGCCGTCGCTGGCGAAGTTCTTGGTCTGCTCGAGCTTCTGCACCAGGCAGGCGCGCGTCAGGTTGCGGCCGCACGCCTGCAGGGCCGACTCCAGCAGCATCGCCGCCACGTAGCCGGTGAGCGAGTAGCGGTTCATCGCCTTCACGTCGTCGGCGGTGAGGTACTTGTAGGCCAGCGCGTTCAGGCGGCCGATGCCCTGCGTCTCGGTGTCGGTGATCGGCGGCACGTAGTCGGCCACCAGCAGGCCCTCGGCGGCGCTGCCGGCCAGTTGCAGCACCGCGCCCAGGTGCGAGGGGTGCGCCGCCAGGCGGATGACGTCCATGCCGTTCTTCTGGATCTCCTTCAGCATGGTGGCGGTCTCGCTGATGATGCCGCCCACGAGCACGAAGGTGGCGCCCGACTTCTGAACCGCCAGCACCTCGGCCGAGAAGTCTTTCTGTGCCCGCTTGTACGGCACGTCGATCGCGCTGCTCAGGCCGGCGGACTTGAGCGCCGCGTCGTAGCCGCACTTGACATCGGCGCCGAAGTCGTCGTCCTGGTAGATGAGCGCGAACTTGGCCTTCTGCAGCTTGCGCGTGGCGATCAGATGCTTCATCACGCCGGTGATTTCCTGGCAGTAGGTGGCACCGATGTTGAAGACCGTCTTGCGCGGCGGGTTGAAGTGCGTGCCGGCGACGGCGGCGAAATTGATCGCCGGGATCTGGCTCTCCTCGATCGTCGGCATCATCGCCATCAGGTGCGAGGAGCCCGAGGTGCCGATGACGGCGAACACCTTGTCGACGTCGACGAGCTTCTTGATCGCCTGCACCGAGCGTTGCGGCACGTAGCCGTCTTCCTCGACGCGCAGATCGATCTTGCGGCCGTGAATGCCGCCAATCGCGTTGACGTCCTTCTCCCACACGCGCAGCGCGATCACGCCGGCCTTGCCGATGAGGCTGGGCGGGCCTGTCTGCGGCAGCACGCCGCCGATGACGAGGCGGTCGTCGAAGACGCCGGGGTCCGCGGCCTGCGCGGCGCCGGCGAGTGCAAGCAGCGCGGCTGCCCACAGGGGGCGCAGGCTGCGAAGGATCGTGCTCATGTCGAACTCCTCTCGTGGTGAGCCGGGCCGCTGGCCCCGGCCCATTTGGGGCATCAGGGACATCAGTAACGGAACGGCCAATGTGTCCAGTAGTGCTTGAGGTCGCGCCAGCGGCCGACCAGGCCGTCGGGTTCGAAGCGCAGGAAGAGCACGATGGCCAGGCCATAGACGATGCCCTTGATCTCGAAGGCGGCCGTGGACAGCGCGCCCGAGCCGAGCGCGCTGAACAGCAGGCCCAGGCCCTCGTTGAGCACGAAGATGAACACCGCGCCCAGCAGCGCGCCCGACACCGTGCCCAGGCCGCCGACGATCAGCATCGACAGCGCCTCGATCGACACCAGCAGGCTGAAGCTGTCGACGTTGAGGTAGCGGGTGTAGAAAGCCAGCAGCGCACCGGCCACGCCGGTGTAGAAGGCGCTCACGGTGAAGGCGAGCAGCCGCCAGCGCACCAGGTTCACCCCCATCGCGCGCGCGGCGATGTCGTGCTCGCGGATCGCCATCAGCGCCCTGCCGACGCGGCTGCGCTGCAGGTTCAGCGTGGCGAACACCGCCAGCAGCAACACCGCCAGCACCACGTAGTAGTAGCCGCCTTCGGCCGCGAGCGGCTGGCCGAGCAGCGCCGGCTGCGGCACTTTCAAGCCCTCGGAGCCGCCGGTCAACTCGCCACCGTTGAGGATGAGGTGGTTGATGATCACCGCGAAGGCCATCGTCGTGATCGCGAGGTACAGGCCCTTCAGACGCAGCGAGGGCACGCCCACCACCAGGCCGGCGGCCGCGGAAGCGATGCCGCCGGCCAGCAGCGCCGCAGGCATCGGCCAGCCGTAGCGTCCTGCCACGATGCCGGCCGCATACGCGCCCACCGCCAGGAAGCCGGCGTGGCCCAGCGAGATGAGGCCGGTCGTGCCGGTGAGGATGTTCAGTCCCAGCACGCCGACGGCCGTGATCAGCAGCAGCAGCAGCAGCGAGACGAAGTACTTGCCGATGAGCAGCGGCGCGAGCGCGATCGCCGCCACCAGCACCAGCGACCAGACGATCACCGGCACGGAGTCGGTCAGCGCCAGCAACTGGCGGTAGGTTTCCTTGAAGTTGCCGCTGCGCATCAGACTCGCTCGATCTCGGCTTTGCCGAACAGGCCGTAGGGCCGGACCATCAGAACCACCAGGATCAGCACGAAGCCGGCGATTTCCTTCATGCCGCGGCCGATGTAGCCTTCCGACAGGTTCTCTGCCACGCCGATCAGCACCCCGCCCAGCGCAGCGCCGAACACCGAATCGAGCCCACCGAGGATCACCGCCGGGAAGCTGCGCAAGCCCGTGAGCCACATGCCCGGGTTGAGGTCGTAGATCACCCCCACCAGCACGCCGGCGATGGCCGCCAGCCCCGCCGACAGCGCCCACGACAACGCGAAGATGCGTTTGACGTTGATGCCCATCAGGAGCGCCGTCGTCTGCAGGTTGGCGGTGGCCCGCATCGCGATGCCGGTGCGCGAGAAGCGGAAGAACGCCCACAGCCCGCCGACCACGCAGGCCATGATGCCCAGCGCGTAGAGCTGCGCGGGATACAGCCCTGCCGGGCCGATGCGGATGGGTGTTGTGGACAGCCCGGTCGCCAGCGGCATCGGGTCGGCACCCCAGATCAGCACCACCACCGAGCGGATGATGACGGCCAGGCCGATCGTCACCATGACGGTGGAGAACACCGGCTGCCCCAGCATCGGGCGGATCAGCAGCACCTCGACCAAGAGGCCGATGAGCACCGAGACCCCGATCGACGCCAGCAGCAGCGCCCAGAAGCCGAGCTTGAAGGTGCCCACCAGCGTGAAGCCGATGTAGGCCACCAGCATCATCAATTCGCCTTGGGCGAAGTTCACGACGCCGGTGGCGCGGAAGATCATCGCGAAGCCCATGCCGATGAAGCCGTACACCAGCCCCACGGCCACGCCCGAGATCAGCAGTTGAACGAAGTAGTCCATCAGGCCGTGCCCCCGCCGTAGATCACTTCGATCTCTCGCGCGAACTTCTTGCCGATGATGTTGCGGCGCACCTTCTGCGTGGCGGTCAGCTCGCCGTCGTCGTGGTCGAGTTCCTTCTCGAGGATGAGGAACTTGCGGATGTTCTCCACCCGCGCGAAGAGCTTGTTCACGCGCCGCACCTCTATGTCGACCAGCTCGCGCACCTCGGGCAGCTGCGACAGGCTGCGGTAGGTGGTGAAGGCCAGGCGCTTCTCCTGCGCCCACTTGCCGACGGTGTCGTAGTCGATCTGCACCAGCGCCGAGAGGAAGTGCCGCCCGTCGCCCAGCACGATGGCCTCGCGTATGTACAGGCTATCCTTCAGCGCGTTCTCGATCTCGGAGGGCGAGATGTTCTTGCCGCCGCTGGTGATGATGATGGCCTTCTTGCGGTCGACGATCATCAACTCCTGGTTGGGTGCCAGCGCCACGATGTCGCCGGTGTGCAGCCAGCCGTCCTGCACCGTGAGCGCGGTGGCGTTGTTGTCGTGGATGTAGCCCTTGAAGACGGCAGGGTGCTTGACGACCAGCTCGCCGTCCTCGGCGATCTTCCAGTTCAGGCCTTCGATCGGGGTGCCGGTGGCACCCAGGCGCTCGGCCTTCGCGTGCTGGTGGAAGATCACGCCGCCCGATTCCGTCATGCCGTACACCTGATAGACCGGCAGGCCCAGGATGCGGAAGAACTTCAGCACCTCGGGCGAGACGCTGGCGCCGCCGCAGAAGCCGCAGCGCATGCGGTCCAGCCCGACGAACTTCTGCAGGTTGCGGAACATCAGCAGCCACAGCAGGCCGAACTGCAACCTGTCGCCGAGCGTGCGCTGCCCGCCACGCTGCTCGACACGCTCGAACAGCGACTTGCCCGACTCGAAGCAGCGCGCGAAAGCCCAGCGCTGCAGGCGCGTGGCGTCCTGCATGCGCATCAGGATGCCCTGCTGCAGCTTCTCCCAGATGCGCGGCACGCCAAGGAACACCTTGGGCGCGATTTCGCGCAGGTTGGCGGCCACGGTGTCGATCGACTCGGCGTAGTTCACCACGCCGCCGGTCATCATGTGCATCACGGTCGAGAAGGCGCGCTCGGCCACGTGGCAGAGCGGCAGGTAGCACAGCACTTCCATGTTGTGCCGGTCCAGGCCGAAGCAGCGGCGCAGCTTGTCGGTGGTGACGAGCAGGTTGCGGTGCGACAGCATCGCGCCCTTGGGCGGCCCGGTGGTGCCCGAGGTGTAGACCAGCATGCAGGTGTCGTCGGGCTGCGTCGCGGCGATGCCGTCATCGAAGGCACGCGCCTGCTCCGGCGACTCGGCGGCGTATTGATCTCCCAGCTCGAGCACCTCGTCGAAGGACAGCAGCTTGTCGCGCGGGTAGCCGCGCATGCCCTTCATGTCCACCGCGATGATCTTGGCGACGTCGGGCAGGCCGACCTCGTGCTTGCTCATCGCGTCCAGCACCTTGTCGACCTGTTCCTGGTCGCCGCACACCACGAAGCGGCTGTTGGAGTGGTGGACGATGTACTGCAGCTCCGGCCAGGGGTTGGTGGGGTAGATGCCGACCACCACGCCGCCGATGGCCTGTGTGCCCAGGTCGGCGAACATCCACTGCGGCGTGTCCTCGCTGGCGATGGCCAGGCGCTCGCCGCGCCGGAAGCCCAGTTTCAGCAGGCCGAGCGCGAAGCGCCGAGCGGCGTCGTGGTAGTCAGCCCAGGTCATCCGGTTCCAGATGCCGAGGTCCTTCTCGCGCAGCGCCAGTGCGCCGGGCGTCGTGCGCGCCCAGTGCTGCAGCAGCTTGGGCAGGGTGTGCTCGCCGTTGTTAAGCGCGGCGTCCAGGCCGCTGTCGCTGGTGAAGCTCATGCGGCCTTCGCCCCGCCCAGATAGGCCTCGATCACCGCCGGGTCGGCCGAGACCTGCGCCGGCGTGCCCTCGGCGATCTTGCGGCCGAAGTTCAGCACGCAGACGCGGTCGGAGATGTCCATCACGATGCCCATGTCGTGTTCCACCATCAGCACGGTGACGCCGAGCTCGTCGCGGATGTCGAGCACGAAGCGCGCGATGTCCTCGGTCTCTTCGGTGTTCATGCCGGAAACCATCTCGTCGAGCAGCAGCAGCTTGGGCTCGGTGGCCAGCGCGCGGCCGAGCTCGACGCGCTTTTGCATGCCGTACGACAGGGCGCCCACCGGCATGTCGCGGATGTCCTCGATCTCGAGGAAGTCGATGATCTCCTCCACCTTTCGGCGGTGCTCCAGCTCCTCGCGCCGCGCGCGGCCGAGGAACCAGGCGGCGTCGAAGACGTTGGTGCGCATGTGGGTGTGACGCCCCACGAGGAGGTTCTGCACCACGGTGGCGTGCTTGAACACGGCCAGGTTCTGAAAGGTGCGCCCGATGCCTATCGCCGGCATGCGATGCGAGGGCAGGCGGGTGATCTCCCGGCCGTCGTAGCGGACCGTGCCGCCCGATGGGGGCACGATACCGCTGATCATGTTGAACGTGGTCGTCTTGCCAGCGCCGTTGGGGCCGATCAGCGAGTAGATCTCGCCGCGGCCGACATGGAAGCTCACGCCAGAAACCGCTTCGACACCGCCGAAGCGCTTCGTGAGGCCTTCGACCCTGAGCAGGCTGTCGTCGTGCATGCGGACCTCAGGACAACCAGCGCTTGCGGCGCTTGTAGTGCTTGACCTCGCGCATGCTCTTGCGTGTGCCGCCTTCTGCGAAGCCGAGGTAGAACTCGCGCACGTCCTCGTTGCGCAAGAGCTTGTCGGCCGGGCCGTCGAGCACGATGCGTCCGTTTTCCATGATGTAGCCCTCGTCGGCCACGGCCAGCGCAGCCTGGGCGTTCTGCTCGACCAGCAGGATGCTCACACCGCTGTCGCGCCGCAACTGTGTGACGATGCCGAAGATCTCCTCGCAGATCTGCGGCGCCAGGCCGAGCGTGGGTTCGTCGAGCATCAGCACCTTGGGCTCGGACATCAACGCACGGCCGATTGCCACCATCTGCTGCTCGCCGCCGGACAGGTAGCCCGAGACCGTCGTCCGCTTCTGGGTCAGGCGCGGGAACAGGGCGTAGGCCCGCTCCAGGCCGCGGCGCGAGTCGGCAGCGCTGCGCGTGTAGCCGCCCATCAGCAGGTTCTCTTCGACCGTGAGCTGGTCGAACAGCCGCCGCCCCTCGGGCACCATCACGATGCCCTGCCGGACGATGCGGTCTGGCGCCATGCCGGCCAGCGGGCGGCCCTCGAAGCTGATCTGCCCGGCCTTGACCTCGCCGTCTTCCGGATAGAGCACGCCGGAGATGGCCTTCAGCGTGGTGGACTTGCCGGCGCCATTGGCGCCCAGCAGCGCCACGATGCGGCCCTTGCCGAGCGTGAGCGACACCTCGCGCACCGCCTCGATGGTGTTGTCGTAGACGATCTGGACGTTGGTCAGTGCAAGCATGCCAATTGCACTCGTTGCAGTTCAGCCGCCGGCGAACTTGCGGAAGTCGGGCTTGCGCTTCTCAAGGAAGGCGCGCACGCCTTCCTTCGATTCGTCGGTGTTGTAGTACAGGCTCAGCGCCTGCATGCCCAGGCTGCCGATGCCACGGATGTGCTCGGTGGAGGCGTTGAACGAGCGCTTGGCGATGGCGATCGCGGTGGGGCTCTTCTCGACCAGTTCGCGACCCCACTTGGCCACTTCGGCGTCGAGCAGCTCGTGCGGCACCACCACGTTGCACAGGCCCATGGCCAGCGCTTCCTGCGCGCTGTAGCGGCGGCACATGTACCAGATCTCGCGCGCCTTCTTCTCGCCGACCACGGCGGCCAGGTAGGCCGTGCCCCACCCGGGGTCGACCGAGCCGACCTTGGGGCCGACCTGGCCGAACACCGCCTTGTCGGAGGCGATGGTCATGTCGCACAGCGTGGCGATGACGTTGCCGCCGCCGATGGCGAAGCCCTGCACGCGGGCGATCACGGGCTTGGGCACGTCGCGGATGGCGCTGTGCAGTTCCTCGATCGGCAGGCCGGCGGTGCCACGGCCGTCGTACTGGCCGGAGTGCGCCGACTGGTCGCCGCCGGTGCAGAAGGCGCGGTCCCCGGTGCCGGTGATCACGATGGCCGCGATCTTCTTGTCCCAGCCCGCCTTCATCATCGCGTGCAGCATCTCTTCGATCGTCTGCCCGCGGAAGGCGTTCATCACCGTGGGGCGGTTGATCGCGATGGTCGCGATCTGGTCGCGCTCTTCGTAGAGGATGTCGGTGTAGTTCATCGTCGCAGCCCCCGGTTCAGCCGATCATGCTGTAGCCGCCGGAGACGCTGAGCACCTGGCCGGTCACGTGGCCGGCCTTGCCCGAGGCGAGGAACACCACGGCGTTGGCCACGTCCTGCGGGCGGCCGACCTTGCGCAACGGCATCGCCTTGGCGGCCTTCTCGATCTGCTCGGGCGAGAACATGCTGTCGGCGTTGGTCCACATGCTGCTGCCGCCCACTTCGTCGGCGCTGGAGGGGATCGTCACGCCCGGGCAGACCACGTTGCAGCGGATGCCGAAGCGCCCGTTCTCCTTGGCGATGGTCTTCATGAAGCTGTTGACCGCGGCCTTCACGCCGCCATAGACGGCCTCGCGCGGCTCGCCCTGGCGGCTGGCGTCGGAGCTGATGGAGACGATGGCGCCGCTGTTCTGCTTGACCATGACGTCCAGCGCGGTCTTGGTGCAGTTCAGCACCCCCACGTAGTTGATGTCGATGACCTTGCGCCAGAACTCCGGCGTGGTCTGGGTGAAGAACATCAGGTTGTCCCAGCCGACGTTGTTGACCAGTACGTCCACGCGGCCGTGCTTGTCGGTGGCCGCCTTGAACATGGCCTGCACCTGCTCGAGCTGCGTGACGTCGGTCTTCACCACCTGGGCCGAGGCGGCGCCGAGCTTCTTCGCGAACTCGGCCGTTTTCTCGGCCTGCGCGATGTCGATGTCGCCGATGGTCAGGTGTGCGCCTTCGGCGGCGAAGGCCAGCACGATGGCGCGGCCGATGTTCGAGCCGCCGCCGGTCACGATGACCGACTTGTCCTTGAGTTCGAGATCCATGTCGTCAACCTTTCGCTTTTTGTTTCCGCCGCGCACGCGGCGCGCAACCGTGGGAGTATATCGACCAAACGCTTGGTAGGGCAATGTCCGGTGACGGAATGGCCGGTGGCCGGGCGCTACTCGATCTTGATGCCCGCCGACCTGATGAGCTTGCCGAAGCGCTCGTGGTCGGCCCGCAGCAGCGCATCGAATTCGGCCGATGGCCTGTACGCGGTGTCCAGGCCCTGCTCGGCCAGCTGCTGCTTCACGTCAGGCATGGCGAGGATGCGCGCGATCTCGGCCGACAGCTTCTCGACGATCGGGCGCGGCGTGCCCGCGGGTGCGAGCACGCCGAACCAGAGCTGGAAGTCGTACGCCGGCAGCCCGGCCTCCGCGAAGGTGGGCACGTCGGGCAGGGTGGCAAGCCGCCTGGTACCGGTGATCGCCAAGGCGCGCAGGCGCCCCGCCTTGACGTGCGGAATCGAGGTCACCGGCGTGTCGAAGTTGAGCTGGATCTGGCCACCGATCAGGTCGGTCAGCGCCGGCGCGGTGCCTTTGTACGGCACATGTTGCATCTTCACCCCGGCGAGGCTCTTGAAGTACTCGCCGGCGAGGTGGGTCGAACTGCCGGTGCCCACTGCAGCGAAGTTCAGCTCGTTCGGCCTGGCCTTGGCCAGCGCGATGAACTCCGACACATTGGACGCGGGCACCGACGGATGCACCACCAGCACGAGCTGCGTTGTCACCAGGCTCGCCACCGGCGTGAAGTCGCGCAGCACATCGAAGGGCAGACTGGACACGAGGTGCGGCACCGTCACGTGCGTCGAGGCGGCCAGCGAGATGGTGTAGCCGTCGGGCGCCGACCTGGCCAGCGCCTCCGTGCCGATGACGGTGTTCGCGCCGGGCTTGTTGTCGATCAGCACCTGCTGCCCCCAGGCCTCGGTCAGCTTCGCGCCCACCAGGCGCGCCACGTAGCTGGTGCTGCCGCCCGGGGCGTAGGGCACGATGAAGCGGATCGGCTTGCTGGGGTAGCTTGCGGCTGCCGTCTGGGCGAGCGACGGGCCGGCCAGCGTCAGCGCGGCGACGAAGGCGAGCAGGGCTCTGATCATGGTGGACGTGCTCCTGGGGTCGGCCCGAGCCGACGGTCGGGCGCATGCCGGCGCAATGTAAGGAGCGCGCGCGCAAAGCTCCATGCGGAAATGCCCTAACGGCTGTTAGTTGGAATTAGAATGTGCCACCTCGTACCGACCGTGGCCGAAGGGGCTTGGGAGCACCATGACCGGAGCACGAATCGACCATCAGCAGCTCGAAGGCGCCGTGGCGGCTGCCGATCTGCGCGTGCTGCTCATGGTGCTGGTTCACGCCAGCGGCGATCTGGGCTGGCTCGAACCACCGTTCTGCCCGCGGCGCGACATCCACCTGGTCGCAGACCCGGCCGCGGGGCTTGCGCCCGAGGTGCAGCAGCGCATCCGGGCGGCCGCGGTGCAAGCGCTCTCCACCGGTGCCCCGCCCGCGATCCACGACCCCGGCGACGCGCTGATGCAGCGCATGATGTCGGTCTGTCTGGGCGAGAGCGTGCCGCCCGAGTACGCGCGCCTCACGCGCGAGGAGATGGCGCTGGTGCCGAGGCGGCTTGGCTGGCCGGCGAGCGTGGCGCGCCCCGCGGGACGAGACGAGCATGTGTTGATCGTTGGCGCCGGCGTCAGTGGCATCGCCCTGGGCGCCAGTCTGATCGAGCTGGGGGTGCCGTTCACCATCGTCGAGAAGGCCGGCGACGTGGGCGGTGCGTGGTTCGTCAACCGCTATCCGGGCTGCGGGGTCGACACCCCCAACCACGCCTACTCGTTCTCGTTCGGGCCCCGCTTCCTGTGGCCGCGCTACTTCTCGCGCCGCGAGGAAGTGCTGGCCTATCTGCGTCAGGTGGTCGAGGCGCTGGGCTTGCGACGCCACATCCGCCTTTCGACCCAGTTGATGGGCGCCACCTGGGACGAGGAGGCGCAGCAGTGGGTCGCGCGCCTGCGCGGGCCGGAACGCGACAGCGAGCTGCGCTCTCGCGTCCTCGTCAGCGCCATCGGCCAGCTGAGCGACCCGCAGCTGCCGCGCTTCGAAGGTGCCGGCACGTTCGCGGGCGAGAGCTTCCACTCGGCGAACTGGCCCGAGGGCTTGAAGGTCGAGGGCCGGCGCGTGGCCATCGTCGGCACCGGCGCCACCGTGATGCAGCTCGCGCCGGAGATCGCCGGCTCGGTGCGCTCGCTGGCCATCTACCAGCGCTCGCCGCAATGGGCGCGCCCGATTCCCGGCTATCGTGACCCGATCGGGCCCGAGGCGCAGTGGCTGCTGGCGCACGTGCCGTACTACGCCGAGTGGTTCCGCTTCACGATGTTCTGGCGCTACGGCGACGGCTTGCTGAAGACGCTGAAGAAGGACCCGGATTGGCCGCACCCGCAGCGCGCGGTCAACGCCGTCAACGACCGCCACCGCCGTGAACTGACCGACTTCATCCACGCCGAATTGGAAGGCCGGCCCGATCTGCTGGCCCAGTGCGTCCCGGACTATCCGCCCTACGGCAAGCGCATCCTGCTCGACAACGACTGGTACCGCATGCTGAGGAAGCCCGGCGTCGAACTGGTGACCGAGCCGATCCGGCGCATCGCCGACGCCGGCATCGAGACCGCCGACGGCACGCTGCGCGAGGCCGACGTGATCGTCTACGCCACCGGCTTCAAGCTCACCGAGATGGCGGCGCGGCTGGGCATCATCGGTCGCGGCGGGCGCAGCCTGGCGCAGGCCTGGGGTGACGATGACCTGCGCGCCTACCTCGGCCTGATGGTGCCCGGCTTTCCCAACTTCTTCTGCATGATCGGGCCGGGAACTTCCTCAGGCCACGGCGGCAGCATCACCTTCCAGTCCGAGTGCCAGGCGCGCTACATCACCTCGTGCCTGGTGCGCATGGCCGAGCAGGAGGTCGGTGCGATCGACGTGCGCCCCGAGGTGCTCGACGACTACCAGCGCCGCTTCGACGCCGAACACGAGACGCTGATCTGGTCGCATCCCGGCATGTCCACCTACTACCGCAACCGCCACGGCCGCGTCTTCACGGTGCTGCCCTGGCGGCTGGTGGACTACTGGCAAGCGGCGCACGACGCCGATCTGGGCGACTTCCTTTGCACACGAGAGGTGCCGGTCAGCGCCTGACTGCGGCCCGCGCAAGGCGCAGGCCGCACACCAGCGCGGGAAGCCCCATGACCATGAATGCCTTGCCGTAGGTGAGGCCCACCTGGAGCAATGCGCCGAAGATCGCGGGGCCTGCCATCACACCGGCGAAGGTGATGACCAGCGCCGCCGACGTGGCCGTGCCCACGCTGCCCGCCGGCGCCCGCCGTGCCACCTCGGCCAGGTAGACGCCGTTCCAGCCGATGGCGCTGGCGCCGAACAGCATGTACAGCGCGAGCATCCCCGCCATCGGCCACGCGGCGGCGCCTGCGCTGGCGAACGCGCAGGCCGCCATCGACAGGCCCATGCCCGCCATCACGGGCCGCGCGCCCAGCCGGTCGGCCAGGGCGCCGGCCACCAGGCGGCCGGCGACCCCGGCGGCCTGCGTTGCGGCGAGCACCAGGCCGGCGAGCACGAGGTCGTAGCCCATCTGGCTGGTGAGGTAGGTCACCAGGTAGGTGCCCAGGCACAGCTGCAGAGCCGCGAAGCAAAACGAACTGGCGGCCAACAGCCAGCCGGGGCGATCGTCCCAGGCATGCTTCGCCGGTTGCGCCAGGTCAGAAAGACGCACGGGAGCGTGCGGCTGCCGGTCATCGTCGAACGCCGCGCGCAGCGGCTGCAGCAGCGCCGCGAGCATCACGCAGGCCGCGGCCAGCGCTGCCATCGCCGCCGGCCAGCCGGCCGCCAGCGCCAGCGAGGGCAGCAGCGCGCCGGCCAGCACCGCGCCCAGCGGCACGCCGGTCTGCTTGATCGAGAAGATCGTGGCGCGGCGCTGCGGTGGCGCCACGCGATCGAGCAGGTGCGAACTGGCCGGGTTCAGTGGACCGTAGCCCAGGCCCAGCACCAGGGCGCCGGCCGCGGTGGCCAGCGGATGGGGCACCGCCACCAGCAGCAGCGCCGCCGTGGCGCACAGCAGGCTGACCTGGCTGGTGCGCACGGCGCCCCAGCGCCGCAGCAGCGAGCCACCGGCCAGGCCGCACACCATGCTGCTGCCGTACACCAGCGCCACGAACAGCCCCACCCAGGCCGCGGGCACGCCGAGGTCCGGAGCCGCCTTCGGCGCCAGCACCGGCAGGGCCACGGTAGCGGCCGACATCAGCGCCTGCGCCGCCAGCATGGCGATGACGGCCGCTGCGATGCCCGGGCGATGCGTCACACTGGGTTCCGCTGCACGAGTTGGCGCGCGATGATGATGCGCTGCATCTCGTTGGTGCCTTCGCCGATGAGCAACAACGGCGCGTCGCGGAAGTAGCGCTCGACGTCGAACTCCGGCGAGTAGCCGTAGGCGCCGTGGATGCGCATGCATTCCAGCGCGTTCTCCATCGCCGCCTCGGTGGCGAAGTACTTCGCCATGCCGGCTTCCATGTCGCAGCGCTCGCCGCGGTCATAGGCGCGCGCGGCGGACTGCACCAGCAGCTTGGCCGCCTCCACGCGCGTGCCCATTTCGCCGAGCTTGAGCTGGATCGCCTGGTGCTCGCAGATCGGCTTGCCGAAGGTCTTGCGCTGCTGCGCGTAGGCCACCGCGTCGGTGAGCGCAGCGGTGGCCACGCCCAGGCCGCGCGCGGCGACGTTGATGCGCCCGAGTTCCAGGCCCGACAGCACCTGCTGCAGCCCGCGCCCCTCGACGCCGCCGATCAGCCGCGAGGCCGGCACGCGGTAGTCGTCGAAGCGCAGCTCGCAGGTGTCGATGCCGCGGTAGCCGAGCTTCTTCAGCTTGCGCGAGACCACGAAGCCGGGGCCCTTCTCGGCGATGAACAGGCTCATGCCCTTGTGGCGCGGCTCAGCCTCGGGGTCGGTCTTCACCAGCAGCGCGATGCAGCCGCCCTGGCCGCTGTTGGTGATCCAGGTCTTGTTGCCGTTGATGACGTAGTGGTCGCCGTCGCGCAGGGCGCGGGTGCGGATCGCCTGCAGGTCGGTGCCCGCGTCGGGCTCGGTCAGGCCGATGCCGCCGCGCAGCTCGCCGCTGGCGAAGCGCGGCAGCAACTCGCGCCTCTGTTCGTCGGTGCCGCTGCGCAGCACGGCGGCGGCCATGATGAGGTGCGAGTTGATGATGCCCGACAGCGACATCCACACCGACGCGATGCGCGCCACCACCGCCGCGTAGGTGGCGGTGCTCAGGCCGAGCCCGCCGTACTCGACCGGGATGATGCAGCCGAACAGGCCCATCTCCTTCATGCGCTCGACGATCGCCGAGGGGTACTCGTCGGCCTGCTCGAGCCGCTTCACGTGCGGGCGCACCTCCACGCGCAGGAAGCGGTCGATGGCGTCGAGGATCGCGCCGTCGTGTTCGTTGCCGGCGTCCATCGTGCGCGTCATCCGCGTGCCGCGAGGTCGGCCTGCAGCGAGGCGGCGGTATGGCCCTTGCCGATCGCGAGCACCAGTTCGCGCACCTGCGCCGCGCGCTCCGGTGATGCCACCAGCGCCATGTTCTCGTCGTACTTGCGCACCACCTCGGCATTCGTGATCGGGCGTTCTTCGCCGCCGCGGTTGACGTGCTCGCGATGGCGCAGTTCGCGCCCGTCGTCCAGCGTGACGATCACTTCGCCCGAGTAGTACTTCGGGAAGGGCGAGTCGGGGTCCACCTGGTACTGCACCTTCGCGGCGAGCGCGAGCGTGGCTTCGTCGCGCAGCGCCGATTCGTCCAGCTCGGCCAGGCCGAAGCGGCCGCGGATCAGCGCCGTTGCCACGATGTAGGGGATGCTGAACTGCGCGTCGTAGCTGTTCTGCGGGCGCTTCTTCGTGGCCACCGGCTCGCACACCGTCTTCAACACCTCGGCCGGCACGAGCGCGCGCACGCTGCGGATCTGTTGCGGGCGCAGGCCGTGGCGCTCGCGCAGGAGCGCCGCCGCGTCGGCACAGGCATGCGTGAAGTGGCAGGCCGGCAGCGGCTTGACGTTCACCTTGGCCAGCTCCCACACCTCGCCCAGGCCGGCGGTGGCCAGGCCCAGATCGCCGTCGCGCGCGAGCGGCCCGAGGTGGCTGTTGAAGAGGCCGAAGCGGCCCTCGTAGGCCTGCTTGGGGCCGACGAAGCCGTGGCGTGCCATGGTGGCAGCCGTGAGGCCGGCGGCGGCTGCCCAGCCCGGGTGCATGCGCTTGGTCCAGGCGCCGTCCTGCAGGAACTCCATGCTGCCGGATCCCATGGACAGCGCGATGCCCTGCGCCGAAGCGAGCTGCGCCGCGCTCAGGCCCAGGAGCCGTCCGGCCACTAGCGTGCAGGCGAAGGCACCGATGAGACCGGTGGGGTGAAAGCCAACCTGGTGGAAGCCGCCCTTGGCCACCGAAGCCAGGCGCGCGCCGACCTCCATGCCACAGACATAGGCGGCGAGCATCGCCTCCCCGTCGAGCCCCGCCTGGGCCGCGCTGCCCAGCGCGCAGGGGAAGGTGCTGGCGGTGGCGTGGATGACGCCGGCGGCATGGGTATCGTCATAGTCGAGGCCGTGGATAAGGATGCCGTTCATCAGCATCGCGTCGCGCGGAGCCAGTCGGGCCATGAGCCCGATAGTCGGGGTGTTACCGCCCTGGCCCGACAGCTCCTGCACCGCCGACAGCGAGCGGTGCGCGAAGTCGTAGTGCGTGGAAGCATGGGCAATGCCCACGGCGTCGAGGATCAGGTGGCGTGCCCGTTCCAGCACCGGTGCTGGAATGTCCTGCGGACGAAGTCTTGCTCCGAAGTAGGCGAGCGTCTGGGCGATGGTCTGTTGGGTCTGCTTGCTCATGACCTGCTTCCGGGTCCTAAGACCGTCGGGACGAAGTCGGGGTGGCATCCAGAAGATGCCGGCGGCGGATCACCGGGCAGTATATCGACCAAACCGAACAGCTGTTAGGTATGATGCCCGGCTGATCCGAGGAGCAGCCATGAACGACACCCCAAGCGCCCCGGTCGTGGGCGTGGACAGGCAGGGCCACGTCGCGATCGTCGAGATCCGCCGCCCGCCGCACAACTACTTCGATGCCGCGATGATCCAGGGCATTGCCGATGCGTTCGAAGCCCTGGAGGCGGAGGCTGCTTGCCGGGCCATCGTGCTGTGCTCGCAAGGAAGCGCCTTTTGCGCCGGCGCCAACTTCGCCACCCGAGATGCGGCGCCACCCCAGAAGAGCCCACGCGCGGTCAATCCGTTGTATTTCGAGGCTGTCCGACTCGTTGCCTGCACCAAGCCGGTGGTGGCTGCGGTGCATGGTCCGGCCATCGGGGGCGGCTTGGGCCTGGCCCTGGCCGCGGACTTTCGCGTGAGTTGCCCAGAGGCCCGCTTCTCGGCCAACTTCAACCGGCTGGGCATTCATCCCGGCTTCGGCTTGTCCTACATGCTGCCGCGCCTCGTGGGTCAGCAGCAGGCGTCACTGTTGTTCTACACGGGCCGGCGCATCGGCGGCGAAGAGGCGCTGCGCATCGGCTTGGCGGACCAACTGGTGCCGCAGGGCGAGGTGCGCGGCAAGGCGATCGAACTGGCCGAAGAGATCGCCGCTTCGTCCCCCATCGCTGTGCAGTCCACGCGCGCCACATTGCGCGCTGGCTTGGTCGAGCAGTTCCGGCTCGCGGTCGCGCGCGAGAGCATCGAACAGAACGGGCACTTCGAAACGGCCGACTTCCAGGAGGGCGTCAAGGCCATGTCCGAGCGGCGGACGCCGCGCTTTCAGGGCCGTTGATGCGGTCTCGGCGTCAGGGCGTCGGGCCCGGCCAGCTTCGAAGTTGAAACCGAGCCAGGCCCGATCGGTCAGACGCGCTTGGCGCAATCAAAAGGCATGGCGAACTCCGACGGCCAATCCGTTGACTTTGGCATTGGCGACGATTACGTTGCCAATGCCCGAAAGGTTACCGTTCCCCCAAAGCGGGGCAATGCCAAGGTCGTTGTTGTCGGCGAATCCGGCCAGAACGTACAAGGCCGTGCGCTTGGACAGCAGGTAGTCCGCGTTCAGGACGAGAAGCTTGCTGGTGGTCGCCGTACCGACCTTCTCCTTGACGGTCCAGTACTGGGCGGCCAGTGTCAGAAGGTCCGCGGCCTTGAAGCTCGCGCCCACCGTGCGCAGCTCGGAGTCGACGAATCCTACCACGCCCTCGGCGTTGTTCACCCGATTGGCGCCCGCATGCAGCTTGAAAGTTCCGAAGTCGTATACCCCCGACAGCATCGTCCATTTGATGGCCTTGCCGGCGAGATTCTTGTCCTGCTGATGGCTCAAGGACACCGACAGCGGGCCTTGGTCGTAGCGCAAGTTGCCCCCGACGTTGTTGCCGACGACACTTTCGCCAAGGGCGAAGTGGACCGAAAAGCTGACCGGACCGAACCGGGGACTGTCGTAACGGATCTGGTTGCTGTTCCAGAAGTCGTTGCTGATCCCCTGGGACAGCAGCGTCAGTCCCATGCCGGTGTTGATGCCGGAGGGCGTCGCGCTAAGCGTGTCTGCCTGCTTGATGACCGCGGCCGTGTAGTTTCGGCCCAGAGTGACCTCGCCAAGGGACCCGCGGAGCCCGACATACGAGTTGCGACGAAAAAAGGAGGTGCCGGTTGCTGCTGCGCAGCCGGCGGCCGGATTGCAAGCCCCGGAACTGGCCCCACCCGATACGGAACCTGACTTGATGTCGAGTGGTGCTTCCAGATTGAAGATGGCCTGCCATCCACCGCCCAGATCTTCTGAGCCGCGGAAACCGAGGCGCGAAGAACTGCCCGTGTCGGTATTCAGTTTGCTAATGCTTGCGTCTGCACTGGTAGCCCGGCTGAAACGCGCGGGCGCGGCATCCAACAGTCCGTAGACCGTCACGCTGGTTTGTGCCTGGGCACTGGCGGCGAGAAGGACGGCAGAACATGCGAAACTTGCTCGGTTGAACATTCAAAGTCTCCTATGGGTGACCGGCTGAGCCGGCTTGGCTGGTTTGGATTGGATGGACAGGGCCTGATAGGCCTGGATCGGCTGTCGCTTCCGGATCGGGTGCGACTCGTTGGGTTGTACCGATGGCGCCCGATCGACGCCTTGGCAACTCGAAGGTATGTATTGCGCTCAGGCCGGCAGGTGAAGTACCGGTGGAAGACCTGAGTGAACCGGGTCTGGCCGGTGTCGGTCTTCGACACCGGGTCTGTGAGCGACGGCGCTCGATGCATGGCGCCGGCATCCGAAGCGATCACCACAGAACTGGACTTTGTGGTGATGGGCTTTTCGTCGGACACTGCAAATCGTTGTTACTGCACCGTCAGGTTGAGGGACCGGATGAGTGGGCCCCACAACGCGAGTTCGCCGCCGATGACCCGAGTCAGCTCCTGGGGTCCGCCGAAAGCCACGTCCAGGCCCAGCGCCGCGAGGCGCTCGCCCGTGTCCGGCGCGGCGGCGGCCAACTCCAGTTCCCGCGTCAGCCGTTGGTGAACGGCCGGCGGCAACCCGGGCGGTGCCACCACACCCATCCAGCCCCGAAACTCATAGTCGGGCACGGTCTCGGCGATGGCGGGCAGGTCGGGGTAGAGCTTGTGGCGGCTGCGCCCCGTCGTGGCCAGCAGGCGCAGCTTGCCGGCGGCCGCCAGCGGCCCGGCGCTGTTGGGCGCGTCGAAGACGAACTGCAGGGCGCCGCCCATCAGATCGTTGATCGCCAGCGCCGTGCCGCGGTAGGGCACGTGGGTGAGCTTCACGCCGGCCTTTGCCGCGAGCAGTTCGCCGCTCAGGTGGTTGGTCGAACCGATGCCGGCCGAGCCGTAGCTCAGCGTGCCGGGCTGCGCACGCGCGGCCGCGAGCAGATCGGCCAGCGAGCGCCAGGGGCTGTCGGCGCGCACCGCCAGCACGTTGACGTATTCGCAGACCTTGGCCACCGGCGTGAGGTCCCTGAGCGGGTCGTAGCCGACGTTCTTGTACAGGCTCGGCCCGATGCTGAGCGACGCCGTGTGCGCGAAACCGATCGCGTAGCCGTCGGCGGCCATCTTCGACAAGCGCGCGACGGCCAGCGTGCTGCCGGCGCCGGGCACGTTCTCGACGATGACGGTCTGGCCGAGCTGCGCCTGCAGGCGGCTCGCGAACAGGCGCGTCACGCCGTCGGCCGGCCCACCGGGAGCGAAGCCGACCAGGAAACGCAGCGGGCGCGATGGATAGGCGGTCTCCTGCGCACCAGCGGCCCGGGACAGCAGCGCAGCGGTGAGGCCGCCGAGCAGACAGTGGCGACGCGAATGGTTCATTCGAAGCTCCCGTGCAGCCTTCAGTACGAGCGCGGCAATCCCATTACGTGTTCGGCGATATAGTTCAGCACCATCTCGCGGTTCAGCGGCGCCGTGCGCAGCAGCCGCACCAGGCCGTACAGGTCGTAGATGCCGTACTCCTTGGTGAAGCCGTTGCCGCCGTGGGTCTGGATGGCGGCGTCCACCGCGTGGATGCCGGCCTCGGCGCCGGCGTACTTGGCGATGTTGGCGAACTCGCCCGCCGGCTGGCCCTGGTCGAAGGCCCATGCGGCCTTGAGCGCCATCAGCGAGGCCATCTCGATCTCGCTGCGCGCGATGGCCAGCGGATGCTGCACGCCCTGATAGGCGCCGATCGGTGTGTTGTTGAAGAGTTTGCGGTCGTTGGCGTAGGCCACCGCCTTCTTCAGCGCGAAGCGGCCGACGCCGGTGCACAGGCCCGACAGGATGATGCGCTCCGGGTTGAGCGTGTCGAACAGGATGCCGAAGCCCTTGTTGACCTCGCCGAGCACGTCGTCCTCGGTCAGCGCGACGTCGTCGAAGAACACCTGCCACTGCGTCTCGGGCACCGGGAAGGCCACCGGGATCAGCGTCTTGCTGATGCCCTTCTTCTTCATGTCGACCATGAAGATGGTGAAGCCGTCGGTCTTCTTCTTCACGTCGGCGCGCGGGGTGGTGCGCGTCACCACCATCGCGTAGTCGGCGCGGTTGGCGTCGGTGATGAAGACCTTCTGCCCGCTCAGCCGGAAGCCGCCTTTGCCATCGGTCTTGGCGATGCTGGTGATCTCCATCGAGTTCGAGCCGGCGTTCGGCTCGGTGATCGCGAAGCAGAAACGGATCTCGCCGGCGCAGCCGCCCGGCAGCAGGCGGCGCTTCATGGCCTCGCTGGCGTGCTTGGCCAGCAGGCCCATGGTCATCGTCGGGCCCACCACCAGGTTCAGCAGCGGGATGCCGTTGTTGGCCAGGCCCTCCATGAACAGCAGCATCTCGGTCATGCCCTGGCCGGCGCCGCCGTAGGCCTCGGGCACCATGATGCCGAGGAAGCCGTCGTCGGTGATCTGCTTGTACAGCTCGGCCGGCGGCTCGCTCTTCTCGGCGTACCTTTTCCAATAGACATGGTCGAAGCGCTGCGAGACGCGGTCGCCGTACTCGTAGACCATGCGCTGTTCCTGGGTCAGGGCGAAGTCCATGGCGTTGCCTCCTGGAAACTCAGCGATTGGCCGAAGGGAAGTTGGGAGCGCGCTTTTCCTTGACGGCGGCGACGCCCTCCTTGGCGTCTTCGCCCAGGAAGCACAGCATCTCCATCGCCAGCGAGCTCTCGAAGATCGGCCGCGCCATGTTCATCCAGCCGTTGAGCGAGCGCTTGGTGAAGCGGATCGCCTGCTGGCTGCCGGCGGCGAGTTTGTCGGCGACTTCCATCGCCTTGTCCATCAGCTGGGCGCGCGGCACGCACAGACTGACCAGGCCGATACGCTCGGCCTCCTTGCCCGACACGAACTCGGCCGTCATCAGGTAGTACTTGGCCTTGGCCATGCCGCATAGCAGCGGCCAGCAGATGGCCGCGTGGTCGCCAGCAGCGACGCCGAGTTTGACGTGGCCGTCGGTGATCTTGGCTTCCTCGGCCATGATGCTGATGTCGGCCATCATCGCCACCGCCAGCCCGGCGCCGACCGCCACGCCATTGATCGCCGAGATCACCGGCTTGTCGCAGGCCATCACGTTGTAGACGATGTCCGAGGCCTCGTTCATCACCATGTTGATGGTGTCCGCGTTGCCGACCATGTTGGTGATCCAGGACAGGTCGCCGCCGGCCGAGAACGCACGGTCGCCGGCACCGGTGATCACCGCCACCTTGGTCTTGGGGTCGTCGTTGACGACGCCCCACACCTTCGTCAGCTCCCAGTGCAGGCGGCCGTTGGTGGCGTTCATCACCTCGGGGCGGTTGATGGTGATCAGCAGCACGCCGTTGGGCTTGGCGTCGAACTTGAGGAACTGGAAGTCGGAGTAGTTCATTGAAGCATTCCTTGTGCAAGAAGCTGGAAGGGAAGGAGGCGGATTCAGACGGGATCCCACGAGAACACGACGGCCGAGCTCTCGAGCGGGAAGAAGTTGGGCTTCATCGCGGGCAGCACGCGCTCGGCGATCGTCTCGGGCGTCCAGCCCTCGGCGGTGTGCATGCCGCGCACGGGCCGCGGCTGGCTCATCAGGAAGATCTCGTTGCCGCGCACGGCGAAGATCTGCGAGGTGACCTCGGCCGCGGCGTCGCTGGCCAGGAAGGCGGCCATCGGCGCGATCTGCGCGGTGTCGAGCTTCTTGAGCTTCTCCACGCGGGCCTGCTGCTCGGGCGTGTCGGTCGGGATCGAGCCGATCATGCGGCTCCACGCGAACGGCGAGATGCAGTTGGAGCGCACGTTGTAGCGCTTCATGTCGCCGGCGATCGAGCGCGAGAGCGCGACGATCCCCAGCTTGGCCGCGCCGTAGTTGGCCTGTCCTAGGTTGCCGATCAGCCCCGAGGTGGAGGTCATGTGCACGTAGGCGCCCGAGTTCTGGGCCTTGAAGTGCGTGGCTGCCGCGCGCGAGACGTAGAAGCAGCCGTTGAGGTGCACGTCGATGACCGCCTTCCACTCCTCTTCCGACATGGCGAAGAAGAAGCGGTCGCGCAGGATGCCGGCGTTGTTGACGACGATGTCGATGCGGCCGAAGTGGTCCAGCGCGCACTGCACGATGCGGCCGGCCGAAGCCCAGGTGGACACGCTGTCGGTGGACAGCGCGGCGTGGCCGCCCATGGCCGTGATCTCGTCGACCACCTGCTGGCCCAGGCTCGCGTCCTGGCCTTCGCCCGCGACCGAGGCGCCGATGTCGTTGACGACGACCTTGGCGCCCTGGGCGGCCATCTCGAGCGCGATGTCGCGGCCGATGCCCCGGCCCGATCCGGTGACCACGGCCACCTTGTCTTTCAGCATGCTGCCTTTGTGCACGGCGATGTTTCCTTTATGCGGATGAACGAATGGGGAACGGCGTGCGCGCGATCAGCTGGGAAGCTGGAGCACCGCACCTGCCAGGATGTTGCGCTGGACCTCGTTGCTGCCGCCGTAGATCGTGGCCGGGCGCGCGTTGTAGAAGGTGGTGAGCACGTCGATCGTGCCACCGTCGGTGGGCACGTCGCCCGGCGTGCCGCCGCTGGCGCCGGCGATCTCGACCAGAAGGTTGGCCAGCCGCGAGTACGTTTCGGTGGCGAAGATCTTGAGCATCGAGACCTCGGGGCCCAGTGCCTCGCCGCGCTTGACCTGCTCGACGAAGCGCGCGTAGAGCGTGCCCAGGTCGGCCACGTCCAGCGCCAGCTGCGTGAAGCGGTCGCTGAACACGGGATCGTCGAGCAACCCCAGCGCAGCCGCGGCCTCTTCGACGCGCGACAGCGCGTACTGGCTCTGCTTGGGGCTGCCCAGGAAGATGCGCTCGAAGCCGAGCAGCGCCTTGGCGATCGTCCAGCCCTTGTTCAGCTCGCCGACGATGTTGGCGCGCGGGACGCGCACTTTGTCGAGGAAGACCTCGCAGAAGTCTTCGGCGCCCGCGATGTTGCGGATGGGCCGCACCGTGATGCCGGGGCTCTTCATGTCGGCCAGCAGGAAGCTGATGCCTTCCTGCTTCTTGGCCGCCTTGTCGGTGCGCACGAGCAGGAAGATGTGGGTTGCGTCCTGCGCCAGCGTGGTCCAGATCTTCTGCCCGGTGACCATGAAGTCATCGCCGTCGGCCACCGCCTCGGTGCGCAGGCTGGCGAGGTCGGAGCCGGAGTTCGGTTCCGAGTAGCCCTGGCACCAGATGTCCTGGCAGGCCAGGATGCGCGGCAGGTACTGAGCGCGCTGCGCGTCGGTGCCGTGCTGGATGAGCAGCGGGCCGACCATGGTGATGCCCATGTCGGGGGCGCGGGCCACGCCGTGGCGCTCTTGCTCCTCGATGAACGCGATCAGCTTGTCCGGCGCCAGCCCCATCCCGCCGTGCCGCGCGGGCCAGCTCGGGGCCAGCCAGCCGTGGGCCGCGAGCTTCAGCGTCCAGGGACGGATCTCGTCCCAGCGCAGGCGCCGCTTGGGGTAGCGCAGGTGTTCCGGGTAGTGCTGCTGGAAGAAGGCGCGCACCTCGACACGGAAGGCCTCGGTGTCCATCGTGTTCCAGTCTCGGGCCATGCTCGACGCGCTCATCGTGCCGTGCCCTCCGCGCCAGCGTTGCCGCCATCGCCATGGCGTCGTGTCAGCGCGGCGTAGCGGCGCCGTTGCTGGGCGGCGTTGCCGAGCCATGCCGACAGCACGAGCGAGCGTTGAAGGTACAGCCCGAGGTCGTGTTCGTCGGTGACGCCGATCGCGCCGTGCATCTGCACCGCCTCGCGTCCGATGTTCAGTGCTGCCTCCGAGCAGCGCGCCTTCACGCGCGCCGCCAGCTGCGCGCGTGCGTCGCCGGTGACGCCGCGGTCGAGTTCGGCCAGCGCGTGCTCGAGCAGCGCGCTGCTCAGCTCACGCTGGACGAGCAGGTCGACGGCACGGTGCTGCAGAGCCTGGTAGCTGCCGATCGGTTTGCCGAACTGCTTGCGCGTGCGCAGGTAGTCCAAGGTCATGTCTAGCATCCGGCGCGCGCAGGCGAGCAGTTCCACCCCGGCCATGACAAGAGCCTCGTCGCAGGCGGCGGCGAAGGCCGCGCACGCCCGCTCGCCGCTGGCCAGCAGGTGGCTGGCTGGCAGAACCACGATGTCGAGTTCGAGGCGGGCTGCAAAGCTGCCGTCGGCCTGACGCTGCAGTTCGCGGCCGGACCCCACGGCTTCGGCCGGCAGCCAGACCAGCGCCAGACCGTCGGACGACGACGCGGTGACGATGTAGCCGTTCGCGCCCGCTCCGGGCCGCACATGCAGCTTGCGGCCGCTCAGCCGCAGCCCGGACTCGTGGCGTGCACACACAACGGCCGGCTCCGCGGGATGGCCGTGGCGGTCGAAGCTGGCGGCCCCGGCGGCGTCCTCCTGCCAGGCCACCGCAGGCAGCAACTGCCCCGCTGCCGTCCGTTCCAGCAACTGCGCGGCCAGGCCACCGTCACCGCAGCGCGCCAGCACGCGGCCGGCGAACACGATGACCGGGGTCACCGGCTCGGGCGCCGCCTGCGCCGACAGTGCCGAGACCACCTCGGCCATTTCGGTCAGGCCCTGACCATAGCCACCTGCCGACTCCGGCGCGAGCAACCCGGTCCAGCCCTGCTGGGCCAGCGCCGCCCAGAACCGCAGGTCGAACCCGGGGGCCTTGCCGCGCAGGGCGCGGGAACGGGAGGCAGGAGCTTCCTTGCCGACGAAGGCAGAGGCACTCGCGCGCAACAGGGCGCGTTCTTCGAATCGATCGGCCGGTGAGGCCAGGGTGGCAGCGGTCATGAGGCGAAAGCTTGTCGATCAATACGACTTGGGCAGGCCGAGTACTTTCTCGGCGATGAAACACAGGATCAGCTGCGGGCTGATCGGCGCGACGCGCGGGATCAGCATCTCGCGCAGATAACGTTCGACCTGATACTCCTTGGCGTAGCCGAAGCCGCCCAGCGTGGCCATGGCGCGCTGGCAGGCGGCGAAGCCGGCTTCCGCGGCCATGTACTTGGCGGCATTGGCATCGGCGCCGCAGTCGAGCTTCTGGTCGTACTTCCAGGCCCCGCGCATCGCCATCAGCCACGCCGCTTCCAGCTCCATCCAGCTCTGCGCCAGCGGGTGCTGGATGGCCTGGTTCTGGCCGATCGGGCGGTCGAAGACGATGCGCTCGCGCGCGTAGCGGGTGGCGCGTTCGAGCGCGGCCTGCCCGAGCCCGACCGCCTCGCCGGCGATCAGGATGCGCTCCGGATTCATGCCATGCAGGATGTACTCGAAGCCGCGGCCTTCTTCGCCGATGCGGTCTTCCACCGGCACTTTCAGGCCGTCGATGAAGAGCTGGTTGGAGTCCACCGCGTGGCGGCCCATCTTCTCGATCTCGCGCACCTCGACGAACCGGCGGTCGAGGTCGGTATAGAACAGGCTCAGCCCGAGCGTCGGCTTGGCGCACTGTTCCACCGGCGTGGTGCGCGCCAGGATCAGCATCTTGTTGGCGACCTGCGCGGTGGAAATCCACACCTTCTGGCCGCTCAGCACGTAGTGCTCGCCGCTGCGCTCGGCGCGGGTCTTGAGCTTGGTGGTGTTGAGGCCGGTGTTCGGCTCGGTCACCGCGAAGCAGGCCTTGTGCTGGCCGGCGATCAGCGGCGGCAGCATGCGGCGCTTCTGCTCGTCGGTGCCGAACACCACGACCGGCTGCAAGCCGAAGATGTTCATGTGCACCGACGAACAGCCCGACAGGCCTGCGCCCGAACGCGCAATGGCGGCCATCATCACGGTAGCCTCGGAGATGCCCATGCCGCTGCCGCCGTACTCGGCCGGCATGCAGATGCCCAGCCAGCCGCCGGCGGCGAGCGCGTCGTACAGCTCGAATGGGAAGCCGCCGTCGCGGTCGTGCGCGAGCCAGTAGTCGTCGCCGAAACGATCGCAGATCTTGCCGATCGCCTCGCGGATCGCCTCATGCTCGCGGTTGTCGGTGAAGTCCATCGTCGTGGCGCTCCAAGCTCAGAACGTCATGGCCAGGCGCGTGCCCTGGTCGATGGCGCGCAGCGCGTCGAGTTCGGCTGCGAGCTCGGCGCCGCCGATCACCGCCGGCTCCACGCCGAGTGCGCGCAGCTCGTCAGCGATCCCGGCCTCGGACTCCTGACCGGCGCATACCACCACCGTGTCCACCTCGAGCAGCCGCGGCTCGCCGTTGATGAGCAGGTGCAGCCCGGCATCGTCGATGCGCTCGTAGGTGCAGCCACTCAGCGCCTTCAGCCCGCGCTGCTCCAGGCGCGCGCGCAGCGCCCAGCCGGTGGTGAGGCCCAGCGTGGTGCCGGGCTTGTTGGGCCTGCGCTGCAGCAGCGTCACCGTGCGCCAGGGTGCGGGGCGCCGCGGCTCGCGCAACCCGCCGGGGTTGTGTTCGGCGAGGTCGACGCCCCAGTCCGCGAAGAACTGGTTCGCTGCGCCGCCACCACCCGACTGTTCATGGGGCTGCGGACGGGCCGCGGGATCGCACTCGGCGTGCAGCAGGTATTCGGCGACGTCGAAGCCGATGCCGCCGGCGCCGATGACGGCCACGCGTCGGCCCGCACTGCGGCGCCCCGACAGCAGTTCCGCATAGCCGACGACCTTGGAGTGGTCGATGCCGGCGATGTCGGGCCGGCGCGCACGCACGCCGGTGGCGACCACAACGCGGTCGAAGCCGCCGGCGGCGATCTCGGCAGCGGTCGGGCGCGCGCCCAGCCGCAGCTGCACGCCCTGCTCGGCCACGCGCGTGTCGAAGTAGCGCAGCAGCTCATGGAACTCTTCCTTGCCGGGAACGGCGCGCGCCAGGTTGAGCTGGCCGCCAATGGCCGGCCCGGCCTCGAACAAGGTGACGGCGTGACCCCGTTCGGCGGCCGTGACCGCGCAGGCCAGGCCCGCCGCGCCGGCGCCCACCACCGCAACCCGGCGCTTCGCCTTCGGCGCCGGCATGGCGGCGAACTCCAGCTCGCGCCCGGCACGCGGATTCACCAGGCACGACGTGGGCTTGCCCGTGAAGATGAAGTCCAGGCAGGCCTGGTTGCAGGCGATGCAGGTGTTGATGGCCTGCGGCCGGCCGGCCGCGGCCTTGCGCACGAAATCGGCATCGGCGAGGAAGGGGCGTGCCATCGACACCATGTCGGCGTCGCCCGACGCGATGATGTCCTCGGCGACCTCGGGCGTGTTGATGCGGTTGGACAGGATCAGCGGAATCTTCAGCGCGCGCTTGATCCGCGCGCCCACGGCGCGGAAGGCCGCGCGCGGCACGAGGTAGGCGATGGTCGGCACCTTGGCTTCATGCCAGCCGAAGCCGGTGTTGATGAGGTCGGCGCCTGCGGCTTCGATGGCGCGGGCGAGCGTGGTCACCTCGTCGGCGGGCGCGCCGCCGTCCACCAGGTCGAGCGCCGACAGGCGGTACATGATCAGCGCCTGCGGCCCCAGCCGCTCGCGCGTGCGCCGAACGATCTCCACCGGCAGGCGGTGGCGGTTTTCCATGCTGCCGCCGAACTCGTCGCTGCGGTCGTTGCAGCGGGTGGTGCTGAACTGGCTGATGAGGTAGCCCTCGGACCCCATCACCTCCACGCCGTCGAAGCCGGCGTGCACGGCCAGCTCGGCGCAGCGCACGTAGTCGTCGATGGTGCGCCAGACCTCCTCGGTGGCCAGCGTGCGCGGCAGGCGGCGATTGATGGGCGAGGGGATGCCCGAGGCGCCGACCAGATTGCCCACCTTGGCGTAGCGGCCGGTATGCAGGACCTGCAGCACGATCTTGCCGCCCTCGGCATGCACCGCGTCGGCGATCGGGCGCAAGGCGTCGGCCTGCTCGGGCGTGGCCAGCATCGGTCCGTGCTCATCCAGCCGGGCCTCGGAGTTCATGGCGTAGCCGCCGGTGGCGATCAGGCCGGCACCGCCGCGCGCGCGCTCGGCGTAGAAAGCGGCCAGGCGCGCCGTGCTGCCATCCAGGTGCTCCAGGCCGGTGTGCATGGAGCCCATCAGCGTGCGGTTGCGCAGGGTGTGGCGCCCGGCCCGCAGAGGGGCGAACAGATGGGGGAACGCGGGTATCGATGGGCGCATCGCAATTCGGCTGGCAGGTGAGGCAACTAACGAATGTTCGATAGGTATGCTATCCTAGCGCTTTGGCCGGGTATCGTCGCTGCAATGCGCTACGGGTTTGCCCGCAGCGTCGAACAGGCAGTGCCGTGCCGCCGCCCTTCATCGCTTGCCGCCCACCCGCATGTCCAGCGCTTCGAACCCTTCCACCGACCTCTACCTCGCGCCCGGGCGCTGCGTCGACAGCGATCACCCTGCGGTGCAGGCCTTCGCGCATGAACACGCGCGCAGCTCGATGCCCGCGCGCGAAATCGCCGTGCGGCTTTACTACGCGGTGCGCGACGGCTTTCGCTACGACCCGTACTTCTTCGACATGTCGGAGCAGGGGCTCAAGGCCAGCCACGTGATCGCCAACGGCCGCGGCTTCTGCGTGCCCAAGGCGGCGCTGCTCGCGGCGTCGGCGCGTGCGATGGGCGTTCCGGCGCGCCTGGGCTTCGCCGACGTGCGCAACCACCTGACGAGCCCGCGGCTGCTGGAGATGATGAAGACCGATGTCTTCGCGTTCCACGGCTTCGCCGAACTGCTGATCGACGGCCAATGGGTCAAGGCGACGCCGGCCTTCAATCTGGCGTTGTGCGAGAAGGCCGGCGTCAAGCCGCTGGAGTTCGACGGCACGGCCGATTCGATCTTCCACGAGTTCGACACGCAGGGCCGCCGCCACATGGAATACATCCGCGAGCGCGGCAGTTTTGCCGACATTCCCCGGCGCGAGATGCTCGCCGTCTTCGCGCAGACCTACCCGGCCTTCGAAAGCTGGATGAGCAATGCCGGCGGCGGCGACTTCGAGCAGGAGGTGAGCCCTGGCGCCGCCAACTGAAGCGCCTGCGGCGCGGGCGCAGCGCATCGAGTTTGCCGGCTTCGACGGCGGTGCCTGGGTGGCCGATGTCGCCGGGCCGCAGCAGGCGCCGACGGTGCTGCTGATGCACGGCGGGGGCCAGACCCGCCATGCCTGGCACGGCACGGCGCTGGCGCTGGCGCGGGCCGGCTGGCGCGCGGTGGCGCTGGACCTGCCGGGCCATGGCGAATCGGCGTGGTCGCCTCAGGGCGACTACCACGTCGACAAGCTGGCGGCCGACGTGGCGCGGCTGTGCGGTGGCCTCGGTTCGCCGCTGGCCATCGTCGGCGCGTCGCTCGGCGGCATGATCGGCATGGCGCTGGTTGGCCGCGCCGATGCACCGGCCGTTGCCGCGCTGGCGCTGGTGGACGTGGGCCCCTGGCTCGAATCGGCGGGGGTCGATCGCATCGTCGGCTTCATGCGCGCCCACCCCGACGGGTTCGCCTCGCTCGAGGATGCGGCGCTACACATCGCGGCCTACCGAGGCCGGCCGGTGCAGGCACATCCGCGCGGGCTTGGCAAGAACCTGCGACGCAACGCCGCCGGGCGCTGGGTGTGGCATTGGGATCCTCGGCTCATGAACGACGAGAACCACAGCCACCGCAACGACCCGGACTACCTCGCGCGCTCGCTCGCGCGCTACCGCGGGCAGGTGGCGCTGGTGCGGGGCGGCCGCAGCGACGTCATCAGCGCCGCCGGGGCGGCGCGCGTTTGCGCCGAGTTCCCGCGCGCGCGCTTCTATGAGCTGGCCCAGGCCGGCCACATGGTGGCCGGCGACGCCAACGACGTGTTCACGGCGAGCCTGATCGACTTCCTCGACACGGCCATGCCCGCCGCCCGCGCGGGCGCCACGGCAGCGTCTGCAACGCCCAAGGAGAGCACCGCGTGAGCCTTCGCTCCTTCACCCTGTTCGATCGCATCGAGCGCAACGCCCGCCTCCACGGGCAGCGCACGGCCTACAGAGCCGATGGTGTCCGCGTGACGCACGCCGAGTACGCCCAGCGTGTGCAACGGCTGTCCTGCGGCCTGGCCGCCGCCGGGGTGTCCGCAGGCGACCGCATCGCCATCGTCGCCCACAACGGAGCGCTCTACCTGGACCTGTTCGGCGCCGCTGCGCGCCTGGGCGCCATCGTCGTGCCGGTGAACTGGCGCCTGGCGGCCGACGAGGTGGCCCACGTGCTGGCCGACACCGCGCCCCGGGTGGTGATCGCGGCGCCCGACCTCCTGGCGTCATTGGCGAACGCCGATCTCTCCGCCATGCGCACCTTTTCGGCCGGGGTCGACGCGGCGGCCGGCTGGCCGGCAGCGGCCACGCTGTACCGGGATGGCCCTGCGCCACCGCCGGTCGCCATCGCCGACACCGCCGGGCTGCTGATCGTCCACACCGCAGCCGTCGGCGGCAAGGCGCGTGGTGCCCTGCTGTCGCACCGCGGCCTGCTCGAGGGCGCGGCACGCGCTGCGCAGGGCTGGGGGCTGACGCCGCAGGACGTGCATGTGGGCGTGCTGCCGCTGTTCCACATCGCCGGGATTGCGATGTGGATGGCACTGCAGGCGGCCGGAGGCTCCACGATCGTGCTGCCGCGCTTCGACGCGAAGGCGGTGGTGGAGGCGATCGAGCGCGAAGGCGGCAGCGTGATGGGATCGTTCCCGCCCATGCTGGCCGGCGTCCTGGACGCGGCGGCGGCGGCCGGGTCGGCGCTGAAGGCGCTGCGCGTGGTCAGCGGACTGGAGTCGCCCGAGACGCTGGCGCGATTTGCCGCCGCTTGCCCGCACGCCGACTTCTGGGTCGGCTACGGCCAGACCGAGACCTCGGGCTCGATCTCCACGGCGCGCCTGTCCGAACGCCCGGGCAGCGCCGGGATTCCAGTGGACGGCCACGTCGTGGCCATCGTCGACGACGAAGACCATCTGTTGCCCACTGGTGCCACCGGCGAGATCGTCGTGCGCGGGCCGATGGTGTTCCTGGGCTACTGGCAGCGCGACCCAGACAACGCGTTCACCTTGCGCAACGGCTGGCACCACACCGGCGACATGGGGCGCCTGGATGCCGACGGCTACCTCTGGTACATGGGCCGATCGCCAGCCAAGGAACTGATCAAGCCGGGCGGCGAAAACGTCTATCCGGCCGAGGTGGAGCGCACCCTGGCCGAGCACCCTGCCGTCGCTGCCGCGGTAGTGTTCGGGGTGCCTGATGCCCAGTGGGGCGAGGCCGTGAAGGCGGTGTGCGAGGCACGGCCGGGCGCCAGCGTTGCGAGCGACGCGCTGATCGAATTTGTCGGCCAGCGCATCGCGCGCTACAAGAAGCCCAAGCAGCTGATCTTCGTGGAAAGCCTGCCGCGCACTGCAGGCGGCGCGATCGACCGCGCGGCCGTGAAGGCAGCTCACGGCGGCTGAGTGGCGGCCGGGTGGCTGCCGCGGGCTGGGCGGCAGCCATTCAGCCCGGGGTGCTCAGCCCGCCGTTGACGCTGAGCGTCTGCCCAGTGATCGCATCGGACTGCGGCCCCGCGAAGAAGGCCACCGCCTGCGCGATGTCGGCGCAGTGCACCGGGAACAGCATGCGCTTCTTCAACTGCTGCAGCATGCCGCGTTCGTGGCTCGCCAGCGCCGGCGAAGCGCCGCCCCAGCGCGGCTCGGCATCGGCGATGTAGCTCATGGCCACCGCGTTGATGCGGATGCCGTCGCGGCCGAGCTCGCGTGCCAGCACCCGGCACATCTGCATCATTCCGCCGGTGGCACCGCCGATGAACGATTCGCCCACCGTCGCCACGCGGCCCGCGTCGGTGCCGATGGCCACGATCTTGCCGTGCTTATTCACCCGCATCGCCGCTGCCGCCGCCTGGATGACATGCGCCCGCGCCAGCCAGTGAGAGCGGATGTAGGTCTCGAAGTCCTCGCCGCTCATGTCCATGAAGAGCTTGAAGGCCAGCGAGTCGCTGCTGGCACCGGCGCCACTGGCGGCCAGCACGTCGAGTCGACCGTGACGCTGCACGATGCCCTCGACCATCGCGTGTACCGCGGCGCGGTCGGTGAGATCCGCGGCGGCGAACTCGGCTCGGCCGCCGGCGGCCATGATCGCGTCGACAACTCGCTGGCCAGCGGCAGAATTGCGGCCGCTGACCACGACGTTGGCTCCGCGTGCCGCGAGTTCGCTCGCCACGGCCTGGCCGATGAATGCAGTGGCGCCGGTCACGAGGGCCACCGCTGATTGAAGCGAGTTTGTGGGCATGGGGATAAGCTAACGTTTGGTTGGTTGCCGATTCTGAACGAAATTCCACAGGCGGCCAAACCGTGTCCGAGGCCCTCGCAGGCACACGGTGGGCCCCTCCGCTGGCGTCCAGCGTGATGACCGGGTCTGGCGCGATCGTTCAAGACAGCCGGATAGGCTGCCGTGCACACTGACTGCCTCATTTAACTTCCTGACCCTGCCATGCAGATCACCATCAACGGCCAGCTTCACACGGTCATGCCTGTCTGGGCAGACGAACGGCTGCTGCACCTGCTGCGAGAGAGCCTGGGCCTGGTCGGTGCCAAGTTCGGTTGTGGCCTCGGCCAGTGCGGTGCCTGCACCGTGCTGGTGGATGGCCAGGCGCAGCGCAGCTGCCTCATCCCCGTGAAGGCGCTTGCCGGTCGGGCCGTCACCACCGTCGAAGGGCTGTCGCCGCCGCAGGGGCCGCTACATTCGGTGCAGCAGGCCTGGCTCGACGAGGCGGTGCCGCAATGCGGGTTCTGCCAGTCCGGCCAGATCATGGCCACGGTCGCGCTGTTGCGCCGCACCGGCACGCCGGACGAGGCGGCGCTGCAGGCCACCTTCGAGGGCCACCTGTGCCGATGCGGCACCCAGCAGCGGGTGCGCCGCGCGGTGCTGCGTGCCGCGCGCTCTGGGGTCGAACTGTGAAGCGCCGCGCGGTCCTCGTCGGCGGTGCGTGCTTGTCGGCGAGCTTCGTCGCCGGTTGCTCGCTTATTCCGGTGATCCCCAGACGGCCAGCGCCGACGCTGGACGATGCACGCGGCTGGGTCCGCCACGCCGCGGGCCGCTACACGCTGCTGCTGCCGCGCATCGAGATGGGCCAGCAGGTCAGCACCGCGCTCAAGCAGGTCGCGTGCGAGGAACTTGGAATCGACTGGGACCGGCTTCAAGTGCAGTTGCCCGATACCGGCGCCGTGGCGCCCGTGCGCGCCACGGTCGGCAGCGATTCGCTGCGCGATTTCATGCTGCCGCTGGCCCAGGCCTGCGCTGCGCTGCGCGAGGCGTTGGCCGCCGGCCGCACCGAAGGCGAGCTTCAGGTACAGCCGCGTGCGCCATCGGAGCTGCGAGCCTGGCGCCGCGGCGCGCGCTTCGTCGGGCAGCGCGTGCCCATCGAGCACGGCGTTGCCATCGTGCGGGGCGAGACGCTGTTTGCCGCCGACGTCCGCCGACCCGGCCGCGCGTTCGGCCGCGTCCTGCGCGCCTCGGCATCGCCCGAGCTGCCCTCGCGCCCGCTGGCGTTCGACGCCGGCGCCGCGCGCGCCCAGCCCGGGTTCGTCGCGCTGGTTACCGACCCGGCGCTGCGCCAGGGCGCGGCCGAAGGTCTTGGCATCGTTGCCGAGACCCCAGGCGCGCTCGACCGCATCGAGCAGGCGCTGGCCCTGCGCTGGCAGGTTGACGGCACGTTCCAGCCGGCCGACGTCGGCGCGATGCTCGACATCGATCACCGGCTCGCCAGCGCCGGCGGCGGTCTGGCGCATGCGCTGCGGCGCGACTCGCTGGACGCGGAGGCGCCGTGGACGATCGACCTGCGCTTCGACATTCCGGCCGCGGCGCACGGGCAGATCGAAGCGCGCGCCGCGGTGGCGGAGTTCGACGCCGGCGGCGCGCTGTCGCTGTGGACCGGGACCCAGGATGCGTTCTACGTGCGCGACGTGCTGGCCCGCACGCTGGGGCTGGCGAGCGAACGCGTTGCCGTGCATCCCTGCCGCATCGGTGGCGCCTTCGGCGGCCGCACGCTGTGCACGGTGGAACTCGAGGCGGCGCTGCTGGCGCGCGCGGCGCGCCGACCGGTGCTGGTGCAGTGGCAGCGCGCGCAGGAGTTGCAGCATGGCTTTCATCGCCCGCCGTCGAGCCACCGCATCCGTGCGCGACTGGCCGACGGCCGGCTGCAGGACTGGTGGCATGCGTTCAGCAGCGGCCACATCCTGCTGACCAACGCGGCAATGCCGGCATGGATGCAGGCGGTGGCTGAACGCTTTGCCGGCGACGACGGCGTTGCGCGCGGTGCACTGCTGCCGTACCGCGTGCCGCGCCGGCGCATCGAATTCGACCTCGTGCGGCTGCCTGTCTTGGCCGGCCCGTGGCGCGGCCTGGGTGCCGGGCCCAACCATCTGGCCATCGAGTCGGCGATCGACGAGTGCGCGCGCGCGGCCGGGGCCGATCCCTTGCGCTTTCGCCTCCAGCACCTGGACGACGACCGGCTAGCGCGCGTGCTGCTGCGCGCGGCCGAGGCCGCCGGCTGGGGCGCCGCACGGCCGGCGCAGGCCGCTGGCGGGCTGCGGCGCGGCCGTGGCCTGGCCGCCGGCGTCTACAAGGTCGCCAGCCGTGCGGCGGTGGTGGCCGACGTCGACGTCGACCCCGAGGGCCGCGTGCAGGTGCGGCACTTGGTCTGCGCTCACGACTGCGGCCTCGTCGTCAACCCCGACCAGGTGCGTGCGCAGTGCGAAGGCAACCTGGTCTGGGGCCTGGGCATGGTGCTGGGCGACGAGTTGCCGCTGGTGCCAGGCGGCGTGGCCGGTGGTGGCTTCGCGGCGGCGCCCATCCCTGCCTTCACACAATTGCCGACGATGGAGGTGGTGCTGGTGGACGACGGCACGCAGCCCCCGGCGGGCGCCGGCGAGACTGCCATCGTCGCGGCGGCGGCGGCCATCGCCAATGCGGTGCGCGATGCCACGGGCGTGCGGCCGACGCGCTTCCCGCTGCGGCCACCGCTCTCGCGGTGACGTGAGGGCGACTCGGGCGGCCCTGGCGCCGGTGGCATCCTCGCTGCCATGAGCAGCGATGCGGGCGACTTTGCAGCAGCGGCGATGCTGCGCGTGGTGGTGCTCGGGTTGGCGCGGCAGGGCCTGTCGGCGCCGCAGGCGCTCGTCGCGGCGCCGGCCGCACGCCGATCGGCGCGCATCGCCTTCGCGCACAAACGAGCGCTGGCGCATGCGCTGTGGCAGACACATGGAGCGCTGGTGCTGCTGCGCATCGGCGAGGCGGTGCTCGACATGCCGGCCGAGCCGGCGTTCCACGCCCTTGCGCCGGCAGCCGATCTGCCCGGGATGATCGAACGCTGGCAGCGCCTGGAGCGCTTCATCCACTCGCGCCACCGCGTGCGCGTGCTTTGGACCGGTACGGCCCGGTTGCGGCTTCAGCACGTATCCCTCGAGCCGGGCGAGCCGCCCGGGCCGGGCGAACACCTGCTCGTATTCGGGCTCTTGGTCGGTCTCGCGCGACGGCTGGGCTTTGCCGACTTGCGGGCCCGCTTCGCCGGCCAAGCGGACTGGCTGCATGCCAATGGCGTCTGGAACGCGGGGCCATGGCCGGCCGGCGACGCCGCGCTGGCCATGGCTGGCTGGGAGCTGGCATGGGAGCAGGCCGCGGCACCACAGCAGTCGGCTGCAGGCGCCCAACTGCAGGTCGGCGCGCTGGCCGCGGCCCGTGCCGTGCTGGCCGCCGACCCCGCCAGGCGCTGGACGGTGGCGCGCCTGGCCGCTGCGACACAGCGTGCGCCGCGCAGCCTCCAGCGCGAGCTGGCGCACTGCAACAGCGGCTTCACGGCCTTGCTTGAGGAAGTGCGCGTGACGCACGCCGCGCAGTTACTGGCCGCCGGCCAACTTGCGGTGGTCGAGATCGCCTACTTGAGCGGGTTCGCCGACCAGGCGCACCTGACACGCGTATTTGGCCGCGCGACCGCGCTTTCGCCGGCCGTCTACCGCGCGCAGTTCCGCAAGGGCAGTGTCGCCGAGCCCGCGCAACGAGGTTGAGCGGGCTCCAGCAGGCCTGATTTTGGTTTAGGATTCGGCCTAACATTTGTTTGATTTGGGATCCACGGGATCCGGAAAGAGATCGTGGCATGGGTCAACGTGAAGCCGTAATCGTCGGCGTGGCCGACCTGCCGTTGCAGGGGGGCAAGGTCGCGGCGCCGATGTCGGTGCTGCAGGCCCAGGCCTTGTGCGCGCGTGATGCGCTGGCCGATGCCGGCATCCCGATGCGTGCGGTCGACGGACTACTCAGCGCGGGCATGTGGGGCGTACCGGGTCCTGGTCAGCTTGCCACGGTGACGCTGTCAGAATACCTGGGCATCGCGCCGCGATTCGTAGACGGCACCAACATCGGCGGCTCGGCCTTCGAGGCGCATGTCGCCCACGCGGCCACAGCCATCGCAGCCGGCCGATGCGAAGTGGCGCTGATCACCTACGGTAGCCTGCAGCGCAGCGAGGCCAGCCGCAACCTCGCCGGTCGGCCCTCCGTGCTGACCATGCAGTACGAAACGCCCTGGGGCATGCCCACGCCGGTGGGCGGCTACGCGCTGGCGGCCATGCGCCACATGCATGAGCACGGCACCACCTCGCAGCAACTGGCCGAGATTGCCGTGGCCACGCGCCAGTGGGCAGCGCTGAACCCGGCCGCGACGATGCGCGGGCCGCTGTCGATCGACGACGTGCTGGCCAGCCCGATGATCTCGGACCCGCTGCACCTGCTCGACGCCTGCCTGGTCACTGACGGCGGTGGCGCCGTCGTGATGACCACCGCCGAGCACGCGCGTGCCATCGGTCACCGCAAGCCGGTGCACGTGCGCGGCTATGGCGAGGCGCACACGCACTGGACCATCGCGGCGATGCCCGACCTCGCGCGCCTGACCGCCGCCGAGATTGCCGGCCGTGAGGCCTTTGCGATGGCTGGCGTGCGGCCCGACGGCATCGACGTCGTCGAGGTCTACGACTCCTTCACCATCACCGTGCTGCTCACGCTGGAGGCGCTGGGCTTCTGCAAGCGGGGCGAAGGCGGGGCCTTCGTGGCCAACCAGCGCACGGCGCCGGGGGGCGCGTTTCCGATGAACACCAACGGCGGAGGACTGTCGTATGCGCACCCGGGCATGTACGGCATCTTCCTGCTGATCGAGGCCGTTCGGCAACTGCGCGGCGAGTGCGGCCCGCGGCAGGTGCAGGACGCCGCCACCGCGCTGGTGCACGGCACCGGCGGCACGCTGTCGAGCGGCGCCACCTGCATTCTTTCGACGCACTGACATCGCACGGACACACCATGTACGACAAGCCCCTGCCCGTCGTCGACCCCGAGAGCGCACCCTACTGGGCCGCGCTGAAGGAGCGCCGCCTGATCCTCAAGCGCTGCCGCGACTGCGGACGTCACCACTTCTACCCGCGCGCGCTGTGCCCGCACTGCCACAGCGACGCTCTGGAGTGGTCCGACGCTCGCGGCACCGGCAGCATCTACAGCTACACGGTGGCGCGGCGACCGGCCGGCCCGGCCTTCAAGGCCGACGCGCCCTACGTGGTGGCGGTGGTCGAGCTCGACGAAGGCGCGCGCATGATGACCAACATCGTCACCGACGACGTCGAGTCGGTGCGCATCGGCCAGCGCGTGGCGGTTGCCTTCGAGGCGGTCACCGACGAAATCACGCTGCCCAAGTTCAAGGCGGCCTGAACGAGCTCACGGTCATGGACTTCGAAGTCGATGCCGACACCCGGGCCATCGGCGACGCCGTGCTGCGCTTCGTCAAGCGCGAGGTGCTGCCGCTGGAGGACGAGCACCGCGCGGTGCTCGCCAGCGAACGCACGCTGTTCCAGCCCGACGGCCGCTTCGTGCCCGAGCTGCTGGCGCTGCGCCGGCGCATCCGCATGCGTTCGGCCGAACTGGGCTACTACAACCTGTTCGGCGCCGAGGCGCTGGGCGGTGCGGGCCTGGGGGCGCAGGCGATGGCGCACATCCAGGAGGTGCTGAACCACCGCTTCGGGCCCGGCCGGACGCTGATCCAGACCGTGGTGCTGCCATCGCCCTTCACCAACGGCCTGTCGCCGGTGCTGCGGCACCTGGAGCCGGCCGTCTTCGCGCGCTACCGCGAGGGCATCGCCAGCGGCGACAAGACCCTGTGCTTCGGCCTGAGCGAACCCGATGCCGGCTCCGACGTGTTCGCGATGAAGACGCGCGCAGTGCGCGACGGTGGGCACTGGGTCTTGCACGGCACCAAGCAGTGGATTACCAACTCGCCGTACGCCGACTATGCGATGGTGTTCGCGTTGACCGATCCCGAGGCGGCGGCGCGCCACCAGGGCGGGGTGACGGGCTTTTTCGTCGATACCAGGGCGCCTGGCTTCTCGGTGCCGAGGCTGATCAACACCATGGGCCATCTGGGCGGTGATACCGGGGTGGTGGTGCTCGACGGCGTACGGGTGGCCGACGACCACAGGCTGGGCGATGTCGGTCGTGGTCTGGCGGTGGCGATGGACGGCGTGAACGCTGGCCGCATCGGCATGGCCGCGACCTGCCTGGGGCTGGCGCGCTGGGCGCTGGACCAGGCGCTTGAGTACGCCAAGGTGCGCAAGACGCAGGGCGTGCCCATCGCCGAGCATCAGGCGATCCAGTTCATGCTGGCCGACAGTGCGATGGACATCTACGCCGCGAAGTCGATGATCCAGAACTGCGCTTGGCGCGTCGACCGCGGCGAGGTGGCCACCGCCCAAGTGAGCATGGTCAAGGCCTTCTGCACCGAGATGCTGGGCCGCGTGATGGACCGCAGCATCCAGGTGCACGGCGCCATGGGGCTGACCAACGAGCTGCGCATCGAGGAAGGCTGGCGCTTCGCACGTGTGATGCGCATTCCCGACGGCACGGCCGAGATCCAGCGGCGCACCATTGCGCGCCAGTTGCTGGGCGGTCGGGCGGACCTGTAGCGGCCCGGGCATGAGCACGGGCGGCGCGAGGATGGCCATGCCGACGATGCAGGTCAGGCGCCTGGCCGGCGCCGTCGGCGCCGAGGTGACGGGTCTCGACCTGCGCCGGCCGATGGCCGCGGCGCAGGCGGCCGAGCTGCGCCGCGTGTGGCTCGAGCACGGCGTGATCGTGCTGCCCGGGCAGGTGCTCGGCAACGACGAGTTCATGGCCTTGGCCGCCAGCTTCGGCACGCCGGTGGAGTACCCCTTCGTCAAGGGCCTCGACGGTTGGCCCCACATCATCGAAGTGAAGAAGCTCGAGCACGAGCGCGTCAACTTCGGTGGCGTGTGGCACAGCGACACCGCCTACCTCGAGTGCCCGCCGACGGCCACGCTGCTGCTCGCGCGCGAGGTGCCGCCGCACGGTGGCGACACCCTGTTCGCCAGCCAGACCGCCGCCTTCGAGGCCTTGTCAGGTGGCATGCAGCGACTGCTGGAAGGGCTGCGCTGCGTCAACAGCTCGGTCAAGGCCGACACCTCGCGCACGCGCGAGGACCGCATCGCCGACGCCGGCCGCGAAGACCGCCGCGTGTACGAGGCCGAGCATCCGGCCGTGCGGCTGCACCCCGAGACCGGGCGCCGCGCGCTGTACATGAACGTGGCGCACACCGTGCGCTTCGCCGGCCTGACCGAGGAGGAGAGTGCGCCGCTGCTGCAGTACCTGCACGCACACCAGAAGAAGGAAGAGTTCACCTGCCGCGTGCGCTGGGCGCCCGGCACGCTGGCCTTGTGGGACAACCGCAGCACGCAGCACTACCCGATCAACGACTACCACGGGTTCCGCCGCGTGATGCACCGCATCACCCTGGCCGGCGATGTGCCGGCGGCGGTACAACCGCGCGCCTGAACGTCACCTTCACCACCTTCCATTTGGCGCCCCAGGCGCCGTTTTCACCATAGGCTTTGCTTCATGATCTTGCATCCGTCATCGTTGATTGACAGCTTCGTCTCCAAGGGCCAGTGGGGCGACCAGACTCTGCTCGATGTGCTCGCGCGGCACGTTGCCGATGTGCCGGACCGCGACTGCGTTGTCGACACGCCCGACCGGGCGGATTTGATCGGCACTCCGGCGACCTCGGTCACCTGGCAGCAGTTCGGCGCAGCGGTCGATGCCATCGCCACAGGACTGCTCCGCGACGGCCTGCAGAAGGACGAAGTCGTGGTAGCCCAGCTGCCCAACGTCTGGGAACTCATGGCCCTGTACTTCGCCGTGGCGCGCGCAGGCGGCGTTCTGTCGCCGATCGCGATGCAGTGGCGCGACTCCGAACTGCGCAACGTGGCCGAAGTCAGCCAGGCCACGCGCTACATCGGCGTCAGGAACTTCAAGGGCTTCGACCACATCGGCATGGCCCAACGCGTGGGCTATCAAACGCTGACGCTGGAGGACATCACCGAGATGTCCCGGCAGCGGCCCGATCCGGGTCTGCTCGCAGACATCCAGATCTCGGCCAACGACATCTTCAGCCTGTGCTGGTCCTCGGGCACCGAGTCGCACGCCAAGGGCTGCCCGATGTCGCACAACAACTGGCAGTTTCAGATGCGCCTGATTCCGGCCGTTGTCGGTATCCAGGAGGGGGACCGCGTGCTGGCTCCGGCGCCCATGGTCAACATGACCGGGGCGGTGGCCTGGATGAGTTGGCTGTCGGGGCGAGGCACGCTGATCCTGCACCACCCGATCAACGTCGAGTTGCTGATCCGTCAGATGCTCACCGAGAACGTGCAGTTCACGATCCTGGTGCCGGCGATCCTGAACATGGTCCTCAAGCTGCCGAACATCGACAGCCTCGACCTGTCGTCGATCCGCTCGATTGCCACGGGTTCTGCGCCGCCTTCGCGCTGGAGCATGGAGGAGTTCAAGCGCCGCTGGAACATCGAGATCTGCAATCTCTGGGGGCAGACCGAAGGCACTGGATTGATCGCCGGACCTCTCGACGTGCCGGAGTTCGGCAAGCGAAGCGAGAACTTCCCGTGGTGGGGCAAGCGCGGCGCGGAGTGGCCGTCCAACGTAAGGGGCGTGGAGGCGAAACTGCTCGACGACAGTGACAAGGAATGCACGGAAGCTGGCCAGGTCGGCGAACTGGTCTACCGAGGGCCCAATGTATTTGCCGGCTACTACCGTCGGCCGGACCTGGCAGCGAATTCGTTCACCGCCGACGGATTCTTCCGCACGGGCGACTACTTCATCGTGCGTGACGAGAGGCACGTCGGCTTCTTCGACCGCAAGAAGGACATCATCATTCGCGGCGGATTCAACATCAGTGCGGCAGAAGTGGAGAATCTGGTGCTTACCCACCCGGGCGTGCAGGAGGCTGCCGCAGTGGCCGTCCCCGACGAGATCATGGGCGAGAAGACCTGCATCTACGTGGTGCCCAGGGACAAGGCCCATCCCCCGACGCTGGACGATATCGTCGCGCACCTCAAGCAGATCGGCGTGGCCGTCTACAAGCTGCCCGAGCGCATGGAATACATCGATGCGATCCCGCGCAATCCCGTGGGCAAGATCTTGAAGACGCAGCTGCGCCAGCGCGTTGTCCAGGCATGAGCCCTTGGCGGGCGTCATGCAGCCTGCCGGGGGTTGGCCTCGGCAGGTTGGTTAACGCGCGAGCCTGGAGTGTGCGGGCTCAGGCCCGGATGCCGGCTGCGCGGAGCACGCTGGCCAGCGCCTCCAGCACGGCTGTGCGCGCGCGGTGCTGAGGGTCGTGGCCAATCCCGGTGAGGGCCGCCACCTCCAGGGGCATGCGGCCGTGGTTCACCAGCAGCCGTGCGCTGGCGCGCCAGCCGTAGTCGTCGTCCTGGCCAAACACTGCGGCGACGGGGCAGCCGACTTGGGCGACCTGCGCCGCCATCGACCAGTCGATCGCGGCCTCGTCGGCCCACGGCTCGTACCACGCCCAGAACATCGCATCGGTCTTGTCGCCGTGATGTCGCGCCAGCTTCTCGCGCAGGCCGCCGTGCTCGAAGGCCCGCCGGGCCGAGGCCATGGCCTGCACCATCGGCAAGTCCAGCGCCACGGTGGGTGAACAGGCGCACACGCCGCTCACCGCTTGCGGGTGCGCGGCGGCGGCCAGGATCCCCATGGCGCCGCCATCGCTGTGGCCGAAGATCACGGTCTGCCGGATGCCGAAGTGGCGCAGCACTTCGGCAAACACCGGACCGGATTCCTCGAAGCGGTAGGAGCGGTCGCGCCGACCGACGTAGGCCTCCGAGCCGCCGTAGCCCCAGCGGTCGTAGGACAGCACGGCCAGACCGCTCGCCCGGGCAATGGCCTCGGGCAGGTCCTTCCAGGTGCTCGTGCAGTCGAGGCCCCCGTGCATCATGACGATCACCGGTGCTTCACTGTCGATCCGGCCCCAGGAGGTCGCCGCCAGGCTGCGGCCGCCGGCAACCAGGCGGTGCTGCTCGATGCACGGGCCGTCGCTCAACACCGCTCCCTCGTCGCCAATGCTGCCGATGCGGCATCGCGGATCACGCGCAGCTCAGCGAGCATCGAATCGACCGCGTCGCGGCGGTTCTGCAGCAATTCAACGAGCGCTTGCAGCCCGGATCCGGAAGCGGTGGGTGGGCCGGACGTTGCCTGGCCGAACCACTGCAGGCCGCTGCGGCACTCCTTCAACGTGAACCCCAGGGCCTTGAAGCGTTTCAGCAGTTCCAGCGTGCGAAGTTCGGTTGCGCCATACACGCGCGCGCCGCCAATACGCCGCGGCAGCAGCAGGCCCAGCGACTCGTAGTGCCGGATGGCGCGCAGCGTCATGCCGAGGCGTCTGCAGGTCTCGGCGATGCCGAGCGGCAGGGTCGCCGGCGCCTGCGCCTGCCGACGCCGGCCGGCTGTGGCTCTCGCGGCGGCCGGCGAATCTGCCCGACGGTTCGGCACGGCCGCTCAGTACGACTTGGGCAGCCCGAGCACGTGCTCGCCGATGTAGTTCATCAGCATCTCGTTGTTGATCGGTGCGATCTCGAGCAGGCGTGTCATCGGCCACAGCGTCACCACGTCGTAGTCGCGGTCGAAGCCGTAGCCGCCGTGCACCTGCAGCGTGGCCTCGATGGCCGCCACCGCGGCGCGCGAGGCCAGCAGCTTGGCCATGTTGGCGTGCGCGCCGGCGTCCTCGCCGTTGTCGAAGCGGTCGGCGGCGTCATAGGTCATCAGCCGCGCGGCTTCGAGTTCGGCCTTGGCCAGGGCCATGCGGTGCTGCAGCGACTGGTAGCCGCCGATGGGCTTGCCGAAGGGCTTGCGGTCCTTCGAGTACGCCACCGCCTTGCTGAGCGCGTAGTCGCCCAGGCCGAGCGCCGCGCCGGCGGCCAGCAGCCGCTCCGAGTTCAGGCCCTCGAACATCAGCTTGGCGCCCTTGCCGGGCTCGCCGATCACCGCGTCGGCGGGCAGCTGCACGTTGTCGAAGAACACCATGTACTGGCGCTCGGCGGTCTCGACCTGGATGTTGAGCTGCTGCAGCTTGATGCCCGGTGTCTTCATGTCCAGCACGAACAGCGACATGCCGTCGGTCCGGTGCGCCACCTCGCCGGCCTTGGCGGTGCGCGCCACCACCTGCATGTAGTCGGCATCGCGCGCGCCGGAGATGAAGACCTTCTGGCCGTTGAGCGTCCAGCCGCCGTCGGCGTTGCGGGTGGCCAGCGTGGTCATCGCGAAGCTGTTGGTGCCGGCGTTGGGCTCGGTGATGGCGAAGCACATCTTCTTCTCGCCGGTGCAGGTGGGCGTCACGTACCTGGCGATCTGCTCCTTGGTGCCGTGGCGCACGATCGGCACCCGCGCCAGGCCGGTGACGACGAGGAACAGCGTCGGCACGCCGGCCAGCGCCAGCGCCTCATTGAGCGCGGTGATCTCGAGCACGCCACCGCCCGAGCCGCCGTGCTCCTCCGGGATCGACAGCCCGAGAAGACCGAACTTGCCCAGCTCGCGCCACAGCTCGTCGGGGAAACGGTCTTCCTTGATGCACTGCAGGATGTAGCTGCGCGGGTATTGCTTGGTGACGCCGCGCGCGGCCTCCTGGATGTCGCGGATGCGCGACTGGATGATCGAGGAGGCGGTGGTGCGGCCGGTCGGCGTGGTCGGGGCGTTCATGGATCACTCCTTGGGATTTCGGGGCAGGGCGGGTGGGGTCAGAGAGCGAGTTCGGCGGGGATCTCCACCGGATGGTCGAGCAGCATTTGCGCATAGGCCTTGCCCTGCGGGTCCATGCGCACCGAGGCGATGCCGCCGCCGCCCAGCGCTTCCTGCAGCGTGAAGTTGAGCGCGTGCGTGCCCGGCAGATCGTAGCGGCGCACCTCGCCGTGCACGAGGTGCGCGAACCAGCGCGCCACTGCCTGCTCGGTGATGGCGGCACGGATGAAGGGCAGGTACTCGGGCTTGCGGGCGATGAGGCCGATGTTGGCGGCGTCGCCCTTGTCGCCGCTTCGGCCCCAGGCCAGTTGCACCAGCGGCACGCTGCGTGCGCCGCGGGCGAAGGCATCGGCAGCGGGCAGCGGGCCATCCACCGCCCGCAGCGCCGCGGCGTCGAAACGCACCCCGGCCAGCGCGGGCGCGGCAACCTTCTGCGCGCCCATGTCGATGCTCACCGCGAGCTTCGCCTTCGGCACCAGGCAGGAGAATAGCCGCACCACGGGCTGCACCTTCGGCCGCCCGCCGGTGAAGCCGGTGATCGCCGGCGCCGACATCAGCGCCATCGGCGCGACCTCGCGCGAGAACAGCTCGAGCGCGTCTTTCGACGGGTGGCGCACGCCCACCTTGAGCATCACCTCGCGCGCGGACACTCGGCCATGAGGCCCGTAGGTGTCCTCGGCGCCGATGGCTTCGACGCAGGCCTCGGTGAAGTCGGTCCAGCCACGCTCGGTGAACTTGCGCCGCATGCGCGCCAGCATCGAAGCGCCGACACGGCGCGCCTTGGCGCCGGCATCGATGCCGCCGATCATGAACAGGCTCGTGGCGCGGAAGCCGTCGGCATAGGTGACGCTGACCTTGGCCTGGTCGGTGGGCGGCAGGCCGCGCGCGCCGCGCACTTCCACGCGGTCGGGCCCCACCTGCGTGAGTGTGACGTCGGTGAAGTCGCTCACCACGTCGGGCAGGATGTAAGCGCGGGGGTCGCCGATCTCGTAGAGCATCTGCTCGCCCACCGTCGAGGGGCACACCAAGCCGCCGGTGCCCGGCGGCTTGGTGATGACGAAGCTGCCGTCGGCACGGCACTCGGCGATCGGGAAGCCCATGTCGTCCCAGCCGGGCACGCTGGCCCAATCGGTGTAGTTGCCGCCGGTGGCCTGCGTGCCGCATTCGATCAGGTGGCCGGCGAGGCTGCCTTGCGCCAGCTTGTCCAGGTCGTCCGCGGTCCAGCCGAAGCGCGCGATCAGCGGTGCGAGCGTCACCGCGCTGTCCACGCAGCGCCCGGTGACCACGATGTCGGCGCCCGCGGACAGCGCCGCGGCGATCGGGAAGGCGCCCAGGTAGGCGTTGGCGCTCATGACCTTGGCGGGGAACGTTGCGCCGGAGAACATCTCCGTCGTGCCGGCCGCGCGCAGCGCCTCGACTTGCGGCATCAGGTCGTCGCCGAGGACGGCGGCGATCTTCAGGTCCACGCCCTCGGCCGCAGCCGCGGCGACGAGCGCATCGCGGCAGGCCGACGGGTTCACCCCGCCGGCATTGGCCACCACCTGAATGCCGCGCGCCTTCAGCTGCTTCATCAGGGGCTTCATGGTGGCGACGAAGTCCGGCGCGTAGCCCTGCGCCGGATCCTTCGAACGGGCGCGGATCAGCAGAGACATCGTGATCTCGGCCAGGTAGTCGAAGACCAGCACGTCGATGTCGCCGTGCTCGACCAGTTGTGCAGCGGAAAACTCGGTGTCGCCCCAGAAGCCGGAGGCGCAGCCGATGCGCAGGGTGTCCTTGCTCATACCGATAGGTCCATTCGCGAGTGGTGGTTGAAGGGCGTGCGCAGCCGTTTCAGCGGCCGGCGCCGTCCGGTTGCGGCCACATGACGCGCCAGATGCCCTTGGCGGTGGCGCAGACGCGGCCCTGTTCGTCGCGCAGCTCGCCTTCGGCGAAGGCCACGCTGCGCCCCGAGCGCACGACCCGGCCATGGGCTTCGAAGCGCGGGCCGGCGGCGGCATCGACGTAGGTGATGTCGAGGTTGATGGTCGACTGGCGCAGTTCGTGTGGCGCGATGCTGCGCATCTCGGGCCGCGCCAGGTTGGCGGAGGCGATGGCGCAGCCGAGCGCGGCGTCGAACATGTAGGCGATGACGCCACCGTTGATCACGTCAGCCGAGCCGCCGCCGCCGCGCTGCATCACGGTAGGCTTTCGCAGGTGCACGACGGCACGCCCCACGCCGGCGAGTTCCAGCTCCAGGCCCTGCGCGCTGAGGAAGGTGTTGCTGCCCCAGCGCTGCCAGAAGGCGTCTACGACGGCGGGGGGAAGGGGGGGCTGATCGGTCAAGGTCGGGTTCCTGTCGCAGAGAGTGACGTGGACGTCAAGGGCGCGTGAGTCCGAGCGCCTCGATGCGCTCGACATGCGCGATCAGCGAGCGCTTGGCCACCGGCCAGAGCTGCCTGGGCGTGTCGGCATAGGCGATCGGCACCCAGTCCTCCGGGCCGCCGTCGGGGCGCACGCGCATCGCCTCGATGACCTTGGCTTCGCGCGCGAGGCGGTGCGCCTTCAGCCACGCGATGGCCTGCGGCGCCGAGCCGATGACGTGACCGTGGGCAGGGCAGATGAAGCGGATGTCGTGGCGGGCACACTCACCCAGCAGCCGGTCGAGCGAATCGATGTAGGCGGCCATGTTGCCGTCGGGCGGGTCGATCACCGTGGTGCTGCCGTTGAGCACGTGGTCGCCGGAGAACAGCAGGCCGTCCTCCTCGAGCACCAGGCACAGGTGGTTCGCGGCGTGGCCCGGGGTGTGCACCGCGCGCAGCGTCACGCGGTGCTCGGGATCGTCGAGCACGATACTTTCGCTGTCGGCCAGCACGTGGTCGGGGGTGAACTCGGAGTGCGCGCGCGCAGTCGGAGCCGACGGCAGGCCGAGGATCGTCGGGCGGCGCCCCGTGGCCGCTTCGCAGGCCTGCGCCAGCGGCCGCGCCGCGGGCGAATGGTCGGGATGCGAATGCGTGCAGACGATGGTCTGCACCTTGCCGCCGGTGAAATCGAGCAGGCGCGTGATGTGGGCGTCGTCCGGGGGCCCGGGGTCGATGACGATGAAGCCCGCCTCTGCGCTGCCCAGGATGTACGAATTCGTCCCCGGCCCCGTCATCACGCCCGGGTTGGGCGCGGTGAAGCGCCACAGGTGCCGCAGCAGCTGCACCGGACGTTCGCTCTGCCAGTCGAGCGCATGCAGCAGCTGCCCGTCGGGGCAGACGAGTTCGAGCTCGCCGAACGGCAGGTCGCTCTCCATGTAACGCTGCGGCTTGCCGCCGACAAGCGCGCCGCGCGGGCACGACTCCCAGTGCGGCCGGTTGCTGGCGCAGGCGGCCAGCGCGGCGTCGACGCTGGCAAAGCCCGCCAGCCAGCGCAGCGTGCGCAGGGTCGGGAAGATCATCGGCAGCGTGCCCGCCTCGTGGTGCGCCAGCGCGTCGGTGGCGCGCAGCCACACCGGCTCGAACTGCTCGCTGTCGTCGGCCACCGGCGTCTGGGCTTCGGGCATGCGGCCGATCAGGAACAGCGTGTCGAAGCGGCGCGGCTGCACGTCGCGGTCTGTGGTCCAGCGCACGGCGACGCGCAGCGCGTCGGCGGCCAGGCGCAGGCCGCGTGTGCGCAGCTGCGGGTAGAGCGGCTCCCGGCGCGCCAGCGTGGCCAGCTCCTGCGCGGTCAGCGGGCGGCCATCCGCGTCGTGCGCGTGCAGCACGCCGAGTTCCTCGAAGCTCTCGCGGAGTGCGGCCATCGCGGCGGGCAGGTGGGGCAGCGCGGCTGCGGCCGTGCCTGCGAGGTCGGCCACCGCCGCATCGGCATCGTCGACGCGGCCACCCGGGAACACGAACACGCCGGGCAGGAAGCTGGCGTGCGGCGAGCGCCGCGTCAGCAGTACTTCGGGGCCGGAGGCCGTGTCGCGCAGCCACATCAGCGTGGCTGCCGGCCGCGGCGCGACGGGCGTGCGCGTTGGATGAAGCTGGGTGGCTGCGCGGACCATGACTCAACGGCCTTCAGGCGCTCGCGCTGTTCGAACGCAACAGCTCGTCGAGCGTGCGCTCCAGGTGCCGCAGCGAGTTGCACTCGCGCGCGATGTGGCAGTAGGGCGCGTAGCGCTTCATCTCCGAATCGCCCAGACCCCAGAACGAGCGCGGCTCGGGGTTGAGCCAGATGACGCGCCGCGCGCGGCCATAAAGCGTCTTCATGATCTCGCTGCGTGGATGGCCGCGGTTGTTGCGCGCATCGCCAAGCACGAGCACGGTCGTACGGTGATCGATGCGGTGCATCAGCTGCTCGTCCAGGTCGAGCAGCATCTGGCCGTAGTCGGTGCCCGAGCCGCCGACGGCCTGCATGACCCTGTCCACTGCCTGCTCCACCGGCAGCGACTCGAACGTGGCGCTCACGTCGACGAGGTGGTTCGTGAACGCGTACGACTGCACGTCCGACAGCAGCTCGTCCAGGCTGTACAGGAACAGCAGCAGGAAGCGCGCGTACTGGCGCACCGAGCCGCTCACGTCGCAGATGGCCACCACCTTGGGCCGCTCGATGCGCGTGCTGCGCCAGTGGGTCTCGAACATCACGCCGCCGTAGGCCGCGTTGGCGCGCATCGTGCGGCGGAAGTCGAGCTGGCCGCGCTGCTCGCGGCGCTTGCGCCGGGCGTGGCGCTCGGCCAGCCGGCGCGCGATCTTGCGCACGATCTCGTGCATGCGCGCGAAGTCGCGGCGGTCGATGGTGGACAGCTTCTGCGACTGCAGGAATTCGTCGTGCAGCTCGCGCGTGGGCGCGGTGCCGTACATCGCAAGCTTGCGCTCGACGAAGCTGCGCACCTCGTTGAAGAGCCGCTTGCGCGCCAGTTCCAGGTCGGCATGTCGCTGGGGTGCCAGCGTCTGGCGGCGGGCCTCGCTGATCTCGCGGTCCAGCAGCTCCAGACCCATGGCCTGCTGGATCTTCTGCGTGTAGTGGCCCTTCTGGGTGAAGAACCAGATGTCGGTCAGGCCGACCTCGCGCGCGGCCTGCTGCATGCGGCGCGACAGTGCCGCCGAGTCGCCCGACATCAGCAGCTGCGACAAGGCCTGCCCTGCGCTGCCGTGGCAGCCGCCGGGGCCACCGCTGCCCTGGCCACTGCTTTCGCGTGGCGGCGTCTGCGGCTGCGAGGCGTCGACGGCCGGCGCGCCTGCCGACGCGGCGGTGCTGCCGAAGGAATCGAAGTGGAAGAAGCGATCGAAGGTCTCGTCGAAGATGGCGCGGTCGGGCAGCGTCTTGGCCAGCGTCGTGCCCAGCGCCGACTTCAGCAGCTCGCGCTCGCCCCAGCCCACCAGCGCGGTGGCGCGCGCCGCGTCGATCTGCGCGTTCAGGCTCACGTCCAGGTCGCTGCCGCGCAGCGCCTTGAAGAAGTCCTCAAGCGTGGCTTGCATGGGGGAACTCCGCGTTCTTGCGCGCCTTGTCCATCAAGGTGGGCAGCTGTTCGGCGGCGGTGGCAATGTCCTGCTCGAACTTCAGGAACACGTTGAGCGTGTCGCGCACAAGGTCCAGGTTCAGGTGCTCGGCGTTCAGCAGCAACAGCGTCCTGGCCCAGTCGATCGTCTCGCTGACCGAGGGCTGCTTCTTCAGCTCCAGCTCGCGCACCGCCTGCACGAAGGCGACGAGATCGCGGTTGAGCTTGCTGCTCAGCCCCGGCACCCGCCGCTCGAGGATGCGACGCTCGATGGCGGCGTCGGGGAAGGGGATGTGCAGGTGCAGGCAGCGGCGCTTGAGCGCATCGCTCATCTCGCGCGTGTTGTTGCTGGTGAGGAAGACCAGCGGCTTGACCTTGGCCGCGACAGTGCCGAGCTCGGGCACCGACACCTGGAAGTCCGACAGCACCTCGAGCAGGAAGGCCTCGAACTCGGGGTCGGACTTGTCGACCTCGTCGATCAGCAGCACGCAGCCGCGCTCCTGGTGCAGCGCCTGGTACAGCGGCCGCGGCTCGAGGAAGTGCTCGGAGAAGAACAGGTCGTCGTGCGTGTGCAGCTTCTCGATCGAGGCCGCCAGCCCCACCGCGCCCTGCATCAGCTCGGCCAGCTTGTCCTTCAGCAGCTGCGTGTACAGCAGCTGCTTGCCGTACTTCCATTCGTACAGCGCCTTCGATTCGTCCAGGCCCTCGTAGCACTGCATGCGGATCAGCGGCACGTCGAGGATGCCGGCCATGGTCTTGGCCAGCTCGGTCTTGCCGACCCCGGCCGGGCCTTCGACCAGCACGGGCTTCTCGAGGTTGAAGGCCAGGTAGACCGCGGTGGCGAGTTGCCGGCTGGCGATGTAGTCGGCGTCCGCCAGGCGGGACGACACCACGTCCACGCTAGCGAAGTGGGTGTCATGCAGGGACTTCATCGGACTCCTCTGTGAGCAGCATGCGTTGGCCGGCTTCGAACTGGCGCGTCTCGCCGACGCTGCGGGCGATGCCCAGCACGCAACGGATGTCGCGGCTCAGAGCCGCGATGGCGTCGCCCAGATCGTCGAGCGTTGCGGCCAGAGATTCGAACTCGGCCTGCCAGCGTTCCAGCAGGCGCCGGCTGCCGGCGTTGAACTGCGCCAGGCCTGTGCCCGGGCCTTCGGCTTCGAGGCGGCGGGCCGCCTGGTCGGCCACCGCCTGCAGGGCATCGAGCTCGAGCCGCAACGCGCCCAGCCGGCGCAGCAGTGCCGGCGCGGGCTGGGTCGGGCGCAACCAGCGCGCCAGTGCGTCAAGCTCGGCGTGCATCGCGCCGACCACCGCGCTGGTGAGCAGCGCGTCCTCGACCACGCGCACGGGCCTGGCGATGCGGTCGAAGGCGGTGCCGCCCGCGCCCAGCCGGCAGCCGGCGGGCACAGCGCAGGCTTCGAATTGCAGGCCGGCGTGCTGCAAGGGCGCCAGCACCGCGGCAGCGGGTGCGGGTGCGGGTGCGGGTGCGCTGATCGTGCCCAAGCCGGCGCCAGCCGAAGGCTGAAGCGCAAGGCCCGGCGTGCCGGCTTCGACCAGGAAGGCGTCGAAGGCCTTGCGCAGGCCGTCATCCGCCGTGACCGCCAGCACCACGAAGACATCGGCTGCCGGGCCATTGCTGACGTGCGACTTGCTGCCGTCGAGCAGCCAGCGCTCGCCCTGCGCGTCCTGTTCTCGGCGGGCGCTGCAGCGCAGGCGTTTCGGGTGCGCGCCGGCGTCGGGCTCGGAGACGGCCAGGCCCACGATGGCCTGGCCGGCGGCCATGCGCCGCAGCAGCGCGCGCACCCGCTCCGATTCGTTCCCCGCGCTGCCGATGACGCAGCGCCCCAGCATCTCGTTGAGCATCCAGCCGAGCGTGAGGCCGAGGCTGCCGGTCTCGCGCGCCATGCCGCCGGCAAGCCGGGCGATGGTGGGCCAGTCGGCACGTGGGCCGCGCCCGTCGAGGTCGAACGACAGGCCCAGCAGGCCCTGCTCACCCAGGTGGCGCCACCACGCGCGCGGAAAGCCGGCTTCGCGCGCCACCACGGGCGCGCCACGCAACGCCTGGCGCAGGGCCCGCACCAGGCCCTCGGCCGGCGGGCGCTCGGCAGCCGCCGAAGTCTTCATGCGTGGAACCCCAGCTGCCGCGCCGCCAGGTCGCGCATCACCTCCTCGGCCCCGCCGCCGATGGCGTTGACCTTTACCTCGCGGTAGATGCGCTCCACCGTCACGCCGCGGATGAAGCCCGCGCCGCCGTGCATCTGCACCGCCTCGTTGGCGCAGAAAGCCATGGTCTGCGTGGCCTGGTTCTTCAGCAGGCAGATCTCGCCGACCGGCGCGTCGCCGTGCTCGACGCGCCAGGCCAGCGTTTCGAGCATGGCCTGCGTGGCTTCGATGCGCATCGCCATGTCGGCCAGCTTGTGGCGCGTGACCTGCTGGTCGACGAGCTTGCCGCCGAACATCTCGCGCTGTTTTGCCCAGGCCAGCGCTTCGTCCAGGCACACCTGCGCGAAGCCGTTCGCACCCGCAGCCAGGAAGATGCGCTCGCGGTTGAAGTTCTGCATGATGGCCTTGAAGCCCTGGTTCTCGGTGCCCACGAGGTTGTCCACCGGCACGCGCACGTCGTCGAAGTGCAGCGTGGCGGTGTCCGAGCACAGCCAGCCCATCTTGGACAGCGGCGTCTGAGTGAAGCCCGGCATGCCCTTCTCGATCAGCAGCAGCGACACGCCGGCCGGGCCCGGGCCGCCGGTGCGCACGGCCACGGTGTAGAAGTCGGCGCGGATGCCCGAGGTGATGAAGGTCTTGGAACCGTTGACGACGTAGTGGTCGCCGTCGCGCCGGGCGGTCGTCCTGAGGTTGGCCACGTCCGAGCCGCCCGAGGGCTCGGTGATGCCCAGCGCGCTGATCTTCTCGCCGCGCATCACCGGTGGCAGCACCTTGCGCTTGAGCGCCTCGCTGCCGACGTTGACGATGGGCGGGCAGCCGATGGTGTGCGACAGCAGGCTGGCCAGCACGCCGCCGCCGCCGCAGCGCGCGAGCTCCTGGGCGGCGATGATGGTCATGAACAGGTCGCCATCGTTGCCGCCGTACGCCTCGGGGAAGCCAAGGCCCAGCAGCCCCAGCCCGGCGGCCTGGCGGTACAGCTCGCGCGGAAAGCTCGCTTGGTTCTCCCAGATCTCGACGTTCGGCGTGATCTCGCGCGCGACGAAACGCCGCACTGCGGCGCGGAAGGCTTCGTGCTCGGCGGTGTAGAAGGGGCTGGATCGGCTCATCGTGGGTCTCCGGACCAATGCGGGTTGTTCTGTCTGCTCACGCGGCCGCCTCGGTCAGCTTCACGACCAGCGCGCGCGTGGCCAGCTGTTCACCCACCGCGGCACCGATGCGCTCGACCACGCCGTCGCGACGCGCCAGCAGCTGGTGTTCCATCTTCATGGCCTCGAGAACCGCGACGCGCTGGCCCTTCACCACGGTGTCGCCTGCCGACACCAGCAAGGCGAGCAGGCGGCCGTTCATCGGCGCCAGCACGCTCGACTCGCCGGCGTCGTCGTCGCGCTTGGGCGCGGCGTAGGTGAGGTCTTCGACACTGAATGTCTGGCCGTCCAGCGCCAGATGCAGGCGGCCGGCGTCGAACACGGCCGTGGCGTGCATGTGAAGCCCGTCGATGGCCAGCCGATGGTGGGCAGCGTCGCGCCCGAGAAAGGCGATGTCGTGTGCGGCACCCGTGGGGCAGTCGACGCGGAACCGACCGGCACCGAGCACGGTGACGTGGGCGTTGACACGGTCCCCGTCCGCGCCCAGCACCAGCGGCCAGCGCGCCGGCCCGTTGGAGCGGAAGCCGAACTGCGCGCCTCGGTACGCGCTGGCGTCGAACCACAGGGCGGCGGCGACCGCCAGCGCCCGCGAATCCGCCTCGGCCGCGCGCAGCCGCTCCGGGGGAAAGTTCCTTCCGATGAAGGCGGTGGTCGCCTGGCCGGCCACGAACTCGGGGTGCGCCGCCGCGTCGGCAAGGAAGCGCAGGTTGGTGGGCAGGCCCAGCACGCAGGTGTTGGCCAGCGCGCCGACCAGGCGCCGCCGCGCTTCATCGCGCGTGGCGCCGTGGGCGATGATCTTGGCGATCATCGGGTCGTAGAAGGGGCTGACCGCCTGCCCCTGCGCCAGCCCGTGGTCGACGCGCACGCCGCTGCCCGCAGGCGGCTGCCACAGCGCCACCTCGCCGCTTTGCGGCAGGAAGTCGCTGGCCGGGTCTTCGGCGTACAGCCGCACTTCGATGGCGTGGCCGCTGAGTTGCACCTGTTCCTGCGTCAGCGGCAGCGGCTCGCCGCGCGCCACCGCCAGCTGCCAAGCCACCAGGTCCAGGCCGGTGATGCACTCGGTGACCGGGTGCTCGACCTGCAGCCGGGTGTTCATCTCGAGGAAGTAGAAGCGCCCCTCGCGGTCGAGCAGGAACTCCACCGTGCCGGCGCCCACGTAGTCCACCGCGCGCGCCGCCGCCACCGCGGCTGCGCCCATGCGCTCGCGCAGCGCAGCGTCGACGGCCGGCGAGGGTGCTTCCTCGAACACCTTCTGGTGCCGGCGCTGCACCGAGCAGTCGCGCTCGCCGAGGTGGATGACGTTGCCATGGCGGTCGCCGAACACCTGCACCTCGACATGCCGCGGCTCGATGACGGCGCGCTCGAGGATCAGCTCGTCGGAGCCGAAGGCGTTGGTGGCTTCCGAGCGCGCACGCGCCAGCGCGTCGGGCAGCTCGGCCTGGTCGTGCACCAGCCGCATGCCGCGCCCGCCGCCGCCGGCCGCGGCCTTGACCATGATGGGTACGCCGATCTCGCGGCCCTGCGCGAGCAGCTTGCCGTCGGACTGGTCAGAGCCCTGGTAACCGGGCACGCAGGGCACGCCGGCCTCGAGCATCAGGCGCTTGGCCGCTGCCTTGTTGCCCATGCGCTCGATCGAGTGCGGGTCGGGGCCGATGAACACCAGCCCCGCCGCCTGCACGGCGCGCGCGAACTCGGCGTTCTCGGACAGGAAGCCGTAGCCGGGGTGGATGGCGTCGGCACCGCTGGCGGCGGCGGCGCGCAGCAGGGCGTCGATGCTGAGGTAGCTCTCGCGCACCGGCGCCGGGCCGATGCACAGGGCCTCGTCGGCCTGCTGCACGTGCAGCGCGCCGGCATCGACCTCGCTGTACACCGCCACCGTGCGGTAGCCCTGCGCGCGGGCGGTGCGCATGACGCGGCAGGCGATTTCGCCGCGGTTGGCGACGAGGATCTTGTGGAAGTTGGTTCGCATCGTCGTCGCCCTCACATCCGCGCCACGCCGAAGCTGCTGGGCCGCACGGTGCGCGCGCGGCCTTCGCGGCACGCGGCCAGCGCCAGCGCCAGCACGGCGCGCGTGTCGCGCGGGTCGATGATGCCGTCGTCCCACAGCCGCGCGGTGGCGAACAGCGAGTGCGATTCCATGTCGAAGCGCTTCAGGATCTCGGCGCGCATGCCCTCGAGCATGGCCTCGGGCGGCGCCTTGCCGGCGCGCGCCATCTTCTCCTCGGTGACGATGCGCATCACCATGGCCGCCTGCTCGCCGCCCATCACCGCCACGCGCGCGTTCGGCCATGCGAAGACGAACTGCGGGTCGTAGGCGCGGCCGCACATGCCGTAGTTGCCGGCACCGAAGGAGGCGCCGATCATCAGCGTGATGCGCGGCACCTTGCAGTTGGTGACGGCCTGGATCATCTTCGCGCCGTGCTTGATCATGCCGACCTGCTCGACCTCCTTGCCGACCATGAAACCCGTGGTGTTCTGCAGGTAGACCAGCGGCGTGCCCGACTGCTCGCACAGCTGCATGAACTGCGTGGCCTTGTTCGCGCCCTGCGGGTCGATCGGCCCGTTGTTGCCGATGAAGCCGCAGGGCTGGCCCTCGATGGCGCCGTGGCCGCACACGGTGGCGGCGCCGAACTCGGGCTTGAAGTCGAGGAAGTCGGAGTCGTCGATCAGCCGCGCGAGCAACTCGCGCACGTCGTAAGGCTGGCGGTAGTCGGGCGGCACGAGGCCGACGATGTCGTCGCTTGGAAAGCGCGGCGGCTTCCAGCCGCGCCCGGTGCCCTGGCCGGGCTTGTCGTTCCACGGCATGCGCGCGAGCACGTCGCGCGCGATGCGGATGCCGTCGGCATCGTCCTCGGCCAGGTACTCGGCCACGCCGGAGACCCGGGTGTGCATCTCGGCGCCGCCCAGTTCCTCGTCGCCGGCAATCTCGCCGGTGGCCGCCTTCAGCAGCGGCGGGCCGGCCAGGAAGGCCTTGGCGCGGCCGCGCACCATGATCACGTAGTCGGACATGCCCGGCAGATACGCGCCGCCGGCGGTGGAGTGGCCGTGCATCACGGTGACCTGCGGAATGCCGGCGGCCGACAGGCGCGCCTGGTTGGCGAAGCCGCGGCCGCCTTCGATGAAGACCTCGCCCACGTGCATCAGGTTGGCGCCGCCCGATTCGACCAGCCGCACCACCGGCAGCCGGTTCTCCAGCGCGATGGCCTCCGCGCGCAGGCTCTTGCGCATGCCCATCGGCGTGATGGTGCCGCCCTTGATGGCGCTGTCGGAGGCGATGACCATGCAGCGGATGCCCGAGACGATGCCGATGCCGGTGATCAGCGCCCCGCCGAGCACGTTCTTCTCGCCGTCGTCGTCGTGCAGGCGCAGGCCGGCCAGCGTGGACAGCTCCAGCCACGGCGAGCCGCGGTCCAGCAGCAGCGAGACGCGCTCGCGCGGCAGCAGTTGCCGGCGCTCGCGAAAGCGCGACTCCATCGCGTTGGAGGTGTCGCGCACGCGACCTTCCAGGTCGCGGAAGTTGTCGATCAAGGCCAGCATCTGCTGGCGCTGGGCCTGGAAGGCTTCGGACTGCCGGTCGATGGCGGACTCGATGGTGGACATGCGGTCTTGGGTCTCTCGAAGAGGGAGTTGGGCGGACAGCGTGCGGATGGGGCCGTCAGCGCGCGAAGAAGGTCTTGCCTTCGGCGGCCATCGCGCGCAGGCTCTTCGGTGGCTCGAAGCGCGGGCCGTGGCGGCGCGCCAGCTCGTCGCAGTCGGCCACGAAGGCAGCGATGCCACGGCTGTGGATCTGCCCGATCGGGCCACCGAGGTAGGCCGGGAAACCCCAGCCGAGGATGGCGCCGACGTCGGCGTCGATCGGCGCTCGCAGCACGCCCTCCTCGAGGCAGCGCACGGTTTCGATGGACTGGATCGCCATCAGCCGCTGCCTGACCTCGGCCACGCCCGGCTGCGCCGTTGCCGGCCTCCACAGGCCGGCCAGGCCGGCCCACAGGTGCTTGGTGGCACCCTGCGGATACTCGTAGAACCCCTTGCCGGCCTTCTTGCCAAGGCGGCCGAGGGCGCTGTCGACCATGCGCTCGCAGACCTCGTCGATGGCGCTGCGCTGGTAGGCCGAGCCCAGGTCGGCGGCGGTCTGGCGGCGGATGCGGGCCATCAGTTCGAGCGAGACCTCGTCGGCCAGCGCCAGCGGTCCCACCGGCATGCCGGCCATGCGGCCGGCGTTCTCGATCAAGGCCGGCGCCACGCCTTCGGCCAGCAGCGTCAGGCCCTCGCCGACATAGGTGGAGAACACGCGGCTGGTGTAGAAGCCGCGGCTGTCGTTCACGACGATGGGCGTCTTGCGCAGCGCCTTCACGAAGTCGAGCGCGCGGGCCAGGCAGGATTCGCTCGTCGCCTTGCCGACAATGACCTCGACCAGCGGCATCTTCTCGGCCGGCGAGAAGAAGTGCAGGCCGATGAAGTTGGCCGGCCGCGCCGAGGCCTGCGCCAGGCCGCTGATCGGCAGCGTCGAGGTGTTGCTGGCAAAGACGGCATCGGGGGCAAGCAGGGCCTCGGCCTTACGTGTCACCTCGGCCTTCAGCGCGCGGTCCTCGAACACGGCCTCGACCACGATGTCGCAGCCATCCAGCGCCGCGAAGTCGGCCGTGGGCCGCACCCGGGCCGCCAGCGCGGCGCATTTCTCGGCGCTCAGGCGGCCCTGCTCGGCCTGCTTGGCCCAGCGCGCCTCGCCGTAGGCCTTGCCGCGCGCGGCGAGTTCGGCCGTGGTGTCCAGCAGCACCACATCGAGCCCGGCCTCGGCCGCCGCGCAGGCGATGCCGGCGCCCATCATGCCGGCGCCGAGGACGCCGACGCGGCGGTAGCTGGCCGGCGGCACGCCCTTGGGCCGGGCGGCGAGCTTGTTGGCTTCTCCGATGCCGAAGAACAGCGTGCGGATCATGTTCTTCGACACCGGGCCGACGGTGAGCTTGACGAACTCGCGCCCCTCGATCTTCAGGGCGGTGTCGATGTCGACCTGGCAGCCGTTGTAGACGCAGCTCATGATCGCTTCGGGCGCCGGGTAGTTGCCGAAGGTCTTGGCGCGCAGCAGCGCATTGCCGGCGGTGAAGGTTTCATAGCCGGCCGGGCTCTGCACCGGACCGCCGGGCAGCTTGAAGCCCTTGCGGTCCCAGGGCTGGATCGCGTCCTCGGGCTTCGCCGCCAGCAGCCAGGCGCGTGCGCGCGCCAACAGCTCGGCCGGCGGCACGACCTCGTCCACCATGCCGGCCTTCAGCGCCTGCGCCGGCGAGACCTTCTTGCCTTCCAGCAGGAAGGGCAGCGCCGCGCGGACGCCGATCAGTCGCGGCAGGCGCTGCGTGCCGCCGCCGCCGGGCAGCAGGCCCAGGCCCACCTCGGGCAGGCCGATCTGCGCCTTCGGGTTGTCGGCGGCGATGCGGCGGTGGCAGCTCAGCGCCACCTCGTAGCCGCCGCCCAACGCGCTGCCGTTGAGCGCCGCGACGAAGGGCTTGCCGCTCTTCTCGATGCCGCGCATCAGGCCGTGCAGCTCTTCGGTGAAGCGGGTCATGGCCTGCGCGTCGCTGAAGGCCAGCAGCATGTTCAGGTCGCCGCCGGCGATGAACTCCGGCTTGGCCGAGGTGACGATCACGCCCTTGATGGCGGGGTCGGCGATGGCGCGCCGCACCGCGGCCGCATAGGCGGCCATCGAGGCCGCGTTGAGGACGTTCATCGGCACATCGCTCATCTGCCACGTCAATGTGGCGATGCCGTCGGCGCCTGCTTGGTAGTCGATGCTCATGGTGAGGGTTCCCGATCGGCGCGGCTCAGACGCGCTCGATGATGGTGGCGGTGCCCATGCCGGCGCCCACGCACAGCGTGGCCAGCCCGGTGGCAAGGTTGCGGCGCTCGAGCTCGTCCAGCAGGGTGCCGAGGATCATGGCCCCGGTGGCGCCCAGCGGATGGCCCATGGCGATGGCGCCGCCGTTGACGTTCATGCGCTCATGCGGCACGTTCATCACCTCCATGAAGCGCAGCACCACCGATGCGAAGGCCTCGTTGAGTTCGAACAGATCGATGTCGGAACAGGACATGCCGGCGAGCTTGAGCGCCTTCTCGGCCGAGAACGACGGGCCGGTGAGCATGATGGTCGGCTCGCTGCCGACGGAGGCGAACGAGCGGATGCGCGCGCGCGGCTTCAGGCCCAGCCGCTGGCCGACCTCGGCATTGCCGATCAGCACGGCGGCGGCGCCGTCGACGATGCCCGAGGAGTTGCCGGCGTGGTGCACGTGCTCGATGCGCTCGAGCTGCGGGTAGCGCTGCAGCGCCACCGCGTCGAAGCCGGCGCGCTCGCCCTGGAGCTTGAACGCGGGTTCAAGCTTGGCCAGCGATTCGATCGTGGTTTCGGGCCGCATGTGCTCGTCGCGGTCGAGCACCACCAGGCCGTTGACGTCGCGCACCGGGGCGATCGAGCGTGCGAAGCGGCCTTCGGCCCACGCGGCGGCGGCGCGGCGCTGGCTTTCCAGCGCATAGGCATCGACGTCGGCCCGCGAATGCCCGTACAGCGACGCGATCAGGTCGGCGGAGATGCCCTGCGGCACGAAGTAGGTGGGCAGCGCCACCGCCGGGTCGGCCGGCCATGCGCCGCCGCCGGTGCCCATGGGCACGCGGCTCATGCTCTCGACGCCGCCGCCGACGGCCAGCGGCGACTGGCCCGACATCACCTTGGCCGTGGCCATGTTGCAGGCCTCCAGGCCCGAGGCGCAGTAGCGGTTGATCTGCACGCCGGGAGCCGACTCGTCGTAGCCGGCCACCAGCGCCGCCACGCGGGCGATGTTGGCGCCCTGTTCGCCCACCGGTTCGACGCAGCCGAGGATCACGTCATCGACCTGTGCGGTGTCGAGCCGGTTGCGATCACGCAGCGCCTGCAGCGCGGTGACGGCCAAGTGGATCGGCGTGCTGCCGTGCAGCGCGCCCGAGGCGCGCCCCTTGCCGCGCGGCGTGCGCACGGCGTCGTAGATGAATGCTTCGGTCATGGTTCGATCGGGTTCGGGGTGAGGGGGTGGACGGTGCGCAGTCGCTTCGACCACGCGGCGCGTCACAGCGTGCGGCCGACGATTTCCTTCATGATCTCGTTCGTGCCGCCGTAGATGCGCGAGACGCGGGCGTCGGCATAGGCGCGTGCGATCGGGTACTCCCACATGTAGCCGAAACCGCCGAACATCTGCAGGCAATCGTCGAGCAGCCGGCAGTGCAGGTCGGTGGTCCAGTACTTGGCCATGGCCGCCGTCGCGGCATCGAGCTGTCCGCGCAGGAGTTCGTCCATCAGCCGGTCGACGAAGACGCGCATCACCTGCACCTGCGTCTTCCACTCGGCCAGCCGGAAGCGGTTGTGCTGGAAATCGATGACGCGTTGGCCGAAGGCCTTGCGCTCCTTGGTGTAGTCCAGCGTCCATTGCAGCGCGGCCTCGGCGCCGGCGGCTGCACCGATGGCGATCTGCATGCGCTCCCAGGCCAGTTCCTGCATCAGCAGGATGAAGCCCCTGCCCTCGCCGCCGAGGATGTTGGCGGCGGGCACGCGCACGTCGTCGAAGAACAGCTCCGACGTGTCCTGCGCCTTCATGCCGATCTTCTCGAGGTTGCGGCCGCGCTTGAAGCCGGCGCGGTCGGTCTCCACCAGCACCAGCGAGGTGCCCTTGGCGCCGGCCGACGGGTCGGTCTTGGCGACCACGATCACGAGGTCGGCGTTCTGGCCGTTGGTGATGAAGGTCTTCTGGCCGTTGACCACCAGGTCATCGCCGTCGCGCAGCGCCGTGGTGCGCACCGCCTGCAGGTCGCTGCCGGCGCCGGGCTCGGTCATCGCGATGGCGCCGATGACCTCGCCGCGCGCCATCGGTGGCAGCCAGCGGCGCTTCTGCTCCTCGCTGCCGTAGGCCAGGATGTAGGGGGCGACGATGTCGGAGTGCAGGCCGAAGCCGATGCCGCTGGCGCCGGCGCGGGCCACCTCCTCGATCAGCACGGCACTGTGCAGGCGGCTGCCGCCGCCGCCGCCGTAGGCCTCTGGGATGGCGGGGCACAGCAGCCCGGCCGCGCCGGCCGCGCGCCACACGGAACGCGGCACGATGCCTTCTGCCTCCCAGCGCGCGTGGTGGGGTGTGACCTCGCGGTCGAAGAAGCGCTGGACCTGCTCGCGGAAGAGGTCGTGCTCGGAGGTGAAGAGGGGGCGTTGAAGCATGGCGCTCGAGTGGCTCGAATTGTCGTTACCTGGATTTCCGACCTAACGCTTGTTAGCTGGTATAGTGTAAGCGATGACGCAACAGGTGGATAGCCATCGACGGCAGGAAATCCTGAGGGCCGCAGCCAGCCTGTTCAGGCGGCAGGGGTTCGAGCGCACCTCGGTGCGCCAGATTGGGGTTGAACTGGGCATCAAGTCGGGCTCGCTCTTCTATCACTTCGCCACCAAGGAAGAACTCCTTGTCACGGTGATGGAAGAGGGCATCCGCGACGTGCATGCGTCAGTGCAGGAGGGCTTGGCCACCGAGTGCAGGTTGCCGGAGCAGTTGCTGGCCATGGTGCGCCGCCACCTGACCGCGCTGCTCGGGGCCAACCTGGACGCGCTGATGGTGCTGGTGTACGAGTGGCGGAGCCTCTCCGAGCCGGCGGTGCGGCGGGTGATGGCCTCGCGAAATCGCTACGAGGATCTCTGGGACCGGGCCATCCGTGCCGCTGCTGCGAACGGTTGGGTCGACTCCGATGTGGTCCTCGTGCGGCAGACCGTGCTCGGTGCACTGAACTGGGCCGGGCAGTGGTATCGGGCAAGCAGCCGGCTGGGTGTCGACGGGTTGTCGACACGCATGTTCGCCATCCTGATGCCTGCGGTGCACGCGCAATTGGGCTGCGGGTCAGAGCCGGGTATCGCCGACGGCGCGTGCGCCGCCGATCTTTCCGACGTTGTTGCCGATCCTTCGGGGCGGGCGGCGAGTTCCATCACACCACAGCTTCCGGCTGCCTAGGAGTTTCCATGACCGCAGTCTCAACGATGATGGGTGCGGCCCTGTCACTGAACCATTTCCTGGATCGTGCGGGGCGGTATCACGCTGACGTGGAGATCGTGAGCCGCATGCCGGACAAGTCGCTGCACCGCCATACCTTTCGCGACTTCCACCGGCGTGCGCTGGCCTTGGCGGAGGTGTTGGTCGCGGCGGGTGTCCAGCCCGGCGACCGCGTGGCCACCTTGAGCTGGAATCACTACGCGCACCTCGAGTGCTATTTCGGCATTCCGGCGGCCGGCGCGGTGATGCACAACCTCAACCTGCGTCTGTTTCCACATGACTTGGCGTTCATCGTCAACCATGCCAAGGACCGCATCCTCATCGTCGATGACGTGCTGCTGCCCTTGCTGGCGCAGTTCTCGAAGGATGTGGAGTTCGAGCGCATCATCGTCGTGCCCTTGACCGGCAAGCCGGTTCCGCCCGGGTACGACGACTACGAGGAACTGTTGCGCAGGGCTGGCGGCCGCTTCGAGCCGGTGGTGGTGGACGAGCACGCGCCCTGCGGCATGTGCTACACCTCGGGGACGACGGGCCACCCGAAGGGCGTCGTGTATTCGCACCGTTCGACGGTTCTGCACACGTTGGTGGCCGCCCTGCCGGGTGCGCTCGGGGTGTCCGATACCGACATCGTGCTGCCGGTGGTGCCGATGTTCCATGCCAACGCCTGGGGTCTGCCTTACCTGGCGGTGTTCGTGGGGGCCAAGCTGGTGCTGCCCGGGCCGCATCTCGACGCCGAGTCGCTGCTCGACCTGTTCCAGCGCGAACGCGTCACCATCACCGGCGGCGTGCCGACGATCTGGTTGTCGATCCTGCAGGCGTTGCGCAGCGCTCCGAGCCGCTGGGATCTGGTGCCCGGCATGCGCATGCTCGTCGGTGGCTCGGCCGCTCCGGAGTCGCTGTTCCGGGGCTTCGACGAATTCGGGCTCGAGGTCGGCACCGCCTGGGGCATGACAGAGACTTCACCGCTGGGCACGGTGTCGGCGCTGACGGCGGCGATGAGGGCGCTGCCCGAGGATCATCAGTATGCGTTGCGCGTCAAGCAAGGGCGCGCCGCGCCTCTCGTCGATATCCGGCTGATCGGCGAGCAGGGCGAGGTCGCCTGGGACGGGCAGTCGGTCGGTGAAATCCAGGTTCGCGGTCCATGGATCACCGGCAGCTACCACGAGATGCCGGTCAGCGACAGCAGCTTCACCGCCGACGGCTGGCTGCGCACCGGTGATGTGGGCTGCATCGACGGGCACGGTTTCCTGCGCCTGACCGACCGCACCAAGGACCTGATCAAGAGCGGCGGCGAGTGGATCAGTTCGGTCGATCTGGAGAATGCGATCATGGGTCACCCGGCGGTGCTGGAAGCCGCCGTGATCGCCGTGCCGCACCCGCGCTGGGCCGAGCGGCCGCTGGCCGTCATCGTGTTGCGGCCCGGCATGTCGGCCACCGCCGAAGAGATCCAGCAGTACCTTTCGCGCACGTTCGCGAAGTGGCAGGTGCCGGATGCCTACGAGTTCGTTGCGGAGATTCCCCGCACGTCCACGGGCAAGTTCCTGAAGACCAAGCTGCGTGACATGTACAAGGACTGGGCCTGGCAGGCTGCTTGAAGGTCCGCCGGCATCACCCTGGGGCCGCCTGGGCCATGCAGGTCTGCCTGCCGCGTTCATCCTGGGTCGCCATTTGCGTTCAACGATAGGAGTGTGTTTGAAGTGAAGATTCTCGTCGCCGTGAAACGGGTTCTGGACTACAACGTCAAGGCCCGAGTGAAGTCCGATGGTTCGGGGGTCGACCTCGCGAACCAGAAGCTGTCGATGAACCCCTTTGACGAGATCGCCTGTGAAGAGGCGGTGCGTCTGAAGGAGGCCGGGGTGGCCACCGAGGTCATCGTCGTCTCGTGCGGCCCGGCGGGATGCCAGGAGACGCTGCGCAGTGCGATGGCGATCGGCGCAGACCGTGGCGTGCTGGTCGAGACCGACGCGGCGCTCGAGCCGCTGGCGGTGGCCAAGCTGGTGAAGCACGTCGCCGAGAAGGAGGGCGTCCAACTGGCGATCTTCGGCAAGCAGGCGATCGACGACGATGCCGGGCAGGCAGGGCAGATGTTCGCCGGACTGATGGGTTGGGGCCAGGCCACGTTCGCGTCGAAGATCAAGGTCGAGGGCGGTACCGCGCTGGTCACGCGCGAGATCGACGGCGGGCTGGAGAACCTGAAGCTCAAGCTGCCCGTCGTCGTGACAACCGACCTGCGCCTCAACGAGCCCCGCTTCATCACGCTGCCCAATATCATGAAGGCGAAGAAAAAGCCGCTCGAGCTGCTGAAGGCGGCCGATCTGGGCGTCGACCTCGCGCCGCGCACAACCACGCTGCGCGTGGAAGAACCCGCCGCGCGCAAGGCGGGTATCAAGGTGGCCGACGTGGCGGACCTCGTCAAACGGCTCAAGGAAGAAGCGAAGGTGCTGTGACATGACGATTCTGATCATTGCGGAACACGACGGCGCCGCGCTCAAGCCGTCGACCCTCAACACCGTCGCCGCCGCCGCGAAGATCGGCGGCAACATCCACGTGCTGGTGGCCGGCAGCGACTGCGCAGGCGCCGCCTCTTCCGCAGCCGCCGTGGCCGGCGTCGCCAAGGTCCTGGTGGCCGATGCCGTCCACCTGTCGTCACAGTCCGCCGAGAACCTGGCAGCGGTGGTCGTGGCCTGCGTGCAGGGTGACTCGGCCTGCACCCACGTGCTGGCGCCCGCGACGCCGTTCGGCAAGAACGTGCTGCCGCGCGCGGCAGC